>CAYXVG010000107.1:0-13375 GCA_964468205.1 uncultured Solibacteraceae bacterium | reverse complement strand
GCGGTAATCCTCACAATGTCAGTCGTTTACCGCGCATTGCCAGGGGGAACTTCGGATTAGCGGACCAGTTGTTCAACCGGCACGGCGAGCCGCCCTGTTCATTTGGCAACTGGAGTGCTCCAGGTGGAACCGCCATGGCTGCACGAAGAGCTTCCAGCGTCTCCGCTGGCGGCAAGAAACGCAAGCCGAAAACCGGGCAAGCCAAGCGAGAAAAGCGACTTTGTCCGATTTACCGGAAGAATCCGGAGAAGTGCTGCGGCAGTTGCCGGCTGGCGCACTGAAGCGCGAATTCCCGCAGACGAGCCAAATCGCTCAGGGCATTACGCAACGTCGAGACTGGAGGAGAGTCCCATGCCGCCCGGCGGGCTAGGACAGACCGCTTCCCTCTCCTTCGCCTCCAACCGGCCAGACCAGCCGTCCCGAGCGCTTCTTGATAGAATCTATTCGCCATGTTGCGATTCAGATTACCTCTTTCCGCCCTCATGCTTTTCCTCTTCTCCACCGGGCTGGCCGTCCCCGCGCCGGCGGCTGATCCATGGTGGCTGAGTGAACCTGTCCGGCTGATTCAAACCAACCTTCGCGAGATTGACGCGCGCGATTTCGACGTCGAGGTCTATGTTCGCGAAGCGAAGGCGCATGGTGCGAACACCGTGCTCATCAACGTCGGCGGAATCGTCGCGAACTATCCCACGGAGCTTGAATTTCACTATCGCAACCCCAATCTCAAGTTCGACATGATCGGGGAGGTGGTCCAACGTTTGCACGAGGAAGGCATCCGCGTCATCGGCCGTTTCGATTTCTCGAAGATCAACGAACAGTTCGCGGCCCGGAAACCGGAGTGGCTCTACCGTCCCGTGGCGGGGGGTGAAGTGAATTACAACGGCCAGGTCCACACTTGTGTGAATGGCGGCTACCAACAGGAGTACCTGTTCGAGATTCTCGGTGAAGCGATCAGGAAGTATCCGCTCGACGGAATCTTCTTCAATATGATCGGCTACCAGACGCGCGACTACAGCCGCAACTATCACGGCATCTGCCAATCCGACGCCTGCAAGCGCCGCTTCCGCGAGTGGTCAAACGGCCTGAATGTCCCGACGAAGGAGGACTCCAATGATCCGGTCTTCCGCCAGTATCAGGAGTTCCGGCGCGTCACCTCGGACGAACTGTTCTACCGGGTCCACGACTTCATTAAGGAGAAGCGCCCCGGCATCGCCATCTGCACCTACACCGATGCCGGCGTCGACCTCATCCGCCGCGAGTCCGGCTCTCACATCTGGGACGAGCGCCCGGCCTTCAATTATCACTCGACCGATAACGTCAAACGCGGACTCGGCTCCTACCGCGGCAAGCAGGTGGCAAACACCGCCGTGCATTTCGTCGATATTCCGTTCCGCCACTCCTCGGTTTCGCCGCACCTCACCGGCATGCGGCTGATCGAAAATATACTCTCGGGCGGCATCCTGGACTTCTACATGATCGGACGCCTCGACAACCAGGACGACCGCGCCGCGCTGCATGTGGTGAAAGATATTTATAACTTCCACGCGCGGAACGAGCGCTATTTCCAGAAGCTCCGTTCCCCGGCCGATCTGCTGCTGGTAAGAGGAGACTCGAACCAGGAATTTCGCGGGCTGCTGCGCATCCTCGCCGCCAACCACCTCACCTTCGACATGATGGAGGCCCGGCGCGTCGCCGCGGATGACACGCCCCGGCCCCTCGAAGACTACAACCTCGTGGTGCTGGCCGGCGCTGCCAGGCTCAGCGACGCCGCCTGCGAGCGGATCGACGCCTACGTGAAAGCGGGCGGCAAGGTGCTCGCCACCGGGGCCACTTCCACACGGGACGAAATCGGAAATCCGATGGAGAGGTTTCGCCTGAATTCGGCCGGGGTGCGTCCGGAGTTCAAAGTCCACGAGAAGGCTCACGGGATGTACCTCCGCGTTTTTCCCGAAGACAAAGCGGCTCTCGCCAGGCCCAGCGAATTCGATGACCTCGATATCCTCTATCTGTGGACCGACTTCCTGGAGTTCCAGCCCGAATCCGGCGCCGGCAGCCATCTCGGCTTAATACCGCAGGCCATGTACGGCCCGCCGGAGAAGTGCTACTACACCGATGTGACTCGAATCCCGGGCCTGATTGTAAACGATTACGGCGAGGGCCGCTTCGCCTACCTCCCCTGGGGAGTGGGGGCGATGTACGAGCACCGCAGTCACCACGGCCACCTTGCGCTGGTCGCCGCCGCCGTCCGGAATATCCTCGAATACCGGCCGCCGGTGGAATTGGACGCCTCCCCGCTGGTGGAGGTCGCGCACCAGCAGGCGATTGACGGTTCCTTCGAATGGATCGGCTTGGCGAATCATTCCGGGCAGTTGGGGACCGCCTTCCATGCTCCCTCGCCAATGCGTGGTGTCACCATCCGGTACCGCTCCGGCGCTGGCGTCCGTTCGGCGCGCCTGCTGCGTTCGGGTGAAACGGTGGCGGCGCGGACCGCGGCCGACGGATCGGTGCTCATCGAGGTCCCGGAGCTGCGCGACTTCGAAATCGTCGTGCTGGAATAGGGCTTCGCGGGGTGGTCTGCGGTTCAGCGATGGCTCAAAGGTCTTCGACGCTCCATCTTGGAACCGCGCCGTCCCGGCTGGCCACGAGAGCGCCGGATCGATTTGCGAAACTCGCGATCTCTTCGGGAGGCCAGCCGGCGTCGAGCCCGTGGAGAAACGCCGCCGAATAGGCGTCGCCGGCGCCGACGGTATCGGCAACCTTCACCGTCACGCCGGAAACCGAGGCGAAGGCGCCGCCCGCCAGCACCGAACTCCCTGCCGCTCCCTGCGTCACGCACACGGCCTCCCAGCCGAAGCGCTCCGCGTTGCACCGGCAGAAATCCTCAACGGAACCGCCCGCAAGGCCGAGCATTTCGCCGAGATCTTTCATCTCGTCCTCATTCATTTTCACCACGTCGGACGCCTCGAGCAGCGACTGCACCAGTTCCGGGGTGTACGAATCGCGCCGCAGGTTGACGTCATAGAAGCGCCTGGCGTCCGGACAGGATTCCGACACCGCTCCCGTGAGGACTCTGCCCCGCTGCGCTATTTGATACAACGTTCCGTAGCAAACCCAGTCGGGATCTGAACGGGCCAGAGCCGTCAGATCCATAGCGGTGAGTTCGGCGAAATCATAGGCGGCCGGCCGGTGGATGACGTAAGCCGGCTGGCCGAGGCCGTCCACGGTAACCGTCACGTATCCAGTGGACACGCCGGCGGCCGTCCGGATATAGCGGTCGCTCAGGCCCAGCGAACGCGCCGTCTCCAAAGCGCGACGCCCGCGGCCGTCCTCACCTACGGCACTGATGAAGGTGACATCGTGCCCCAGTTGGGAGCAATGCGCCGCAAAATTGAAGACGGCGCCGCCAAGGTGCTCGCCGCTCTCGAAAACGTCCCACAGGATCTCGCCGATCGCAACAATTCTCACAACCCGTTTAGTCTACTCCAGGCCGAGGTCCGGTTCAGCCGGTCACCGGATCGAGCCCGGCGCCGTCGCCGAGGCTGCGCCAGAGATACCAGCAGGCGACCGTCGCGTATGGCCGCCAGGCCGCGGCCAACTTCTCCATCGCCGGAGCGTTCGGCGGTTCCGGAAGCGTGTAGGCGCGCTGCATGGCCACGCGAATTCCAAGATCGCCCACCGGCAGGACGTCCAGACGCCGGAGGGCGAAGATCAGGTACATCTGCCCTGTCCAGGGACCGATGCCCCGGCGCGCCGTCAAGACCCGCATTACCGCGTCGTCGGGAAGGTCGCGCAGGCTCGCCAGGTCCAGCTCTCCGGAGACGCATCCGGAAGCGAAATCCCGTATGTAGTCAATCTTCTGGCGGGAAAGGCCGAACTCGCGCATCCGCTCCGGTGCGAGCCGGAGCACGGACTCGGGCGTCACGCCGGCCACGTTCACAGCCCCTTCCAGCCGCTGGTAAATCTTGAGGGCGGCCTTGCCGCTCAGTTGCTGGTACACGATACAGCGCACGATGGTTGAGAATTCAGCCGGGCTGTACTCGATGTTGTACGGCCCCACCTCGCTTATGATGCGCTCCATCACGGGGTCTGACCGCCGCAAGTGACTCAAGGCTCTTTTCATGACGGGAATCCAGGGCACGATCTTAGCCGCCTGCCCCTTCGCTTGATGCCATTGTAGAATCATCGGATCTGGAAACGAACCCCCCCGCCCCCCCGGGTGTCCCGGAGAAGACAGAAACAGGATGGGACGCTCGTGCATCCAATGCACTGTAAAGACATGAGATTTCTCATCCCTGCAGTTCTTGCACTCTGGCTGGGCTTATCGGCGTTTGGGCAACAGCCCGCTCAGCAGGCGGAACCCGTGCAAGCCGGCGAACGCCCCGTGTTCACGGCCGACGTCAATGAGATGCCGACCATCCGGGTCGACGTGGATGTCGTCAACATCCTGTTTTCGGTGCGCGACAAGCGCGGCCGACTGGTTCCCGATCTGACTAAGGAAGATTTCGTTATCGAGGAGGACGGCGTCGAACAGGAGATCCGCTATTTCGCCCAGGAGACGGATCTTCCGCTCACCATCGGACTGCTCATTGACGTGAGCCGCAGCCAGGAGCAGTTGATCGAGGTGGAGAAGCATGCCGGGTACAAGTTCTTCTCCGAGGTTCTTACTGAGAAGGACCTCGCCTTCCTCATCAGCTTTGGTGTGGACGTGGAGTTGATGCAGGATCTCACCGCCTCGCCGCAATTGCTGCGCGAAGCCCTGGACGACCTGCGGTTGCGGGGCGGAGTGGCGGGCGTCATGCCCGGCCCCATCCCGACCTCCAACCAGAAGGGCACAGTACTCTACGACGCTATCTTCCTCTCCGCCGATGAAATGCTCAAGAGGGAGGTCGGGCGGAAGGTGATGGTGGTAATCACCGACGGGGTGGATTACGGGAGTACCATTTCCAAGGACCGGGCGGTCGAATCAGCCCAGCGGAGCGACGTCATCGTCTATTCGGTCTACTACGCCGATCCTCGCTACCAGCAATACCGCAACGGCTTCGGCGTGATGAAGCAGATCTCGCAGGAGACCGGCGGCAGCATCTTCGAGGTGTCGCGGAAGAGCAGGCTCGAGGATATCTTCGCCCAGATCCAGGAGGAGATGCGCAGCCAGTATTCACTGGGCTACTATCCGACGAACGCGGAAAAGGACGGATCCTTCCGCCGTATCAAAATCAAGACCACTGGGAAAGGGATGAAAGTCCAGGCCCGCCGGGGCTACTACGCGAGCAAGCCCGGCAGATAATCGACCGCGGGCGCTCAGCCACGATTGCTGAGATATTTTGAGACCGCCTCTTCGAGCGGCGGCATCGGCTTCACTCCCAGCGACTCCATCTTCGAATTTGAGAGGGCCGAGTATTTCGGCCGCTGCGCCGCTGTGCGGTATTCCCGCTCGTTGGTGGCGTGAAACTCCGGACTGAGGCCGGCGAGCCGGAAGATCATGCGCGCATAGTCGTACCAGGAAATGGGGGCTCCGCCTCCGATGTGAAGGATTCCGCCGGCGCCTTTCTCGAGCAGATCGGCGGTCCGGGCGGCCAGAGCCGGAGCGTAGGTGGGGGACGCAACGTGATCTTCGACCACCCGGATGGGTTTGCGTTCCGCGGCCAGCCGCAGCATAAGTTCGATGAAGTTGCCGCGGTTCGTGTGCCGGCCGGCGGGTCCAAACACTCCCGAGGTCCGGATCACCAGCGGATCGTCGAGATAGGCCCGGGCGTAAAGTTCCCCGGCTAGCTTGGAGACAGCGTAGGCTCCGAGTGGACGGGTTAGATCGTCTTCCCCATACGGCCGGCCAGCTTTCCCATCAAAGACGTAATCGGTGGAGAAGTGGACGAATCGGGCGTCGCTCTGCCGGCAGGCAATCGCGAGATTGCGGACCGCCAGCGCGTTTACCAGGAAGGCAGCCCGAGGTTCGCTCTCGGCAATGTCAACCTGGTTATACGCAGCCGCGTTCAGCACCACCTCCGGGGCCGCCGTGGCAATGCTCTTCTCTACTTGCCCGGGGTCGGTGATATCGACCTGTTTCCGCTCGAATGCGGAGACCGTATATCCGCGGATCTTGAGTTCTCTCACCAGTTCCGTGCCGAGCTGTCCGCCGCTGCCGAAGACTACCGCTTTCCTAGCCATCAACCGGAAAGGATAACATGCGCGCGGCCGTTCAGGTCTCGCTTGCGGTAACCTCGTCAGCCGGAGGTTTCCCTTGTAGCGCCCTTCTCGACAGGTTCATGACTGGTTCGCAGAGCGTGATGCAATGACCAGAGCCCCGGCGTTTCCACAAGGACTTGATCGAGCACCAGCCCGGTTGCATAGGCGCCGTTGTCTGGTTCCGAATAGCAGACCTCGGCCAATACGATCGATCCGTCCACATCGATGCGCATCGCGGTGTCGACCGGAACCTTCCGGTCCAGCAGTATCCGCATGCCCCGGCCGGACACGTTGCTGATTGTGCCAGTCAGCGTCAGCGGGTTATCGCCCAGCAGGCGTACCGCTACCGGCCGGTTCGAGGTGAAGCGTGGTTCGCGTCGCCGATCCATGCCGGGCTTATCGGCGAAAGTTGGACGTCTTTGAGGAAAATTCGCAACCGCTAGCCGAGGTTCTCGGCGATGAAGAGGTCCAGAGCCCGGCGGAGGCCCTCCAGCGATTGATATTCGTCCAAGGAGAAAATCTCGGTCTTCCCAATCGTGGTGGTCCGTTTCAAGACCGCCGCATCCGGGGCTCCCACCACGGCCAGCAGCGCTGTGGCAGACCATCGGTAGACACGCGAACCCGGTGGAAGCGCGCGAACAAACTCCTGGCAGCAAGCCACCAGGGCCCGGTCCGCGGTCTCGTATTCGCCGGCTTCGGTCAAGCTCGCCAGATGGTCCGGGAGCAATAACAGAGCCTCGATAGAAGTCTGGCGGGCGTTGTTCAGAGCGGCCGCCAGGGCCTGCTCCGCGTCGCTTCGCCCAGGGATCTCCCGGGCGGCGGGACATGCTTTCGCGGAGGTTTGCATCGTATCGTTCTTAAGACTACTATCGACGATTCAACCAGGAAGATTACCTACTACTCAGGGGGTAGCCGTGGGGTCAAATGAGGGTATTTGCCTATTGGTAAGTCTAGACCAAGTACTATTCCGCCAATCGAACAGGAGATATGCTGCCCCGCCGTTTGCGGAATTGGCGCTAGCGGAGCGTGGCGAGAATCCACAGGACGTATCCGAGCGAACCCACGAGGAGCACACGGCCGGCGAGCGCCAGGGTCGCCATCCAGCGCGGAACGTGCGCCGGAAGAGAACGCCTCTGCTCAACAAGCGCGCTCGCCAGTTTCCCCTCTCGCCCGGTCTCGGCCTGGCGCATCGATCTCAGGATCTTGTCCCGCCCGAGTTTGTCGGCGATGAGTATCGTGGCCGAATGAACACCCTGCGTCGTCTCGAGGAGCTGTTCCCTGAGATCGTCCGGTATCTCGTCCAAGGAGTGGTAGACGAGAGTCTTTCCACCCGCGGCGATCATAATCGTGGAGCATTTCGACGTCAGTTGCTCGTCCATCGCAATCTACGATCCCTGCTGTTTCATTTCGACAGTGGCGGACTCTCCTTGCCGATTGCCATTCAGATTACTTTCCGCCTGTTCTAGAGTAACGCGAATGAAGCCCAACGCGGCCTTGGAAAGCGCCTTATCCTTGCGATAAACGAGCCCAAGACGGCGGGTCATGGGATCGGGTCCCAAAGAAACCGCTTTCAGTGTGCCGGCGGCAATCTCCTCCCGGCAGTAGGAGATGGCGAGGAAGGCGACCCCCAGGCCGGCGCGGACGAAGCGCTTCATCATCTCGGTGGAGTCTAACTCCATCGAGACATTGACATCCTCTTCCATGGTTTCGAGCCACGCGTTCAGCCGGCTGCGCGTCCGGCCGGCGCGAGGAAGCAGCAGGGGCACTTCGTAGAGTTCATGCGCGAGGACCGCCCGCTTTCGCCCCAGCGGGTGGTCCGCGGCGACGATGAGCTTGATTTCATCGCCATAGATACGGGCGACTTCCAGCTTCTTCTCCTCCACCGGAAGCTGGGTGATGCCGAAGTCGGCCTGATTCTCGAGCACGGCCTGAACCACCCGGGCGCCGTAGGAACGGTCTACATGAAGCTGAACATTGGGGAATTCTTTCTTGAAGGTGGAGAAAACGCCTGGCAGGATGTAGATGCAATTCGATTCGTTGGCCGCAATTACGAGTTCACCACGGGGCTGGCGTTCCAACTCGTTAATGGAGTCCTGTGCCTGGCGCCGCAGCTCGAGAATGCGCTCGGCGTATTCGGTGAAAATCTTGCCCGCCGGGGTGAGCGCGATTCTTGTGCCGAGCCGGTCGAAGAGCGAAGTATTCAGTTCCTGTTCCAGTTGCCGGACTTGGGCGCTGATTGCGGGTTGGGTGCGATAGCAGGTTTGCGCCGCCTTGGAGAAGCTCTTCAGCCTGACAATCTCCAGAAACGTGTGAAGCTGGTCGAGGTCCATGGCGGCTATCGGATGGCGGACAACATGGTTCACTCCCCGCTTTCTCGTACCAAGGCGGATGGGGACGCACCGCCACCTCTATCCACCGCGACGGGCGAGAGCGTCTTCAATTATACCATTAACGAATTGGAAACAAACGGCAAAATCCACAAAAATTCCCCGTATGTCACTGGACCTGATAACCGTGGTATTACTCCTCGCGGCCGCGGGCTATTCGCGGAAGCAGGATCGACCGGAAGGTGAAAGGCCGCGCGGAGCCGCTTCGCTCACAGAAGGCTTCTATAGGTCCGGTCCGCATCCGAGTTGGTCGCATAAACTGGCGGGCGATGCGTTGCGCCGGCCGCGGTAGGCCGGCTACGGAGCGCGTTCGAGCATCTTCATCTTCGCGGGCAAGCCCAGCAGGTCGTCCCCGACCGGCTTATTGACCTCGACAGAGGTGGCAAACATGGAAAAGACGCGCTCTCCGTCGCGCTGCCGCTGGACCACCATGGGAAGCTTGGCGCCGCCGCCGGCATCCTTGAAGTTGTCGAAGATGGTAGTGATTTCGTGAGCGACATTGTCGGGTCCGCGGTGAATATAGGACTGCCGGCGCGGCAGCTTGGTGGTGTAGTGCAGGTACACCTTCACCACTTCGTTACTCGCGTCGAGGATGTCCACGACCTCGACCGGCTGGTTGTCAATCACCTCGCGGCCGGCGCGCTCGAAGATGAGGTCCTTCTCGCCCATGCGCCGGAGCAGGATGTAGAAGATGTCTTTGCGCCGCCGCTCGCGGTACTGCTCCACGTCGTCCTCGCCGAGGGGACGAATTCCGCGGAACGTGATTTCGTAGCCGTCGTCCTCGTTGAACAGGACCGCCCATTTCTCCTTGTTTGGTTTTCCATAGGAGATGCGCTCGCGCATGTAGAACTCCTTTGGATCCGGGTGTTCCGGTGCGACGAGGTACCGGGTATAGACGGTGGCGCGGGTAAGGCCGCTAAGTTGGCGATTGTAGAACGTGTACATGCGGCCGGTTTCGATTTTGGTCTTGACATTGAGAAAAGCGTCGCCGCCGAGCGCCTCGATCGCTTCGCCGATTAAGCGGCGGCCCTCCCGCATCCTCTCGGTGATCACGGCCGGCGGCGACACTTGAGCCGCCGCCACCGGAAGTATTACAAAGGCGATGAGCAGGAAGCGCATTATTGTTTTCCCAGTTCGCCGGCGGTGAGGCCGGCATTGACTTCATACTCTTGGACGGCCAAGTCGGCGTAAGGGTTGCCCTCGCGAGTGATAGTGACCTTGAAGGGCAGCATTACGCCATCCACTTCCCGCCAATCGGAAAAAGTGTCCTCGAGCGTGGCCGGCGCACCGGTCATCTGGATGGACTGGTAACGCAACTTGGCGGGCATGCCGGAGCCAGGCTCCAGTTCGAGTTCCACCGCCAATCCGCCGCCGTTGGAGATCTCAAGGACATTGCCGGCGGCGGCGTTGACTGTCCAGCCCTCGTGCCGATCCGCAAGCCACAGCCGGAACGGGCTGCGCATGAGATGGCTTTCCACCTGCTTGACAACCGGCGGCGGCATGGGCTGGGTTCCTTGCGGCGTTTTCAGCCAGCCGGTTTCGCCGTCATAGAACGAAGTCATCTGCCCGAACGGCGCCACCATCTCCTGCCGGAACGTCGAGGGCACAATCACTTGGTTGGTCTGGCTCACCTTCATCTCGCCCTGAGGGGTTTGCATTAAAACAGTGGCCACCTGGGAATAGTCGTTCACAGCCGCGAGCGCGGCGGCTCCACCGACGGCTTCCTGCAGCTTCGCGAGCATTTGAAGGCCCTCTGCCAGGCTGGCGTCGTCGACCCTCGACATCTCCCGCTTCGGCTCCGGGATTGTGATGTCGATCTCCTTCACGGGCTTGTTGAGCGCCGTGAGCGGAGTACCGAAGTCATCCGGGTTGCCGACGACCAGAATGGCGAAGTTCTCCGGCTTGAGATGTTCTTTCGCTACCCGCTGAACATCGGCCTTGGTGACCGCCTGAACGCCCTTCTGGTACTGGAATATGAAATCCTCGGGGTAGCCGAAGTAGGCGTAGCGGACAATGCGGTTGAGGGTTTTCGCCGGACTGTCGAAGTTGAACACGAAGCTGTTCATGACGGCATCCTTCGCCGTGTTCAGCTCCTCGTCGGTGACATCGCTGGTTTGGATGCGCTCCACTTCCTTGAGGACTTCCTCGATGGTTTCGGTGGCCGAGGCGGACTTGGTGCTGCCGCTGATGCGAAAGATACCGGGGTGGTTGTAGTTCGCGCCCCACGACGAGGAGATGCCGTAGGCATAGCCGAGTTCGGTGCGAATCCGCTTGAAGAGCCGGCTGGCGAAGCCGCCGCCGAGGATGTCCGACATCACCGAAAGAGCGGGGTAGTCTTCGTCCTTCAACATGCCGCCGAGGTGCCCGATACGGAGGAAGGCCTGATTAACGTCTTCCTTCACTGCATAGGAGACGCCTGGATTCGGTTCCGCGCTGACCTCTGGAAAGGGTGGCGCCGGCGGCTGCTCGACGGTCCAGCCGGCAAACAGCCTCTCCAGTCTGGCCTTCATTTCGCCGGGTTCAAAATCGCCGCGCACGGCGAGAATGACGTTGGCCGGGAAGAAGTAGCGCTCGTGGAAAGCGATGAGGTCGTCGCGGGTGATGTTGTCCACGTGCTCGTAGGTCATCTCCCAGGCGTAGGGGTTGTCGTCGCCGTAGATGAGCTCGGCGAATTCGCGGGAGGCGATGCTGCCGGCATCGTCGTTCTGGCGCGAGATGAGGCTGCGGAGTTGCGTCTTCTCGAGCTCGAGCTTGTCTTGGCGGAATTCCGGGGCGGTTAGCACCTCCTTGAAGACGGCCAGCACTTCGTCGAGGTTTTCAGTGAGGCAATTGAAGGAAACCGAGCCGCTGGTCTCACCGATGGAGGCTTCGACGGAGGCCGCGATATTCTCGAGTTGCACGTCGAGCTCGTCGCCGGTCTTCTCCTTCGTGCCTCCGGTGCGCATCACGCTGCCGGTGACGCCGGCGAGACCCACTTTGTCCGGGGGATCGAAGAGGTTGCCGGTGCGGATGAGCGCGGAACCGCCGATTAGAGGCAGTTCGTGGTCTTCGAGCAAGTAGACCTTCATCCCATTTGGCAGCGTGGCGGTCTCCACATCGGGAAGCTCCACTTGAGGGAGCGGCGGAAACTGCAAATCCTGATAGGCGGGGATACCAGGATCCTGCGCTGGAAGAACGCTGGCAGCGAGCAAGAGCGCGGCCGGTATGATGTGGATTCCTTTCGGGCGTGTCATTCGGCTTCATCCTCCTGGACTTGAGAAGTCTCCGGCTGGACGTGGTAGGCAACAGTGCGGCTCTTCTTGTTGAAATACTCGCGCACCACCCGCTGGACGTCATCGGCCGTCACCTGGTTGATGATATCGATTTGCTTGAACAGGACCCGCCAGTCGCCGTAGGCCTGGTGGTAGGAGACCAGGTTGCTGGCGAGGCCGGAATTGCTCGCGAGGCTGCGGATGACCCCGGCGCGGACCTTGGTCTTCACGCGCTGGAGGGTCTCGTCGTCCACCTTTTCCCGCTTGAGACGTTCGATCACGTCGTACATTGCCTCTTCCACCTCCTGGACGGAGCGGCCCATGTTCGGCACGCCGTAGAGGACAAACAGGGTCGGAAACTTGTTCGCCGGGAACGAAGCGGCGGAGACGGCGGCCAGAGCTATCTGCTTATCACGCACGAGTTCCTGGTAGAGGATGCCGGTCCGGCCGCTGGCCAGAATGCCGCTGATAACATCGAAGACCGGATCGTCCGGATGATTGCGGTTGGGCCGCTTGTAGCCGATGGCGATGATCGGTTGTGTCGGGGACTCGACCTCGGCGCGCCGTTCTCCCTGCTGCTCGGGCTCCTCGGTAATCACACGCGGCGGCATGGGCCCGGCGGGAATGCGGCCGTAGTACTTCTCGGCCAGTTTTTTCGCGTGGTCCGGATCGACGTCACCGACGATGGCGATGGTGATGTTCGCCGGGACGTAGTAGGTGCGGTGGAACCAGTCCGCGTCCTCGACCCGCAGGTTCTCGGTGTCCGACGCCCACCCCATCCACACGCCGTAGGGGTGGGCGATGAAAGCCGCGCCCATCAGCGCTTCGAACAGCTTGCCGCCGGGATCAGACTCGACGCGCATCCGGCGCTCTTCCCGTACGACGTCGCGCTCTTTGTAGAACTCCCGGTAGACGGGGCGGCGGAACCACTCCGACTGCAACAAAAACCAGAGCTCGATCTTGTTGGCGGGGAGGCTGTAGAAGTAGACGGTGTAGTCGCGGCCGGTTCCGGCGTTAAAACCGACGCCGCCGGCCTGTTCGATCACCCGGGGAAACTCATTCTGCACGGCGTAGCTGTTGGCCACTTGGATGGCGGCCTCAAGCTCTTCCTCGAGCGCCTTGATTCGCTGCTGGTCGGCCTCGACACCCTTACGGCGCTCGGCTTCGAGAGCGTCATAGGTTTTCTCGACGTTTTCGAGCGCTCTCTTTTCCTCCTCCCAGTTCGTTGTTCCGACCCGCATGGTACCCTTGCCAATCATGTGCTCGAACATGTGGGCGATGGCGGTTTTCCCGCTGGGGTCGTTGGCCGAACCGGCATCGACCTGGGCGTAGAAGGAGACGACAGGCGCCTCGGGCCGCTCGAGAATGATGAAGTGCAATCCGTTGTCGAGAGTAAATTCGGTTACGCGCTTCTCGAATTCCGCGAGGTCCTGCGCGCAGAGGAGTCCGGGGAGCAGCACAGCCGCCGCTGCCCACGAGAGCAATCTTGTCATTGAGAGTTCCGCTCCTAAGTTGGTCTGTTTGCCGATGTCTTTAGTCTAGATGGCAACTGGCGGT
>CAYXVG010000106.1:5618-13787 GCA_964468205.1 uncultured Solibacteraceae bacterium | reverse complement strand
AACGAGTGTGCCGGAAATACCAGCGAGGCCGATGAGGCGATCCACCGCGAGGGGATCGAACAGGCCGCCGCCCCTTCCCCTCCGCCCAGCCGAATGGTAGGCTTCTAAGTAAGGCTATGAGGGGACCCACAATTCTTCTACTGATTCTGTCTTTGCTTCCGGCATCGGCCGCGGAGTGGCCGCAATGGCGGGGCGAAAACCGTGACGGCAAGTCATCCGAAACCGGACTGCTGCGATCCTGGCCCGCCGCCGGGCCGCCGCGCGCCTGGCAGGCGGAGGGCCTCGGCGCCGGCTTCGCGTCCTTCGCCGTCGTCGATGGCCGCATCTACACGCAGGGCCAACTCGACGGCCGGCAGTATGTCATGGCGTTCGACCTTGCCACCGGGCGCCAACTCTGGAAGACGCCGAACGGACCGGAATACGACGACCGCCGCGGCGACGGCCCTCGCGGCACGCCCACTTGGGACGCCGGGCGCCTGTACGCGCTCGCCGCCAACGGCCACCTCGCCTGCCTTAACGCCGCCGATGGCAAGAAGCTCTGGTCGGTCGATCTACTGAGCGCCTTCGGCGCCCGGAACACAAACTGGGGAATCAGCGAATCGCCGCTCGTGGACGGCAACCGGGTGATCGTGACGCCGGGCGGATCCGGTGGCGGCATCGTCGCCCTCGACAAGTCCAACGGCAAGCTGATCTGGAAATCCGAACCGGACAAGGCCGGCTATTCCTCCCTGGTCGCCGCCGATGTCAACGGCGGCCGCCAGTACGTCACCTTGACCGGCACCGCCGGAGTCGGGATCCGCGCCGACGATGGCAAAACTCTGTGGCGCTACACCCAGGTCGCCAACCGGACCGCGAACGTCGCCACGCCCATCGTTCACGACGGTCATGTCTTCCTCTCCTCCGACTACGGCACCGGCTGCGCGCTCCTTAAGTTCCAGCCCGACGGCTCCGCCGAAGAGGTCTACTTCAACCGTGACATGCGGAACCACTACAGCACCTCGGTCCTGGTGGGCGGCCATCTCTACGGTTTCTCGAGCAGCATCTTCACCTGCATGGATTTCAAAACCGGCGAAGTGAAGTGGCGGGACCGCAGCGTCGGCAAGGGGCAGGTGATCCACGCCGATGGGCTCCTCTACCTCCAGGGCGAGGGCGGTGACATCGCGCTCGTCGAGCCGAACCCGGAGGCCTACAAGGAACTCTCCCGCTTCCCGGTTGGCCGCGGCGATTACCCGACCTGGACTCTGCCGGTGATCGCCGGCGGCATGCTGCTCATCCGGGACCAGGACACCCTGACCGCGTTCCGCGTCAAGCAGTGAAGCCCGGTCACTTCCGCACCCGCTCCATGTAGCTCATGTTGGCCACGTCGAGGCGGATCACGTCGCCCTGCCGGATGAACTGCGGTACCTGGATTTCGACGCCGTTCTCCAGCCGCGCCACCTTCCGCGTGTTGTCCTGCTGCCCATGGACCGGAGGAGTGGTCTCGGCCACCGCCAGCTCGACGAAATCGGGGAACTCCACCGCCACAGGCCGGTCCTCGACGAACTCCACCGCCACCCGCATCTGCTCCACGAGCAGCTTGTCCTGCGGGCCGATTATACCGGCCGGAATCTCCGCCTGTTCGAAGCTGTCCGGATTCATGAAGACGCAATTGACCCCATCGCGGTACAGGAACTCCATCGGCGTTTTCTCGAGCGGTACGTCCTCAAGCTTCAGGTCGGCGCGGAATCCGTGGTCCTTGATGGTTCCCGTCTCCAGATTCAGCAGATGGGCGTGCGCGACACCGCCCATCTTCCCCTGACCCGCGCGCTGCTCCACCGAAAGGACCTTCCAAAGGCTGTCTTCAAAACGGATCGCCGCCCCGGGACTCAGATGCGAAGCTACTACCATGGCTTCTGCTCCCAGCCCAATACTAACCCATATTCCGCCCATAATCCCATCTTCCACCCGGCGGCCTCCCCGGGCGGAGCCTCATGGCCGCACGGCGATCGTCACATCCTCGCGGCTCCTCACGCCGCCCTGCTCGATGACCACCGGAACCGCGCCGCCCGGAACAACCGCAAGCGGAATCACGATGTTGATCTGGTAAACCCCGACGAACTGGGGAGCGAGGCCGGCGAAGAGCACCTCCGCCTCGGCGGGGCCAACCAGTACCTTGACGGGAATGGTGGCGCCGCGGAGCCCATCGAGACTGTCATCGCCGGTTGCCGCCGGCGGCTCCACGGGGCCGAGGCCGTTGGCGTAGAGCGTCACGACCCCGCCCAACTTCGCCGGTTGGGTGGTCACTCCTTCCAGCGAGCCGGGCGGCTGTGCGACCGAGCCGTTGATCACGTCGCTCTGGCCGTCAATTTTGAGGTTGACCGCGACGGCGCGGCCGGAGCCGAAGTCGAACGAGAAGAAAGCCGGCGATATCCGCGCGAGCGGGATCGTCACCGGTTCGCTTTCGAGCACCCCGTCCTCGCCTTCCCGCAGGACTTTCAAAGCAACCTCTCCCGGCTGCACCTCCCAGGGAACCTGCGCGTTGATCTGGCCCGCGAAACCCGAGTTCCCGGTGGCCTGTCCGGCCACGAAATACAAGGGAGCCTCGATACCGCCGATCGTGACGCGGTAGCCGCCGAGTTCGGTAGGCAAGGGCGATCCTTCGGCCAGCGCGGTGAACGGCTGCAGGCCGTCGTCAGTCAGCTCGACGCCAAGGTTGTCCCCGAAGATCGAGATGATCGAGCCCGGCGCGGCCGGTTGCTCCTCGGAGAAGCTCGCGCCGTTGACGACGCCGGCCTCCGAGATGAGCGGCCGCGGCAGGCCGAGGAATCCCGCTTCCGCTGATGGCGCGGAGCGCCCCTCGGGGCCGATTGCCGAGACACGGTAGGCGTAGTCGGCGCCCCCCTCGAGGGACGGATCGATGAAAACGCTCGTGCCGCCGGAGACGGTCGCCACCTCTTCCCAGACCGCGGAGTCCGCGCGCCGCCGTTCAATGACGTATTGGCTGACGCCCGCACTGGGGGCCCAGCTCACACGGGCGCTCGTGGGGGACAGGCGGCTGACCTGCACATCAACCGGGGCGGCCGGAAAGTTAACCGGCATCGCCGCCAGCAGGTTGTCCGCCTCGTCGTAGTCGTAGGCGATACCCGCGCCGTCTGGATACGCCACCGATAGCAGGCGTCCGGCGTCGTCATATACGTAGTACTGGGCTCGAGCGACGGAAGCTCCAAGCAGCAGCAGGAGCGCCGGAATCGAGAGAAGATATCGTTTTGCGTATGTCATGGTTCCGGCCTCCTTAGAAAGCGTTCCTCGTCTGGATCGGCGAATTGGGCAGTGATATGCCGGCGCGGCGCAGATCGGTTTCCCAGCGCCCGGCGTGGCGGTGCTCGCCAAAGACGCCCTTCTTGTCGCGGTTGACCGCGCCACGGCCGGCATTTTCCACCCGGTGCCGGGCCCGCAGCGGCGGACGCCCGCGGGTGCTAACCGAAGCCGCGAGCCGGTTGGCCGCCTTCGGGTCCTTCTTCGCCAGCAGGCTGAAGCTCTTCACCCGGCCGTAGTCGACGCTGTTCAGACGGCTGGCTTCCCGGGTGGAGAAGCGGTACTTCTGAACGCGAACCTGCCGGGTGGGGACGGGCTGCTTGCCGATCCGGGGAATGATCTTTTGGTTGACCTTCGAGTTGAACCGCACGCGCCCCGGCGCGCGGCGGATCGCCTTGGGTCCGGCCTTGAGGATGCCCTTCGGTGCGGGCCGCGTGACGTTGGCGAGGGTCTTGCCCGCCCGGCGCCCCGCGCCGCCGGCCTTCGCGCCAAGCCCGCCGGCGACACCGCCAAAAGCGAAGCCGATCAAACCGGCGGTGACAACCTCGTTCGGGTCGGGCTCGTCGCCGCGAAACGCGGAGGCGAGGGCGACCGAGCCGGCGCCGTCGGCCGCGCCGGCTACGGCTCCCATCGCCGCAATCGCGGCCGGCCCGCACACGCCCATGCAAGCGCCGATGATGGCCCCTCCCACGGCCCCGCCGATCGCGGCCGCGGCGTAGTCCTCCCATTGCGGCTTCTTGCCGGTAACCAGGTCCGTGACGGCCTGGATTGCAACGCCGACAACCGCCCCGGCAATCGCCCCGCCGATCACGTTCCAGAACTGGCCATTTGGATCATTGCGCGTGACCGGGTTGTTCCCCGCGTATGAATAGAGGTTGAGCGAGCCGGGCTGATCGATCGAGCCGAAGACCGCATCGGGCGTGAGGTACCGCTTGAGATTCGGGGAGTACCAGCGGTAGCGCATGTACTGCAGGCCGCTGTCGCTGGTGATGACCCCGAAGAGTCCGGCATGAAGGAAGAGCGTGTTCGTCTCGCCCTGCCGGCTCCCGATCTCGCCGTAGGGGCCGTAGGAGACACGTCCGGCCACCTGGCCGGAGTCGCCGGTGAGAGCGACGGTGCTGCCCCGGTAGTCGTAGTGGTGCACGAGCAGCTCGCCGTCGACGTCGGCGTAGATGAGTCCGATACCCCAGACGTAGCGGGTGGTGTTGGAGCCCTGAGCCGAGGTGTCCAGGCGCGACACGATCACCTGCGAGACGCCGGGCATCGGATTGACCGTGAGCAACCGGCGGCCGTTCCCGCCGGGGCCGGGTAGGCTGACCAGGTTGTCCTCGGCATCGTAGGAATACCGGCTGTCGCCGGCGAGGATCAGGTTCCCACCGGCGTCGTACTGGAATGACGCCATCGTGCCGCCGGAGCCAAGCGGCCCGCTGGTGAGATTTCCTTCGCGGTCGTAGGAGACCTGTTGGCCGTTGTAGGTAGCCACCCAATCCCGGGTGTTGTCGTAGGTCATCATGACCGGTTTCGGGACATAGCCGGGCCCCTGCGCCAGTCCCGTCTCGGCGCGCAAGCGCCCGGCGGCGTCATAGCTATAGGTGTACTCGACGATGGGTAAGCCGCCCTTGTCCAGATCGCGGCGGCTGACAAGTTGCCCAACCGCGTCATACTCCATCTCGCGCGAAGTTCCGTTCGGCAGGTCGACTCCGGTGAGCAGTCCGTTCTTGTCGTAGGTGTAGGCAGTTTCGCGGCCGGCCCAATCGACGACGGAGACCAGCCGGCCCGCGGCATCGTAACCATAGCGGACGCGCTTGCCGTCGGGGTAGGTCATCCGGGTCATGTTGCCCGCGGCGTCGTAGGCGTACTCGATCAAGTCGCCGGCGCTGTCAATGAACCGGGTCACCCGGCTGAGGCCGTCATAGGTGTAGGAGAGAATGGGGTTGTTCGACCCGCCGCCGTCGCGCACGCTGGTGAGATTGCCAAGGGTATCGTAGGTGTAGTTGAACTGCCGTGTCGATCCGCCCCCCGACTGCACCATGCGGACCATGCGCCCGGCTTGGTCATAGTCGTAGTCGATCGTCCGGCCGGAGCCGCGGTGATCGATCTCGATCGGCAGGTCGCGGTCGTTGTAACGAATCCAGGTACTTCCCCAAGGGTAATTAACCCGCGTCATGCGATTGGCCGGATCGTAGCCGAAGGAGATCTCGTTGCCCCGGGCGTCCACCAGCGAATCGGTCACATCGTCGCTCATGTAGCTCTGCTGGGCCGTGCGGTTGAGCGGATCTGTGGAGGCGGTTTCGCGGTCGAGCGAGTCGTACTCGAATTCGCGGACTTTGCCCCGCGCGTCAATGAGCCTGACGAGGCGCTCGGCGGCGTCATAGGTCATCCGGACCTTGGATCCCAGGGCGTCGGTGATTTCCACCGGCAGGTCGCGGTCGTCATAGACAACGGACTCGATCCTGACGCCGTTGGCGTCGTACATGCCAATCTCGTTGCCGACGGGGTCGTACTCGCGGCGGATTGTGTTGCCGAGCTCATCGGTCTCGGCGACGAGTTGACCGGCGTCGTCGTAGGCGAGGGTCATGACGTTGCCGAGTGGATCGATTTGGCGGATAAGGCGGTCCTCGCCGTCGTACTCATAGCGGGTGACCGCTCCGGAAGCGTCGGTCAGCTTGATGAGATTGTCGTTGCCGTCGTATTCGAGGAAGGTCTGGCCGCCGTCCGGGTTGACGGTTCGCGTTTTCCGGCCCCGGCCGTCGTAGAACGTGCGGGTCGAGCTGTTTTTCTCGTCGATCTGGCGAACCACGTTGCCGCGGTCGTCGTACTCATACCGCCGCTCGAAGCCATCGCCGTCGCTAGTCTTGATCAGCCGGCCGATATCGTCGTATTCCGCGCCGGAGCTGCCGCTGGCAGGGTGAGTGGCTTCGGTAACCTTCCCGGAAGTGTACCGGTAGTCCATGCCGGCTCCGTCGTGGAGCAGGTTGCCCCGCATTTCGGAACTTCCGCCATAGGTCTTGTTGTCTTGATGCGACATGGCGTCCTGGACGCGGCGAATATTGTTCTCGTTGGTATAGGTGTAGGAGGTCTCGTGGCCGAGGGCGCCGGTGATTCGGGTGAGGTTGTTGCGGGAGTCGTAGGCGTAGGCGGTCGCGTTGCCCAGCGGGTCCACCACGCGGGTCAGGTTCCCGGCCATGTCGTATACGAACCGGGTGACGCGGTTGAGCGCGTCGGTCATGCGGATGCGATTCCCGTCCTGGTCGTACTCGAAGGTGTCGGTCTGGCCGAGGGCGTCGGTGTAGCTAACGAGGTTGAGATCGGAGTCATGCTCGTAGACCTGCTCCGCGCCGGTCCGGTTCGTGTAGGTCGTGATAACTCCTCCAGAGGGACGGTTTTCATAGGCAAAGCGCGCGGGCTGGTTGGTGGCGACGCCGTCGTCCTGGCTGACGATACGGCCCTGCGGGTCGTAGGTATTGGTGAGGACAACCCCGCCATCCGGCGCGGTGACCCGAACGATCTGGCTGGCCGGGTTATAGGTGAGGCGGGTCGTGTAGGCGGGGCCGGTGAACCGCATCCCGTAGCTGGCCAGTGAGCCGGCATTCCCCGGTACGGAATCGACGATTCGGATGTTCCAGATGCCGTCCTGTTGTTGGCCGTCGAAGTGGTCGAAGACGACGTTGGAGAGGTTCCATCCGGGAGTCGATTTCGAGGTCCGGATGTTGAGCTGTGTTCCGGCGGGGGAGGTGAGGCGGACCACCAGCTCGGACGGGTCGGGATGGCTGATGGGAAGGGAGGCGAACATCACCAGCCCGACTTGGCCGGGGTCGTCCGGTCCGGAGATGCTCAAGCTCAGGCCGGCCGGATCATTGTCCGGAATTTCGAGGACGACCAGCGGGATTGCGGACGGATGGACAGGCCCCAATGCGGCGGGCTCCCGGATCTCCGTCAGGCGGTTTGAATTGTCGTAGTCGAAGTAGACGATGCGGTCCGCCGCGTCCTGGATGTGTTGGAGCAGATCTTCACTGCGGTCCCGGCGATAGAAGAGCCGAAGTTCCTGTCCCGAGACCGGCTCGGTGACCTTGTCAAGCCGGTCGTCCTCGTAGCTCAATTGCAATTTTTGCCGGACCTTGTTGGCGATTGACGTCAGGCGCCCATCGGAGTCGAATTCGTAGACCGTGCCGTCGCGGAGGGTAAGCCTCCATGTGCCGTTTGAATTCTTCCGGAGTTGGTCGTAGCGGGACGAGGCGTCGAGCGACTCGTAGTCTTCGCCGTTGCCGGAATCCTGGAAAACGTTCTTGCGATTCGCGTCCCAGTACACCTCGGCGAGGCCGACGGGCCGGAACGGCGATACCCCCAGTTCCACCAGGCGGGCTTCGTAGGGATGTCCCCAGCCGCGGCCGAGCGTTCCGCTGGTTGCCGTGAGCAACGAGTTTGACGCGATGTCAAATGTGACGTCCTGCAAACCGTGGACCGTCATCAGCCGCGTTTCGAAGACGAAAGCGCCGGCGCCGAGATCGACCCCGGAAGCGACGAGGCTTTCGGTGCGCAGCCGGTTTTCGCGGCTAATCTGGTCGCTGGCGGCGAATCCGGTTACTCCCCCACCGCCTTGAGCGCCGAGAATGGCCGCCGACAGGTACAGCAAGGCCACAGGTCTAACGAATGTCATGGGGTCCCCTCCTCCTTGAATTCGATTTCTAAACAATACCACACGATAGGGATTTTTTTGTGGACGAACGTTTGGGGATGTTTCGCCCGCAGCCGGGGGCGATGTTGAACCGGGCGGTACGGCCGGAGGGGCGGTGGTTGCTGCCCCGGGGTGTGCCGAATGGGCGGTGCACCGGCGCGGCGGTGAGCCGGAGGAGCGGTGTAACGGGGGACCAGTGT
>CAYXVG010000106.1:0-5518 GCA_964468205.1 uncultured Solibacteraceae bacterium | reverse complement strand
GCGGTGCACCGGCGCGGCGGTGAGCCGGAGGAGCGGTGTAACGGGGGACCAGTGTGCCGGCGGAGGACTGACAGCCGATGGACGGTGAGCCGGAGGGGCGGTGTACCAGGGGAGCAGTGTGCCGGCGGGTGGGTGTACCGGTGGGCGGCCGGCGGAGGACCGACAGCCGATGGGCGGTGTGCCGGCGCGGCGGTGAGCCGGAGGGGCGGGGTGGAGGTGTGATGGAGGTGTGACAGAGGGGGTGGCCGACGGGCGGATTTTAATGGCCGTTCGATTGGTAAACATCGATGGTAGCGGGGCTTTCGCAGAGGGTTGCCCGCAATTCGATTTTCGCCGGTGGCGATTGCGGGCAGTTGGGTGGCCAGCGTAGTGTCTTGATACTACTGGGAATATAGTTTTCAAACTGGCGCGAACGGCGAAACGCCTAGCCGGGGTTCAAGTGGGGTTCGATGGGGTCGACGCGGCCGGGTGGCGTGTTTTGAGCGCGCGCGCCGTCCGGGGATGGAAGAGTGATTAACGCGAGAGAGCCTGAATTCGATGCAGATCTTCCGGGGAGGCATCGTCGTCCTCCAGGCGCATTTTGAGGGCGAGAAGGCTGAGCATGTCCTTCAGCACGATAACCCCGGCGAGGGACCCGTTTTCGACGACCAGGAGCCGCTGGTTGCCGGTCTTCTGCATTCTGGACAGCACTTTCATGGTGTCGATGTCGCGGGGAACCGTATTCTCGTCCGAGCACTGCGTCTGTACCTCCCGGACGTTGCGCTGACTCCACTCCTCCCGCGGCACCTTCTTCACGTCATCCACGGTGATGCAGCCGGCGAGGTCGCCGGAGCCGCCGACGACCGGGAACATCTGGAAGTGGTGTTCATACAGATAGTCGTTGACGAACTTGTCCAGCGTGGTGTCGGGCGGGACCGTGACGGGATCGGTTTTCATGAAGCGGGTGATCGGCTCGCCCTCCAGCGCTTTCCGGATCTGAACCTGTTGGTAGGAATTCTTGGAAGCGCCTCTCAGGAACAGGCCGATGAGGAACCACCACATGCCTCCGATGAAGTTTCCGGACAAGAAACTGACCACTCCGAGAACGATGAGGGCGATGCCAAAGCCCGATCCGATACTGGACGCGATTTTTGTTGCTTTGACCAGGTCATTGGTGCGGTTCCAGAGGATCGAGCGCAGCACGCGCCCGCCGTCGAGCGGAAAGGCCGGCACGAGATTGAAGGCGACCAACAGGCCATTGATCGCTCCGAGGTAGAGCAAGACGGCAGTGGCTTGCCGAGGCCAGCCAAGCCTTTCGCCGCCAAAGCCAATCCCGAGAAACAGCCCCGCGAGCAGGATGCTGACAACGGGTCCCGCCACTGCCATGAAGAGCTCGGATTTCGGCGTGGGGGGCTCATTCTCCATCTCGGCGACGCCGCCAAAGATGAACAGAGTGATGCCTTTCATGGGGATCCCGAACCGTCTGGCCACGATTGAATGGCCGAATTCATGAAGGATAATGGACCCGAACAACCCGAACGCTCCCGCGAGTCCCATCAGCCAGTAGACATGTTGCGGTTGGTCTTCCACGGCGCGCGGGAAGAATCCTATCCCCAGCGTCCAGGTGACGAGGACGAGGATCACGATCCACGACAGATCCAGTTTCACCTGGAAGCCGAAGAGTGAGAAGAGCGGAATCGATTTATCGAACATTCTGATACCTTCCCGGCCGGAGACCTGTTTTTGCGTGACAAGATCCGTCGAGCGCGCCCGGTAGCCGTGCCGCATGGCAATTCCCAAGCGGTCAGCGGGTCCGGCCCTCGATGACGGGGCGGCGAAGAACCAAGTATCGGCTTGCCGTTCCTGTCTCTCCGCAGGCTGTCTCCGCAAGGATGACCGCCAGCGGGCGGGTTCCGTTTCATGTCACGGCTGCCGGGGAGGCCGGTGGAAGGGTGGGGGACTGCTCCGGCATGCAGGCCGTTCCCAGGGCCTGCATGCCGGGCTATGCGGCTGCGCTAGAACTCGATCCGCGCGCCGAACTGAATGGTGCGGCCCGCAGTGGCGCCGCCGATGGTTCCGTAGTTCGCCGCGCCGAGGCTGCGGTTTGGCAAGGCGAAGTCGGGATGGTTCAGGGCATTGAAGAAATCGGCCCGGAACTGTACGCGGCGCTGTTCTCCGAAGGGGAAGTTCTTGCCAAACGAGAGATCGAAGACAATCCGGCCATCGCCGCGGACGATGCCGCGGCCGGCGTTGCCGAAGGTGTAAGGATCAGGCGCGGTGAACGCCTCGGTGTTGAACCAGCGTTGCACAGTGCGCTCATCAGTCGGGAGGTTCGGGTCGCCGATCACATTCGCGCGCTGCCCACCCGCCGAGAAGCTGTTGGTGGTGTTGTTGTTCATGGTGACGGTGAACGGCCCGCCGGTCTGAAGCTGGATGACGGCTCCGAGATTCCAGCCGCCAACGACGTGCCGGGACCAGTGGTTAGAAAGCCACCGGCGGCCCGTGCCCCACGGGAGATCATAGGTTGAGCTCCAGGTGAAGCGGTGCCGGATATCGAGGGCGTCGAGACCGCGGTCGAGACGGCGGTTGTAGGCATCCTGGTAGTTCTGGTTATCGCCGAGACTGCCCGTCTGATTGTTGGCGTCGCCGATTGCCTTGGACCAGGTGTATCCGCTCATGAATGCCAGTCCGGAGGAAAGGCGCTTTTCGAGCTTGAGGTTGCCGGAGTGGTAGTTGTTGGCGCCGATGGTTGGCGACAGAACTGTCACGTTGCCGAACTGCGGATACGGACGCTTCACCTGGGCGTTGCCCGCGGATGCGTTCTCGATGGGAACCTGGTTGATGTTCATGTTCCCGTTCGGAAGTTTGCGGCTGAGGTTGCCGGTGTAGTTCACCTCCAACAGCATGTCGCCCGGCAGCAGGCGCTGTATGCCGAAGTTGACGTGGTGCGCGTATCCCGAGCGGCGGTTCTGCTCATAGAACGTGACGTTCGTTGTTACCTTTTGACCAACCGGCACTGCGCCGAACGAGTCGTCAAGCTCGCCCGGGATGGCGCTCACGTTCGGCCCGTTTTGCAACAGAAAGGCGGGTGTGATGCCATTATCCGGTGATGATGTTGCCGCGGAAAGCTCGAAGCCCAAAGTGGCGGCGTTGGCGGAAGTAGAAGGCATCTCGTAGAAGATGCCGTAGCCGCCGCGGACCACCCAGTTGAGCGACCCGCCGGGTTTCCAGGCGAAACCGAAACGGGGCCCGAAGTTGTTCCAGTCGTTACGGTAGGGAGCTTCTTCCCAACCGCCGATCCCGGAGAACTTCACGACGCCAGGGGTGCCGGAAACCGGGTTGATCTGGTAGCGGTCAAAGCTGTTGTTGCGATTGTTCTTGTCCGTCACCGGCGTGTCGGTTTCCCAACGCATGCCGATGTTGAGGGTCAGATTCTGGGTGACCTTCCAATCGTCCTGAGCGTACCAGGCCAGGTAGTAGCTGTATCGGTCCAGTTCCATGGTTTCGCGGGTCGAGTATCCATTGACCCAGCCGAGCATATAGCTGGCAAAGGGTAGGCCCGAAGCGGAGACGCCCGGCTGATCCGAACCGGTTTTCGAGAAGTTGAACTGCCCGCTGACGATGGGACGGTTGAGGTCGACGTTGATGCCCTTGCGCACTTCGCCGCCGAACTTGAAGACGTGGTTGTTCTGGACCCAGGTCCAGCTATTCGATATCTGGTGCTGGCGGATCGGCATTTGCTTGCGCTCTTGTCCGTTGCCGAGGTCGGCCATCGCGGTTCCCCGAATCGCCGGGAAGGAATCGGGCGAGGTGTTGGGGAGTCCGATTTCCGGAACCACGCCGCTGCCAAGTCCCGCGCTGTAGGCGTACCAGGTGCGGTTGCTGAACGAGTAACCGAAGTCGGTGATCAGATTGGGCGAGACGGTATGCGTATCCTTTGCCAAGTATGAGGTCTCCCATCGCGTTGGGGAGATTGGCGACTGCGTATCACCGACGCCGCCGAAAGGATAGTTGCTGCTCCACGTGTATGGATCCTTGTTGTAGACGAACCGGAAGTAGAACCGGTTGTTGTCGGAGAAGGCATGGTCCACACGGGCGGTGACATTGTCACGGTCGAAGGAATTTGTGCGGTTGCCGGAGAAGTTCTGGGCGCCGGCGAGATTCGTCGCGGCTTTGTTCGGTTCCGGCCAATACTTGGCAAGTTTAGCGGCGACGGGATCCAGTGCGTTCGACGGAATGATATTCCCCGGGAACGTATCGCGCACGTTCTTGCCGCCGACCGTCTGCGTACTGTTCGGATCGTAGATGGGAATCAGATTGCCGCCCGCGTTCACGGTCTGGCTGAAGTCACCCGCCCGCTGGCGGGCGTCCGGCACGGTGAGGATTTGGGTGCTGCCAGTCTTCTTCCGGGTCCCTTCGTAGCCTGCGAAGAAGTGGGTCCGGTTCTTGATGATCGGGCCGCCGGCGGTGCCTCCGAAGAGGTTGTAGCGGAGCGGCGCCTTAATCTTCTTGTCTCCCTGGGTGGGGGCGAAGAAACCGGCGGCGTCAAGCTTGTCGTTGCGGAAGTATTCGAATATGCTGCCGTGTATCTCGTTCGTACCCGATTTCGTAGTGCTGATGAGGACACCGCTGGCCGAGCCGCCGAATTCGGCAGCGTAGCCGTTCTGCACGACGCGGAACTCCTTGATCACTTCGACGGGCGGGTCGATGTCGACCTGGGCCGAGGCCATGCGGATGTTCTGGATGTTTCCGCCGTCAAGGAGGTATGTGCTTTTGTAGCCGCGCCCGCCGGCCACGGCGAAGATCGGTTTGGCGTCACCGCCATAGTCGACGAAGACGGCATTTGAACTCAGGCGGACGAGTTCCAACGCCCGCCGGTTGGCGAGTGGCATGTCGTTGACGGCGCGCTGGTCGATGAATTGATCGACCGTAGCGTCTGACGTTTGAAGGAGCGGGACTTGCGAGGTGACAGTGACCGTTTCGGTGATGGCGCCCAACTCCATCTCAATGTTCAGTTCGAGAACCTGGGAGGTCTCGACGACAATTCGACTGCGCTCGTAGCGTTTGAAGCCCTCGGAAGAGACGCTGATGTTGTAAGGTCCCGGTTGGAGGAACGACAGGACATAGAGCCCGACCTCGTTGGCTGTGGCGCGGGTGGTGAGACCCGTATCGGCATTGACCGCAGAGACTTCGGCACCCGGGATGACAGCACCCGAGGAGTCCGATATGGTACCGGAGATTCTGCCCTGCGCGGTCTGCGCCGCCAGCGGCAGCGTGCCAATCAGAGCGAGGAGAAGGACAAATAAGACGGCCGGAGCCGGCCGGCTATTGGTTTTCATTTTTCTACTCCCTTTCGGAAAACTTGTGGACGTACACTAACCCCGTAGGTAGTTTATTGATATACGACCGTAACGTCTATAGCCTTGATCTGGGGGATTAGCCGACAAAAATACACTAGTGGGGGTAGTGTGGGCGGGGGATTACGAGCCGCTGACGCAGGCTGAGGCAATCCGAGCCGGGATGCTCGGCTGGCGAAGGC
>CAYXVG010000105.1:0-13982 GCA_964468205.1 uncultured Solibacteraceae bacterium | reverse complement strand
TTCGCCACCATGCGCAGGTAGAAGTCCTCGGGGCGGTTCAGATCGCCGCTGCCAAATCCACGCGGTCCGAAACCGGGCATTCCCATCCGTTCCGCGAGGGCAAGGAACACCGCCTCCATCGACACGGGCATCTCCTCGCCGAAAATGCGAACCCGTTCGTTCGGCGTCACCGCGGCGGGCTGCCGGACCGGAGAGACTTTGTGAACGATCGACGGATGAGAACCTTGAAACTCCCAGCGTTCCAGGTAGGTCAGGTCGGGAAAGACGTAGTCAGCATAGAGGGTGGTTTCCCCGATAACGATGTCGTTGCTGACGATCAGGGGAATCTTGGCCGGATCCCTCAGGATCGGAATCAGCGAATGGCCGGCCGGCAAGGCATATACCGGTGACCCCATGTAGAGGAACAGAGCTTCGATCGGATACGGATAGGCGTCGCCCGCCGAGGGAATCACTTCCTGGTAGACGTCGCTGGCCAGGGGATACCAGGGGCGCTTGGCCGGATACCCGGAAAAAATAGTGCTTTTCTCGTAGTTCGCCCCGCCGCGGATGATATCGATGCCAAAAGGCTTGATGGGCGAAGGATGATCGCTCAATTGGAATGGCCGCCCGCTGCCGCCCGCCTGGCCGTAGGTGTTTCCGCGGTAAATAAGCCCGCCTTTCCAGTCGAGATTGCCGATCAGCGTGTTCAGGCTCCCCATGGTGGCCAGCACGTTATAGAAGCCATTGGTGTGCTGTGACACGCCACGATGGATCTCCACCACGGCGCGCTTGCCGTAAGAGGTGAACTCATTCGCCAGGATCAGAATGTCTTCTTCGTTTATGCCCGCTACCCGGGCCCATTCGGCGATGCTCATCGCCTGGGCCTCCTCAAGCAGGATCTGGAGCCCGGATTTCACCGGAATCCCGTTCACGGTCGTATCCACGAAGAGGTCACCTTCCACCGGCTCGCCGGTGTCGCTGGACTGGAATGCCTTCAGTGTGCCGTCGCGCTGGCAGACGAACGTATCCGCGCCGCCCTCCAGTCCGGCTTCCGATGCCCGCAGGAACCCGCCGGTGGAGCCATCCGGGCGGATCTTCACCAACCACGCGCTATTGGACCAGGTGGGTTCGCTGTCGGCTGCCGCCGCCGCTTTGTTGCAGTTCTCCAAGTACCGTTTGTCATACCGCTGGTTCTCCAGGATCCAGCGGATCATGCCGAGCGCGAACGCTGCATCGGCTCCCGGCTCGATCGGCACCCATTTCCAGGCCTTCGCCGCGATCTTCGAGTGGCGGGGATCGATCACCGCCACTCGAAGCCTGCCGCTCGCGAGCCCGCGCGTAATTTTCGGGGTCTTCAGCGGAGGTCCGTAATTTCCTTCCAGTACGTTTGCACCCCAGTAGATGATGAACTCGGCGTTCGCTGTGTCCGCCATCCAATAGGCCTTGGCTCCGCCGGTGAATTTGCCGCCGCTCGGCTGCTCCGCCATCGCCCTACCCGCGAAGTAGATCGAGCCCTGGCAGACCGTGGTGTGGCCGTGGGCGTTGTTGGACCCGAAACTCTCTTTTACGAAGCGCTTGAAAAATTCCGAGCGCCCGGCCTTGAGCCTTCCCCAATTAAAGACGAACTGGTTGTTCTTGGGACCGAAGTCCGGATGATCCGGGTCGATCAGCTTGTCAAGGTGGTCTTTGTACTTCTCCTGGAACTCGGCCACCGTCATCTTCTTGTCTTGGATGTTGGCCACATCGGCCGCCATATCCTTGGCCAACTTCGGATCGCGGAGCGCCCACAGGTCTTTCAACCCCGTAACTCTCCGGCTCCCGTCCTGCGGAAACAGCACGCCCCCGTCGACGATTTCACCAATCGCCTGATGGAACGGAATGGTAATCCACTTGCCTTCACCCCGCGCCCCGGCGCGCTTCAACACCTTGATCACGCGGTAAGGATCGTAAGTCGTCTGGATGCCCGCCTGCCCCTTGGGACAGATGGCCCCGTTGAGGCGCGCGGCGTCGGCGGCCGGCGTCTGCCAGTCGATGTGGGGATCCATGGGCCGGGGCCCGTAGGGATTGCCCTCGATCTTGACGGCCAGGCCGTCCTGTATCCGCACCTTGATCTCGCATCCCGTGTTGCACTGAAGGCAGGTCGAGTAGATGAAATCGGAGGCCCCGATCGGTCTGGCCGCCACGGCGTTCCTCGCCGGCGAAGCCGCCGTGCCGGTGGCCGCCGAAAGATAGGCGCCACCCAGAAACGGCCCCTTGCGGAGGAACTCCCGCCGGCCGGGATGAGCCTTTTCTTCGGCCGGTTGCGTTGTTTTCTGGAATTCGTTCGATTTCATGGCTTTCCTTCCCTTAGTAGTGGCACACCGAGCAATCCATGTTGGATGCCGCCGGCATTGGCTCCTCGAAATAGATCACACGAGGCTTCACGGCTTGGAATACGCTGCTCTCAAACCGGCGCCGCCCGTCGGTCACTTCGTTGACGAGGCTACCGGGATCATTGCCGTCTCCGAAGTACATGGCCCCGCCAATGCAGGTCGTCACGCAGGCCGGAAGCACTCCCACCTCCAGCAGATGGCTGCAAAAAGTGCATTTCCGCGCGGTGTCTTTCAGCGGGTTAGCGCCCGGCTTGCGGCTGTACTCGGCGCCGTTCTCGATAAAGCTGCGCTCTTCGTAGCCTTGGGGAGCCGGGGTGTTCTCGGTGAAGGTTTTGCCGTCATCGACGTGGATTGCATCGAAGGGACAAGCGTCCGCGGCGGCAGCGGCGTACGAGCCTCTCAGTCTTTGATAGTCGAATTCGACGATCCCGTCGGGCCGCTTTGTGATCATTCCGTCCGGCACGGCGCGCATGCACGGGGGGTCATCGCACTGCACGCAATTAATCGGCTTGAAGATGGAAATAGGACGCACCTCCGGGGTCAGACGGATCTGCACGACGCGTCGGAATCCGCCCGCGGGCCCGGTCGGATTCTCCGCCCGGCAGGCCACCGTGCAGGCGTCGCAGCCGATGCACTTCCGCGTGTCGACCACCATCAGCCAGCCAGGTGTATTGCCACCGGCAATCGTCCGCTCGAGCTCCTGCTGCATCCGCACCATCAAATTACCGTTCGCCTCGGCCAGCACGGGCGGCAGCGGCGCGGCCGCCGCTTCGCTCATTTCCAGCGTCTTGAAACCAGCGAGGGCGGTCACCAGGCCGGTTCCCGCTCCGCCAATCGCCCGGAAGAATTTCCGGCGTGGAGTATCGCCCGCGCCATCGGGCTGCTTCGGTTGTTTCATCCTCTTCGTTCCTCACCTTTCTCGAAATCGGTTGCGGGATGCGTCGTCGCTCGAATGCCGGCGCCCTCCGGGGTCGGAGCGGCCAAGCGTTGAGCCGGGCTCGGGAGTTTGGGCAGAACCCCGAGCAGTGTGTCGCCATCCAGCGGTTTCTTCATCACGTGGATGACCTCGCGGCGCGCCGTCGCCACTGTCCGCCCGGCGGGGCGCCGGCCGACGGCGCGGACAATCCGCATGCCCGCGGCGTGCCGGTCCTGCTGGAGATTCCGGATAAGGGCCTCGGCGTCGAAACTGCGGTTATCCTCGTCCACCACCGCAATGGCGGGGTGTAGCCGGGTAACCATCTGCGCCGCCTCGTAATCGTTGTGGGCAAGGCTTACCTCCAGATTCTGGTCCCGGCTCAACCCGGTGGCAAGGTCGCGGCCCGAGGCGACCACCAGCACCCGGGTCGGCAGCCCTCTAACCCGCCGGTAGTAAGGGCAGTCCTCGCAGTTCTCCGGCCCGCAGCAACAGCGCGTCGAGCCCAGGTCGATTGCCTGCTTCAATCGGAAACACCAATTCGCTCCAACCTGGTAGGCAAGACAGAAACGGCATTCGTCCTTCGCCGCTCTGCCAGGCGCAAGAAATTCCCAGCAATACGCGTGAGCGCCAACGTTGGAAACTGGCTCGCCTCGATTCGCTCTGGCCCGCGCCGGCGACGGCGACGGAACGAAACGCTCGATGTCGTTCTGAGCAATCCGGTAGTGCCCGCCGGCCGTTCGCACCGGGGAGAGCCTCCCCCGTTTAATCCATTTGAGAATCGTGTCACGGGTAACCGAGCAGAGCTTCGCTGCTTCTCCTGTGCTCAGTAGCCGTCCATCATCTTGCATTAGTCTGCTATGCCCTTCGGTGACTCCACGAAACAGGCAGTACTGAAATTCATAATATACAGACCCCATACTCCTAAGTCAAGAGTTTTCGTCGTTTTATGCGTTTTGTTTACCACGTGAAATCTGCTGCCAGACAGAATCTGGCCCGTGAGAGTCCCCGAGCCGGCGATTCTTCAGATTCTTTATTTTGTTCAAGCAGCCGAGCGTTTCAACCCGCAAGCGCTGCCTACGGACTTTCACGGTGTTGTGCGCCTCTCCTCCCATGTGTCTGGTACCACCACTATCGTGACCGTCAACACACGGACTTTCACGGTGTTGTGCGCTTCTCCTCCCATGGCCTGATGACGGCCGGGTTCTCAAGCGCCGTTGCCCGCTCGGGAGGGCGGCGCGGTCTCCGCCCGCTCCCCCACCGCTCCGCGTGTCTTCGGCAGCGGAAACTGTCTCCTCGGGCTCGGACTCAGCGCTTGCCGGAACCGTGCGGATCCCCTATCCGTCGCCCGAATTGTTCACTTCCAAGCGCGACCCGAAAGACCCGCGCCGGCAACCGGTCCGCCCCACGAATCCGCGGAGTAACAACCTCTCGCTCTCTCACTTCACCGGCCCGCCGCGCCGGAAATCGTCCAGGATGTACTCGTCGTATTGTGGCGTCGGCTCGAAGTAACCCGGCTTCCGCAGGTGCTGCTTCACCACCTCCTCGTTCAGCTCCACCCCCAATCCCGGAGCCTCCGGCACCGCGATGTAGCCGTTCTCGATGAGCGGCTTGGGAATGCCCGTCACCAGGTCCTGCCACCACGGAAGATCCAGATAGGCGTTGTTTCTCTCCAGGGCCATGAAGTCCCGGACAGTGGCGATCGCGTGCACGTCCGCAATCGTGCCGACCGGGGATACGCAGCAGTGGACCGCGGTTGGAATGCTCTTCATCGCCGCGTAGTCCGCGATGCGTTTGGTCTCGCGGATGCCTCCCGCTGTCAGCGGCTCGATGTGCACGATGTCGACCGCCCGGTTATCGATGAAGTCGGCGAAACCTTCTTCCAGCCCGAAGAGGTCCTCGCCCACCGCCAGCGGCGTCGTGGTGGCATCCTTGATTTCCTTGTAGCGGCGCCAGTCGTGGGACGTATTGCCGCCGTGACCCGACTCACCCGGGAGCGCCGGCAGCACATCCTCCGCGAACGCCAAATTATAAGGTTCCAGCGCCTTCACATACCGGATGCAATCGTTCACGCGCAGCCGGCTGCCGAGGTGATCGAGCGCCAGCGAAGCCTCCCAGCCGATCGTGTCGCGGATCATGTCCAGCACCTCGCACATCAGCTTCAGGCCCTTGTCAGTGGCGGCCCCGTTTTCGTTGACCGCGCCAGGCACGCCGTCCACCAGGGCGGCTGACCAGCTTGTCTTGAAGAAAGTGAAGCCCATCTCCTTCCGCCGGCGGACCCCTTCTTCGAAAGCCTTACGGTCGCTCCTGGGAGGCAGGTGGCAGTACACTCGCACACGGTCACGGTACTTGGAACCGAGGAGGCGCCAGCACGGCACCCCGTAGACCTTGCCCGCGATGTCGTGCAGAGCGATGTCCACCGCACTGTAGCCGCCACCCATGCGCAGATGGTTGGAAAACTTTCGGATCCGGTCCAGAACCGGCTCGATGCTCAGCGGGTTCTTCCCCACCAGGTGTGGCTTGAGCACCAAAGCGATGCCCTCCACTCCGGCGTCGCGAACCTCGCCATACCCGGAGACGCCCTGGTTCGTGTCAATGCGGATTATCGGATAGTCCAGCCCGGACGCGATCCGGCACGCCCGCATGTCCGTGATTCTCAACTGGCTCGGCGCTGAGTTCCTGTTGAAGCTCACGGACGGAGAGTCCTGCGCGTCGGCCCCGGCGTCGGCCGGCTGCAGCAGCGTCCCTCCGGCGGCGGCCCCGGCGTCGGCCGGCTGCAGCAGCGTCCCTCCGGCGGCGGCCCCGCCGAGCAGCCCGCGGCGGCTGAGTCCCACTCTCTCGCTCATTGCTTTCTCTCCTGTTCTGGCCGTTCGCTTCTGCGGCCACTCAGGAGTATATACTCGTTCTTCATTCTTCGCCGCGCGCCCTTCCGTGCTACACTCGCTCCCATCACACTCTGGAGGTTCATGATGCGTTTTCTAGTCAAGTTGTCCTGGGACGTTCAGGCCGGTAACACTCTGGCGAGGAATGGGACCCTGGCATCCACCGTGGAATCGATTCTCGCCGAGTTGAAGCCGGAAGCAGCCTATTTCACCGCCGAGAATGGAACGAGGGGAGGAATCCTCATTGTCAATCTCGAGGATTCCTCGCAGATACCGGCGGTAGCCGAACCTTGGTTCCTGGCCTGCAATGCCAAAGTCGAGGTTCTCCCGGTCATGGTTCCTGAAGATCTCGAGAAGGCTGCCGCCGCAATTGGAGACGCCGTGAAGAAGTACGGCTGAAGCAAAAGCCGGTTGACCGGGCGTTTCTGGGCCGCGGGTCGATCCTCACACAGGTCCAGCCGTGGCGCCGGCGGCGGCGAAACGCACGTTCCCGGTGGAAGTGCGCATTCCGCGTTCCAGATACGCCTCACCGCCGGCGCTGGATGCGGGGCGCTAGCTCCGCCCGCCAGTCGTGATAGATATCGAGGAGCCATGGGTCATGCGTGCTCCCCCGGCGGCGAGGCGGTCGAGGTTCGGCGTCGAGACCTCGTCGGGGTGCTCGTAGCAGCTAATATCGGCGTAACCTTGATCGTCGGAGACAATCAGCACGATATTCGTGCGGTCTGCCGCCGCGCAGATTCCGGCGGAGAGGAGCAGGGCGAGGATAGTTCGTCTCATAAGAAGTCTCGTCAACCCTATCAAAGCGGCAGCAAGGGCCCGGTTCTGCCGCCCCGCGAACGTTCCGCCGCGTCCTCCTCCGCGTAAGCCGCCACAATCTCCCCGAAGTAGATGCGGTGAAAATCCCCTTCCGGGTAGGCATCGTCCAACACGCCCTGCACCGTGGCGTCCGGAATAACATCGTTCCGGTGAAGCGTGCGGCACTCGTAGTGAATTACGCATTCCTGGATCACCGGCGGCCGTACCTCTTTGCTCGCCGCCAGCGTCAACCCCGTTTCCTCGAACTTATCTTGATCTCTCCCTGACACCGTCCCGCAATGGCTAGCGGCGCCGGCCAACTCCGCCGGAGGAACGTTCACGGTGAAGTCGCCAATCTCCTCCAACCGGCTGAAGGTATAACGCGACGGCCGCACCAGTACCACGAATACCGGCCGTCCCCAGATCGATCCGATCGTTCCCCAGCCGATTGTCATCACATTCGGTTTTCCATCGGAACCCGCCGTGACCAGCAGTAACCCGTCGCTTCGCATTCGCCGCATCGTCTCGGCGAAGAGATCGGTGTAGTGAATGGTCTTTTTGGCCATGATTCGGTCTCCCTCCGCCACCAGTATGGTCCAGACGGCGATACGGTTGCCATGCGGCCGTCCGAGCGGGCGTCAGTGCATCGCTTTCCTTTTTTGGGGTTTTGAAATAGGATTGAACGCATGAATCGACGCCAGTTCCTTGAAACCGCCTTAGCCCTCCCGGCCGCCGCTGCTTTCGCTCCCCTCGAACGTTTGACTGCGGCCAGCCGCGGGAAGGTCAAAATCACGGGCATCGCCATGAAGCCCGTCTCCGGTGTCTCGCACACTCTGATTCGCATCGACACCGACGCCGGCGTCTCCGGGTTCGGGGAATCCGGTGTCAACGGTTCCATGATGAAGGCCTGGATCGAGCGTTACGGGCCACTGTTGATGGGCGGCGATCCGCTCGCCATTCAATGGCACTTTCACCGCATGTCGACCCTCATGCATCCGTACATGGCCCGTATTCCGGCGCTCAGCGGTATCGACATGGCGCTTTGGGACCTGGCCGGGAAACTGGTGGACCTGCCGGTCTATCGCCTTTTGGGCGGACCGTTCCGCGAGCGCGTCACCATCTTCATTAACACCGAGCCTCGAGACATGTTGGACAAGGCTCAGGTGAAGGATTGGGCCGATCGCCTGCGGCAGGATCCGCAGGGCTTTCGCGCCGTCAAGATGAACACCACCAGCCCGATCCGCCGGCCGATGGGACGCTATACGGACACCCTCTCCGCCGGCGATGTCCACAAAATCCGCACCGGCTTTGAAAATGTCCGCAACGAGCTCGGCCCTGAATACGACATCATGGTCCACTGCCATAACGAGTATGATCTTCCGAGCGCCGTGGCCGTGGGCCGCGCCGTGGAAGGGATCGGCCCGAAGTGGTATGAAGATCCATTGCCGGTGCCGTTCTCCGATAGTTGGGTGGCGCTCAAGCAGGTCTGCCGCGTGCCGCTGCTGACCGGCGAGAAGCTCGAGATGCCCTCCGGCTTCGCGCCATTCCTGCAGAACCAGGTGGTCGATTTCATCTATCCTGACATCGCTTTTTGCGGCGGGTTGACCGGCATCATGAAGATCGCCAACCTCGCCGAGCTGTACCGGATTCCGGTGGCGACGCACAACGTGGGCGGGATCCTTCTGACGATGTCGTCCATCCACTTCGGCTTCTCGATCCGCGATTTTCTTACCTCGGAGAGCCGTCTCGGGCGGCGCACCAGCATTCTCTCGATGGCCAAGAATCCGCCCGATATCAGCGGCGGCGGCACGGGCCAGCCGGAGGCTCCCGGGCTCGGTGTGGAACTCGATGATGAAGGCGTGCGCGAGTGGCAGCGCGGCGACGATCCGCCGGACTGGTTTACTCCGCCGCTTCCGGAGCCCCAGTCCCGCCGCCGGCCACCCGGCAACCGTTAAGCTGTTGCAAAACCGTTCCTCGAACCTTTGCGCCGGAAAAGGCCATGCCGCTGCTCCTCGCCCGGAATTCTCACGGCTGGCGGAGCGCCTCACAGACGGGCGCGCGGGTAGGGTAACCTAAGATTTTTGCCAACCGGCGCACCGCCATGCCCCTGAACGGTAGTCAACTGCTCGCGAGATCACTAAACTTCATCGAGCGCGCCGGCAATCTGCTTCCACATCCGGCCACTCTGTTCGCCATCATGGCGGTGGCGGTGGTGATCCTCTCCGGCGTGGCCGCCCAGTTCGACCTCGCGGTGACGCATCCGGGAACGGGCGAGACGATTTCTCCCGTCAGCCTGTTTTCCGTGCCGGGGCTGCACCGCATCCTGACGGAGATGGTGACGAACTTCACCGGCTTCGCGCCGCTGGGGACGGTTCTGGTGGCGATGCTCGGCATCGGTGTCATGGAGGGAAGCGGGCTCATCGCGGCGGCGCTGAAGCTGCTGGTGCTCTCGGCGCCGAAAAAGCTGCTCACTTTTTCCATCGTGCTCGCCGGGGTGCTTTCCAACGCGGCCAGCGAGATTGGCTACGTGCTGCTTGTGCCGCTTGCGGCGGTGATCTTCCTCGGCATCAAGCGGCATCCTCTCGCGGGCATGGCGGCGGCTTTCGCCGGAGTCTCCGGCGGGTACTCGGCGAACCTGCTTCTCGGAACGGTGGATCCGCTACTGGCCGGATTAAGCGAGGAGGCGGCCCATATCATCGACCCCTCCTACACCGTGAATGCGGCCTGCAACTACTACTTCATGGCCGCATCCACGTTCTTCATCGCCGGGGCCGGAACATGGGTGACGGAAAAGGTGGTCGCGCCGCGGCTGGGAGACTACACCGGAGAAGAAAAGGCCGACGAGATCGACACCCTTTCGGCAGCGGAGAAACGCGGACTCTGGTTCGCGCTCGTGGCGCTCATCCTGTTCACGGTCTTGCTGCTCGCCGGCACGGTTCCCTCGAACGGGTTGCTGCGGAATCCAGAGACCGGCGACCTGTTGAACTCGCCTTTCCTAAAAGGCATCGTCGCGTTCATCTTCCTGCTGGGCCTCGTGGTCGGCGGAGCTTACGGCTGGGGCGCGGGCACTATCAAAAACGACGCCGAGCTAATGGAGGCGATGGGCAAGGCCATTAAAGGCTTGGGCGTCTACATGGTGCTCGTCTTTTTCGCCGCGCAGTTCGTGGCATATTTCAATTGGAGCCAACTCGGGCTGATTGTGGCCGTAAAAGGAGCGGAATTGCTGCAGGCCTCGGGCCTCGGCAGCATCCCGCTCATGATCGCTTTCGTGATCGTGACGGGTGTTGTGAATCTGTTCATGGGCAGCGCCTCGGCGAAGTGGGCGGTAATGGCCCCGGTCTTTGTGCCGATGCTCATGCTGCTCGGCTATACGCCCGAACTCACGCAGACGGCCTACCGGATCGGTGACAGCGTAACGAACATCATCAGCCCGATGATGAGCTACTTCGCTTTGATCGTCGCCTTCGTCGACCGGTACCAGAAAGGCGCCGGCATCGGCACGGTGATCGCTCTGATGCTGCCTTACACCGTCGCTTTCTTCCTGGTTTGGACGGTGATTCTCGTCGTCTGGGTCGGCTTCGAATTGCCGGTAGGGCCGGGTTCGGCGTTGTATCTGGACAAGTGATAGGAGAGGCCGCCGGAATCGGAGACGCCGGATTGGCCACGAACGCCTGTCACCATCAGCGGCCTCGCCGCCGTCTTGAGAGTGTATATGACATTATCGAAGATCGCTGGATTCCTGATGCTGGGGATGGTTTTTGCGGTTTCCTGCCTTGATGCGCAAGGGCCGGGGAGGCGCGGCGGCCCGGCAGCACTGGAGATTCCCCCCCAAGCCAATTCCGCGGCGGAGCGAAGGATCCTCGATGTAGCCGCGGAGGTGGAACGCCATCTCAATGTGCCGGAAGGCGACGGGCGCATCATCCGTCTGTTGACCGAAGCGATCGGGGCGAAGCGGGCCCTCGAGATTGGAACGTCGACCGGCTACTCGGGGCTTTGGTTCGCGCTGGCGCTGCGGACGACCGGCGGAAGACTCGTCACGCTCGAGATGGATCCCGGACGCGCGCAAACCGCCCGGCGAAACTTCGAGAAGGCTGGCGTCGCCGATCTGGTGGAAGTGGTTGTCGGCGACGCGCACGACACCGTGAAGCAGGTCGAGGGGCCGTTCGACATCGTCTTCATTGACGCGGATAAGCCTGGCTACAAAGACTATCTCGACAAGGTTCTGCCGAAAGTGCGTCCCGGCGGGCTTATCCTCGCGCACAACATCTCGCGGCGAGAGCAGAATCCCGAATACGTGGATGCGGTGGCCGCGAATCCGGTATTGGAAACGATTCTGTTCGGCCGGCAGATGACCGTCACGCTCAAGAAGCTTAAGTAAAGGCTTCTCCGACGTCCTCCCCGGCGCGGCCAAACACTGGAATCGAAGCCACCACCCGGCCTAGTCATCGAAGCTCCCGCTGGTCCCGCGGAAGCCACCACCCGGCTTAGTCCTCGAAGCTCCCGCTGGTCCCGCGGAAGCCCCGGAGAGCCTGCTTCAACGTCCATCTAATCGCCCGGTTCGCCTTGTAGCAGTAGGCGAGATTGTGGTTCAGAGTCGAGAAGCAGTGCTTGTGGCAGGTTTGCTTCATCTCGTCGAGCTGGCGCTTGTCGAACCTTTCATTCTCGACCGTTCCCCAGTCATAGGTCGCCGAGTACAGGGGGAAACAGGGAGCCAACGTGCCGTCGGTTCGAATGACGACATTGTTGTGGCCGGCCCGGCATTCCCAATCCTGCAGCTTGCCGCGCATGAACTCCTTCATCTCCCCGAGGCGCCGTACGGAGTTGACCATCTTGTAGCCGGACCGGTTCTTCTCGATCAACCAGTCGATGGTCTCATCGACGGCGGGCCAGTCGTCTTCGGTGATGAAAGTTGAATTGTTCTCGGCGTGCTTGAAATGCTCCTGCTCGGTCATCGGGGACTCATTGATGTGGTAGTCCGTCGCGATACCGGCGTCGTAGGCGACCTCGGTCAGTTGTTTGACGTCATCGAGATTGATGCGCGTGATATTGATGTTGAAAAAGACGCTGAATCCGTATACGTACTGCTTTTTGAGGAGGTATTCGAAGTACGAACGAATCGGGTTTAGAGCCTTGGGCAGCTCCTTCCGGTCATCGACGGAGTCGACGGCCAGATTGAACGTTGCGACTCCGGCGTCGCCCAGCCGGTCAATCACGTCCGGCCGCATCAGGCGGCCGTTTGTCGGCACGTAGATCCAGAAACCCTTCTTCGCGGCGTAGTAGGCTACCTTGTGGACAAACTGCGGCCGCAGGAGCACTTCGCCGCCCATGAAAGCGAGCACACGGCAACCGGTATCATGGAGCCAGTCCACCGCGCGCCGCGCGGTGTCTTCGGTCATGCCCTTGACGCGATTGTCGAAGGCCCAGCAGTAGTGGCAGTCAATGTTGCACTTCCATTCCGTGAACAGATAGGCGATGATCGGATGGAAGTCTCCCGGCAGGATGCGGGACCGGAGGTAGGGCCACAGCCAGCCGTTCATGGTTCTGAGCACCATCGGCGCGGTGACGCGCGTCCGGTACGGATTATCCCCTTGGGGCAGGAATTTGGGATCGGGCTCCACATCGCCCAGCCGTTCCGGGTATTGGGGGAAGACCGGTTCGGGGAGAGTCTTGGGTTCGCCATTGGGAATCAGGCCCCCCGGTTTCGGTCCATTCATGAGGAGTTCGTGCATCGCTACGTCAAAACGAAACCGCCCTTCGGTTCCACTGCCAGTCGTCTGCTCTGTCTGTGTCAGCATCTTCGAGATTCTCCTTTCCAGATTGTGGCAGCCCCCTCCGTTGCCCCCTCTGAGGCTCGCGAACGTGACCGAACGCGCGAGCCAACCGCGACTTCAAATCAACATCCTAACGTAGCGTCCGGATTCGCGCCAAGGCGTCCGCGGCGCACCGAAACCGAGATGTCATATATATGGAAAGGTCGGGGCAAAACATGGAGTTCTTCCTTTTGAAGGTGTTCCTCACCGTGGCCGGCGAGAAGAGTTTTTCGCGGGCGGCGGAGAAACTGCGCCGTACGCAGCCGGCGGTTTCGCTCGCCATCCGGCGCCTCGAGAAGGAGCTCGGCGAGAAGCTCATCGACCGTTCGGCAAAAGAGCTCCTGTTGACTGATGCGGGCAAGATTGTGCTGGACTACGCCCGCCGGACACAGAATCTGCAGCACGAATTGGAGAACGCGCTGGCGGAGTTGCGCGACAACTCGGCCGGCCGGCTCATTATCGGAGCGAACGAGTCGACATCGCTGTACCTGCTGCGGCACATCGAGGCGTACCGGCGGATGTACCCGAAGGTGAAGGTGCAAGTGCGGCGTAGCCTGTCGAGCAAGATTCCCACGCAGTTGCTGGACGGCGACCTGGAACTCGGAGTGATCAGCTATGATCCGCGGGATCCCTCGCTCCTCAACACCGTGATCTACACTGACCACCTCGCTTTCGTCGTCTCGCCGCAACACCGGTTCGCCCGGCGCGAGTCCGTGCAAATCACCGAGCTCGGCATGGAGACGTTCATTGCGCACAACGTGGTGAGCCCCTACCGCGACAGGGTGCTGCGCGAGTTCCAGCGGCACAAGGTGACGTTGAACATGGACGTCGAGATGCCAACGGTGGAAACCATCAAGAAGATGGTGCAGCGCAACGAAGGCGTGGCGTTCCTGCCACACATGTGCGTGGAGCAGGAGGTGCAGCAGGGGACCATGAACGAGGTGCTGGTCGAAGAGCTGCGCATCGAGCGGCCTATCCGGCTGGTCTATCCCGCCCGCCGGGCGCTGAGCCACGCCGCGCGGGCGTTTCTCGACGTGGTGGAGCCGGCCGGTGAGAAGGCCGCGCCCCCGGCGGCCTGACAACGCGCGGCGGCGCGGTGATCCCAACGCGCGGCTACTGGGTGATCCTAACGCGCGGCTACCCGGTGACCCCAACGCGCGGCTACCCGGTGACCCCAACGCGCGGCTACCCGGTGACCCCAACGCGCGGCTACCCGGTGACCCCAACGCGC
>CAYXVG010000104.1:0-14505 GCA_964468205.1 uncultured Solibacteraceae bacterium | reverse complement strand
CAACTTCCCCGCTTGACGCCCAAGGCCGGTTCTCGATTTCGATCGTCACCGGGGGTGTCGATCACCTGGCCACGAAGATCATGCTGGTGACGGTTGCCGCCGATGCCAGCGTCCCGTGCTACTCGGCTGAGCCGGGCATTCCGTTGGAACTGGAGCAGCAGTCGCTGGCGATCCTGGTTGTCGACCGGCCGGATCCGGCCGAGCGGCGGATTCCGTTTGCGGGTCAAAGTTGGGTGGTGAAGAAGAATGAGGAGGCTCGCGTGGGTCCGGGTCCGAATTACTTTTCGGATTCCGAGGAAAACGTGTTCGTGGATGGGCAGGGGCGGCTGCATCTGAGGATCGTTCAGAGGGGGAACCGTTGGGAGACGGCCGAGGTTATCTCCTCGATGGCGGTGGGGCCCGGAACGTACGAGTTTGAGTTGGAGCCGGTGGCGGGGCTTGACTCGCAAGTTGTCTTCGGGGCGTTCTCTTGGGCGGATGCGCAGAGAATCAACGGCGAAGTGGATTTCCTGGAGATAGGGTTTGGCAAAGCGAACGGCAACTCTCAGTACGTGGTCCAGCCTCACGATGAGCCGGGCCACTTGCACCGTTTTACTCTTCCGAGCGGCGCCGGCACGGTGCACAAGGCTGTTTGGACGCCGTCCGGGGTTCAGTTTTCGAGCGCCGCCAGCTCCGGCGAGCTTATCGAGGAGTGGGAGTTCCTGGGAGACGTCACACTGCCCCCGGAGGGAACAATGAATCTGCGCTTCAACCTCTGGCTCGCCCAGGGGAGGAGCCCGAGGGGCGACGGCGAGTTGGAGGTGGTGATACGGGACGCCCGATTCACGCCTCTGTCTCAAATGGCTCTCCAGCCCCGAGTCGATTCCGTTCTCGAAGCCGCGGAGTTCCGCGCCTGGACATCCCCCGGCGGGCTGGCGACGGTTTTCGGCCGCGGATTCACGCTCGGCACGAACGTGGCGAAGGACGTTCCGCTTCCCCGCCAACTGGGCGGCGCGAGGGTTCTGGTTAACGGCCAGGAAGCGCCGATTCTGTTCGTCTCCTGGGGTCAAGTGAATTTCCAATTGCCCTCCGCGACGCCTTTGGGAGTCGCGCGGTTGGCGGTTGAGGGGGGCGGTGCGAGGAGCGATGAGTTTCCATTCGAGGTGAGGGCCCGGACGCCGGCGTTCTTCCGGTTTGCGGATGGAATGTGCATTGCGCAGAAACCCGACGCCACGCTGGTCGACGGCGGGAATCCAGCCGTGCCGGGGGAAACCGTGACGCTGTACCTTACGGGGATTGGCGCGGTGATTCCCGCGGTTGCCGACGGCCACGCGGCCCCGTTATCGCCGCTGTCAGAGCCCGTGGATCCGGAACAGTTCGCGTTCACGCTACAGGGTCGGCTGGTACAGGTGCAGTTTCTGGGACTGGCTCCGGAGTTCGTGGCTCTTGGGCAGGCAAACCTCGTCATTCCCACGGTCGATGCCAGCGGGTTGGCAGAGCTGACGGTTGCAGCGCTGGGGGAGCCGAGTGGCATGTGCCGGCTTGCGGTGGCCGCGGACGCGACGGCGCCAAGAATCGAATTAACGCACATTCCGCCGTGGGGAAGCTTTGAGAACCTGGAGGGGCGGGTGTACAACGTGGAGCCGGAGAAGTACCGGGTGGCTGTGCTGATCCGGGTGCGCGGCGCGTGGTGGACGAAGCCGTTCGCGAACAGCCCGCTGACGGTGATCCAGCCCGAAGGGACCTGGGTGACCGATATCACGACCGGCGGAGTCGATCACGAAGCCGGCTGGATCGCCGTCTTTCTGACGCCGGATACTTTTCAGGCCCCCGTTGCCCTCGGGCAGTCCCCGATCCCGCCGGAGATTGAACAGGCCGCGCTAGCAAACGTGCTGGTGGAGCGCACACGGCCGCCACCTCCACCGGCGGTGGTCAGCGAGCAGATCTTGAGCACGTTTCACGGTGATCTCGAAGGTTGGAGCGACGCGAAGATCCGGTTTGCCGGCCGCACCGGCCATCCGCCGGGAGCAATTGCGTTCCAGGAGGCAGCCGGCGACGGCTCGGAGTTCGCGGCAGCGCCGGCAAAGTACCTTGGGGATTGGTCCCCATTTGACGGCCGCGGATTTCTATCGTATGAATGGCATACTTCAAGGGATTTGTTCTCTGTTTTGGGCGGTCCACAAGCACCCGAGGTACGTTTGTCAGGCCCGGGAGGAGCGGCCACCTGGAGGGGGCCACTTCCGGCGTTCGATTGGCGATCCTGTGACGAGCGCCTTCGACTCGGATATCGAGGGTTGGAGCGACCCCGACAGAAGCTTCGTGGTTGAGGGAAATCCAGGGGGAACCATGCAGTATCACGAGCAGTACAGCGCCCGGTCCGGATTTGCGTTTGCTCCCGAGAAGTTTCTTGGCGACTGGTCTCAAATCAGTGAGGTTGGGGCCATCGTTCTTGACCACAAGACAGATGCGGGCTCCTCTGCTGGGCTCTGGGGGAGCGGCGCTCCCCGGGGAATGCGGCTGGCGGGCCCGGGAGGCACGGCGTATTGGGAAGGATCAGTCCCGGAATTCTCGACCGAGTGGACAACGGTGACGGCCCGGCTTGAGGAAGTAGATTGGATTGTCACTGCCGGCACATGGGACGACTTGCCGAGAGATGCCGACTCGTTCCAGATTCGCGTTAATGCGATCAACTTCAGCCATACCGGCTCGTACGATCTTGACCTCGCCTGCACGGCTCCGCAGAATTGACACACGGAGCGGGAGACGATCCCTGTGGCGAGTGAGCAGGCTGGCCCGAGGTTCGAGCGGACAACGCGGTCCGCGCCGACCCTCTGCTGTGGTTGGCCCGCTGGGATCACGCATGTGCAGAGCGGCGTAAGGGAGGCGTCGCGCGGCATGCGGCCGCCCTTTGGGGGCTGATGATGCATGGCATTCGATGGGAGTTGGGAGTGACTCTGAATGTTGAACCACAGAGGACACAAAGGTGGAAGGGAAAAGCGGGGAACGCGCGGGATGTCCCGCCCGTAGGACCGAACGAGTCGAAATTCTACGCTTATTGAAAGTGTTGGACTTCCGGAATCGAAATCCGCGGCCGGAGATATTCATTCGTATGTAGCTGAAATAGTAGTATATTGTGGGCAGGGGAGGCGGTGTCGCGCAATTGGCAGTCCGATTGCTGTTTTCAGCGGCGGTGAGGTGTCTACGCAAAAAACCGCCCCACAAGAGCTCGTAGACCGGTGAAAGATCTCAAGACACAGCTCGTTGGCGCTCTGCTAGTGATTCTCACGGCGGCGGTCGTAGTTTCCTCCGGCATTAACTTCCAGCAACAAAGCAAGTTCAGGCTGCCCGATGACGGCGCAATCTGGGTGGATCGCCCGGTAGAGGACGGCTCGCCGGTGGTCCAGGCACTCCATGTCTCGCCGAACAGCCCGGCCGCCAAAGCCGGATTGCGAAGCGGTGACATCCTGCTCAAGATTGAGGGCTCGCCCATTGACGAAGCCATCGCCGTGCCGCAGGCGCTGGTGAAGATTGGGGCCTGGAACCAGGCCGACTACTTGTTCGAACGGGACGGAGTAGAGGCCAAGGCGAAGGTATTCGTCGGAGAGCGGGCGCCCGCTGGAGCAGTGTACTACCAGTACGTGATCGGGCTTGCGTATCTCGCGATAGGTATTTTTGTGTACTACCGCCGAGGCAGCGCTCACAAAGCGCGGCACTTCTATTTGCTCTGCATTGCCTCATTCGTTCTGTTCACTTTCCACTACACCGGAGAGCTGAACAACTTCGACAAGATTATCTATTGGGGCAATGTCGCCGCCGGCCTGCTGGCCCCGACTCTGTTTCTGGATTTCTGCCTCACCTTTCCAGAGCCGCGGAAGTGGTTCCGTGGAAGCTGGAAGAGGGTAGCGATCTACCTACCCGCGCTGGCGATTCTCGGCATCTATGCCGGTCTCGCCTCCGGGACGCTCCGCGTAAACGCCATGTCGTTGGTGGAACTTCGCTGGGCGATGGATCGCATCTGGCTCACGTTCCTCGCCGGCGCCTATCTGCTTGGAGCAGCAGTGGTCACGTATTCTTACCGGGAAGCGGAAGACACCACGATCCGGAACCAGCTTAAATGGCTCCGTAACGGAGCCGTGCTCGGCACGCTGCCTTTCGCGCTGCTTTACGTGGTTCCCTATCTGTTCGGAGCCGTACCGGGCCCGTATCTCAATCTGGCGGTCTTCTCTCTCTTGCTCGTGCCGCTCACGTGGGCGTACGCGGTGTTGCGCTACCGGCTGATGGATGTCGACGTTATTTTCCAGCAGGGCTACGCCTATACTCTGGCGACGCTGGCAGTGCTGGGGATCGCCTACGGATTGATCCTCTCGCTGGGTCAATTCGAAGACCTGAGTCCGACGGCGGTGGTGCTTCTAATTCTGATCGCCACTTTTGTCTTCCAGCCGATTCGGAACTGGATTCAGGAGCAGCTTGACCGTTATTACTTCTACAAGGACAGGTACGACTATCGCCGCACGCTCATCGAGTTCGCGCGGGAACTTAGTTCTGAAACCGATCTGGATCGCATGCTCGAATCCGTGTCGGACCGCCTGATCCGGACGCTGTCCATCCAGCACATGGCGTTCTTTTTGGCTGACGAGACGGCGGATCGCTTCTTCCTCCACCGGACGGCCGGCCGCTCCGAGCCACCTATCCCGGATCTTGACCTGAGCTTTCTGCCGAGGAAGCCCAGCCGGCAGTATCTGTTTTTCGAGCGAACCAGGCAGGTTTTCGACGTGCTTTCGGTGGACTGGACACCCTCGGTGCGGCATACGATCGGGTCGCTCGACCTCACCTACTATATGCCGTGCAACGTGCGGGGCCGCACCATCGCCTACCTCGGGGTGAGCCGTACCGAGAAGGGCGACTTCCTCACCAGCGATGACATCGAGCTACTAGTGACGCTTTCGGGTTACGTGGGGATCGCCATCGAGAACGCGCGGTTGTACCACTCCCTGCAGAGCAAAGTGGAGCAGTACGAGCGGCTGAAGGACTATAGCGAGAACATCGTTGAGTCGATTAACGTCGGCATACTGGCGGTGGATCTGGACGATCGCGTGGAGAGTTGGAACTCCCAGATCGAATCGCTGACCGGAATTCCGCGGCAAGTCGCCGTGGGACGACGCCTGGCGGAGCTTTTCCCCGCGGACCTGGTAGAGGAGTTTGACCAGATCCGCGGAGAGAGCGGAATTCACAACGTTTACAAGTACCAACTGGCTCCAGACGCGATTCCCGCTAGCTTGCGGACCAGCGGCCTGTTGGCTCCGCCCTCCGGCAACACGGATGGCAACGGGAATGGGAATGGACATGGCGCCCGGGCGCGGAGCGAGGTGATTCTGAACGTCGCCATCGCCCCGCTTGTGTCGAAGAGCCTCGAGCAGATCGGCCGCCTCATCATTTTCGACGACATCACCGACCGGTCCGAGCTTGAACAGCAGCTCATTCAGGCCGATAAGCTGAGCTCTATCGGCCTTCTAGCTGCCGGGGTCGCCCACGAAGTAAACACCCCCCTTGCCGTCATCTCGACCTACGCCCAGATGCTCGCCAGACAGATTTCCGGCGATGACACCCAGACCCGGATGCTGGACAAGATCGCCAAGCAGACATTTCGCGCCAGCGAAATCGTGAACTCGCTGCTGAACTTTTCGCGCACGTCGCGGACAGAGTTCGGCGAGGTAAACCTCAACCGGGTAATCGAGGAGACGGCCAGCCTGCTCGAACACCAACTCGCGAAGAATCGCGTGAAGCTGGAACTCGAGCTAGACCACTCCCTCCCGCCTATCAAGGGCAACGCCGGCAAGTTACAGCAGGTTTTCTTGAACCTGTTTCTCAATGCTCAGGACGCGATGGAAGGAGGCGGATCCCTGCGCGTCCGCAGTTCCACCAATTCCAAATCCGCTCTCGTTGACGTAGCCGACAGCGGCAAGGGAATTCCGGCCGAGGCGATCGCGAGGATATACGATCCCTTCTTCACGACCAAGTCAGCCAAGAAGGGTACCGGGCTGGGGCTTTCGGTCACCTACGGCATCGTCCGCGAGCACGGCGGTACCATAGAAGTGGAAAGTCTGCCTGGCGCCGGAACGTGCTTCCACCTGGATTTCCCGCTGGTGGGGGCGCCGGTCAGCGTCTGACAAATCCCCAGGGAGGTTCCCATTCCCGCTAATAAAGGCAAGATCCTCGTTATCGACGACGAGGCGGAGATTCGTGAGAGTCTGGAACTCCTTCTTTCCTCGGAGGGCTACCGGGTCGAGACCGCGGAGAACGGTTCCGAAGGCGTCAGGAAGCTCGAATCCGGAAACTTCGATCTCGTGTTGCTTGACCTGATGATGCCGGACATCTCCGGCATGCAGGTTCTCGCCGAAGTCCGGAGAAAAGACCGCCAGACCCCGATTTTCATGCTCACCGCCTACGGCTCGGTGGAGAACGCGGTGCAGGCCCTTAAATCAGGGGCGACGGACTACTTCACGAAGCCGTGGGACAACGAAAAGCTGCTCCTCGAAATCGCCCGCACCATGGAGCGCGGCCGGCTCGAGCGTGAAAACGTCGAGCTAAAACGCGCTCTGAAGCAGCGCTACAGCTTCCCGAATATCGTCGGCAAGAGCGAGCGCATGCAGAGCATTCTGGACCTGGTATCCCAGGTCGCTCCCAGCCGCTCCACGATTATGATCACCGGGGAGACGGGCACGGGCAAGGAGCTGATCGCCAAAGCCATCCATGCCGCCTCGCCCCGGGCGGAGCAGATCTTTATCGCCGTCAATAGCGGCGGGCTTCCGCCGGACCTGCTCGAATCCACTCTGTTCGGTCACGTCAAGGGTGCGTTCACTGGCGCGGTCCGGAACCAGAAGGGCTATTTTGAAATAGCCAACAACGGGACCATCTTCTTCGACGAGGTGGGCAACATCAGCCTCGAAACCCAGGCAAAGCTGCTGCGGGTGATTCAGGAGCGGGAGTTCATGCCGCTGGGGTCGTCCGAAACGATGCGCGTGGATGTGCGCATCCTCGCGGCCACGAACTCCGACTTGCGGCGCCTGGTGGAAGAGGGGAGGTTTCGCGAGGACCTCTACTACCGCCTTAACGTCATTAATCTGGTGCTGCCGCCTTTGCGCGAGCGTAAGGAAGACATCCCGCTGCTGGTCGAGCATTTCTTCACGAAGTACTGCCGGGAGAACCAGAAGTTCATCGGGCCCGGAAGCCGCTCCGAACTCCGATTCGCCCCGGAAGCCGTTCAGGTGCTAATGGACCATAGCTGGCCCGGCAACGTCCGCGAGCTCGAGAACGCGGTGGAGCGGGCGGTTGTGCTGGCCACCGAACGCGAAGTGCCGATCGACGTGCTGCCGGACGCAGTGCTGCATGCAAGCGGCATCCGCATCCGCCGGGACGCCGCCGGTTCGCTGCCTCCAGACGCCTCGCTTTTCGAGGTGGTTGCCGATTTCGAGCGCCGGAAGATCATCGAGCAACTCGAGGCGTGCGGCTACAGCCAAACAGAGGCAGCCGAGGCCTTGCGCATTCCACTCTCCACGCTGAACCAGAAGATCAAACGGCTGGAGATCCCGGTGAAGAAGAAGTCCGAACTGGCCAGGGCGGAGCGGCAGAAATAAGTCGATGGCGATCCGCAACGGCCTCGTACTCACCCACGGCGCCGGATCGGATCGCGAAGCGCCCCTGCTTGTGGTGGTGGCGGACGCTTTCGAACAAGCGGGATTCCTTGTCCGCCGGGTCAACCTCTCCTTCCGGGACGGCCGCCCATCGGGGCCGCCGCGCCCCGGAGACGCGCCGCGCGACCGCGAGGGTCTTCGGCAGGCAGTCGAGGAGATGCGCCGCGAAGTCACGGGACGCGTGCTGCTCGGAGGCGCCTCGTACGGAGGGCGCCAATCGAGCATCCTCGCCGCCGAAGAACCGGGGATAGTGGACGGGCTGCTGCTGCTATCCTATCCGCTGCACCCTCCGGGTAAGCCGGACCGGCTCAGGATCGATCACTTTTCAGCGCTGAGGACGGAGGCCTTGTTCGTGCAGGGAACGCGCGACCCGTTTGGCTCCCTCGGGGAGCTCGATACAGCGCGGGCGCTCATTCCCGCCAGAACCGCGGTGATTCCGGTGGAGGGAGCCGGGCACGATCTCAAAAAGGGGATGGGGCTCAATACGGCTCCGCTGATCTCATTCTTCGGCCCAGACGAGCCACCCGACGAATAGCGCGAGCGGCACGCCCAGCAGCAGCGCCGCGGTCACGGGCCCGGCGGCGGGAAAGTGGATGCCGGTCCAGCCAATCTCCGGAGTGAACAGCGCCCCGGCCACGGCGATGCCGACTCCAACCGACAGCAAGGCGAAACGCTCCACCAGGACTATGGGCCGCAACGCCTTCGCTCGCGCCCTCTCGCGTTCGGCTTCAAGGGCTCTCCAGTAAGGGAATGCCGCGTCAGGCAATTGGGCTTCGGCCGCGGCTCTTGATTTTTCGGCCGCGAATAACGCGCGCAACTCGTCGTCTTGTTCGAACCGTTCCATTTCAGATCACGTCCGTCAGAGACCTTGCGAGAGCGTTTACGAGCTTCGTCTTCGCGCGGTGCAGCAGCGGTCGCACACTCTCTTCCTTGATATTGAGAACAGCCGCGATCTCACGGTGGCTGAAGCCTTCGGCGTACGCCATCCAGACGAGTTGCCGGTCACGTTCCGTCAGCAGTTCCATCGCCCGTTCAAGATCCGTTCTTGCTTCCACGCCCATCGAGTGCCGGTCCGGGGAAGGCGCTTCCGTCAATTCGATCTCATGCCGCTCCTTGCGCACCCGGTCGCGCAACAGGTTGGTGGCGATCCGGAAGAGGTAATTCTTCCGGCCCTGTTGGTCCATTTCCGGCCGTTTGGCCCGCAGGAAACGGTGGTAGGCTTCCTGCAAGAGATCGTCGGCTGCCGCCCGGTCTTGCGAGACTCGCGCCAGATAAGCCCACAGCGGCTTGGCGGTGCGCTCGTAGAGGAGACGGAACTCCTGCTCGTCCATAGTCATGGACTGCTCCGCCGCCTCGAGCGCGGCCTTTTCCAGGTCTCGAGCGGGAAGAGAGAATTCCAACACTCCAACTCTACTCCGCTTCCGGGCCGCGGCCCAACAGCCCCCATCTCTCCGAGAGGACATAGGAGGCCGCCCCGGCTACCAAAAAGCCAACACCCAGCGCCGTTACGATACCACCGACGGCCGATGTTTCCTCCGTTCCGCCCAAGCTGTGACTCGTAACGATAATGCCCACTCCCAGTAGGGAGAGCACCACTCCGGCCTGCACAGCCCGTAAGATGCGTCCGTACTCGACCGGCGTTTCCTGTAACTCCACCGGCAGCGGCTCCAGCATGCGCTGTCCTGCCTCCGAGGCCATGAAGTCGATCATCTCCTGCCCGGCGCTAATCTTCTCCAGAATCCTGCCTCGAATCTCTATCTGGGCTTTCATCACCCGAGTCCGGCGCAAATGATTGAACAGCGCCCAGACGAACCATCCAAACAGAAGCATGAGAGCCAGAGGTCCAATTACAGCCATTGATTCGCTCCTTCCACTTCTTACAACCATGCCAGCCGGAAAATGTTAACAGGGTTTCTTCCGGCGGTAGGCCGCGGGTATCCTGAAAGGAGTGCGTTTCCCTCGCCGCTCCGGAGTCCTGCTTCACCCCACCTGCCTGCCCGGCCCGTTCGGCATCGGCGATCTTGGCCCGGAAGCGTACCGCTTCGCCGACTGGCTGGTGGAAGCAGGCTGCAAGCTCTGGCAGGTTCTGCCACTCGGCCCCACTGGATACGGGGACTCGCCATACCAGTGTTTTTCCGCCTTCGCCGGGAACCCGCTGCTGATTAGCCCGGAGCTGTTGGTGGAGGACGGTTGGCTGCAAGCGGAAGAGATCGCTCACCCGCCTGAGTTCCCCGCCGGGACGGTCCGGTTCGAATCGGCGACCCCATACAAAGAGCAGCTCCTGCACAGAGCGTTTGAGCGTTTCCGTTGCCACCCCCCGCCGCCGGACTTCGTCAGTTTCCGCGCCGCCAACTCTTCGTGGCTCGAACCCTACTGCCGTTACATGGCGCTCAAATCAGCAAATGACGGCCTTTCATGGACGGAGTGGGACGTGCGCGACAATCCCGATCCCGGCCGGGTCGCCGTGCGTGAGTTCTGGCAGTATCTTTTCTTCCGCCAGTGGTTTGCCCTGAAGCGCCACTGCGTGGACCGGGGCATCGCGCTCATGGGCGATATGCCCATCTACGTGGCTCACGACAGCGCGGACGTTTGGGCCGCTCCCGAACTCTTCCGTCTCGACAGCGCCGGCCGACCTACCGCCCTCGCGGGCGTGCCGCCGGACTATTTTTCCTCCACCGGGCAGCTTTGGGGTAATCCGATCTATCGCTGGGACGCGCTCGCGGAGAGCGGCTACAAGTGGTGGATCGAGCGTTTTCGGCACACACTCAATCTGTTTGACATGGTCCGGCTCGATCACTTTCGGGGCTTCGAGGCCTATTGGGAAGTCCCGGCCGGTGAAGAGACGGCTGTAAACGGGAGGTGGGTGAAGGGTCCCGGCGCGGCATTCTTCGAGTCGGTGGAATCCGTGCTTGGCAATCTTCCCGTCGTGGCCGAAAACCTCGGCGTCATCACCCCGGAGGTGGAGCGCCTGCGCGAGCGCCTCGGTTATCCCGGCATGTCGATTCTTCAATTCGCGTTCGGCAGCGATCCGCAGGGTCCGTCGTTCCGTCCCCACAACTACCCGCGCCACCGCGCCGCCTACTCCGGCACTCACGACAACGACACAACCGCCGGCTGGTGGAGCAGCAAGGACGCCGCCCACTCCACCCGCTCGGCCGAGGAGTTGGAAACCGAACGGGCCTTCGCCCGCCGCTACCTTCATTTCGAGAGCGATGCGATCCACGATGTCTTCATTCGCACACTGATCGGTTCGGTGGCGGATACCGTTATCTTCCCCCTGCAGGACCTACTGGGCCTGGGCTCGGAAGCGCGGATGAACAGTCCCGGGCGGGCCGGCGGGAACTGGCGGTGGCGCAACCAGCCTGGCGTTCTTACCCCCGGGCTGGCCGCCCACCTCCGCGAGTTGAACGAAACCTACGACCGGTAGCGCGATAGCACTGGCCGGCGTCGTGCGTCCCCCGCGGACTCGGGGAAGTCTCCAGCGATTACGCCGCGGGCAGCCGGCCGAAGGCGCGATCAGCGGCTTCCAGTGTCTGCTGCACATCTTCGACGGTGTGTACCACCGAAGTGTAGAACCGTCCGTCGGGCACCATGTTAATCCCTTCGCGCAGCATTTCGAGCAGGAACTGGCGCAGCCTCTCCCGGTCGTCGTCCAATACGTCACGATAGTGGCGAAGCTCGCTCCGACTGGTGAAGTGCACGGAGAAAGCCGCTCCGAAGCCGCTGACCAGCAGGGAGAAGCCGTGCCGCGCGGCCGCCGCGCGGATACCCTCCATCAACGCGGCTCCCATCCGGTTCGCTTCCTCGAGCGGACGGCCGGCGTCCTCGGACAGCACCTCGAGGTTGACCCGCGCCCCGGCGAGGGATAGGGGATTCCCGTTGAACGTGCCGCCGAAGGAGACACCGCCGCCGTGCGGCAGTTCCATAATGTCGCGCCGGCCGGCAATTACGCTCAGCGGCGGCCCGCCGGCGACAGCCTTACCGAAGGTGGCGAGGTCCGGAGTGACGCCGTAATGGCCTTGCCCGCCGCTCAAGCCGATCCGGAAGCCGGTTATGATCTCGTCAAACACCAGCAGCGAACCGTGCTTAACGGTTACGTCACGCACTTTCTCGAGGAAGCCGGGCCGGGGCAGGATTCCGCCGCTGTTGGCGAGGACAGGCTCCATGATCACCGCCGCTATCTCCGAACCGCGCCGAGCGAAGGTCCGTTCGACGAGATCGGCGTCATTCCACGGCAGCACGATCACATTTTCCACCGCATTCGGCACCTGCCCGCGCGACTCCGGCGCCGGGGACGGACTTTCGTACGCCCCGACTTCCGCGGCCTTCGGATGGTGGCTGATCAGCACCGAATCGATCCAGCCATGGTAATGCCCTTCAAACTTCAGGACCAAGGTGCGCCCCGTGCGCGCCCGCGCCAGCCGCAAGGCGCACTGCACGGCCTCGCTCCCGCTCGACGTGAACGCGACGCGCTCGGCGCAGGGAACGGCTGCCTGAATGCGCTCGGCGACCTCGATTTCCAGCCGGTGCTGCGCCCCGTAGATTACCGGCCGGCGCGCGGCCTCTTCGAGCGCCGCCACCATCTTCGGATGGCAGTGCCCCAAGATCGCCGGCCCCCAGGCCAGCGCATAATCGATGTATTCATTCCCGTCTTCGTCCGTCAGCCGCGAACCGGCCCCGCCCCGAAAGTAGAGCGGCACCGGCGCCAGCGCCCGGAAAGGGCTGCTGACGCCACCGGCCAGCGACTGCCTGGCGCGTTGCAGGAGTTCTTGCGAGGTCTTCCAGCGGTCATTCATGATGTGTCCCTTCCTCAGTAGCACTTCGAAGTCACCCCGCCGTCCACCACCAACATCGCCCCGGTGGTGAACGAGGAGGCGTCCGAAGCCAGAAACAACGCTGTCTGCGCGATCTCACGCGGGGTGGCGATCCGCCGCAGGGCGTACTCCGCGCTTACGCGCCGCCTCGCCTCCACGGGATCTGGCTCCTTGTCGAAGTAGTCCTGCACCATCGGCGTGTCCACGTCGCCCGGGCAGATGCAGTTCACACGAATCCCGTCGGGTCCGTAGCCGAGCGCCGCCGCCTTCGTCATCGTCACCACGCCGCCCTTCATTGCTCCGTAGGCGGCCAAGTCCGGATCGGCCACGAAACCGAGAATCGAAGCCATGTTGATGATGGAACCGCCTCCGCCGCGCTGCATTACCGGGATGGCGTATTTGCAGGCGAGGAAGACTCCCTTGAGATTGACGCTCTGCATGCGGTCCCACTCATCTTCCGTGGTGTCCGCCAGCTTCCCAAGCACCTGGACGGCGGCGTTGTTGAGCAGCACATCGAGGCCGCCATACCGCTCGATAGCGGTTTCCACCATGCGTTGCGAGTCAACGGCTTGGGAAACGTCGGCATGGCAGAACACGGCTTCGCCGCCCGCGTTCACAATGTCGCGCACGGCGATCTCGCCCGCCTCGTTGTTCCAATCCACCAGCACGACGCGCGCACCCTCCTCGGCGAAGAGCTGCGCACAGGCCTGGCCGATACCAGACCCGCCCCCGGTCACGATAGCTGTTTTGCCGGCAAGTATATTCATGATTCGAGTTTCACCGCCGATTATACCGTCCCGGGTGTCGCCCGCCGCTCCGCCGCGTCAATAATCGAGGAGCTTCCGCCGTAGCTTGGCGGCCAGTTCGGCCTTCACGGCCGCGTACTCCGGGGTCGCGGCGTGGTTTTGCGTTTCGTCGGGGTCGGCTTCGTAGTCGTACAACTCTTCGGCCACCAGTTCGCCGTCAGCATCCCAGCCCACCTGCCAGGATACGTAGCGGTAGCGCGCGGTACGCATGGCGTGGCCGATAACGCTCTGACGCTCGCCATCCACCTCGCGGCCGCGGTTGAAGACATGGAACGCCGCGTCCTTTGTAGGTTGACTAAGTTGTTGACAATTCGTGCCACGATTCATGTCAAAACGTGACAAGATTCGTGGCACGATCCTATTGCCAGCTCCGTGAGGAGGGAATCGGAGTTCAGACTTGTTGACATCCGTGTCAGAGACAGTGATACAGCTGTGCGCTCCGTGCTCCCCACCCCGTCAAGGGACTCAGCTAGACCGTTTTTTCCTGATCTCCGAGAGCACCGCCTGCGACACGCGGAAGCTGGTCTTCTGAAGCTCGGCCACAGCCTCATCGAAATCGGCGAGCCCGGCTTGTTCAGCTTCATCGAGAACGGAAAGCGTGCCTGCAACCTTCAGCCCTCTGCGAACTGCCTCTTGGCGCCCCGCCTGCTCATCGATAAGCAGCACATCGGCATGCACTTCCGTTGCGAGCGCGATTGCCTCGCTCTCTCCGAGGTCGAGTTGCGCCTGGATAAGGCCTCTCTTGGGCGTAAGAACTTCCACCCACTCGGGCGCGTTGCCGCCCCAGTTCTGGACCAGTTCCGGCGCCAAGGGGTGTTTGAGCTCTGCCAGCACGGCAGGTGGAATCAGAATTCGTGAGTATAGCTGCTGGAGGAGGTCGATCTGCCCGATCAGAATGAGGTAGTTGATCGGCGAGGTGTCTGCGACGACAACTGTCGAGAGCGGGTTCAGTGCTGAGCCTCTCCCGCCCGGAGCTGACGCAACGTCTCGCGATCCTGCTCGAAGTCTGCCGCCGTGAAGTCGTAGACTTCGTGTTGCTTCAAGAAGGCGTCCGCCTGCATGCGCGTTTCGAAACCAAGAAGCCTCCGCAATTGAGCGGCGGTGAGAGCTTGGGATCTATATGCTTCGATCGCCAGACTTTCGAGGGCTGCTCGAGGCAGGTCCTTCCACTTGGATTCCAGTCCCTGCGCGATGTCTTCCGGCAGTTCCAATGTA
>CAYXVG010000103.1:0-14567 GCA_964468205.1 uncultured Solibacteraceae bacterium | reverse complement strand
GGCGGAGGAGGGTGGCTCATTCCGGATTATCGAACTCCTCGACATGAACTAAGGGTCTTCGTCCGGAAGCTGGCGGGGCGCGAGAAACCGAGCGCCCCGTTTCTATTTTGTGGAAGTCTGCGGCAAGGCCGCTATCGCTATAATGATGGCTTCCCATGGAGATCGACTGGTTTCCGTTGTGGTTGAGCCTGCGGGTGGCGACGCTGTCCACCATGATCGCCGTTACCGCGGGCGTCTTCCTGGCCTACGTACTGGCGAACAAGTCCTTCCCCGGGAAAGAAGCGCTTGACGCCGCTGTCACCCTTCCTCTCGTTCTGCCTCCCACCGTCCTTGGCTACTATCTTCTGGTGGTCCTGGGCCGAAACAGCCCCTTTGGAGCGTTTTATGAGAAGGTTTTTGGCGAGCCGCTTGTTTTCACCTGGAAAGCCGCGGTGGTGGCCGCGCTGTTCCACGCGACGCCGCTTTTGATTAAGTCCGCCCGGGCGGGCCTCGAAAGCGTCGACAAGACCTACGAAAAGGCGGCGCGCAATCTTGGTGCATCCGAGTGGAGGGTATTCTGGCGGATCACGCTGCCGCTGGCGCGGCGCTCCATCCTGGCGGCCGCAGCCCTCGCGTTTGCGCGGGCGCTCGGGGACTTCGGCATAACCATCATGATTGCCGGCAATATTCCCGGGCGCACCCAGACCGTTGCCGTGGCCATCTATGACGCCGTGGAGGCGGGGAACGGAGAACTCGCCCGCACCTTGGTCTTGATCATCTCCGCCACGGCGCTTTCCATCCTGTGGCTGGCCAACCGTCTTGGCCCCAGACAGGCCGCCGGATGATCCACGCCCGGATTCTGAAGACCTTCCTGGCCCGCCCGGACTCCGGCGCTTTCACGCTCGATCTCGCATTCGAGGCGCGCGCCGGTATCACGGCGCTTTTCGGGCCGAGCGGCGCCGGCAAGACCTTGACACTGGAAGGGATCGCCGGGTTCGTGAAGCCGGATGCGGGACGCATCGTACTCGAGGAGCGAGTTCTCTTTGACCACGAAGGCCGCGTCTGGGTTCCGCCCCAGCGCCGCGAATGTGGCTACGTCTTTCAAAACTATGCTCTCTTTCCGCACATGACATTGCGGCAGAACCTCGAATTCGCCCTTCGCCGCGACGATCGAGGCACGGGAGACGAGCGGGTGAGCCGGATGCTCGAGCAGTTCCGGCTCAGCGACATGGCGGGCCGGAAGCCGCATGAGGTTTCGGGAGGGCAGCGCCAGCGCTGCTCCATCGCGCGGGCGCTGATCGGACGGCCACGGCTGCTGCTGCTCGATGAACCCGCCCAGGGGCTCGACACTTCACTTCGGAAAGAGCTGTATGAGGTACTCCGCCAAGTGCGCCGCGAGTTTGGCACCCCGGTGTTGCTGGTGACGCACGATCTCGAGGAGTGCTTCGAGTTGGCGGAAGAGATGTTTGTCATCGAGGACGGGCGCATCATCCAGCGAGGAACCCCGGCCGCCGTTCTCGAGGCGCCGGCAAGTCTCGCGGTGGTGCGGCTCCTGGGCCAGTTCCGCATTGTCGAGGCGGAGGTGGTGAAGGTGGAGGAACGGATCCACTTTCGCGTGGGCCGTCACGTGATTCCCGGCTTGCCCTGTCCCGGTGTCAGCCCCGGTGGCCGCGTTGAGGTCTACTGGAATCCCGCCCGGTTGCGCGCCGTGCCGGCCTCGGCCGGCGCCGCTCCGGATTCGGTGGCGGCGAAGCTGATCGGCGTGCACGAAGGCCCGAAGCTGGTCCGGCTGGATTTTGGCGATGCCCTAGAAGTGGTAGTCACCCACGCCGACTTCGAACGGAATCGCGATAACCAAAACTGGTTGATCGAATTCCCGAAAGGCAGCGCGGGTGTATTCTGATTCTTAGGAGGCGGTTTTGGCCGTCTTCACTGGGGCTGGGAATGAAGACACTCGACGAATACATCCTATCCGCCGAAGAGGCCCATGGACACCTCTGCGCGGGCCAGATTCTCGGCGTGCGCCTGGCGATGCACGGCCTGCGGCTACTGGGGATCGAAGATCCAGCCGGCAAGGACCGGAAGCGCCTGGTTACCTTCGTCGAGATCGATCGTTGCGCCACGGACGCCATCTCCGTCGTCACCGGCTGCCGGCTGGGAAAGCGGGCGATTAAGTTTCGCGATTTCGGCAAGATGGCGGCCACCTTCTGCGATCTCGAAACCAACCGCGCCGTGCGCATCGTCGCCCTGGACTCGTCCAAGCAGCGCGCCCGCGAGCTCTATCCGGACTGCGACAAGAACGAACAGCAGATGAAGGCATACTACGAGCTTCCGGACGATGAGCTCTTCGGCGTTCAACACGTCTCGGTGCGGATCGGCCCAGAAGACCTGCCCGGTTTCCGGGGTCCCCGCGTGGTCTGTGACGCCTGTGGGGAGGGCATCAGCTTCGCCCGCGAAATCTCGCGCGACGGGAGGACGCTCTGCCGTTATTGCGCCGGCGAACGTTATTACGAGCGGGCGCCGCAATGAAGCGCTACTACATCACGGACCGGAACCACGCGGGCGGGACAGAGCGTCTGCTCGAATTTGTCCGGCGGCGGCTGGCGGAGGGCGTCGGCATGATTCAGGTCCGCGAGAAGGATCTCCCGGCGCGTGAACTGGTGAGTCTGGTGGAGCAAGTGCTGGCGATGCCGAATCCCGGCGGCGCCAGAATTCTCGTGAACTCGCGGGCCGATGTCGCGCTCGCGTGCGGCGCCCACGGCGTGCACCTTCCGGGCGACTCGATTCCGCCGCGGGAACTGCATCCTATTGTGCCGGAGGGATTCCGGATCGGGGTCTCATGCCATACGCCGGAAGAGGCCCGGCGGGCCGAAGCCGAGGGCGCCAGTTTCGTTGTTTTCGGACCGGTGTTCCCGCCCTTGTCAAAGCCCGCGACAGGACCGCCGGCCGGACTCGAGGAACTCGCCACCGTCTGTCGCGCCGCCGGCATTCCGGTTTATGCGCTCGGCGGGGTTACGGCGGGCAACGCGCCGGACTGTATCCGGGCGGGCGCTGCCGGTATCGCGGCGATATCGATGTTTCAGCAGTAGCGCCGGCCGGACAGCGCCGCTACCGCCCGAACGCTGCTGACAGGCGCCGTTTCAGGCCGGCTAAAGTCATTATCTTGCGCCATTCGTTGACATAGCGGAGGGGATGCCTCGCGTTGTGGCGCAGTCCCAACGGCAAGCTGCGCAGATACTTGCCGAAGCCCGGTTCCAAGGGTTCGAAGAACTGGTCGCGGCGGTCGGCCAGGAACGAAACGTAGCTATGAATCCAGCGAAACGGGACGTAACCGTAGTGCTGCTTCAGGAGGGCGATGGTCTCTTCGAACACCTTGCGGCGCAATCCGAGCGAGATGCTGTCTGTGTGCATGCGGGAGGCGGCGAGGGTCTCCGGAATGCGCGCCATGGTGTGCTTTCGCGCCAGACGAATCCAGAGATCGTAGTCGAAGGTGTGCGGTAATGTTTCATCCAGATATCCGATTTCGATTACTGCCTCGCGCCGGAGAAAGGAGGCTGGCTGGCAGACGAAGCACTCCTCGCGAAAACGGTCCGGGTTGAAATCTTTCACCGGATAGGGGGCGATCTCGGCGCCGTCTTCATCCACCCAGATTCCGCCGCCGTAGACCGCCGCGGCCGCCGGGATTTCTGCAAATCCGCGCACAGCCGCTGATACCGCCCCGGGGAGCAGATAGTCGTCCGCGTTCAGGAAGGTGACAATTTCGCCAGATATCGCCCGCATGCCCTTGTTGATAGCGTTCGGGGGGCCGCTGTCGGGTTCGGAAACAAGCCGCAGGCGTCCCTCATAGGACCGGAAGATTTCGAGTGAGCCGTCGGTCGAGCCGCCGTCGACTACGATGTACTCGATGCTGGGGTAGTCCTGCTCGAGGACGCTCCGGACTGTCTTCTCGACGAACCGCACCATATTGAGGCACGGCGTGACGATGCTCACGAGAGGAGCGGCGGAGGCCGCATCCGCTGGATAGTCTTCTACGGACACTCGCGCACCTTTGTGAGCCGTCCGGCAGCCAGGCTTTCGTACGCGGCTTCGACCGCGGCGAAGGTCTTCAAGTACTCGCGTCCCTCGCTCTCAAAAGGCTCACCGGAGTGCAGCCGCTCGATGAAGTGCGCCTGCGTGGCGCGGACGCAGTCGCCCTTGTAGCCGATTTCGGGCGGAGCCGGCCAGACCAGTTCTTCTCCACGATAGATGTCGCCGGTGGCGGGAATAATCAGCGTGGCCTCGCGGCCGTCGATACGCGTCGGTCCCATGGCCGGTCCTGGCGGGACGGGCGCCGAGTGCCGGTTTCCGTCGGCGAGTCCCTGGAGACCGGAAGTGTGCGTCAGGATCGCGGTGGCCTGGTCCTCGCCGGCGATTAGCGGATTGATTTTGCGCGCCTTGGCCACGACGGACTCGATGTCGCCGAAGAAAAACCGGGCCGTATCAAACTGGTGGACCATGGCCTCGTAAATCAGGAGCCGCGGCATTTCCTTGAAGTAAGGTTGGGAGGGAAAAGGATGCTCACCGGGGCCGTCATTCTGGCGAATCTGGAAGGAGTAGGCGACTGGCTCGCCGATCGCACCCGCGGTGATCATCCGGCTGGCCTCGCGAAACCAAGGCTGCCAGCGCCAGTTTTCATGGATCATCAGCCGCACGCCCGCGGTTTCGGCGGCCCCCACCATCGCCACGGCCTCATCCCAGTCCGGCGCCATCGGCTTCTGGCAAATCACCGGAAGCCCGTGCTCGGCCGCAAGCCGGACAAGCGGCAGATGCGAGTCCGGCCGCGTCGCGATGTCGAGGAAGTCCAGCCGCTCTTCCTCGATCATCTCGGCAGCGCTCGTATAGGCCGCCCGGGCGGACCGCCTGGCTCGCTCGATGTCGAAGTCGCAGGCGGCGACGATCTCCGCCTCGTCCATGCGCCGCCAAGCCTCGAGCTGAATTTGCCCGAAGAAGCCGCAGCCGACAATTCCGCCGCGCCGTGTTTTGTTCATCTCAGGATTAGCTTACAAGGATTGGCCCTATGTGGTCGAGGGGGAAGGAGGCGCCCGGGAACTCGTGGTGCCCGGGGCGGGGCTCGAACCCGCACGTCCTTGCGGACAAGGGATTTTAAGTCCTCGCATCTATCAATTAACTATATGAAAGTAAAGTATTTATATTCAGAAGATGTGAAACTGTGCAACAAAATGTGCAACGATGAGCGCCTTTGAAAACACCTGAGAACCTCGGATCGTGTGCGCAAAGTATCGAAAACCAATACTTTGGGCATACAGAAACAGATTCTGGAAGATGGATCACAAACTGTTTGTGTAACGTTTCACTTTGTGATACTTTACGCATATGAAACAAGATTCTGCGCCACACCGAAGCCTGCGCGAGTACGTCTCCAGTCTTGCGGCAAGCGGTCGCTACCATTTTAGCTCGGCTGATGCGCAGGAGGCGCTCGGTGTTTCCGCTACGGCAGTCAGGCTCGCCGTAAGCCGGTTTGCCAAACGCGGGGCAATCGCCTCACCGGCGCGGGGCTTTTACGTCATCGTACCGCCCGAGTACCGCAAGCTGGGCTGCCTTCCGGCCGATCAGTTCATCCCGGCGCTGATGGAGCGCCTTGGTCTTTCCTACTATGCGGGGCTTCTCTCGGCGGCGCAGTATCATGGCGCGGCCCATTACCGGCCGCAGCAATTCCAGGTGTTTGTCGAGAAGGCTCGCCGGCCGATCCGCTGTGGCACGGTGGAAGTTGTCTTCATGGTCAGAAAGCGCCTGGGCCAGATGCCCGTCCAGCGCTTCAACACGCCGCGCGGAGCGATTGCCGTCTCAACCCCGGAAGCGACGGCGCTCGACCTTGTGGGCTATGCGCATCAAGCCGGCGGTCTCGATCAGGTGGCCACGGTCCTTGCTGAACTCGCTGAAAAGATCGACGGCAGGAAGCTGGCGGCTGCTGCCGCTGCCGCGCCCGTCCCGTGGGCGCAGCGCCTGGGCTACCTGCTGGCGCTGGTCGGCGCGGCTGAGAAAACCACCGCGCTGAAAGCCTATGTGCGCAAGACGGCGCGGCAATCCGTAGCGCTCTCGCCCGGCGCGCCGCATGAGGATGTGGAGCGTGACCGTGTGTGGAAGCTCTACCCCAATGCCGAAATCGACGTGGAGCTGCTGCCGTGATCCCACACGATTACATCACGGCGTGGCGGGAGCAAGCGCCCTGGGTCCAGGACGCGCAGGTCGAACAGGACCTTGTGATTTCGCGTGCGCTCGTTGAGATTTTCTCGCGCCCGCTTTTGAAGGAGGCGCTGGCCTTTCGTGGTGGCACGGCGCTCTACAAGCTTCACATGCCCGCCGCGCGCTATTCGGAAGATATCGACCTTGTTCAGGTAAGGGCCGAACCGGCGGGGCCGATGATGGAGGCGCTGCGCGGAGTGCTCGATCCCTGGCTTGGCACGCCGCGATGGAAACAATCGGAAGGCCGGGTGACATTCGTCTATCGCTTCGAATCCGAAGACATGCCGCCCGTGATACTGCGGCTCAAGGTCGAGATCAATTCACGGGAGCATTTCTCGGTCTTCGGGATTAAGGCTCTTCCGTTCAGTGTTGACTCGCGCTGGTTCAAGGGCTCGTGCGACATCCCGACTTACGCGCTCGATGAACTGCTGGGCACGAAGCTGCGGGCGCTCTATCAGCGCAAGCAGGGGCGCGATCTCTTTGATCTGGCGGTAGCCCTGAAGGAGAGCAAGGGCGTTCCGGCGCGTATTGTTGAAGCATTCGAAGCCTATATGGAGCATGGTGGTCAGCGTGTGACACGGGCGCAGTTCGAAGAGAACATGGCTGGCAAACTGCGCGATCCACAGTTCCGAGCTGACATCGGCCCTCTGCTCTCGGCGGACTTCGAATGGTACGTCGATGAGGCAGCGAAGCTCGTAGGATCACAATTAGTCGAGCGGCTGCCAGGCGATCCGTGGCGCGGCGAAGGATAAGCCGGGTGTCACTTTTCAAAGAGAGCCCCTCAACGGCGCGGCCTGAAAGCTGGTGCGGGCGGAGGGACTTGAACCCTCACGGGCCTTGCGGCCCAACGGATTTTCTTGCCCGGCTACGGCTTTCGCCGCCCGCCGCCATCTGGCGGGGTTTGGGGTCTGGACTATCCCTTCACCCTGTCCCGGACAGAGTCCGGAACTTAAGGGTGCTGCCCGTCTAGTCTCTACACCTTCCCGGCTGGCGGATAATGCATCCGGCCGGGCTTGGCTCGGGATTGCCATTTGACAGGTTTCCCCGACTTTGAGCAGTTCTACCGTCGCCGGTTTCCCGGCGGGCACTCAAGTTGCCTCAAGTCCGTTGCGTCTGCCGATTTCGCCACGCCCGCATGACCACAGACTCATAAACAACGTAGCATGAAACAGGGCTGACCTCATTGGACTTTTAAGTCCCTTGCGTCTGCCAATTTCGCCACCCGGGCGCGTACGGCGCTTCTGGATCAATTGTAACGCTGCCGGCGCCGCCGCCGGGTCGGCAGACAGACAGTACGCTTCCGTGAGAGCATCGCGAATTCCAACACACTAGTCCGTTGACGCGTTTCAGTCCGTTGAGGGATCGGAACCGCCGTACCAGAGCTTGGTGCGGCCGTGGTCCCTCTAAAATTCACTCGGGGAATCGCCGCGTGGCTGCGGAGCCTTGGGGCAAGACAGGCTGAGAACGTCAATACGAGCAGCTATGCAACCGAACCTCGGACATGCCGGACCTCGGCTCCACCCTTCCTCTCATCCGGCCACGAAAAGGATCGCCCATGGCGCGCAGGAAGCGTCGTTGGCTTTCCTGCGAGGCTCCAAGGACGCTGTCGCCATCTTTTCAGAGATTCGGACCAGAACGTACTGCGCCATCGAAAAGGGCTGGAAGTCACACTGGCCGTTCCGGCATGGCTACTGGTTTCCGGAGCGCTTCCGGCCACTCTTCCGGCCCTTCGTAAGGATTGCCGTCGAGGTTGAGCCGCAAATGCGGATGTTGCTCCATCCGGAAGACTATGTGTCGAATGAGATCCTGAACACGGGACGGTGGGAGCCGGACACCTGGGCGGCGATCCAGCCATGCCTTACGGCGGGAGGCACGTTTGTCGACGTCGGGGCTCATATCGGATACTTTTCGCTCAAGGCGGCCCGGGTGGTGGGTTCTCAAGGGCGCGTAATCGCGGTGGAGCCAAACCCGGCGACGCTACCGGTGCTGCGCGACAACATCCGCGGCAGCGAGGCGGGCTGCGTGGAGGTGAAGCCCATAGCATGCTCTGATGCCGAAACCGAGCTGGATTTGTTTGCCGCCGCGCGGTCGAACACCGGCGCAAGTTCGATATCCTGTGCGAACGCCCTCCTAGCGGGGAGCCTCGGGAATGTGTATCGAGTGCCCGCCCGCCCGCTGGATGACATTCTTCAAGAGGCCGGGTCCCCGCGCGTGGATGTGATCAAGATCGACGTCGAGGGAGCGGAAATGATGGTGCTGAGAGGGGCACGTGAAACCCTGTACCGGCAGAGCCCGTTGTTGATCGTGGAGATGTTGGAGCACACGCTTCAAGCTCTTGGCTCATACACCGCCGAGGTGACGGATTTTCTGTGCTCCCTCGGCTATTCTTATCAAAAGCGCGTGGGGCTGAATAACGTGTATAAGAAGTGATCCGGCCGGGCCATGGTCTGGGTTTCCAAAGGTGGCGCCGGTTTCGGGCGGGGTCGGCCTTCGATTGCGCCATTCCTCTTCCGCGGATGCATCAATCGGGTGGCGCCGTTGTGAAGTGTGATCATTGCCCGTGGAGCGTCTCCGCGAAGTAGTCAACGGTCTTCCGCAGTCCTTCGGCGAGGTTGACGCTTGGCGCCCAGTCCAGCCGGCTTTTCGCGAGTGATATGTCCGGTTGACGTTGCGTCGGGTCATCCTGCGGCAGGGGACGGGAAACGATCTCTGACCGGGATCCCGTCATGGCGATCACGTGTTCGGCAAGCTCACGAATGGAGAACTCGTCGGGGTTGCCCAGGTTGACGGGGCCGATGAACTCGTCGGCTTCCATCATGCGGATCACGCCGTCGATCAGGTCCGACACGTAGCAGAAGGAGCGCGTTTGTGATCCATCGCCGTAGATCGTGATCGGCTCCCCGCGCAACGCCTGCACGATGAAGTTGCTGACCACGCGTCCGTCGTTGAGCGCCATCCGGGGGCCGTACGTATTGAAAATCCGGACGATCTTAATGTCCACTCCGTTTTGCCGGTGATAGTCCATCATGAGGGTTTCGGCTACCCGCTTGCCCTCGTCGTAGCAACTCCGGACGCCGATGGGATTGACGCGTCCCCAATAGGCCTCGGTCTGTGGATGTTCGAGGGGGTCGCCGTAGACCTCGGATGTGGACGCCTGCAAGATACGGGCCTGGACCCGCTTTGCGAGGCCGAGCATGTTGATAGTCCCCATGACGTTGGTCTTGACCGTCTTTACCGGATTGAACTGGTAATGGACGGGCGAGGCGGGGCAGGCGAAGTTGAATATCCAGTCAACCTCGAGAAAGATCGGCTGTACCAGATCGTGCCGGATCATCTCGAAGTTTGGATTACCCAGCAGGTGGACTATGTTTTGTTTTGAGCCGGTGAAGAAGTTGTCGAGGCAGAGCGTTTCCGCGCCGCGTTCGAGGAGGCGGTCGCAGAGATGGCTGCCGAGAAACCCGGCTCCGCCGGTCACGAGTACCCGTTTCTTTTTCATTGTCGTGTGCGGCCAGTCAAGGGTGCCATCCCGTTCCGTGGCACGGCTACCAAAAGACTATATATAGCGCGATTGTGAGTCCAACCACGGCGGCGCCGGCGATTTTCGCTGCCGGCGATGGGCGCAAGTCGACCACGCCTGCCTCAGGCAGGGTACGCGGCTGCTCGAGCGGGAACCAGCGGGCGCCCGCCGCAAGAATGAGGCACGAGAGTACAAATGCCCCGCCGGCGGCGTTCAGGTAGGCCTGCGAGTCCCATATCCGATCCATCAAAACCATTAGCCCAGCGTAGGCTGCCGGGGAGAACAAGAGTGCCAGGGTCGCGGCGAGAGGAGGCGCTTTCGGCAGGGCCATTCCCACCAGGAACACCGCGAGGATGCCCGGCCAGATGAAGTTCCAGACCCGTTGCATGTATTCATAGATTCCGCCCATTGACGCAAGCTGCGGGGCGAGCATGCATCCGATGACAACGAAGGCGGCCGTGGCGGTGCGGCCGATGAGGATGGCCTGAGCGGGAGCGAGTTTCCGGCGGGCGACGTGGCGGCTGTAGATGTCGATGGTGAAGATGGTGGAAGCCGAGTTCAGCATGGAGTCGAGTGAACTCATCACGGCGCCGAAGAGCGCGGCGAACATCACGCCGCGGAATCCGGCGGGCAGCAGGCGTGTCATCAGCACCGGATAGGCTTGGTCGCCGGTCGGAACGTCCGCGGCATAGATCTGGTAGGCCGCGATCCCTGGCAGCACCACCAGGAACGGGATGAGCAGCTTCAAAAAGGCCGCGAAGATGACACCCTTTTGGCCCTCGCTGAGACTTCTCGCCGCGAGCGCCCGCTGCGAGATGAACTGGTTCAGGCCCCAGTAGGCGATGTTCGGAACCCAGATGCCCAGCAGGTAGATGGTCCACGGCATCGTGGGATGATCAGCCGGCAGCATCAGGTGGAGGCGGTCTTTGTTTGTGGCGAGGAAGACGTCAACGCCACCGGCGGCGTGCAGGCTCAACACGAGCAGCAGCGCGCCTCCACCTAACAAGGCGAGACCCTGCAGCATGTCTGACCAGACCACGGCCCTCAGCCCGCCGTAGATTGTGTATCCGCCGGCGAGCAAGCCGATGGTCCAGACTCCGGTGGTGAGATTGAGGCCGAATATGCTATTGAGCGCGAGGCTGCCGGAGTAGAGGATGCCGGCCATGCCGACGATGATGTAGATCACCATCAAATAGAACGCCATGATGGCGCGGGGCGCGGGGCCGTAGCGGTATTCGAGGTACTCCGGGAGAGTGTAGATGCCGGCGCTTAGGAAACGGGGCAGCAACACCAGCGCGACAAACACGAGCGCAATGGCCGCCACCCACTCGAAACAGGCGATGGCGATCCCGGTCTGAAACCCCTCGCCGGCCATCCCGATGAAGTGCTCAGACGATATGTTCGACGCGATCAGCGAGATCCCGATGAGCCACCAGGGCAGGCTGCGGCCGGCCAGGAAGTAATCGTCGGTGGAAACTTCACGCCGGGAGGCGTAGAGGGAGACCCCGACCACTATCGCCATGAATCCCAGAAAGGACACGAGGTCTATGCCGTTGAGCGCCATATTTGTAATACTCTACAGGCGCCCGCTGGATCGTGCTCGTCAAGGGCCGGCCGGGCGGGAGCAAAACGGGGTACGATGTCATCCGATGAGCAACCAGGTGAATCTTGCTGTGATCGGTTTGGGGCGGATCGGGGAATTCCACGCCCTGCACGCAAAGGAGGTGGCCAGCCAGACGGAGGGCTGTAAGCTGACGGCATTGGTAGATGTCGATGTCGACAAGGCCCGGAGGATAGCGGCCGAAATGGGAGGGGGCGTGGCGTGGTTCGCCAGCATCGAGCAGCTAGTCGCGGCTGGAATCGCGAACGCAGCCATCTGTTCGACGCCCACGGACTACCATCAGGAGCATGCGGCCCAACTGATTGACGCCGGCTACCGGGTGCTGCTCGAGAAGCCGATGACGGACTCGCTCGCCTCGGACCGGGAGTTCGTCCGGAAGCTGAACGAGTCCGCGCCCGACGCGCTCATGCTGGCCTTCCAGCGGCGTTACGACGCGCCGCTGCGGAAGACGAAGCAGATTGTCGAGGCGGGCGCCATCGGCCGCCCGTTCAAGATTGTGTCGGTGCTGGAGGACTCGAATCCCGCGCCCGCCGGCTTCAACAGCCCCGGCATGCTTTACGACATGGCCGTCCACAACGCCGACGAGATCATGTGGCTGCTCGGCGGCCGGTATCCCGAGCGGGCGATTCACATCGGCGATCGGATCTACAGCCAGAGCGTGGCAAACATCGAAGAGGACTACGATGACGGCTTCATCCACCTGTGGTTCGACGAAGACCTCGTGGGCCAGATCATTGTGAGCCGCAATCACGCTCCCGGGTACCGGATCGAGACGTGGATCTTCGGCGAGAAGGGATTTGTGCACTCCGGACACTTTGACCAGAAGACGTGGGAGATCACGGTGGAGGCCTACGGCCGCGCGGAAACGATCGCGCACGAGGTCTTCCCGATGCGCAACCACGGGCGCAAGGTTCCCGAATTCGTCGACCGTTTTGGTCCCGCTTACGTGGAGGAAATTCGCGATTTTGCCACCCGCTGCCGGGCTGCGCAGCCGTTCGCGGTGAACCAGAACGACGGTCTGCGGGCTATGGAGGTGATTGCGGCGGCCTACCGCGGCGCGGTCACGCGCGATCAGGCGGCCAAGGTGGAGCCGGTCGGATAGAATTCCGGCGACTCCTTGCCGGCTTGCAAGTTCACCGTTAACAAAGCCGTAGTTGTGTATCCGTCTGTCCGATAAGTAAATCGGGGGCGAGGTCGTGAGGATGAATCCGGCCTTTCACCACCACGTGCGCTTGTCTATCGCGCCGCTCTGATATTGAACCCTAGTACCTGCAAGGAGAAACCATGTCGTTTCGGAAATTGAGTCTCGGGCAGAAGCTGATCTCTGCCTTTCTCGTGGTTGGCGTGGCGCCGTTCGCCGTGATTGGCGTTCTGGCGCTGTGGAAGGCGGAGCAAGCCTTGTCTTCGGCTGCATTCGAAAAACTGACTGCTGTACAGCAGATCAAGCGAAATCAGATTGACAGCTACTTCCAGGAGCGGTTCGGAGACATCGCCGTACTCGCGGAATCCGCAACGGTGGGTGATGCGCTCGTTGAGTTCACCGCCGCGTTTCAGGCTGAGGGCGGCGCCGAAGGGAGCGATTGGCGGGCTACGGAAGCGCGGCACGCAGCGTGGCTGGAAACCTACAAAGAGCGCTATGGCTACTATGACCTGTTCTTGATCTCGCCAGGAGGCACTGTCGTCTACACCGTGGAGCGGGAATCCGATTTTGGACAGAATCTGGTGAGCGGCGGCCTCAGTGACAGCGGACTGGCGAACTGCTACCGGCGCGCCAAGGACAGTATAGTGCTGGAGGATTTCAAACCGTATGAGCCGTCTGGCGGCGAGCCGGCGGCCTTCATAGGCGCTCCCGTTTCACGAAACGGCGAGGCGCTTGGAGTGGTGGCGTTGCAGTTGCCCCTCGACCACATCAATGCCGCGATGCAGGAGCGCAGCGGGATGGGCGAAACCGGCGAGAGTTACCTAGTAGGCCCGGATTACCTGATGCGCTCGGATTCTTTTCTCGATCCTGAGAATCACTCAGTGAGTGCCTCGTTCGCCAATCCTGCCACCGGTTCTGTGCGGACGGATGCCAGCAAGTCAGCGCTGGAGGGCACATCTGGTCAAGGGGTAATCACCGACTACAACGGAAATCCAGTTCTGAGCGTCTACTCGCCCGTTGAATTTGCCGGCATTCGCTGGGCGGTAATCTCCGAGATTGACGAGAAGGAAGCCTTTGCCGCGGTGCATGCGCTGCAGTGGAATATGCTCGTGGTTGGGATCCTTGGAGTCGCGGCGATCCTCGTTGCCGGAATCATGCTTTCGCGGTCGATCAGCCGGCCGTTGATAGCCTCCATTCAGAGCCTCGAAGAGGGATCCGAACAGGTGGCCTCGGCTGCGGGACAGGTATCCACCGCCAGCCAGGCGCTGGCCGCCGGAGCATCAGAGCAGGCGGCGGCCCACGAGTCTACGGCCGCTTCACTGGAACAGATCTCCGCAAGTACCTCGGAGAATGCCGTCAGCGCTTCCGACGCAGACAAGCTGATGGCGGAAGCCGGCCGGATTGTCGCCGGCGCCAACTCGTCGATGGAAGAGCTGACAGCGGCGATACGGAACGTCAGGGAATCCAGCCGCGAGACCTCGAAGATCGTCAAGACCATTGACGAGATCGCCTTTCAAACAAACCTGCTGGCGCTGAACGCGGCAGTGGAGGCGGCACGGGCGGGAGAGGCCGGAGCTGGCTTCGCGGTGGTCGCCGACGAGGTGCGCACTCTTGCAAGCCGCGCCGCCGAGGCCGCCAAAAATACGGGCGGTCTCATTCAGGATACAACCACTAAGATCGATGCCGGCGCAGAACTCGTTGAGCGTACCAACGAGGCGTTCCGAAGCGTTACCGAAAGCGCGACCCGGGTGGCCGAAATCGTAAACCGCATCGCCGGCGCTTCCAAGGAACAGGCTGAAGGTGTGCAGCGAGTCAACCAGATCCTGACCGAAATGAACCGGGTGACGCAAACAAACGCGGCCAGCGCCGAGGAATCTTCGAGCGCCTCGGAAGAGTTAGGGGCCCAGGCGGAAGAGATGAAGTCTATCGTGAACGACTTGGTCGCCTTGGCCGGAGTATCCACCACCGAACGGCGAGCCGGGAGGAATCGCGGCCGGCGGAATGGTGCTATGACCGTCCAGAAACACCCCCAGCCGGAACTAGAGATGGCTGGTTGGGACGATTGA
>CAYXVG010000102.1:0-14634 GCA_964468205.1 uncultured Solibacteraceae bacterium | reverse complement strand
TAGCCTCGATCTTCGCCGTGAAAGCAGTTCTTTCCGTTCTCTCGGCTTGAAAAGCGGCTGTCAGGACAGCCACTCCTCCCAGGGCGCCCACAGTGACTGTTAATGTTACGAGTCGGAGATTCTCTTTCATCTGTTTACATCCTTGTGCACCAGTTGCAGCCGGGGTAGCATACATGTTGCCGGAAGCGACCGAAGCTATGCAGCGACTGTTCACAAGAGTCCGGCGCGAGATTCGCGACCGGCATTACCGGCAAAAGCGTGAATACCATTAGCGGATTTGCACGAGAAAACACACTCACCCCGCCATCGTCCCTTCCTGTATTCTATTCTTACTCTTGAAACCGCATAGCCTCAACGGAAATCCATACCCAACCGCAACGGTGCTTCTGGCTGGGGCGGCTCGTCCCTTGACCCCACCCGCTGCAATGCACCCGGTGACACATAGCAGCTTAACGCTCGGGTTACGCAAGAATTGGCTTCGTTCCGCAATCCTAAAAGGCCGCAGCGGCGCCACGCGTGGCCGGCAGGTTGAGCAAAGAACAGGTTGAACACGATATCGCGTTCGCGAAATCGAACGGCGTTTCCTGAACCCCAGCGCTGTATGTGAATCCCATATAGGTTGCCGGGCGCTGGCTCGCCGTAACAAATCAATCCACTGATTGGCGAAATCGAACGGCGCTGATACCTCGGTCACATCACTCTCTGTTTCTAGCAACGCGTCGGAAAATCAATCCCACCAACAACTTCCAGCCGTAGCCGTCCCGCTGCACGCAGCCCGTGCCACGCCGCCCGCTACAATAACTCGCAGCGGCAGGCCGCTGATTCCCGCGGGGCCGCCCGTGTGACGCACGAATCGGCTTCGTTTCGCAAATCGGTAAAGCAGCGCCGTCGCCGCGCCAAAGAAATCAATGACTTACCGAATCGCCAAAACGTCGTTTTTTACACGGCATGCGAATAAGGGGGGTCTTGCGTCACACGGGCAACCGGCCGCCCCACGCTACGATAGAAGTTTGAGTCCCAACGCATGTTGAAGTCGATCACGGTCCACGGCGCCCGCACCCACAACCTGAGAGCCATCAATGTCGAAATCCCGCGCAACACCTTCACCGTGATCACCGGCCTCTCCGGCTCCGGCAAGTCCTCCCTCGCCTTCGACACTATCTACGCCGAAGGCCAGCGCCGCTACGTCGAAACCCTCTCGCCCTACGCCCGCCAGTTCCTCGACCAGATGGAGCGCCCCGACGTCGACTCCATCGACGGCCTCAGCCCAGCGATCTCCATCGAGCAGAAAACCACCAACCGCAGCCCGCGTTCCACCGTCGGTACCATTACCGAAATCTACGACTACCTCCGCCTCCTGTTCGCCTCCATCGGCATTCCCCACTGCCCCCAGTGCAATATTCCCGTTTCGCCACAAACCACCCGGCAAATCCTCGATAAGGTGCTTGCCATCCCCCACGGCGAGCGCGTCATGATCCTCGCCCCCATCGTCCGCGGCCGCAAGGGCGAATACCGCAAGGAACTTGAACAGCTCAATCGCCAAGGCTTCGTCCGCGCCCGCATCGACGGCATCCTCCGCTCCCTCGACGAGGAAATCACCCTCGACCGCCGCCGCAACCACACCATCGAAGTCGTCGTCGACCGCCTGCTGCTCAAAGAGGGCATCGAAAAACGTCTCGAAGCCTCCATTCAGACCGCGGCCAAACTCGCCGATGGTCTCATCCTGCTCGCCGTCGTCAACGGAGAGGAGACGATTTATTCGCAGAAGTTCGCCTGCCCGGAGTGCGGCGCCTCCATCCCGCAGCTCGAGCCCCGGTCCTTCTCCTTCAATAGCCCCTACGGCGCCTGTCCCTCCTGCCACGGCCTCGGCAGCGCCTGGACCTTCGACCCCGTGAAGGTCATCGCCGATCCCACCAAGCCGCTCTTCGAGGGCGGCCTCGGTCCAGGGGCCGGCGCCAGCTACATGAAGCACCGCGCGGCCGAACTGGCCCGCCTCATCGGCGTCGACCTTAAGACTCGCTTCAACAAACTGCCCGGTCGCGCTCAAACCCAGTTGCTCGAAGGCGCGAAAGGCCATCCCGGCATCCTCGATATCCTCGATGAAACCTATGAAGAGGCCAGCGGCACATACCGCGAGTGGCTCGTCGAATACATGTCGCCCACCACTTGCCGCGAGTGCAAGGGCGCCCGCCTCAAAGTGAGCAGCCTGGCCGTGAAGGTGAAGGGCATGACCATTGGGGAAATTACGGCCATCCCCATCGCGCGGGCGCTGCCGCTCGTCGAGGATTGGCGGCTCAGCCCCCGCGAGCGAAAGATCGCCGGCCGCGTCGTCGAGGAAATCCTCAATCGCCTGGAGTTCCTCAAGGCCGTCGGTTTGGATTACCTGGACCTTGCCCGCTCGGCCGCCACCCTCTCCGGCGGCGAGAGCCAGCGAATCCGCCTCGCCACCCAGATTGGCTCCCGCCTACGCGGCGTTCTCTACGTCCTCGACGAACCGTCCATCGGCCTCCATCCACGCGATAACGGCCGGCTGCTCGACACCCTCGGCCGCCTGCGCGATCTCGGTAACACCGTGCTCGTAGTGGAGCACGACGAAGAAACCATCGAACGCGCCGACTACGTGATCGATCTCGGCCCCGGAGCCGGCCGCCTCGGCGGGGAGTTGGTGGCTTGTGGCACGCCCGCCCAGATCGCGGAAAACGAGAACTCGCTCACCGGCCAGTACCTGAGCGGAAAGCGCGGGATCCCGCTCCCCGAGAAGCGGCGTCCGGGCAATGGCAAGCGGCTGCTTGTCAAAGGCGCCCGCGAGCATAATCTCAAGAACCTCGACGTCGCCTTCCCCCTCGGCCGCTTCATCGTCATTACCGGCGTTTCGGGCAGTGGCAAGTCGACGCTGGTGAACGACATCGTCTACCGCTCCCTCAGGCGGACACTCTATCGCTCCCAGGCCGAGGCCGGGGCTCACGACAAAATCCTCGGCGCGAAGAACATCGACAAGGTGGTGGAAATCGATCAGGCCCCCATTGGCCGCACGCCCCGCTCCAACCCGGCCACCTACACCGGAGCCTTCACCCCCATCCGCGACATCTATTCCAAGTTGCCGGAGTCCCGGGCCCGCGGCTATAAACCGGGGCGCTTCAGCTTCAACGTCAAGGGCGGCCGCTGCGAAGCCTGTCAGGGCGACGGCGTCAAGCGCATCGAGATGAACTTCCTGCCCGACGTCTTCGTCCCCTGTGACGTTTGCCTCGGCCGCCGTTACAATCAGGAAACCCTGCAGGTGAAGTTCAAGGGCTACTCCATCGCGGAACTGCTCGAGGCCACCGTCGAAGAAGCCGCGGAATTGATGGAGAATATCCCGCTGGTGAACGCGAAGCTGCAAACGCTGCGCGACGTCGGCCTCGGCTACATTCACCTCGGCCAATCCGCCACTACCCTCTCCGGCGGCGAGGCGCAGCGCATCAAGCTCGCCAAGGAACTGAGCCGCCGCCAGACCGGCCGGACGCTTTACATCCTCGACGAGCCAACCACCGGGCTCCACTTCGAGGATGTGCGAAAGCTGCTCGACGTGCTACAAAGGCTGGTGGACCTCGGCAATACCGTGGTCGTGATCGAACATCAGCTCGACGTCATCAAATCCGCCGACTGGATCATCGATCTCGGACCCGGAGGCGGCGAAAGCGGCGGCCGCGTCGTGGTCTCGGGAACGCCCGAGGAAGTCGTCCGGAACAAGAAGAGCTACACGGCGGCGGCTCTCAGAAAGGCGTTCCCGAAGGTTAAATGAGCAAGTACGAAATCAATCCGGCGAACTTCTCCAACCTGCGGACCGTTGATATCAAAGAACGCGGCGGCAAGGTCGCGATCGAGCATTTCGGACGCCCTCACCGCCGGGGAGCCGGCATCGGCGAGTGGCTCGACTCGCTTCCGAAGATCCTTGCGGCGGACGAATTGCGCGCCCTCGCCGCGGCCATCGCCGCGGCCCGTGAGAAAAAGCGCGCCGTCCTTTGGGGCATGGGCGGCCACGTCGTCAAGTGCGGCCTCGCTCCGGTCCTCATCGACCTCATGGACCGCGGCTTCGTGACCGGACTCGTGATGAACGGCTCCACCGCCATTCATGACTTCGAGATCGCCATCGCCGGCTGCACCAGCGAGGATGTCGAGGCGGTGCTGCCCGATGGCAGCTTCGGGTCGGCTGAGCAGACCGGCCGCGAGATGAACGCTGCCTACTCCGAGGCCGCCCGCGATGGCATCGGCGCCGGCGAAGCTTTGGGCCGCAAGCTCGACGAGATCGCCGGCGAGCGCTTCCGCGAGCAGAGCCTGCTTCTCGCGGCGTGGCAACGCTCCATTCCCGTCACCGTGCACATCGCCATCGGGACCGACACCCCGCATACGCATCCGCGGGCGGACGGCGCCGCCATCGGCGCCGCCACTCACCACGACTTCCGCCTCTTCTGCTCTCTTGTGCGGGCGCTGCATGATGGCGGCGTCTATCTGAACATCGGCTCGGCCGTGGTCCTCCCCGAGGTGTTCCTCAAGGCGGTCTCAGTCACCCGCAACCTCGGCTATCCGCTCCGCGGCTTCACCACGGCGAATCTCGACTTCCTGCAGCACTACCGGCCCCGCGTGAATGTCGTCGGCCGTCCCCATGCCGAAGCCGGAGGCAAGGGCTACGCCCTCACCGGCCATCACGAGATCATGGTGCCGTTGCTCGCGGCGCTGCTGGTGGAGCGGGGCGGAGGAGCGGCATGAGCGAATCCTCTAGCCCCTTTCCGTTTGAGCCGCCGCCGCAACAAGAGCAGCCGAAGCCGGGCGAACCCTTCTGGACGGGCCAGGACCTGCTCGTGCTGACCGGCCTGGCGCTCCCCGTGATGATCGTCGCGGCGCTGCTCGTGCGGCTGTTCGTCGATTTCGTTCCGGCCGAACAGGAGATCCCCGCGCTAGGCGTTCTCGCCGCGCAGTTCGCCGGCTACGCCTTCTGGTTCCTGGCTCTGTTCGCTCTGCTGCGCTTCAAATACGGCCGGCCTTTCTGGCCGTCAATGGGCTGGGTCCGGCCGAAACGCCCTCTGCTCCTCTATGCGGCCTACGGGCCTTTGCTGGCGATGGCCGTCGGGATCGCCGGCGGCCTGCTCAAGACCCCGGAAATCGAAATGCCGATGATGGAGTTGTTGCGGGACCGGCTGTCGCTCATCGTCGTTGGCGCTTTCGCTGTCACCGCCGGCCCTCTCTGCGAGGAACTCGCCTTTCGCGGATTCTACCTGCCGCGGCTCGTCAGGTCCCTCGGCCCCGCCGCCGGCGTGCTGATCACCTCGGCTGTCTTTGCGCTGCTGCATGGGCCGCAATACGCCTGGTCCTGGAGGCACGTGCTCCTCATCACCGCCGCCGGAGTGGCCTTCTGCGTGGTTCGCCTCCGCTCGAAGTCAACCGCCGCCGCCACGGTCATGCACGCAACCTATAACCTGACCTTTTTCATCGCTTATCTCACTCATTTGGAGGATATCGGAGCAACATGGTAGAGACCATCGAATGGACGCCGGATGGCGTGGTTATGATTGACCAGCGCGTGCTGCCAGGCGTCGAGACCTACATCACCTGCAAAACCGCGAAGGAAGTCGGCGAGGCCGTTAAGGCGCTCGTCATCCGCGGCGCACCGGCCATCGGCGTCGCCACCGCCATGGGCGTCGCCCTGGGAATGCAGCAGGCCAACGAAGGCAGGCTCGACGAGGAGTTTAACCGCGTCGCCGCCGAACTCAACACGCGCCCCACCGCCGTCAATCTGCGTTGGGCGCTCGAGAGGATGCGAAGGGTCTACGAGTCCGTCAAGGAAAAGCCGGCTGACGAGATCCGCCGGCGCCTGGTCGAGGAAGCGCAACTCATCAAGCGCGAGGATATCGAAATCAACCGGGCCATGGGCCGCCACGGCGCCGGGCTTGTCCCTGACGGCAAAACCGTGCTTACCCACTGCAACGCCGGAGCGCTCGCCACCGCCGGATATGGCACAGCTCTCGGCGTCATCCGCGCCGCCGTCGAGGCCGGCAAGAAAATCGACGTGTTCGCCGATGAGACCCGGCCATTCCTCCAAGGCGCGCGCCTCACCGCCTGGGAGCTGCAGCAGGACAACATTCCGACCTCGGTGATCACTGACAACATGGCCGGTCATTTCCTCCGCGCCGGCCGCATCGGCTGCGTCGTCGTCGGCGCCGACCGCATTGCCGCCAACGGCGACGTCGCCAACAAGATCGGTACCTACTCGGTGGCGGTGCTCGCCAAGGAAAACGGCGTACCCTTCTACGTGGCCGCTCCCGTCTCCACCATTGATATGCGGTGCCCCTCGGGCGAGGAAATCCCGATTGAACAGCGGGACCCCGATGAAGTCACCCACGCCGGCGGCGCCCGCGTCGCCCCCGAAGGCATCGGCGTCGAAAACCCCGCCTTCGACATCACCCCCAACCGCTACGTCGCCGCCATCATCACCGAACGCGGCGTCGCCCGCCCCCCGTACATCGAATCCCTCAAGAAGATATGCGAGGTGTCATGACCCGCCATATTCTCTGTGTCCTCTGCGCCTCCGTGGTCTTCTGTTTCTCCGCCTTTCCATCGCCGGCCCAGACCACCTACCGGGTGCTCGTCTCCACCGACCTCGGCGGCGACCCCGATGACATCCAGTCCCTCTACCGCCTCCTCCACTACTCGGACATCCTCGAGATTGAGGGAATCGTTTCCAGCCCCGGTCCTGGCGCCGAAAATTCCGCCGATAAGGTCCGCCGCTGGATCCGGGAGATCCGCATCGAGCAAGTCCGGGCCAACGGCTATCCCGAGCTCATCACCGAGGAGCAAGCTTTGTCGCTCGTGAAGCAAGGCTGCTACGAAAAAGGCGCTCCTAGCCCGGACGGCGCCACCGAGGGATCCCGCTGGATCATCGAGCGGGCCCGGGCGGAGGATCCGGCGGGGAAGGATAGACCCCTTTGGGTTCTCGTCTGGGGCTCGCTCACCGACCTGGCGCAGGCCCTTCATGACGACCCGTCGATTGCCGCGAGAATCCGCGTCTACTACATCGGATCGAGCAATACCCGGGCCGACCCCGCCGCCCGGGACTACGTATTCGCCGGCCTCGAGGACAAATGGCCCAAGTTGTGGTGGATTGAGAATGGCATCCTGCCGCGATTCCAGAATGATACTTTCCGCGGCGTTTATCAGGGCGGTGAGCAGTCCGGCGAATGGGGCAACCAGGAATTCGTGAAGCGGAACATCCGCGGTCACGGCCCGGAAGCCGGCGACGCATTCCCTCTCGCCCAATGGCCGAACAATACTCTGAAGGAGGGCGATTCGCCCTCTATGCTCTACCTCCTCTCGCCGGTGCTCGCCGGCGTGGGCGACGTGGACAATCCCACGGCGGAGAGTTGGGGCGGCCGTTTCCGCCACTTTGACCGCGAATGCTTCCCCAATTACTATGTCGACCTTGATGCCCCCGCCGAGGAGTGCCAAGCGACCATCAGCAGATGGAGGGTCGATTTTCTGAAACACTGGAAACAACGCTGGGACCGCTACGGCCCCTGACAGGAGACGTCAATGGACCAGGTGATTCGCGACCACTTGGTGGAACTGCTGATGGACGAAAACTCCCACCTCACCTTTGAGGCAGCCGTCGAAGGGGTACCCCTTCACTTGCGCGGCAAGCTGCCGCACGGAGCGGCGCACAGCGCCTGGGAGATTCTGGAGCATATCCGCCTCGCCCAGTGGGACTACCTGGAAATGGCCCGGAATCCCGATCACGCGCGGCCCCGATTCCCAGAGGGATATTGGCCCGCTCAGCGCAATCCGCCGACTCCCGAGGCTTGGAACTCGAGTGTCGCCAGCTTCCAGGCCGACCGGGATGCGCTGCTCGAACTCGTCCAGGATCCGGATACCGATTTGGCGGCCAGAATCCCCATCGAGGACCACAGAACCGTCTTACGATGCATCTTGCTGGCCGCCGATCACACGGCGTACCACCTGGGCGAACTGGTCGCTCTACGCCGCCTGCTGGGCGCCTGGGCATAAATTCACAGTAGATTAACGTACAATTCGCATTCCATTCATGGTTCTTTCACAGTCACGCGGTAAGCTGCAGGAACGTAGGCGGGCCATCGGTCCACCTCACAGTTCAGCAACCCAACCAGGGAGATTCTTGTGAATCTCCCTCTTTTTGGCGGACTGGACCAAGCGCTTCCGGCGGCGCTCCCTGTCGGCTCACACGCTGACTACGGGACAGGGCGACTCTCGAATGATTGAGTACGCATCCGACCGCAGCCTTCCGGCGATCCCCTTCACCGCTCCGCGGCCGATCACTAGAAGGTCCGCCGGAAGCCGCGCGGCGTGGTCGTAGATCGTTTTCGTCAGATCGCCGCTCTCGACAGTGATCTCAGCCGAAACACCGGCCGCGGCCAGCAGATCCTCGAGTTCGCCCCGCGCCTGCTCCTCCCGTTCCGCTCGCGGCTCGGTCACGCCGCCGGTAACCGCGACGGTGATCGGCGTGGTCACGTGAAACGCCGTGAGGCGGGCATCGAAAGCCGCGGCAATGTCCGAAGCCCAGGAAAGCACGGTTTTGCTATGAGGAGAGAGATCGACAGCGCAGACGATACGCTTAAGTGACAGCGATTCCGGCACCGGAGCGTCCTCCAGGTGGACGCCTGTCCAGACCGGGCAGTCGGCATCGTGCAGTACCTTGGCCACCACGGAGCCAACAAGGAACCGGCGGAAAGGCCCGTACCCGCGCGTCGGCATCACAATCAGGTCCGTATCGTTGCTGCTAACGAATTCGACGATAGTCCGCGCGGCGTCGTCTTCACGCAGGATGCGCCGCACGTTCAGGCCTTCCAGTTCGCTGGCGAGAAACGAGTCAAGCATCTTCTTGGACGAAGCTCGGATCTCCTCGGTCACATTCGCGACCGCCGGGGCGCTCACCTCCGGCCCGCCGAACTCAAGATGCGGGCGGGGAATCGCGTGCAACAGGATGAGCTCTGACCGAAACCGGGTGGCGAGCGATTGGGCGTACCGGCCCGCACCGGCGCATTGCTCGGAAAAGTCGACGGGTAGTAGGATCTGGCGCAGGTTCAGCATATTGACCTCCTTCGTCTTTGATTCTGCATGGGCTGGACATTCATAATGCTCCCTCCACCCAAATGTTGCCATGAATCGGACTCGGAGAGAACATCGAAATACGCTTTGCGGCTGCGCGGCCTTCCGGATCTGATGGCGCCGGCGAACTCCGCATCCAGTACGCCGCACCGGAAGCCGCATTCGGTGGCCGCCAGGGGCCGGACGCATGCCCCTGGCGGCCGTGCAGTCCTTGCTGCGGTATCCGCCCCAGGGCGTGGCGAGTTCCTCCACCCCGGCGAGCTGCACGTTCGGAAAGGCGCTCGGTCCGCGGCCCGGCTGCGACGGTGGCCCGCCGCAACTTCGAATGTGACGCATTTTTCGTTAACGTGGTATCTGCATCGGCTACCGGTGCGCAACGAGACAAGTCCAAATCGAAACGGGGAGAAGACATGGAGCTAGTGCAGGAAGAATGGCGGGGTTGGCTGATTGCGGCGGGCATCCTCATCACGGCAATGGCCGCGGCCTATCTTGGCTTCTGGATTCTGCGGTTCGCGGTGCGTCGAGTGACCCGGCGAACGAGTAGTCCGATCGACGACTCGCTGATTGACCACAGCGAGCGGCCGCTCAAGGTGATCCTGCCGTTGTTGGCGTTCTTTCTCCTGCTGCCCGCAACCGGCATCCCGCCCGTAGTGCTCGGCCCGCTTCGCCACGCGGCTGGGCTCGCACTGATCGCCGGCGTCGCCTGGCTGATACTCTCCCTTACCCGCGTTCTCGACGACTTCCTCACCGACCGCTACAAGCTGGACGTAGCCGACAATCTGCAGGCGCGCCAGATGCATACGCAAATGCGGGTCTTGCGGAGGGTGTTCTCCGTCGTCCTGGCGGTGGTAACGCTATCTTTCATGCTGATGACCTTTCCCGGCGTCCGCCAGGTTGGCACAACGCTGTTTGCCTCGGCAGGGGTCGCTGGAATTGTCATCGGCATGGCGGCGCGTCCGACTCTTGCAAGTCTGATCGCCGGCGTGCAAATCGCTCTCACCCAGCCCATCCGCATCGACGACGTGGTCATCGTCGAAAATGAATGGGGCCGGATCGAGGAGATCAGCACTACGTATGTCGTGGTCCGGATCTGGGACCTGCGCCGGCTCGTGCTGCCGCTCTCCTACTTCATCGAACAGCCGTTTCAGAACTGGACCCGGGTCACAGCCGACTTGCTCGGCACCGTCTTTCTCTACACCGACTACCGCATCCCGGTTGAGGCGGTGCGCCAGGAGTTGAGACGAATCCTCGAGGCGTCCGGCATGTGGGACGGCAAAGTGTGCGTGCTGCAAGTGACAGACGCCAAGGAGCAGACGCTGGAGCTTCGCGCCCTGATGAGCGCGCCGGACGCGAGCCAGGCCTGGGACCTCCGCTGTCATGTCCGCGAGAAGTTGATCGAATTCGTGCAGCGCGAGTACCCGGAGAGCTTGCCGCGGGTACGGGCGGAGATGAAGGAGCTTCCGGCCGGTTGACACTTGTTGTTCGTCTGGCCCAGCCCCAGACAGTGACCCGCTGTCAGTACTCGAAAACGACGGCGGCGTGGGACTGCAATCTGGGTATCGTGACAGTGGTGACTCCGTTTTCGGTAGCGGCTTCGAGCGCGGCTTCGCCGGGGACCAGGTAGACACGCCGGATGGATTCGGCAACGCGAAGGGAAACGGGGACTTTGTAGAGCGGCGGAAGGTCCTCAATGGACTCGACTTCGCCGCGGTGGATGGGCGGGGCGTAGAGAAGATGAGCAACGTAGCGCCTGCTCGCGGGCTGGTGGAGCAGGCTGACGCGGCCGGCGCTGGGGAGAGCGGTCTTCAGCACCGGTCCGGCGTAGATAAGATCGAGGGCGTTCTGGAAAAGCTGGCGGTGGAGGCGGAGGCCGTGCGTCTTGTATTGGCGGTCGAGGGCATGGGCGAGAAAAACGACGTTACCGCGGCGAATAGCGGCGGGATGTTCAGCGTCCTCGAGGCGGTACGGCGTGTCGCGGTGGGAGGAGTAGCTCGAATAGGTGCGGTCGAAGTAAGGCTCGCGGATGCGCGCCAACACCTCGGTTCCCTGCCCCGGCTTCACGCGGAGACCCGAATCGTAATTCAGAAACGGGGTTGCGACCATCTCAGTCTTCACGGCGGGACCGGCGACAGTGTAGTCCATTCGGTAGTTGGGTTGGCCGAGTAAGTTAGCGCCAATGTCGAGGATGAGCCGGTCCTCTTCGGGGGCCAGCGCACCTTTCTCCAGCACCAGCAGCTTGCCTCCATTGGCGGCGAACTTGTTCAGCGCGGCGGCCTGGGCGGGACCAAGGTTGCGGGCGCTGGGAACGATGACCGTGTCGAATTCCGAAAGGTTCTCCTCGCGCGCGATCCGGAAGTCATATTGTATGTCGAGCAGCACTTGGACAACGCCCTGGTCAGCGTCGATGGAGTTGGAGAACCAAAGACCAAGGTTCGAGTAAGGCAGCCCGGGTAGTCCGTACTCTTCGATTTTCTCGACGTATTCGAAGGCCTCTCCGATGAGACGGTAGGTCTCGAGGTCCATCTCGCCCGAGGGATGCATCTGGTCGCCAAAGTTGCAGGCGGCGCCGAAGGAAATCATGGCGGCGGCCTCGTAGCGCAGCGCGTCGGCGTGCTTGAATCCGCCGAACTCGCCCCAAGCCTTGTGAAACTTGCCGCTCATGGCGGTGATAGGCCAACCCAGCTCGAGATGGAGCTTGGCGTGCAGCGGAAGCTTGTCATAGCCGCCCCAGGTGGTGGGCAAGTCCTCGAGGTCCTGGTGGGTGTTGAATTCGTAGAGTTTGTATTGGAAGTTCCACGGGCGGCTGGTTTTGGGCGTGCCGTTGAAGAAGACGGTGGCCTTGGGATGGTAGCGGGCGATGAGTTCGCGCAGGTCGCGCATGTGGTCGCGATACTGGCGGGCGAAATTGCCGATGACGGCGTCGCGATCCTCGATGTCCACACCGTCCTCGTCCATGCGGCGGCGGCAGTTGTGGCAGTAGCAGGCCTGGTCGATTTGATAAATGTCGAAGAAGAAACCGTCCACCTGGTAGTTCTGGCAGATCTCCTCCACCTGCTTCATCACGTGCTGGTGATAGTCGCCGGAGGGACAGAGCAGCTTCCAGGAGGTGTAAGGCCGGGGATCGGAGGGCGCCGCGGAGAAGTCCCAGTTGCTGGCCGAGTATGAGCCGTCCTTGTTGCGGGCACACCACTCCGGGTGGTTCTCGGCGTCATTGGAAGACCAGCCAACGGTGAAATAGATGGGGCACTCGACACCAATCTCATGGCAAGCTTCGATCTCGGCTCCGAGGAGGTCGAAGTCGAGGTTCGGATGCATGGTTCCAACCTTGGTCGGGTAGTAGGACATGCTGTGGTGACCCTTGCCGAAGATGTTGATCGATTCGAGGCGCGCGATCTTGAGGGCCTGCTGGAAGTTCTCCTTGCTGAAGCGGGCTCCGATGGCGGGGATCTGCTCGGAGGTATGAAAATCGAGGTGGACCTGTCGCGGAGGCATCGGTTGATCGACGGATCGTTTCCACTGAGCGGCCAGCGGCAATGTCAGGACGAGAAGCGAGATCAGAGCGGACAGACTGCGACACATAACCGGAATAGTAGCAAGCAGGCCGGCTATTCCGCGAACGCGATTGCGAGGCTGCCGTCCGGCAGCGGATCGGGGATGCGAATGTTGACCTGGTAGACGCCCACGAAACCGGGAGCGAGCCCGGCGAAGAGAACTTCGGCGGGGACGCCGCCGACGGTGACGGATGGGAATTCGATCGCTTCGGCAAGCGGTCCGCCCGGCGCGGCGGCGCCGGTGGCCGGCTGGTTCGTCACGGGTCCCAGGCCAGTAGCGTAGAAGTAGACGTACTCGCCGGGTTGGAGCGGGTTCTCCGGAGTCACGAGCGTATTGTCAAGTGCATGAACAATGAGCTGGCGTTCCCCGTCGAGCATGAAGATGGCGGGCTGGCGCGAAAAGACAGGGGCGCTGGACGAGACAGCGAAATGGCCGTCGCGCTCGACGCGCACCGTGGCCTGGGCCCCGCCCGCGAGTTCGAAGGGAGCCTGAAAGTTGACCTGTTCGACCCCGCCCGAGCGGGCGACGGCAAATAGAGGCGCCGGAGAGCCGTCAATGAGGACTCTGACACCGGCGAGCACATCCGGAAGGGGAACCGCCGAAGCACCAACAACTCCTGGCTCATCGAGCAATCCGGGCAGAAAGACGGTGGAGGCGGAGCCGGGAGCGAGTCCGATTTCGAAGCTTGCGCCGTTGACTACCTGGGATGATTCGAACAGCGGCGCGGCGGAGGCTTCGAGGCGATAGACCGTCCCCTCGGCATAAGAAGCAAGGTAGAGTTCACCGGCTTCGTCCTCGCCGAAAGTCGAGATGGCGTGAGTAGAGTTAAGGAGGAGTTCGTTGACCGGGCCGGACGGAGTGCGGCGGAGGCCCCAAATGCGACCCGAACCGAAGTCGCCATAAATGAAGGTTCCTCGAAGTCCCGGAGAAGCCGCGCCGCGATAAACGTAGCCGCCGGTAACCGAGAATCCCTGGTCGCGGGTGTATTCGATCACCGGAAGTGTCAAGCCGGCCTGAGAGCAGTTGGCTTCGAAGCACTGCAAACCCTCCATGCGGCGCCAGCCATAGTTTTCTCCACCGTTGCTGGAGGCAGGTCGGAAGTTCACTTCCTCGGCGCGGTTCTGGCCGACGTCGGCGATCCAGAGGTCGCCGGTATCGCGGTCAAAGGAGTAGCGCCAGGGGTTGCGGAGACCGAAGGCCCAGATTTCGTCGCGCGCTCTGGGGTCGCCCACAAAGGGGTTGTCCGGTGGAATCTGGTAGGCGGGAAGTTCCGGCTCGACGTCGAGGCGAAGCATCTTCCCGAGCAGTACGGTGCGGTCCTGGCCGTTGTTCTGAGGATCGCCGCCCGCGCCGCCGTCTCCGGTCCCGACATAGAGATAGCCATCGGGACCGAACTGCAGTTGACCGGCGTTGTGGTTTGCGAAGGGTTGAGCAAGGGTGAGCAGAATCTCCTGCGAAGAGGGGTCCGCCCGATCCGGATCAGCCGTGAGGCGGAAGCGAGCGATGACGGTATCGCCGTTGCTGTCCGTGTAATTGACGTAGAACCAGGATTGCGCGGGGAAGCCTGGAGCGAAGGCCAGCCCCAGGAGTCCGCGCTCGCCGCCGGAGCGGACCCGTCCACTGATATCGAGAAACGGCGAGGACACGAGGGACCCATTCCGCGCAATACGGATTCGGCCAGCTTGCTCCACTATAAACATCCGGCCGGAGCCATCCCCGGGAAACTGCACGTCAACAGGGTTCTGCAGCCCACTGACAACAGGCGTGAGGCGCAGATCGACTTCGGCGTTTACCAAAGCCGGCACGGCAACTACGAGAAACAGTAGCAGAATTGGCATGGTTTCTCTGTTTGGATGGCACGGCTGAGGTAAAGGTTGGCGAAATTTCAACAAGTCGTCAGTATCCGCAGGGTATAATTGTGCGGCGAGGAGGAATACGATGGCGGAAATGTCAAGGTATCCGGCCGGCAGC
>CAYXVG010000101.1:8542-14638 GCA_964468205.1 uncultured Solibacteraceae bacterium | reverse complement strand
GCGGGACGGGACGTTCACGGAGGTGGACGGGGTGGTTTGGGATGCGGCGGGGCGGCTGACGGGGTTGCACCGGCCGTCGGCGAATCCGTCGAATCCGTGGTATTACGCGGAGAGTTTCGAGTACAATGCGCGGGGGCAGTTGACGCGGATGTGGGCGAACAGCAACTGGGGTGAGGTGGGACGAGATTTCTACGGTGATCCGTCGATCAGCCAACCCGACACGCTACTGCACGAAGCACTTCACGTAGGGCTGGGATTCAGGGACGAGGCGCTGGAGGAGTATCTCTCGAACTATGGCTTTCAGAATACTGATCCTTACAGCTCACACGACATCTCAGAATGGCTGGCAAATGACTGCCCGGAGTGAGGAACGATGGAGAGGCTTCTGAGGATTCTACTGGTTCTTGCGGGAGGATCGTGTTCGCTGGTCGGAGAGGAGATGCTTTGGGAAAGCAAGGATGAGCGGGTCTGGGATCGGGTGATGGCTGCTCCTGCTGAGAGAATCACTGCCGACGCAATGGAGAAGACGGCCATAGAATTCCTTGAGTTGGCAGGCGACCGCCGGGTCGCCATTCTGTCGGTCTATGCATCCCTAAGTGTCGCCTCTCAGCAGAGCACGGACCGCTCCAACTTCAAGCAGCGGCGAGCATACTACGACGACCTCCCAGAGGATTCGCGGATCTCGGCAATGATGATAGCCATCTCCGGAAATGCGGTGCTTCGGGTTCGAGACGCTCAGGGAGTCATCACCAGGCACGTACTGCGGGGGAGGGATCCGACGCGGATCACCGTCAACGGGGCGATCTTTGAGATTCTCTTCGTCAGCACGAGGACGATGACACGCTTCGAGAAATGCGCGACCGTAGGCGCAATCGTGCCCAGGTTCTTCGTCACTACCTCCTCGGAGCTAACGGAAGAGTTCTGTACTCAGGCGGCTGACTGGCTGGTTCGGGAAGTTGGGATTCGGAAACTGGACGTGAGTCTCAAGAACAACCACTGGTTCCTTCTCGCTTGGCAATACCCCCTACACTATCCGTTTCTGCCAGGTGAGCCACCAACGGAGAGTGAGCATCGAAAACACGTGCGTTTCGGTTGCTCCGTCTTCTGCGAAGAACCGATGAGTTGTCGACAGACGATGGGACCTCCACTAAACTCAGTGCCACGGTCGCGTGAACGCTAGTCCGAACGGGGACACGACCAACTATTCCTACGACGCCTACGCGCGTGTGGACGAGGTGGTTTCGCCGCATGGGGCGGTGACGGAGTACGTCTACCAGAACTCGCCGCCGAAGAAGCGGGCGATCACGCGGTTCCAGGATCATGCGGGGAACTAGTGGGATCCCGGCGGGCTGTGCCCAGCGCTGGCCGGGACCTGGACGTGCTTCAGCACGACTGTCACCGGATTGGTTGCTTCGGAGGCGATCAGCGGGATTGCTGGCGGCGGAGGAGGCGGGTGGCCTCAGAAGTTGAGCGGCGAGCCGGATATGGGGGGCGGGCTACTGGTCCGCGGCATGCCGTGGTACGGAAAGCCCGCTGGGACTCAGCAAGCAAGGGCTAGATTGACGGAAGAGTGCGCGAAGTCCCTGGGATCTGAAAGTGCGGCCAGTGCGATCAAGGTTTTTGATTCTCTGAGCATCGGGGCTGGAGAACTCGAAAGTGGGGAGCCGCCCATTTGGCGGAGAACCGGGGGGGAGGGAAATTGGGGAAAGAGGTGACTGTCACCGAATTTGCCGAAAGACACCTTGGCGGGCTGAGTGCCGGCCCCACGCGGCGGCTGCCGCACGGCGGCTCCAGGGCGTTCGCCCCGCCCGAACGCGCTAGGCCTCGTGGCGGGCGGGGTCGTCTTTTCGGATCGCCTTGTAGATCTCCATCGCCACCATGACGGATCCCGCGATCGCGCCCAGCACCAGCCAGTTCCGCAACGAAAGGGGAGTTGTTTCGAGCACTTCCTGCATGAACGGTACGTACATCGCAACTAGGTGCGTGCCGAACGCCCCGAGCATTCCGAACATCAGAATCGGATTATTTCGCAGCGGAACGTGGAAGGCCGACCGGTACTCCGAGCGGCAGTTCAGGACGTGATAGAACTGCATCAGCACGAGGAGCGTGAATACGGAGGTGCGGGCGACGGCTTCCTCCGTGCCGTTCAGCATCCAGATCCAGGCGCCGAGGCAGATCGCTCCCATCGTGAAGCCGCCGATCAGAACCTGCTCGATCATCTTGCGGTTGAAGATTCCCTCGGAGGGCCGGCGGGGAGGAAGCTTCATGACGCCTTTTTCTCCGGCTTCGAATGCCAGCGCGACGTCCTGGATCCCGTTCGTCACAAGATTCAGCCAGAGAATCTGGGCGGCGATCAGCGGCGAGGGCAGGGCCATCACAATCGCCGCCGAGAGCAGGAGCAGTTCTCCCGCGCCGGTGGAAACGAGCAGGAGAGTGACCTTCCGCACGTTGGCATATGCGAAGCGTCCTTCCTCGATGCCGGCGACGATCGACGCGAAATTGTCATCGACCACGGTGATGAGCGCGGTCTCCTTAGCGATATCGGATCCCGAGCCCATGGCGACGCCGATGTTGGCGCGGCGCAGCGCCGGAGCGTCGTTGACGCCATCCCCGGTTACGGCCACGAATTCTCCGGCCTCCACCAGGGCCTCAATAATCTGCAGTTTCTGGTGCGGCGAGACGCGGGCGAAGACCTGAGCGCTCTTGACTTTTTCGGCGAACTGGGGAGTGGTGTGATCATCGAACTCCTGCTCGAGATCTGCTCCGGTGACGACCTCCTCCCGCGAGCCGGCTATCCCCAGTTCTTCCGCGATGGCGTGCGCGGTGGCGGGATGGTCCCCGGTGATCATGATCACCCGGACGCCGGCATCAAGCGCCTCCTGCACCGCATCCTTCACTTCCGGCCTTAGGGGATCAATGAATCCGGTCAGGGCGAGCAGGGTCGAATCGGCGAGGTGTTTCTCTTCGAGTTCGGAGAGATCTTCATCATCGGGCAGCCGGCGGGAGGCGACAGCCAATACGCGATAGCCGTTCTCGGCAAGCTCCTCGGCCCGGGCGAGGACTTCTTCTTTGTCGATCGGCTCGTCTCCGGACGCCGTTCGCATTGTGGCGCAGAAGTTCAGGACGGTTTCGACAGCGCCCTTAACCGCAATGGTGACGCCGCCGTCTTCCTTGTACGCGGTGGCGGCGTAGCGTCTTTCGGACTCAAACGGAATCTCGCCGGCGACCGGAAAACTTTTCCGCTCCCCGTCAGGATCGACATTCATCTTGTGCGCGAACGCCAGCAGAGCAACATCCATGGCGTCGCCATCGTGCTTCCATTCGTTCTCTTCCCTGGAAAGCGAAGCCTCATTGCACAGGATGGCGGCACGGGCGACGCCGCTGATTTGCGATTGGAGATCCGCGCCGAGGTCTTCGCCACCGGCGCGGGTTACTTCGCCTTCATCGTTGTAGCCTTCGCCAGACACCTTCACCTGGGTTCCGCCGGGGAGAAGGATGGTCTTCAACGTCTGCTGGTTGACGGTGAGCGTTCCGGTCTTGTCGCTGGCGATTGTGGTGCAGCTTCCCAGACTTTCCACGGCCATTAGCTTGCGCACGATGACCTTCCGCTTCGCCATGCGCGAGGTGGCAATCGAAAGGGCGACGGTCATAGCCACGGGCAGGCCCTCCGGAATCGCGGAGACGGCCAGCGCAACCATCAGCAGGAAGACGTCCATGAAGACCTCGGAGACCGGAATCTCCGGAGACTTCTGGTTATAAAACGCCCAACTCCCCAAGACGATGGCCGCGCCCAGAATGACGATGCTGATCTGGCGGGCGAACTCCTCCATTCTCACGAGCAGCGGCGGTTTTGCGCCCTCCGTCTCGGTAATGGAGCTTGCAATCTGGCCGACTTCGGTCTTCATTCCGGTGGCGACCACCACGCCCTTACCCCGCCCGCTCACCACGGTCGCCCCGGCGAACGCCATGTTCTTCCGGTCGCTGACCGGGACCGGCTCGTCGAGCTCGGCGAGGCTCTTGTCCACGGGTACCGACTCTCCGGTCAGGAATGATTCGTCAATAGTGAGGTTTTTGGCCTCTAATAACCTGGCGTCGGCCGGAACTTTTTCTCCCGACTCAAAAAAGACAATATCTCCCGGCACAACCTCCTCGGCGTCGAGGGTCTGTTGGCGTCCGGAACGTCTGACGCGGGCCTTTATCCTCAGGAGCGCCCGCAAAGAATGGGCTTCCTGTTCCGCCCGCCATTCCTGGTAAGAGCCGATCGTTGCGTTGAGAGTCACCACGGCGAAGATGAAGATCGCGTCCTTGAAATCTCTCATCGCCAACGCAACGATGCCCGCGGCCAGCAGTACGTAGATCAGAGGGCTCTTGAATTGATGGAGGATTACCTCCAGCAGACTGGGAGGCTCCGGAGCCGGCAAGGTATTCCGGCCGAACTCCTGAAGCCGCCGTTCGGCCTCTTCTCCGTTGAGCCCTTCGAGGTCTGTATCGAGAATCTCCCGCAGTTTGTCCTTGGTAAGACTGTGCCACGCCTCCGAATGGTTTGCCATGAGTACCAGTCTACCGTTGGCGGATTTGGGTCCGAAACCAGGGAAGACGCTGGGATACGAGGTTCGTAAGGTTTGCACAACCACTACGAAGCGGTGCAGAACAACGCGCAATAAAACCGATTTTCAAATAAGTAGCCGGAAGCGAGTTCTCCTTGACATGTTCCGCTGTACGGAGAATAATTCGGTTAGGGATAAACTCACAATCTACAGGGGGTCGTGAGTCAGGCGTATGGCAGGGTCCGTGTATAGCGAACCGGAATCCGCCACGCCGATCAAGAAGTTCGATTGAGAAGAGGAAACCAAATGCAAAAGGCAATTTGTGTATGTCTCGCACTGTCGATAACGATTCTAATGGCCGCCTGGATCACCCCATCGCCCATGTGGGGACAGGGAGTCAGCGGCACGATTCTCGGCTCCGTAAGCGACGCAACGGGAGCCCGCATTCCCGGAGCAAGCGTAGCGGTGACTAACGTCCAGACCGGACAGACAAACCGGACGACCACTAACGAAGTGGGCGACTACCTGTTTCCCGTGCTTCCGGGCGGCGACTATAGAGTCGAGGTGGAGTCTCCCGGCTTTAAACGGTTCATCAGGCAGGGCATAACCTTGTCTGTGAATCAGAACGCACGGGTGGATGCCGTGTTGGAGGTTGGCGAAGTGTCCGAACAAATCGAGGTAGTTGACGACGCTCCGCTGGTGGATACGCGCCAGGCCCAATTGGGCGGCCTGGTCGATTCTCAGAGAGTGAACGATCTTCCGCTGAACGGACGTAACGTCTATGACCTCGTTTCACTTCTTCCAGGCGTCGCAAGCGCGCGTCTGCCTACCGTTCAAGATAACTCGGGGAACTACTTGAACGTCAACGGAAGCCGCTCGCGCCACAGCACATTCATGCTGGATGGCGGATTCAACAACGATCTGTGGCGAAATAGTGGAAATGCGGCGCCCAATCCTGATGCGGTTCAGGAGTTCCGCCTCATTACGAGCAACTACAACGCGGAGTACGGACGCTCTCCCGGCGCGGTTCTCAACGTCGTCACCAAATCCGGCACGAACTCGTACCATGGGTCCGCGTTCGAGTTCCTGCGCAACAACAAGCTGAACGCCAAAAACTTCTTCCAGCCGAGCGTCGATCCACTCCGGCAGAATCAATTCGGCGGATCGGTTGGCGGACCAATTCTGCGTGACCGTACGTTCTTCTTCGGATCCTACGAGGGCCTGCGCATCCGTTCGAGCGACTTCCGGAACGTGGCGCTCACGCCTACCGCGGCGGAACGGATTGGAGACTTCAGCAACTCGCGAGGCGCGGCTCCGCGCGATCCGGTCACGAATCAGCCGTTCCCGGGAGGTATTATCCCCGCCGACAGGCTCGATCCGGTGGCGGTGAATATTCTCAATGCCCTGGTGCCTCTGCCAAACACGGATGACGGCCGCGTGGAGTCACTGCAGCCGTCGACGTCCGACTCGGACCAGTTCCTCGTGAAGATCGATCACCAACTGACAAATGCGCACAAGCTTTACGGCAGCCTGTTTATTGTCCAGGGAA
>CAYXVG010000101.1:0-8442 GCA_964468205.1 uncultured Solibacteraceae bacterium | reverse complement strand
TGAATACGCCGTTCGTGAGCACGACGGATGAACTTCAGACCTTCCGTTTCGACACTCGGTCCAATGTGATTCCGAAGGCCCCGCTAGGGTTGCTGTTTCCGGGGGATCCTGGAATTGCGCGAGGCGTCGTGGACACGGATACGAACAACATCGCACCCCGGATCGGCATTGCATTCGACCCGTTTGGAAACGGGAAGACCGCGATTCGGGCCGGGTACGGCATCTTTTATGCGATCGGGTTCGCGAACTTCGCATCCGACCTGCAGGGACAACCTTTTCTCGTGGACACGACGGTCTTCGGAACGCCAAATCTGGTGGATCCGTATGCTGGGGTGCCCGGCGGCAGCCCGTTTCCGTACACGCTGGATCCCGCCAACCCCATCTTTTCGCTCCCCGTCACCGCGAGTTACATGAGCGAAAACTACGCCACTCCGTACGTGCAGCATTACAACCTGACCATCGAGCAGCAACTGGTGAACAATCTCAGCGTCCAGGTGGCCTATGTGGGCAATACTTCCCGCAAGCTGATTGTCCAGCGTGACGCGAACAATCCGGTGTTCATCCCCGGCGGTTCCACTTCCGGCAATGTGAACAGCCGACGGCCTTACCTTCCGGGAACGTTCGCGCAGATTGCACAGACGGAAACCGGATCGAACGCTAACTACAACTCGCTGCAGATCTCGGTGAACCGCCGTTTCTCGCGCGGCTTCTCGCTGCTGGCCAACTACACGCTCTCGAAGGCGATCGACGAGATCTCCGACGACAAGTTCAATCCGACCGCCGTTTCGCTGATGGACTCGAATAACCGGCTGCTCGACAGAGCCGCGGCTGGCTTCGACGCCCGTCATATCTTCGTCACTTCATTCCTCTGGCAATTGCCCCAAACGGAGATTGGAGGCTGGTTCGGCCGCAAGGTTCTCAGCGGCTGGCAGGTGAACGGCATTGCTCAGATCCAGAGCGGTAACCCGTTCACGGTGGTTTCGGGCGCCGACTCGAATCTGGATGGGAACAATAATGACCGGCCGGACCTGATTGGAGATCCGTATCTCAGCACCGATCGTCCAAGGGATCAGTTGATCGCCCAGTATTTCGATCCCGGCGCATTCCGGCGAGCGGCCAACGGCACATTGGGCACCGCCGGTCGAAGCCTCATCTACGGACCTGGCTCGATGAACTGGAACGCCTCATTCTTCAAGGACATCCCAATCCACGAAGCTCACCGGCTCCAGTTCCGGGCGGAGTTCTTCAACTTCTTCAACCAGGTTAACTTTGGCAATCCGAACGCCACGCTGAGCAGCTCGAATGTGGGCCGCATTCTTAGCGCGGGCAGCGCGCGGGTCGTCCAGTTCGGGTTGAAGTATCTGTTCTAGCCGGTGTGTGCGGGCCGGGTTTTCCGGCCCGGGCGCGGCGCCAAGCACAGAAAAGGCCATCCTCTCACACGGGAGGATGGCCTTTTCTGCGTCCAATGCCGCCGCTCAGAGCATAGGGCGAAAACAGGCAGCTCAGTAGCTGGGACGCGAAGGGAAAGACCTCGATGTGTCGTCAGAGCCGGAAGATGGCTGCCCGCTTCATCCGGGGCGTTGGATGGCAACGTCTCGCGGCGAACGAGTTTGGGGGGGGAGATCGGCGCCATAGAAGCGCGAGCTGCGCGCCGGCGGTTTGTGGCGCTCTGGCCGGGCGTGTGACCCGGTCCGCCAAGCCTAAGCAGGCTGGAGGCCGAGGCCGGGGCGGCCGGGAAGAATCAGCCGGCCTTCCTTCACGGTCACGCCGCGATAGGGGTCGTTGGCGATGAGAAGATTGCCATCGAGGTCGGCGTAGTCGACGAGGGGAGAGAGGTGGGCGGCGGCGGTGACGGAGACCGAACTCGATATCATGCAGCCGAGCATTGTCTTGAGGCCCAGGGCGCGGGCCATTTGGATGGCGCGGTGTGCTTCGCGGACGCCGCCGAGCTTGTCGAGCTTGACGTTGACGCCGTCACAGGTTCCGGCGAGCGCGGGGATATCGGCGGTCCGCGTGACGGCCTCATCGGCGATGATGGGGAGCGGCGACCGCTCGCGCAGCCAGCGGGCCTCTTCGAGCATCGCGGCGGGCATCGGCTGTTCGACGAACTCGACGCCCTGGCCGGCGAGCCACTCGATCTTGCGGATGGCCTGTTCCTTATCGCTCCACCCCTCGTTGGCGTCTACCCGGAGCGGCTTACCGGTGACCTCGCGCACGGCGCGGATGGTGGCTTCGTCGGAGTCAAGGCCGACCTTGATCTTGAGGATCGGATAGGCGGCGGCTTCACGCACCTTGCGCTTCGTGATCTCCGGCGTATCAATGCCGATGGAGAAAGTGGTGACGGGAGCGGTGGCCGGATCCAGTCCGTAGTAGCGGTAGAGCGGGACGCCGAGGCGCTGGGTGATCCAATCCATCAGCGCGATGTCGACGGCGGCTTTCGCGGCAAAGGCACCGGGGATAGCGGAGAAGATTTCGCCGAGGAGAATCTCGAACTGCCATGGATCGCCGGCGCGCAACTTGTCGAGCCAGGGTTCGAGCGCCTGCCGGCCGGAGGCGGCCGACTCGCCATAGCGGGAGATTGGAGCGCCTTCGCCCACGCCAGTGATCCCGCGGCGTGAATAGTGCACGTGTAGGGTGTCGCGGAAGTCGCTGGAAGCCATGGTGGTGGTCCAGGTGTGCCGCAGCTTCAGGCGGACAATACGAAGCTCGAGTGACGGGTCCGCTGGCTGGGCTGGGGGCGTCAGACCAGCCGCCGCGGCGAAACGAAGCCATTCGCGCCGTCTCACCGGCTTTCTCCCCGGAGGCGGCGGCAGGCGACGAGGCGCTCGGACCAGTGCGGCTCGGCGAGTTGGCTGATCTGCACCCGCGGTTTTTTCCAGGCCGTGGCGTGGATGAACTCGCCGTCTCCGATGTAGAGGCCGGTGTGGGTGATCTTCCCGCCGGTTTCACTGAAGTAAACGAGGTCGCCGGCGCGCAGTTCGGCACGTTCGATGGTCTCCACGCCGTCCCAGCGGGCCTGCGGTTCGGCGTCCCTGGGAATGGTGACGCCGCGCCGGCGGCAGAGCATCTGGGTGAAGCCGGAGCAGTCGAAACCGAAGGTGGAGGTCCCGCCCCAGAGATAGGGCAGGCCGGCGAAGCGCCTGGCGAGGGCGATGGTTTCGCCGATGCTGAGGGCGTCGTTGTTGAAGCGGGCGTCGCCTCTTTGAATCCAGGCGGCGCGGCGATCAGGCAGACGGATTTCGATCCAGCGGCGGTCTTCGGCTTCCGGCTCGCCGGTCACCTCCAGGCGGGCGCCGTAAGGCAGGGTCAGCAGGGGGCTGTGCGAGGTGACGTCGGGCTCGCGGTAGAGGTTCGCGAAGAGGCTTTCGATGTGGGCGATCCGGCCTTCGGTGGCGTACGGGCGATCGAGGCGAATGACGCTGGCCGATTCCATCCATCCGGAGTAGCCGTCCGGGGTTTCGACCTCCAGCCATTGGCCGCGGTCCGCGAGGATCTTGATGTTCGTGGAGAAGATTGCCTGTGAGACCAGGGCGGCGCCGACGGAGGGCTCCGAGTGCATGCCGGCGACGGGCGCGGTGACGGTGCAACTCATGGCGGCCATGGCGATGGAGAACAGGAAGCACATGGATAGCGGTTCTACTCGATTATAGACGGGACGGGGCTGCCAACCTCTGCGTGGTTTCCCATAAGCGAGTTAGGGTGCACGGCCGGGCCGGAACAGAAATGTACTTCTGGAAGCGCCAATACGCTTAAGCCGCGTTCATTGGGACGTAACGCCGTGTTTACTGAACGTTAACTTTGATAGGCTGCTCTATCAACCGCGGTTCGGAGCCGGATGTGAGGACCATGAGGTTAAAGCGGCCAGTTTTCGCATTGGCGGGGATCCTGAACCGGATCAACGTTTCAGTTTGCTCGACTATTTCCGTCTTCCAGTCGGTCTGGCCGTCCGTCAGGTAGAGTTCTCTGACCATCGCTTTACCAAGATTCTCCCCGGAGGCGACCAGCGTATCGCCAATCGCGCCGGTGTCGGGTTCCACTCCCGTGAGGCGCGGATACGTGGCCTGGGCGGCGGCCACCGCCGGCATGACGGTGGTCACCAGCAAGACCAAGACGGGCAAGTACGGGATATGAGAGCTTTTCATCTGCAACCACCTTCCACTGAAATGCTATTCCGATTTGCGATCAAAAGCAAGTCATAGACGGCAGGCGGTTTGGGGCCACCAGCGGAGTGAGTCCCGCCCGGCGTCTCGGAGGACGGACATCCTGGGCCGCGGACAAGTCATTTTTCGCCGCAGCGGGGTATCCGCTTGCTTGGATCAGTCACAGGATATGTTGGTGGCTTCGGTGAAGCGGATGGCGAGATTCGCCACGCCGGCAGCCGTGCCAGTGGTTGGCTTGACGCTGACGCCAAGGCCGGCGTCATGGAGGCCTGACGGCCCACTCCACGGGCTGCTGCCGGCTTGGGCGCTGACCACAACATCTAGTATGTGGTCCAGGCAAGTGGATACCCGATATTCGCCAAACAGCCGAGCGGGACGGAGAACTTGGCGGTGCGCGGGCAGACGGCCCACGCCGGTTGGCACGCCGAGGGCGGCCGGCTCCCGTGTCATGCGGTTTTCCCTCCGTACCGCGGACGGGTTTCTCCCAACCCGTTGCAAAGGCCGGCCGGGTGACGGCTTCCCTAGCGAAAGGCGGCGAGGTCGCTCACGTGGATGCTCTGGTGGAGCAGATTGTGGCTGCTGTGCCCGGCCAGGATTTCGCGGGCGCGCCGAGCCGTTCGCCGGGCGTCGTCTTTGCGCCTCAGCTTCCTCAGAACCTCGGCGTATCTCTCGAGCGCCAGTCCAACTTCCGGGTGCCGCGGTCCGTATGCTTTTTCGGCCACTGCGACGGCCTTTTGGAGCGCACGGCCCGCGTCGCGGAAACGGCCGGACCGAAGCTGCAGCACGCCAAGATTCATGAGCGCTTTGGCGTAAGGGGGGTGGTCCTCACCGAACGACTCACGCCAGATGCCGAGCGCCTCGCCGAGCAACGCTTCCGCCTGCTCCGTCCGGCCGGTCTCGCCGTAAAGGCAGGCCAAGTTGTGGGTGATGGCAGCCCGAACAGGATCGTTCGCCGGGCCGGCCGCTTCGGTCATCGCCGCGGCGCGGAGGTAGTGTTCCTCGGCCGCTTCGTGGTCACGCAGATGCTGGCTCAGCAGCCCCAGGCTGTTAGCAGTCCGCGCGGTGGCGTTCGCCGGGCCCAGATGATGGTTCTGAATGGCGAGAACCCGCTGCAGCGTGCGGTCCGCCTTGGTGAAGTCGCGGCGCTCGATGTAGAGCCCGGCCAATTCGTGCAGCGGTTCGGCCAGTTCGAGCGCGCCGGGTCCGTATTGTTCGGTCAAGAGTAGAATTGCCCGGCGGTAGAGGTTCTCCGCTTCCAGGTACTCCCCGGTATCCTGCGCAATCGCTCCCAGGTTCGCCAGGGCCGTGGCGTGGCGGCCCGGCAGGTCAAGTTCCCGATAGACGGAGGCCGCTTCTTCGCAGAAGCGCCGCGCCTCTTCCGGCTGTCCGGTGACCCGGTGCAGGTGGCCGAGGTTGCTCAGAATAGCGCCAAGCCGCAAATCCGGCGGAGACGGCCTTGCTTGCGCCCAGGCATCCATGAGTGTCTGTTCAGCGGCTTCAAATTGGCGTGCTAGGATCTGCCGGTTCGCCGTGAGAATCTGCTCCTCAATCGTCCCCCCCGACAGAGGCAAGATCATGGTGAGCCAGCCAACGCCGGCTCGCATCCAGTTTCCGTACATGTCATTCCCCTCTGCCTTGGAACTACGGGAAGAAACGAAAATCGAACCGCGAAACTGGGCCGAGTGCCGCTTTTGTCGCGGGATGCCGTCTCGTGACATGCGAGAAAGCGAATTCGGGAAAGTTCGGAACATTCTGGTGGGCTGGACGTATTAAACCAATGAGCCGGAAGGATGAGGAGAGACGTGCAAGATCCACGGCAACCCGAGGGGCCTGGGCCGGCTGAGCGGCTAGATTCCTGGAAAGAGATTTCCGCGTATCTGCGGAGAACCGTACGCACGGTACAGCGCTGGGAGCAGACCGAAGGGCTTCCCATACACCGCATGGCGCACGATAAGCGAAGCACGGTCTACGCGTACAAACAGGAACTCGACCGATGGTGGCGAAGCAGGCAAGCGACGAAAAGCGGCCGGCTGGTAGCTCCCGATGCCGCCGCGCAAGCGACTCCGCGGCCGAGACTGTCACTGCCCGTGAGACGCGCCGATTTCTATTGGATCATGATCGCCGCCTTGGCGGTTGTGACCGGCGCCGTGCTGCTTGTCCGCCTGTAGCTTGCTCGTTACGCGAAGGCCTCCAGACGGATGGCCTGAGCTGCGCCGGCAGGGCTGAATTCCTCCTCGCCGGGTGCTTGCCGTGACCGCCCGGATCTCGCCAATTTGGCACAAAACCCAGTTTTGGCCGGCAGCCCCGCGCATGGACGGTTCGGCTAAAGTCCGAATCAAAATAAGCCGATAGACAACAAGTAGATTTACAACCTTGCCGCGCTGTGCTACAAAAGGGTAAGCTTAGTCCGCTACGCAGTGTTGGCGTTGGCCGGGCTCCCGCCTTGTTGCGCGAAAGTATCACCAGATTGAAACTTTCAGATATAATAACCGTTTTTGTTGGTTCTCCGTCATCGTGGATTTGGCGTCCGGCCGGGCAACCCCCTAAGTCGGGCGGAGACAATAGCTTGACGAAAAAGTCAATGTTTGGTATCTGATCTGCATGAAAGAGTCTGTTTAACGGATGGAAACGCGGAAGTGGGGCGGCGGCAGTCAACCAACTCGTTCCACCTGCCGGAAAACAGCAACAAACGGAAGCCAGGCCGAGCGTGTTGGCCAACCGGCGAAGGCACTACCTGGAAACTCATAAAAATTGTTTGGAAGTGAAGTTGAGGAGCTTATGCACAAGAACACTCTACTAATTGCTCTCGTGGCGCTAGCGCTCACAGGCGTGCCGGCGCTGGCGCAAGGCAACTCGTCGCTGCAGGGAACCGTGACTGACCCTTCAGGCGCGATTATTCCCGGTGCGACTGTCGAAATCACGGACGTTGCCACCCAGGCGACGATGTCGACCGAATCGAACGAGGTAGGCGTTTACCGTTTCCCGCAGGTTCGGCCTGGCACGTACAATCTGCGTGCCACCGCCGAGGGCTTGGTGACGGTCGGCGTTCCGAATGTCGAACTTCGGGTTAATCAACCGGCTACAATTGATGTCGAATTCACGGACGTGGGCGCGGTTACCGAGATTGTGTCGGTGGAAGCCGAGACCGCGTCGGTGAACACCGTTGACGCCAGCCTCGGGAATGCCGTCGGTACTCGGCCAATCTTGCAGTTACCGTTTGAGGCGCGCAATGTGGTTGGGCTGCTTTCCCTGCAGCCCGGCGTTGTGACGGTTCGAAACAATGACGAAACCTGGGCCGATGATACCCGGCAAGGATCAGTGAACGGCGGCAAAAGCGATCAGGCGAACATCACGCTCGATGGCGTCGACGTGAACGATCAAGCCGAAGGCCAGGCCTTTGAAAGCGTTCTCCGCATGACGCTGGATTCCGTCCAGGAATTCCGGACCACCACGTTGAACGCCGGCGCCGACCAGGGACGTTCGTCCGGCGCTCAGGTGGCGTTGGTCACCAAGAGCGGCACGAACGACTTTCACGGCTCGGCTTACTATTATCTCCGTCACGACAAGACGGCCGCGAATACATTCTTTAACAACGCCGTGCCGGCTTCGGACGATAATCCGGGAGGCGGGATCGAACGGCAGAAACTGCGCCGCCACGTGTACGGTGGCTCGCTCGGCGGCCCGATCAAGCAGAACCGGGCGTTCTTCTTCTTCAACTACGAGGGCCGCAAAGACCGCAGTGAGCAGAGCGTGGTCCGCGAGGTTCCTTCCGAGACCTTGCGGCAAGGCATTGTCCGCTACATAACGGACGGCGGCGGCGTCGGTTCGCTTTTCCCGGAGGACATCAAAGCGATGGACCCGCTGGGGATTGGCGTGAACCCGAACGTCATGAACCTATTCAACCAGTATCCGCTGCCGAATGACGACACCCAGGGTGACGGGCTCAATCGCCGCGGCTTCCGGTTCAAGTCCCCGGTCAACCTCGACTGGAACACGGTGATCGCGAAGCTGGACTACTACATCGACCCGGCAGCGAATCACCAGTTTTTCGTCCGTGGTAACTACCAAGACGACAGCAGGAACGATGTTCAGCAATTCCCGACCTCGGCGGCCCGCTTCAACCTCCTCAACGGCAACAAGGGTCTCGCCGCCGGAGTGAACTCGACTCTGTCGCCGACCATGTTCAACGCGTTCCGCTATGGCTACACGCGGGCGAAGCTGGACCAAGCCGGCGCCAGCACCGTCAGCCAAATCTCGTTCCGGAACATCTCCGACTTCTTCC
>CAYXVG010000100.1:0-15015 GCA_964468205.1 uncultured Solibacteraceae bacterium | reverse complement strand
GCTTTTCAAGCCGAGAGAACGGAAAGAACTGCTTTCACGGCGAAGATCGAGGCTAGGAGTTATGACCCCGACGGTGATTTGACCGCAACCACGTTATCGGCCGCGGCGTTCCGCGGCGACGGAGCCAGCGTGGATCTCCGGGAGGCGGTGGACGGATCGCCGGTGAACAACAGGGTGATTCTTGATCCGGATGCGGGCGTCCGGACGGCTGTTGATTCATTCACCAAGTCCATTACGACCTATCCGCTGCATCCGGCGCGAAAACGCGCCCTGCAAATGAAGCCTTCAGCTTCCTGCGAGAGCACTTTGCCTGGCGAGATGCTGGAATCGCCGCGGGCGGTCTCAGAGAATATGCTTGGCCGCCGAGTGCTCCGTGCTGTCACCCGGGAGACTCTGAACTTCGGCGGCGGCCGCAGCGAGGTGGTTCAACGAGAGCTTCTGTTAGCGCCGGAACTGGACTGCTTTCCATTGCGGACCGTGGTGACTGTGAGTCGCTCAGACGGGACGCGTCTCGGCTCGACGATCACCGAGGTCACGTCGGTCACTCTTGGGGAACCGGACCCGTTGCTATTCGAGATCCCGGAAGACTACGTCGAACGAGCGCCGTCGGCGGTTTTTGCCGAACGGGCCCGTCTGGAAGGGAGGGATTGTCAGAACTGCGGCGAGACGGCGAATGCTCTGGATCAGGCATACTACTCGGGCATACAGGCAGCACGCTCAGAACCTGCGCCCTGAGCTGGCCGGCGTTGCAGGAGGGTAAGGACGCGGTTTCGAACGCCAACTGCGCGGTCTCTTTTGCGGCAAGGGGCAGGGCATCGTGACGATTCCGGGGCGTGAGTGTGCCACTTCTTGGCTGGTCATTGGGAGCCCGCAGGTGATCTACATGGCGGACAGTCAGCCTGGCGACGGCATCCTCCCGGGCCTTTGTTAGTAGCCTGCTTGAGGACTTTGAAGATTCCGGCGAGGCGAGGCCAGTAGCGGGAGGGCCTAGAGTTTTAGGCCGTAGTCGCTCATCTCCATTACTTTCTTGCCGTAGATGGCGTCGCGGCCGAGGATGGCGGTGAGCGCGCCGGTGAGGCCGTCATCGATGGTGGCGGCTGGTTCGCCTTCGCCGCGGATGGCGGCGAAGAACGCCTTGGTGTGGGCCTGAGCGTCGTCTTCGATTTCCGGAACGAGTTCGCGGGGGCCATTGTCCGCCGTGGGATTGTGGGGGTAGAACATGGAGTTGTTGACGTCCACGCCGCCCTCGGTTCCATAAACGAACCAGGGCGCCCCGCCGCCGGGCATGTTCCGCGGATGGAAGAAGACCTGGGTGTAGGAGAGGGTCAGGCCGCTCGGGTATTCGTAGGAAAGGCTGTAGCCGTCCATGGTGTCCCGGCCCGGGGGCTGGTCGACGTAGATCTTGGTGCCGCCGAAACCGGAGGCGCGCACCGGGTATTCCCGGGCGATCCAGTTGCAGACGTCGAGGTTGTGAACCGATTGTTCGACGAGCATCTCGCCGGAGCGATCGCGGAAGAACAACCAGTCCGAGGAGGATGCATCGTGGGGGATGTCCCGGGTCGAGTGGCGCTGGGCCTTGATCATGACGACTTTGCCGGCTACCCCTTCGTGGATCTTCCGGACGGTTTGCTTGAGGCGGGCGTAAGAGCGCATCTGTTGCCCGACCTGAAAGACCTGAGAGGATTTCTTGACCGCGGCGGCGAGTTCCGCAACGGAACTGGCGGTGATGCCCAGAGGCTTCTCACAATAGATATGCTTGTTCGCCTTGAGGGCCGCGAGCGACATTTCGACGTGCAGGTCGCATGGCGTGGCGATGTAGACAGCATCCACGTCATCGCGGGCAAGCAGTTGCTTGTAGCCGGAGGTTGTGAAAGGCCGGTGGGAGGCAGCTTTCGTGGCGGCGGTATCCAGACGGTCCGGTTTGGTATCGCATAAGGCGGTGACCCTGACGCCCGGTTGCTCGAGTACATGGCCGAGTAGATGGCCCCCGCGATTGCCGACACCAATCATGCCGACGCGGATTTCGCGCCCCAGCTCTTGGGCTCCGAGCGCGCCGGCGGCGGCCAGCGAGCCGAGCAGAAAACTTCTACGATCAGGCGTGTTTCGCATTGTTGTGGATCCTCGTTCGTGCAGGCTCCCGATGCGGGATGGAGTCCCGTGAGGAGTTCGGTTGATCCGCGCTCCCATTCACGGTATCTCATTCGCGCGGTGGGCGACAACCGGAACCCGCGCTCTTTGCGGATGGACGTGGAGCGAGGCGTTTCACAGGATCCACTTACGCTTGATATTCCAGAGGCTGACGAGGAACAAACCGGCGCAGAAGGCGCCGAGCAGGGAGAAGTCAAGGACCAAGGGCAGTGCATGAGTCCCGCGCACGGCGCCGTGTAGCGCATCCGCGCCGTAGGTGAGGGGCAAGACGTAGGAGAGCGGCTTCAAAAAGACCGGCAGGTTCTCGATGGGAAAGAAAAGCCCGCAGAGAAAAATCATGGGAAACCGGAAAAAATTAGAGAACGTCTGGGCTTCGAACACCTCGCTGACCGCCACGGCGATGAATAGTCCGAGAAAGGTGGAGGCCACGGCGATCATGAAGACGGCGGGAACGAATACGCTCCAGGCGACCGGGGAGAGATCCGCGAGGAATGCGGCCATGGCGACCGGCACGAAGGCGTTGGCCACCCCGAACAGAATGGCCCCACTGGTTTTGGCCAGCATGAGGAGCTCAAACGGAATGGGCGCCAGCAGCAGGCGCTCGAAAGAGCGATTCTTCTTTTCGAAGGTGACTGTCACCGCCAGCATCGACGTTGTCCCGAACAGGATGGAGACGGCGACGACGCCCGGCAGCAGTCCAGGGACGCTTTCGAGGCCGCTGCCGGACTTGATGAAGAACATTCCGGTCCATGCGAGGGGGAAGATAAGTCCCCAACTGATGTTCGGCGGCTTCAGATAGTACGTCCGCATGTCCTTGAGCAGGATGTTCCAGAAGGCGATCCAGAGCTTCATTGACGGCCTCCCGCTTTTTCCTTCTCCGTGCGCATGACGCCGGCCTCGACGCCGGTGATTTGCACGAAGACGTCTTCGAGCGACGGCCGAATTCTTCTCGCCTCGGCCACCTCGGCTCCGTGGTCTTCAAGGAAACGGACGAGCGGTCCGACGCGGATGGGCTCGTGGGCTTCTACTCGAATCAGTCCCTCGCCGGGCGAGGTGAAGGCGAGGCCGGGAAAGGATACGGACAGTTGTTCTTGGATGCCGCCTGGCGCGTTCGTGCTGGCGATCTGCAAAGCGTACTTCTCCTGGACGGGCTGTAGCAGGCGATCGACGGTATCGATCCGCACGATGCGGCCGGAGACAATGAAGGCGATGCGCTGGCAGAGCCGCTCTGCCTCCTCGATGTAGTGGGTAGTGAGGAAGATGGTGGTTCCGGCCCGGTGGAGAGCGGCGATGAGTTGTCTGAGTTGGCGGGCGCTGGCCACGTCGATTCCCGTGGTGGGCTCATCGAGGAAAAGGATTGGGGGTTGGTGGATGATGCCGGCGGCGATGGCCAGCTTGCGTTTCATGCCTTTGGAATAGCCGCCGAATTTGCGATTCGAAGCGGGGGCCAAACCGAATTGGTTCAGAAGCTCGGCGGCCCGGTGTTGCCGTTCCGATTTGCCCATGCCGTACAGCGCCGCGCAAAAACTGAGGTTCTCGAAGCCGGTGAGCTCGGCGTACAGATTACTTTCATCCGGGACCACGCCGATGAGCCGTTGGGCGGCCCGCGGTTTGCGCCGGCAATCCATACCGCCGATGTGGATGGAGCCCGAATCCGGCCGGGCCAGGCCGGTGAGCATGTTGATGGTAGTGCTCTTGCCGGCTCCATTGGGGCCAAGAAAACCGAACAGGTCGCCATCGGGGACGGTGAATGAGACGCCAGAGACGGCTTCGACCTCGGCGAATCGCTTGGACAGATTCCCGGCGACGATGGCGTCGCTCATAGACCGGTCTTCCTCGGGCTGGGCGCCAACGCAGACCCATTGCAGGAGAACGCCTCTTGGGGAAGGCCGATAACGGTTGGTTTGTAATCCGGAGTCACTTTTAATGCGCCGTGTCTCTCAAGATGCTAACTCGAATTGATGCCGCCGGATGCTGTCCGGGGTGGCTGTGGTGTGCGCGGAGGCGGTTCCTGGGAAGAGAACATCGCGGGCCAGCCTGCCTGCCGGCCGCAGGAGGCCGCCCGCGCTGGGCGGCGTTTTCGGCGCGAGTCCAGATGGGTATCAGTGTTCGGACCTACTCGACTTGGTCCCGCAGTCCGCGAATTCCGGCGGCCCGTCTGTGAAGGATCACAGCCTGTTCGGCGTGCCCTTCCTGTTCGAGGAGGTGTGCCAGGTAGCTCAGCGACTCGAAATCGAACGGGTTGATATCGAGTTCGGCGCGAAACGACTGCGCGGCTGCTTTCGTATTGTCCAAGCGGAGGTGGGCGAGGCCGAGGCGCCGGTTGACGCTGCGCAGCGGCTTGCGCTCGAGCGAGGCGGCGAAGTCTCGGGCGGCCTTCTTTTCAGATCCGGCTTGGTAATGGAGGGCGCCGCGGACAGCCAGAGACTCGGCGGATTTTCCGTTCTTGTCCAGAGATTTTGCCAAGGCGCGCGCCTCTTTTGGTTGGCTGTTTGCGGCATAGGCCAGTCCGAGCACGTAGGTAATGACCGGATTACCAGCGAGTTTCTCGTGGAGCGGTTCGAGCAGCGCGGCGGCCTCGGCCGGCCGGGCATTTTCGAGTTGGATAAGGGCCAGCAGCAACGATACCTGGTTATTGCCGGGGAACTGTTTGTGAAGCTCGCTCGCCAGAGCGAACGCCGGATTGAGCTCGCCGGTTTTGTAGCAGGCGACAGCCAGGTTGTAGCGGGCATGCGGGTCTCCCGGGCTATAGGTGAGGGCCTCTTCGTAAGACTCCTTGGCCTCGTTGAAGCGGCCGAGCTGCGCGTAGGCAATTCCCATCTGGACCAGCAGGGGGCCGGTCGGGTCGTCGGCGACGATCGCCTCGTGGTAGCGCTTCAGGGCTTCCTCGATGTGGCCATGGGAGTGCAGTTCTTGCGCTTCTACCAAGCTATTGTCGACGAATTGCGCGAAAACGAAACTTCCGGAATATACAAAAACGAATAGTGCAGCGAGAATCTTCATAGCGGGATAACCGGACCTTATGAGGTGCTAACTCATATTGTCACAGAGGGACCTATCCCGGGCAATAGAAGCGATGCAAGATTCATACAAAAGTAATTCAGATCTCATTGACTGTTCATCTGACCTCGATAGCCTTTGATGGGCAATATTGAAAGCGCTACGTATACGTACAAAGGAGTCAAATATTATGAAAATTCTCAACATTAAAAGGCTGATGACTTGGTTAGCCGCAGTCGCGTTGCTTGGACTAGCAGTTCAGGGCGCGTTTGCACAAAACGAAGGCCGCCAGCACTGGATTGATGAAGGGCAGGGTCACATCAAGGCGATGAAGGCCCTCAAGGACACGAAGCGCCCGGCGAAGAATCTCATCTTCTTCGTTGGTGACGGTATGGGGATGACCACCGTTACGGCCGCCCGGATCCTGCAGGGACAGATGGCGGGCAAGCCCGGCGAGGAGCATAACCTTAGCTGGGACGAGTTTGAATACGTTGCTCTTCAGAAGACCTACGAAACGAATCAGCAGACTCCGGATTCGGCGGGCACGATGTCTGCCATGATCACGGGTGTCAAGACGAAGTCTGGTGTCATCTCCGTGGACGAAGACACGATGCGCGGGGACCACACGACCGTGAACCGTGACCGCGTCATGACGCTGGTTGAAATGGCCGAGCACGCTGGGCTGTCGACGGGAGTCGTGACCACCACGCGGCTCACGCACGCGACTCCGGCGGCCTGCTACGCCCATGCCCCGGAACGCAACTGGGAAGCCGACAGCTACCTGAGCGCCGAAGCCGCGGCGGCGGGATTTCCGGATATTGCCGCGCAATTGCTATCGTTCCCGTACGGCAACGGTATTGAGGTTGTCATGGGTGGCGGCCGCCGCAACTTCATCCCGAAGTCCAAGACCGATATCGAGGGCAGCGCCGGAAAACGTACTGACGGGCGCGACCTGACCGAAGAATGGGCCTCCCGCGGCGCCGGCTGGGTCTACATCGAAGACCAGGCTGGTTTTGACGGCCTTGATGTTGCCAAGGCGAATCATGTTTTGGGCCTGTTCAACTCTTCTCATATGCAGTATGAGTACGATCGTCCGATGATCGACGCGGCAGGCGAGCCGTCTCTGGCAGAGATGGTCGGCAAGTCCATCGATATCCTGAAGAAGAATCCCGCGGGTTTCCTGCTCGTCGTCGAGGCGGGCCGGATCGACCATGCTCATCACGGCAACAATGCCTACCGGGCACTGACGGACACTCTGGCGATGGACGAGGCAGTCCGCGCCGCTCTGGCGAAGACCGACTCCAGTGACACCACCGTTATAGTGACAGCGGACCACGGTCACGTGTTCACCCTCGGCGGCTATTCCGTCCGCGGCAACCCGATTCTCGGGAAGGCGGTTACCACCGACAGCGCGGGCATGCCGAAAACCGAGCCCACGAAGGCAGGCGATGGGCAGCATTTCACCTCGGTGGCTTATTCGAACGGCCCTGGATTCCCGGGCTTCTGGCAGCCAGGCGACTACGCCGAATTCAGCCCGGTTCGCGCGGCTGCCTTCCGCGGCGATATTCCCGATGACGCGAGCGATCCGTCGGTTGTCCAGGAAGCCGCCGTTCCGCTGAGCTCGGAGACGCACTCCGGCGAGGACACCGCGGTTTACGCAACAGGGCCAAACGGCTACCTTGTGAACGGTGTTTTCGAACAGAGCACGCTCTTCCACATCATGCGGGAAATGCTCGGACTTTAACGAACCAACCGGTTAGTTGCAGCGAGGCCGCCGGGTTACCTCCCGGCGGCCTTTTGCTGTCTCGGGTCGGGGTGTGTGCGCCGGGGCGCGTGGGGGGATTGCGGCCGCCAGGTCTGGTGTAATAGCGTTACCGTACAGAGGCGGCAGAACACATGGCGCAACAGAATCGTGCCCGCACTATTGTGGGGCGGCCGATGACACCGGACCTCCTGGTGTTGACCGGCGGACTGAACTCCTTCCCGGAGACACCGGTGGAGTTCGATCCCGGAGGGGCGTGGGTGAACCGGTACCGGATTCACACCTGCCACGGCTACTTCGAGGACGCCAACAAAGACGTGGGGGTGTTGCGGCTGGAGCGGATTCCGGAGCCCGGCGGCGAGGAGTTCACGTTGAGGATCCGGCAGCGCATCGTCAACGACGACGGGCGGACGCACATAATGGAGGCGCTCGCCAGGTGCAAGGAAGACGAGTTGGCGAGCCCGGCTGAGTGGCGGCTGATGAACTGGTTCGAGGACCTTCGCGGCACGAAGATGGCGGAGATGGAGCGCGAAGAATCCGGCCGGGTGGAGGCGAACGCGGCCACGATCATTCACGGGAAGAACGAGCAGACGCTCCGCCGGGGCGGCGCGCGGCCGCTCACCTCCGACTGGAGCCTTTTCGCCGCCGTCCAGCGGCTTTCGTTCGGGGAAGTAAAGGCGCCGGTCTTCGATCTGCTTGAAGGGATGAGCCTGCTGCGCGAGGAGCACCGGCTCGGCTACCGGGGCCTCTACCGGATAGAGGCGAGGAAGCGCCCGCCGATGCACTGGTACCAGCAGATCGGCCGGGGAACCCTGCCGTATGAGTACTGGCTCGACGACCGCCACCGGTTGCTGGCCGTGGCGACCCATGCCCGGGCGTACATCTTGGACGACGACCCGGACGAGCGGGTCCGGAAGCGGCTTCAGGACATCCGCGAGCGAAGAGCGAGGAGGCGAGATGCCTGACCAAGATGGCGGACGGCAGCGGCGGGTTGGCTCATCCGGCTCCGGCTGTTCGCGGAGAGAGTTTCTCGGCGCGGGCGGAGCGGCGGCGCTTGTTTCCTCGGCAGCCTGCTCGATCGGGGGAAAGGCGAAGCCGAACATTCTGCTCATCGTGACGGACCAGCAGCACATTGACACGATCGCGGCTCGCGGCCAGGGCCATGTGCGGACTCCGGCTCTGGATTACCTCTGCAGCCGCGGGGTGAGTTTCGGCGGTTCCTACAGCGCGGACCCGGTGTGCAGTCCGGCGCGGGCTTCGATTTTCACCGGGCGGATGCCGTCGGAGTGCGACGTGGCGAGCAATAACCGGCACATCCTGGCCGGCATTCCGAATCTTGGCGAATGGTTTTCCGAGCGCACCGGTTACGAGACGGTATACGCCGGGAAATGGCATCTGCCGGGGACATACCAGGACCGGATCGAAGGTTTCACCGTGCTGCCGGGCGGGTTAGGAGGACAGGGCAATCTGGGCGACACCTGCGTTTCGCGGGCGTGCGAGGCCTATCTCCGGAACCGCTCCAACTCCAGTCCGTTTCTGCTTACCGCTTCGTTTATGCAGCCGCACGATATTTGCGAATGGCTGCGGTTGAACATGAACGATCCCGGTGAACTGCGCTATCCGGAGATTGCCGCGGAGCTACCGCCCTTGCCGGACAATTTCGGCTACGAGGCCATTGAGCCGCAGGTGTTGCGGAAGCGCCGGCTGGGCAATGAGCCGGTGAAGGGAGCATGGGGTGAAGAGCACTGGCGGTATTACCTGTGGAGCTACTACCGGCACATCGAGATGGTGGACGGCGAGATCGGACGCATTTTGGACGCGCTCGAGGGTGTGGGCCATGCCGGTGACACGGTCGTGCTTTTCACGGCGGACCATGGCGAGGGCCTCGCGCATCATCAGATGGTGCGCAAAAGCGTCTCCTACGACGAGGCGGCGAAGGTACCGTTTGTAGTGTGCTGGCCCGGCGAGTTTCCGGACGACCGGCACGAAGCCGCCGCCCTGGTGAGCGGCGTGGACGTGGTTCCCACGCTTTGCGACTGCGCCGGCGTTGAACCGCCTCCGGGAATGCTCGGCCGGAGCTTGCGTCCGGTTATTTCCGGCGGAGGCGGGAGCGGCGCGGGCTACGTGGTGGTCGAGATCCCTTCGAATATCGGGCGGGTGGTCCGGACGGAGAGATACAAGTTCGTGACTTTCGCGGGTGACACAGTGGAGCAGCTTTTCGACATGGAAGCCGATCCGGGCGAAACGGCGAATCTTGCGGCCGGCAGCGAACATGTGGGTGTTCTGCAGGAGCACAAGGCGCTTTTGCGAGAATGGGAGAGCCGCCTGGAACCGGCGCCCAACCAGCCGCACTCCAACGCCTGGTGGCGGAGGTCTTGATGAGGAAATGCATTCAATTCGCTTTAATCGCCGGCGTGCTCGCCGGCGCCGCCAACGCTCAGCTTGGCATGATGGACGAAGCGCAGCGCGTCCGTCTGACCCGCGACTGGAAAGGAGAGCGGTTCGCCGATGGGCGGCCGAAGGTTCCCGATTCCCTGCTCGAGCGGATGCGGGATGTGACGGAGGAAGAGGCGTGGGCCGTGTTGAACAAGGCTGGGTTCAAGGACCATTTCGAACGCGGCTGGATGCGCTTTAACGATGACGGGGAGGCGATGGTGGGACGGGCCGTAACGGCTCTCTTTCTGCCTGTGCGGCCGGATGTCAATGGCGCGATTTACGAAATCGGAAAGGAGGAGGGCCGCGTCGGAAGGGGCCAGAACTCCTGGGTGATTGACACACTGGTCGAAGGGGACATGCTGGTGGCCGATCTCTATGGGAAGTACAATTTCATGGGAGATAATCTGGCGGTCTCGATCTTCACGAAGACCGGCACTGGGGTGGTGATAAATGGCGGCGCCCGCGATCTGGCGGGCATCCAACAAATTGAAGGGTTTACAGGATTCGTTCGCGGCTGGCACCCTTCAAGCGTGACCCACGGGGTCTGGAGCACTATGCTGTCCGGCATCAATGTGCCGATAAGAGTGGGAGACACCACCGTGATGCCGGGCGACATTGTCCTGGGCGGGGTGGAAGGCATCATGTTCATTCCGCCGCAGTTGGCCGAGGAAGTTGTGAAGAGTTCCGAACTGACCCGGCTGAAGGATGAGTGGGGTCACGAGATGCTCCGGGAAGGACGCTATACTCCGGGGCAGATCGACGGCAAGTGGAGCGCAGAAATGGAGCGTGATTTCCGCCGTTGGGCCGAGAGGGTGAAGGGCCGGACGATCGAATGACCAGCGCGGGTAAACTGTAAACAGAAAGCGTTTGGCGGGACTTGATCCCCGGCGCGGGCGGTGGCTATACTGTCATTTTCGTTGGGAATTTCCCGCTGGCATGTGGATGATGACCGGAAGAGACGAATTCGATCCGAACGCCTTGCGCAATGAGGCAGCGATGTTCTATGGTCTCTTTCTGCGCGGTCATTCGGCGGACAAGATTCGCCGCGACATCGATGTCCCCAAGGAAGTGCTCGAGAAGTGGATGCGTCCCCGGCGCTATGAGCCATCCTTCCGCGAGAACCTGCAGAGAATTTACAATTACCGGAAGCAGGTGCTGGCTATTTTTGACGAACTCGTCTTGAGCGAGAAGAACAAAGCCCGGCTCCAGTAGCAGGGCATGCCGCGGGCCGGATTCCGTCTGAAGCCATCCCGGCGAGAGACAATTCATCATGAAACACAAAAGTTCCCCTGTGAGCAAGGATGAGATTCTGTCGGTACCGACTCGTCCGTTTGATCCGGTGGGCGCGACGAGCGCCGCGGAGATTCTTACGCGGATGGAGGGAACGGGTTTTCAGGGCAGGCAACTCGGCGGCGCGTTTCAAGTCTGGAAGAAGATGCTGGCGGATGATTGCATCATCATGATGGGCATGTCCGGGGCGATGGTGCCTGCCGGGATGCGCAAACTCGTCGTGCGGATGATCGAGAACCGGCTGATCGACTGTCTTGTCTCCACGGGGGCAAACTTTTTTCACGACCTGCACGAGACGTTCGGCCACAAGCATTACCAGGGTTCCCCTCACCTCGATGACGTGATGCTTGGCGAGAATCTGGTAGACCGGATGTACGACGTGCTGGCTGACGAACACCAGTTCCGTCTCAATGACCTCTGGATCGGGCGGTTCATCGGCACGCTCGACCAAACGCGGCCCTACACCACCCGGGAGTTTCTCCATCTGCTTGGCGAGCAGTTGGTGCGGGAGGGTTCCGAAGACGGTATTGTCTCCGCCGCGGCGAAAGCCGGTATTCCCCTTTACTGCCCGGCGATCGGCGACAGCTCGATCGGCATTGCCGCCGCCTGCAACCGGTTCGCCGGGGGAAACAACCTGATGTTCGATATCGTCGGAGACGTGATTGAGACCGCGCGAATATCCCGGTCGCGGCCGGCCTCCGGCGTCTTGTATTTCGGGGGTGGAACGCCGAAGAACTTCCTGCAGCAGACCGAGGTTACCGGTATTCTGATGGACGACGGTATGCGGGGGCACAAGTACGCCGTTCAATTCACGACTGACGCTCCGCACTGGGGCGGACTCTCCGGCTGCACCTTCGAGGAGGCGCAGAGCTGGGGCAAGATCTCGCACGAAGGCGGATCGATGGTGACCTGCCACTGCGACGCAACGATCGCGATGCCGCTGCTGGTGAGCGCGCTGCTCGAGGAGAAGGAGTTGATCTCCAGCCGGAAGGCGCCCGGGTTCCAGCTTGGCCAGAAGCTCGAGTTTGCCGAATAGGAGCGCGCCAGCGGGAGTGTATCCTGAAGCTTGAGCGTCTCCCATTCCACCGTCGAGCTGCAAAGGCAGGAGTACGGTGGTCCTCCGCCCCATTCCACGCCACCGGGCGGCTGGCGGAATACCTTCCGGGCTCTGCACTACCGCAATTTCCGCATTTTCATGGCCGGGCAGAGCGTGTCTCTAATTGGCACGTGGATGCAGAATTTGGCCCAGGGCTGGCTCATCTACCGGCTCACCGGATCAGAGCTGATGTTGGGCATGGTAGGGTTCTGCGCGCACTTGCCGGTGCTGCTGCTGGGCCCCGTGGCGGGAGTCGCCGCGGACCGTTTCTCCCGCTACCACGTCGTGCTGACCACGCAGGTCAGCTTCCTGCTGCAAGCGATTGTTTTTGCCTCGCTGGTGTTAAGCGGGCGAATTACAGCGCCACTGGTCTTCGCGCTGGCGCTCTGGTGGGGAGTAGCGAACGCCTTCGACATCCCCTCGCGTCATTCGCTCTACATCCACATGGTGGGCAAGGAAGACCTGATCAACGCGATCTCGTTAAACTCGGTGATCTTCAACACGGCCCGAGTGCTGGGCCCGGCGGTGGCCGGCCTAACGATTGCGGCGTTTGGGGAAGGGGTATGCCTATCTATCAACGCATTGACCTTCGTGGCGGTAATCTCATCCCTGCTGATGCTGCGTTTACCGCCGATGGGGGGAGCGGCTTCGGACTCGCCGTGGGTACACCTGCGCGAGGGTTTCACGTTTGCCGGGAGCCATCGCGGGGTGCGCGCCCTATTGGCGATGAACGCGGCGATGAATATCACGCGCGCCCCGGTGGTGGCGCTGGCGCCTTTTTTCGCCGACGCCATCTTCGGTAGGGGATCGGCGGGACTGGGTATCCTGACGGGAGCGGCGGGGATCGGCGCGGTAGCGGGATCGCTCGGGCTGGCGCGCCGGACGCACACGCGGGGGTTGCCGAAGATCGTGTACTACAGCGCTTTGACGACAGGCGCCTGTCTGGCGCTGTTCGCGTGGTCGCCGTCATTCTACCTGTCTCTGGCCGTGTTCGCGGTGATCGGATTCAGTCATATGCGGCAGAACGCTTCCTCCAACACGCTGATTCAGACGCTCATTCCGGACGGCTATCGCGGTAGAATCATGGCACTCTACTCGATGACGGTGGTGGGAGTGCTGCCACTGGGACACCTGGCCGGCGGCGCGATTGCCGAGGTGGTGGGTCCGCGATGGACAGTGGCCGCTGGTGGAGCGCTCTGTCTCGCCGCGGCGTTTCGATTCGGGCGCCTGGTTCCCGTGATCGGGTCGCCGGAAGGAGTGAAGAAGGAGTCCGTATGAAGAGATGGCTCAGAGTGGCGCTGGCGGTGTGGTTCGTGGGATCCGCGCCGGCGCAGAATCAGGGCTCCGCGGAGCAGCCGGCGATCTTTGCCGAGGTGGACTCGATTGTCCGGCAGTTGGCCGAGATAACGGGCTTCGAGTTGAAGCGTCCAGTGGAGAAGGACGTGATCGACCGCAAGAACTTGAAGCGGTTTCTCGAGGAGCGGGTGGCCGAGGAGATCAAGCCGGAGGAGATCCGGGTGGAGTCTCTGCTGCTCAAGAAGTTTGGCTTCGTTCCGGAGGATTTCGATCTAAAGGGCACGATGATCGAGCTTTACACCGAGCAGGCGGCGGCTTTCTATGACTTCCACAAGGGGCGTTTGTTTCTGCTCGACTCGAACGACGACATGACGCAGGAGACGGCGCTGATTCACGAACTGGCGCATGCGCTGGCGGACCAGCATTTTCCGCTCGAGGAGTATCTCGACGCCGCTGGGAAGAACGACGATGGCGCGATGGCCCGGCTGGCGGTGATGGAGGGTCAGGCGACGTGGCTGATGTCGGAGTTCATGGTGCGGCGGATGGGACGCACGCTGGTGGATTCGCCGGACATGGTGGACCTGATGAGCCGTATGATCGGCGGGAGCGCGGGGGAGTTCCCCGTCTTCGAGAGCGCGCCTCTTTATATTCGCGAATCACTCATTTTCCCGTACACGAGCGGCATGAAGTTCCAGCAGAAAGTGGTGGAGCGGAAGGGCAAGGATGGTTTTGCGCTGGTGTTCCGCGATCCCCCCGAGACGACGCGGGAGGTGCTGCATCCGGAGGTTTACTTCGAAGAGACGGAGATGACAGCGCCCGGCCTGCCCGAGCTTCGGAAGAGGAAGCGCTATGACAGGCTGGCAACGGGCACTGTCGGGGAGTTTGATTTTGCGGTGCTGCTGCGACAGTACGGAAGCGACGACGCGGCACGGGCGATCGCGCCCGGCTGGCGGACGGGTAAGTATGCGTTCCTCGAACACAAGAAGGACAAGGACACGGTGCTGCTGCACAGCAGCGTGTGGGCGGGCGCGGACATTGCCGGCAAATTCGCGGCGGAATACCGGAAGGCGCTCGAGGGGAAATGGGAGCGCATGGAGGTGTTGCGCGAGGGCAACGGTGAAGTTCTCGGGACCGGCGACGACGGCCACTTCATCATCCGTGTGGCCGGCGCAGCAGTCTACGTGGCGGAGGGACTGCGCGACGCGGGGCAGATTCGCAGTTGGCCGCAACCATAGGCCGCGGGGGCGCGTCCGGGTAAGGTGAGCAGGCCGCCGGGCAAGCGCCGTGTGGCTGCGTTATCCTGGTAAGAAGCAAGATTCGTTCGAGGAGGCTTTCTGGATGTACCGTCGACTTGTGACTAGTTGCGTGATGATCGCCCTGGTTGTTCTGCCCGTGTTGGCCGCGAAGATTCCGCGGGAGGCGCCGGAATTCGTATTCGAGACGGCCAGCGGCCAGAAGCTCAACCTCAGCCAGTACAAGGGGAAGGTGATCGCGCTGGAGTTTCTGCTTACCACATGCCCGCATTGTAAGCGGACCTCGAAGGTGATGCAGGATCTGTACAACGAATACAGCGGCAAGGGTTTCCAGGCGATTGGGGTGGCCTTCAACGACGGCGCGGCGTCCCTGCTGCCAAGCTACATCCTCGAAACCGGCGTTTCCTATCCGCTCGGCGCGAGCCATCGCGACCGGGTCATCGACTTCATGCAACACCCCGTGATGTTGACGATGTGGACCCCGATGATGGTGATCATCGACAAGGAAGGGAACATCCGCGCTCAGTACCAAGGGACCGACGACTTCTTCCGTGCCGAGGAGAAGAATCTTCGCGAATGGATCGAGAAGCTGTTAAACGAGTAGAGAAGGCGCGCCTGTACTTCGTCCGGGCGGCGTCATACAATAAGCACAGGAGCGCCCGTAGCTCAGTAGGATAGAGCGCTTGCCTCCGGAGCAAGAGGTCGCAAGTTCGAATCTTGCCGGGCGTACCACT
>CAYXVG010000099.1:0-15677 GCA_964468205.1 uncultured Solibacteraceae bacterium | reverse complement strand
TGCTCGAGAAAGAATGCCACGTCGGGGATCGCGAGCAGGCTGGCGATAATTAGCCCCGCTAGTCCTAGATAAGCGAGGGAGCGGCCGACCGAATACGCAATCCCGGTCAACGCGACTCGCCGTGGATTGGCGACTCGCTGCGACACAAAAGAGAACGCCACCAGATTCGTGGCCAGCGGGCAGGGGCTGATCGACGTAAGTATCCCCAACCAGAGGGCCGTGCCTGAGGCCAGAACCCATTCATTCATTCCAGTCTCCGAAGGTACTTATCCATTTCTTTCTTCACGTAGTTCTTGAGCCACTTTTCATTCCCGACCAGTTGCCAGGTGCGGTCGAGTACTTTGTACTTGACCTGCTCGCCGTTTTTGGTGAGTACGTAGACGAGCGACCTCGTGAATAGCTTGTATTCTTTAACGAAGTGCCGGTTTTCAGGCAACTGCACGTTAACCGATCGCCACTCGATCTTCCCCGCGGCTATCTCGCTGGCGAATTCCTGTTTGATTGCTTCTTCGGAATACGTTTCGATGGCAAGACAGGTTTGGCAGCGCACCGTAACGTGGAAGTAGTATGCGATGATTTTGTCAGCCTCTGCCTCGGACGAAGGGGCGGTCTCGGCTGGCGGCGTCGTTGGAGAGCCCATCCCAGCCGCCGGGAAGCCGTAGCCGCCACCAAGTGTAAGAGCCAACCCGCCTGCCGATACCACCGCTAGAATCAGGAGCGCTTGTCTGAAAGTCATCCTTTTAGGCCTCTGCTACTCGCAGCCGTAACAGAATCCCGGCCGTGACCCGAGCTATCGCCTCCCCGGTGACCGGGCTGTTGCCCTTTTCAAAGCCGAGATCGGTGACTCTCAGATGTTCGAACTCCGTAAATCCCGCCCTGCGAAGGAGCTTCGCGGAGCAGTCTGTATCGCAACCGTCGATCACAACCAGTTTTTCCGCCGCCCGCGTGTTGTTGACGATCGTCTCGACGTCACCCCCGACGCCAGCCAAGCAGTACATCTTACCCTCGCCGTTACGGTTGACTTCCCGGGCCGCCCGATCGCCGATTTCCGCGGTATCCGCGGCGCCGGAACACGAAAACACAAGTCTTAGGCCCCCATTACAGGAGCATCGATTCTTTTCGGACATAATCCTCCTTCTTTCACTGTCATTCCTTCAAACCAACTGTTCCACCCATGAAATAGAAATAGGTGGTGGCCCAATTTGCCAGCACGACGACAATCGTGAAGAAGACCATCCCGACGCTGGCCAGCGCAACGCCCGACAGAATGTTGCCAATTACGCAGCCGGTAGCGAGCGCGGCCCCGGCGCCGGCCAGGATGGAACCAATCAGAGCCACAAAGATCTGCTCTGGGGGCTTCGCAATCAGACGGGCCTGTCCGGATAGACGCGCGCCAAGCCAGCCTCCGGCAACTACGGCTATAACAACGGCAATCAGCCAGAGAGATACCCGCTTGCCGGGATTGGCAGGCTGCGCGGGCGTGGAGGCCGGCGCCGAGGAAGCCGCTGGACGCGGCGGTTGATAGACAAATTGCAAATTGTTGTCGGTCACCAAGAGTTGCGCCTGGACTACGCCGTGGGTGACGCCAAGCGGATAGTTGCGCCCGCTGGCCGCCGAGGATAGGTAGGCTCCGCTACCAAGGATTCCGATCAGCAGTCCCGCCTGCCAGGGCCGCCATGACTTGGCGGTGAGCGCCCTCGTTAACGAGAGACCTCCGCTGTTGTTTGGCCGGTGCGGATTCGCCTTCCGCCTCGCCAATCGGGAAAGCAACAGCGTCACGACGATCAGCGCCGCCGCCACTGCCCAAAATGGCAGCCCGGTCAGCGTCGACAGAGTTACCGGTCCGCCATCGGCGGATTTCCAGGCGTAGGTTTTGAACGTTTTGTTCAATTCCGATAGCGGCCCGTATTCCACCAGCGCAATCCCAATCGGAATCCCAAGCAGCGACACGATAGAGTTTATATGGCCGATGCCGGCCTTATAGAGCGATCCGCTGATGCACCCGCCGGAGAGCACCATCCCAACTCCGAACAGGATTCCTCCCACCAGGTAGTTCGCCCACAAAAAGGGCTTGGGGTTTAACGTTATCCAACCGAGTAGGTCCAGGATTGCAAACCCGGCCATTCCCGTTACGATGCACACCCACAGTCCCCAGGTCTTCTGCCAGTCCTTCATCACCAGCACTTCACTGAAAGCGGACGCCCCGCAAAGGTCGCCCTTCTGAAGGAAGAAGCCGAAAAGTAATCCGATAGGAATCGCCGTCAGCACCCATAGCTTCGTGATCCAAGCCGCGGCACTGATGCCAATTATTAGAAGCATTGCGACAATGATGAGCGCGCCACCCGGCTTTTGCTGGTTGTTGCTGGTCATATATCGCTCCTTGTGTCAGAGTTTTTCACATCAATATCCGTTTCGACCGCCGTTTCGATGATACTGTAGTGGCGCCGGCGCCCTATGCTGTTTCCCTGGCGAGTAACCTCGCGACCTCGGCAACCCGGCGTCCCACGCCTCGGGCTGTTCTCAGACCCAGTTCATCCTCGCTAACGTCATCGCCGCTGCTGACGAGAATTCCACCCAGGCGCGCCGTCGGCTTGCCATCGCTGACGACAATCATATCCTGGCACAGCATCGCTGCGTGGATAGTCTGAAGCGTGAGTTCCTGCCCGCCATTTCGCGCCGCCCCAACCGCGACGGCCCCGCCCACCTTGTTACGGAGATCAAAGTTCTTGCGGAACACCATCCAGCGGTCAAGGAACGCCTTGCAGAGCGAACTCATATTACTGAAGTAGACCGGAGTCCCGATGATGATTCCAGCGACGTTGGGTTCTCGGAACTTCGCCTCGATCTTCGGAAAATCGTCCCGTTGCCCCTCCGCAAGTGGAATGCCGGCTGCCACTTCGCCGGGAATCGAAAGTCCCCCGAGATCGATGAACTCGGTCTCCACGTTGGACTCGGTCTCCTCGGCCGCCGCCAGGCAGGCTCTGAGAGCGGCCGCCGTTGTCCTGTTTCTGCGCGGACTGCACGATACACCAATAATCTTAATTCGTTTCGCCGCGCCTCCGGCTTGACCCGCAGCCTGACTGACTACGGAGCCCGTTATTCCAGCGCTTGCTACGCCGAGGAAAATGCGGCGCGTTTGGTTAGCTGACATTGAGATTCTCCTTTCCATCCCGTGCCTAGAGAAAGATCCATTGAAACTGAAGCAGAACCATATCGTTGGGGCGCTCGTGAACCTGTTCCCACCGAAAAACATAGTTCGCCATCAGTTTAAGCCGATGGTCGCCCCGGATGTAGTAGTTCCAGCCGAGAGTGAGCCACCGTATGTCCCTGTCGTTTTCCACTAGCGAGTTCGGATCAAACTCTTCAAACTTCAGAACCGCCTGCCACTTGCGGCCGGCATACTTCCCAAGTTCCAAATAGTACCCTCCGGCGGAGATTGCCGGTGATCCATCGGCGAAATCGAAATTAGCCAGAATGTACTCGGCGCGAAGTGACAGGTCGTCCCAATCGGCCCCGGCTTCCAAACCGCCGCGCCGGTCCTGTCCGCGAAAGTGCTGCAATTGAGCGCGTGTTTCGGGACACCCCATGACGCCAAACGGGAGATCCTTCGCGTTCCGCACCGAGACGGCGGCGCCCACGTTAAGACGAAAGTCACGTCCGAAAACCCGCCGCTCGGGAATCGCGTCGACCGTGACTCGCGAAGTGATCATTGGGCCGATGCCGTGTATGGAACGGTTCGCGCCACTGCCGTCAAATACTCCGGCCGCATAGCGAAAGCTCCTGCCCAGCTTTCCGTCCACTTGCACTCCGAGATCTCGGGCGAAAGAGTCAGAAAACTCTCCGTCCGGAATCAAGGTGCTCACAACGACGGAGCGGTTGATCGTGTAGAGTTCAAAGTCCGGAGTGAAACGCTCCCTACCGAAGGAGGGTTTCATCTGGCCTATCACGAACTGGACTTTGCTGGATCGCCGATATCGAAGCCACCCTTCCTGGAAGTAAACACGGCCGTCGTTCGGCGCTCGGTTGCCGTCCTTGAAAAACACTTGCGCAAACCATTGCCAATCCCGGTTCATGTCGCCGCCCAACATCAGTTTGAGCCGGCGGAGCGCCCATAAGTCTTCGGCGTCGTCAACCGCGGTATAGCGGAGTTGCACGTAGCCCGATGCACGAAGTGTACCGGCGCCTTCACGCAGTGGCGGCGGAAGCCACTGTGCCCGGCCCGGCGGTAAACAGACCCCGACAAGAAGCCAGAAACCAATGGGCGCCAAGTGCCAGCGCACCGACATTCGTCCCAAGCGGACACGGTTGCGCAACATCAACGAACTCCTACCTCTGAAGAATCGACGGAGATCCCGAGTGAATCCAACAGCAACCCGCCCGCGCGATCCAACGCCACCCTGGCTTTGGAATATCCCGCCCGTTCCTCTACCTCGGCCGCGAGCGCCTCGGCCAGGTCCCGCTGATATTGAATCACCAGGTACGTCGTCGAGGTGCCCACCGCGAGCTTTTCCTCCTCGGCGGCAAGCGCCTGCTGCTGGAACTCCCGCTCGCTCTCAGCAGCTTCGAGCGTCGCCCGGGCCTTCTCCAACGCAATCAGCGCATTCTCGATCTCGACATGGACCTGCTTGCGAAGCTGCTGAAGGCGTATCCTCTGCTGGCGCAACGCGAGGCTGTCCCTTGCGTAGTCGGCTTCGGCGGCCCGGTTTCCCAGCGGAATGGAGAACTGCACGCCCACGCCGTAATCCGGGAAGTTGCGGCGCAGCAATTGCGATAGCGCGGCTCCGTAGCCCCCGACAAGGAGCGGATCCGGGCTGTGTGGGGCCGCGCCAGGAAAGGTGAGAGCGTTGACGTCTCCAGCCAGCGCGTTGTTTCGCACCGTCGCGACCAAGTCCAGGGAGGGCCGCATCGCATCCTTGCTTCCTTCCAAGGCGATCTTTGTACTTTCGATTTGTGTCCGGGCCTGGGCGATGTCTGGTCTCCGCCGCAAGGCGTTCTCGGCCAGCTCTGAAACGGGCGGCGCCTGTTCATTCCGATCGACCCGGAGAGGATCCGTCGGGATGATCCGCATCGTCGCGAGCGCCGGATCCGTCACGGCCCGGCGAGTCAAGTAATCCTTCAGGAGTGTTTCCTGTTGCCTCACCAGGGCCTCCGCCGTAATCACGTCACGCCGGCTGCGAGCCACCTCCGCCCGGGCGCGCGTCACTTCAATCGGCGCCCGCGTGCCTGCCTCCACCTGGACCTGGCTGTCTCGCAGCAATTTCTCGGCGCTCTCCAAGGTCCGCCGGCGCACCTCAACGTTCTCATTCAGGCTCACCAGATCCCAGTAGAGCCGGACGACAGCGGCCACCGTGCTGATGACCTGCTGCTGGAACACCTGATCGGACTGCATGCGGCTGTTGACGGCAATCCGAATAAATCGCGAATTCAAACTTCTGCCGAAGCCACGTAGCAACGGTTGCGTGAAGGTGATCCCGAAAGCGGAGGTGTTAAACGGGCTGAGATCGAAGCGGCGATGATTCAGTGTCTGGTGGCTGTTCTCAAAGCCGGCAAATACTTCGCCGCCTGTTAACAATCCTCGTTGCCATCCAAAGTTGGCTACCGTAGCGTCCGTTACCAGCGCCGTCGTGCCCGCCGCGAAGAAATTAACCTGCGGAGCCGACAGGTGGTCCCAGCGGATTCTCCCCGTGAGAACAGGATCGAGGGCGGGCGGCAAGCGTCCGTGGCTCAACTGGGTCTGGCCAGCAATGGACAAATTCGTCTCCGGCCCCAGCCCCAGCGGGGGAGTTAGCACCTCGCCGCCACCCACGCTCTTGGGACCTTCCCGCACGGAAAGAGGTATCCCACGCGGGAGAGCGCCGGCCTGCGCTCTCTTGAGATCGGTGTCGGCAAACTGGACACCCAGACGCTGCAGTTCCACGTCGAGGCTGTTCTCCAGCGCGACAGCGATGGCGTCATGCAAGGAAAGGTACGCGTTACCGCCACGCACCAGCGACGACAACCGGGAAGAATCCTCGAAAACCTGCGCTTGCGCTGCCGCCGCCAGTACAAGACCGGCAAGGAGAGCCCTATTCATTTGGACAAACCTCCGGTCTTCGTCCCAGCCGCTGTTGTCGGCGTCACGGGGCGAACCTTGACACCCTCCCGAACCTCATCTGTCAGGCTGGTAATCACCATCTGTCCGGGCTGTAGTCCCTCCAGCACCTCAATCTTTGCTCCGTGGTTCCGGCCCAATCTGAGGGGTGCGAAATGGACCGTGCCTCCCTCTCCTAGCACCGCCACCATCGGCCCCTTGTCGCTGTGCCGGAAGGCTGCCGATGGAATCAACACCATTGGATCCTGTCGCCGCAACCGAAAGCGTACTGTCGCATACATGCCGGGCAGCAGCGCTCCGTCCGGATTTGGGGTCCCCACCTCGGTCAGCAGCGTTCTGGATGTGATGTCGATAGCATTACTCGTCCGGGTGACCTTGCCCGGGAACTGCCGTCCCCGGTGCTCCTCCACCTCCACCATGCACGGCAATCCGGGTCGAATTAAAAGAGCCTCGCTTTGCGGCACGTTGACGAATACTCGCAGTGTTCGCGTCTGAGCAATTCGAAACATTTCCCGCAGCGAACTTCCGCTCCCGGCGCTAACCAGCGTTCCGACGTCGACATTCCGCGCGGTGATCACCCCAATGAAAGGCGCTCTCACCTGCCGAAACGACTGCAACTCCCGGAGGCGCTGCAAGGTGGCTTCGCTAGCGGAGATGCTCTCCTGAGCCGCCCGCGCATTGGCTTCGGCGGCGGCGACATCAGCCTTTCTCGCCTCGTAAGCGGCTTGTTTCTCGTCGCCGTCTTGCTTTGAGAGCACACCCTTATCGACCAGCGTCCGCCACCGAGTGGCCGTGATTTCGGCCAGGCCCAGGTTCGCTTTCGCCTGGTCCAAGGCCGCCTCCGCTTGCCGCCACACCGACTGAGCCCGTTTCACTGCGGCCTCAGCCTCCCGAATCTGCTGCTCCAATTCCGGCGAGTCGACCTCCGCCAGAAGTTGGCCGGTGCTGACCCGGTCTCCGATGTCAGCCAGCCGGCGTTTGATATAGCCGTCGGCTCGTGCGAAGATTGGGGTCTCGATCTCCGCTTGAATATCGCCCGGAAGTTCGATCTCCCACTCTACCGGGGCTTCCTCGGCGGGCGCCACCGTCACCGAAGGGAGGTATTCATGATCCGCCTCCACGGCCGCGGCGAGTTGCTGTGCGCGCTCCGCGCGGGGCCAATAACCCACGGCCAGCAGCGCGCCCAGCACTGCGGCGGCAGTGAAGGCGAGCGCCACCAACCGGCGCATCGGACGACGGGTCATCCGGGCGTCCAACGCCGTGCCGGCCCCAGTCTCTTCGTCCAGCTTCATTGCAGCATCTCCATGTCTTCCTCCGCGGCGCCGATTCCCGCTCCCGCTTTGAAGTAGCTGTACACCACCGGCACGAAGAACAGCGTGGCAACGGTCGCCACCAGCAGGCCGCCGATAACCGCCCGGCCGATCGGAGCATTCTGCTCTCCGCCTTCACCCAGTCCGAAGGCCATGGGCAGCATGCCAAGCACCATGGCGCCGGCGGTCATCAGCACCGGCCGGAGCCGCGTCGCCGCCGCCTCCAGCGCGGCCGCGGTTGGCGGCACTCCCTCCGCCAGCCGCTGGTTGGCGAACGTCACCAGCAGAATGCTGTTCGCCGTCGCCACACCGATGCTCATTATCGCGCCCATCAGCGAGGGAACGTTAATCGTGGTCTGCGTCACGTACAGCGCCCAGACAATTCCGGAGAACGCGCCGGGCAGCGCCGTCAGAATGATGAGCGGGTCGAGCCAGCTCTGAAAGTTAACCACCATCAGCAGGTAGACCAGAGCCACCGCGAGCAGCATGCCCCCCGCCAGTCCCCGGAACGATTCGCGCATGGTTTCCACCTGTCCGCGCACCTGAATGAACGATCCGCGGGGCAGTTTGCCGCGCGCCTCATCGACGATCCTGTCCACCTCCCTGGCCACGCTGCCCAGATCGCTATCCTGGACGCTCGCATAAACGTCGAGTACCGGCTGCACGTTGTAGTGGCTGATCGCCATCGGCGACGTGGTTTGCTCCGTCACCGCGACGTTGCTCAGCAATTGCGGCGGCCCGAGCTTGGCGGGCGCGAGCGGAGTGTTACGGATCTCGTCCATTGAAGTGATGCGATACTCCGGCGTCTGGACGGCAATCAGGTAGGTGACCCCGGTTTGCGGATGGAGCCAGTAGTTCGGGGCCACCTGGCCGCTGGAGCTGAGCGACACCAGTACATTGCTGGCGACCTCTCGCTGAGTCAGTCCCATCTGGGCGGCGCGAATGCGGTCGACGTTGATTCGCAACTCTGGCGCGTCGAGGACCTGATGCAGCCGCACGTCAGTAGCGCCGGGAACGAGGCGGAGGCGGTGTTCGATCTCCTTGGCGACCTGGTAGTTCGCCTGCTGGTTCCGTCCGATCACCTGCACGTTGATCGGCGCCGGGATGCCGAAATTCAAAATCTGGCTCACCATGTCCGCGGAGCGGAAGAAGAACTGCATCTCCGGAAAGGCGGCCGGCAACTCCCGCCGCAGCCGCCTCGCGTATTCCCACGTCTCGCCGCGCCGCCGTTCGCGGCCGAGGGAAATCAGAATCTCCCCATCACTGGACCCGATCGTGGCCGAATCCGTGTAGGCCATGTTGATCGGCAGGGTCGGCACCCCGATGTTGTCGATGATGGTGTCCAGTTTTTCCGGCGGGATCACCTCCCGGATCTTGTCTTCAACCCGCGCGAACATCGCTTCGGTGGTCTCCAGCCGGGTGCCCGCCGGTGCGCGCGCATGGAGCCGGAGTTGTCCCCCGTCCACCTGCGGGAAAAAGTCCTGGCCAAGCTGGGTGGCCAGGAAACCGGAACCCGCGCAGAACAGCGCGAAGAGAACGACCACCGTCCGCCGGCGGGTGAGCGCCTGAGCCAGAGCGCCGCGATACCCTTCACGGAATCTCTCAAAACCCTGCATGAACCGCAGATGGGACCGCCAGACAGCCCCGCCGCGGCGCGCCGAATCACTCTCCCCTTCGCGGTACAAGTGTAACTGTGATTTCAGCATGTAGCGAACCATCGTGGGGATCAGCGTCCGCGACAGAACCCACGAGGCCATCATGGCGAATACCACGGCCATCGCCAGCGGCTGGAAGAGATACTTCGCGGTGCCGCTCAGCAAAACCACTGGCGCAAAAACGATCGATATTGACAGGGCGGAAACGAAAGCCGGGACGGCAATCTCCCCCGCGCCATCGAGCACGGCGCGAATAATGGATTTACCCATGGCCAGGTGGCGGTGGATGTTCTCGATCTCGACCGTCGCTTCGTCGACCAGGATACCGATGGCCAGCGCTAGTCCCCCTAGGGTCATCACGTTGATCGTCTGACCGAGAAAGTACATCAGAATGAGCGAAGTCAGAATCGACAGGGGAATCGACGTGCAAACGATCAGCGTGCTCCGCCAGCTTCCGATGAACAGCAGGATCATGAGCGACACCAGAATGGCCGCCATCAGTGCCTCAAACAACACAGCGTTGATCGAGGCGCGCACAAACAGCGACTGATCCAGCAGCAGACGAACGTCAAGTTCCGGCGGCAGCGTGGACAGAATGCGCGGCAGCTCTTGCTTCACCTTGTCCACAATGTCCAATGTCGAGGCGGCCCCGGTCTTCATTATCGATAACAGCGCCCCGCGGCGGCCGTCCTGGCGAACGACATTCACCTGAACCGCTCCGCCGTCGCGTACCTGAGCGACGTCGCGAAGGTACACGGTGGCTTCTTTCTCCTGGCGCACCGGAATGTCATTCAGCAGTTCTACCGCGCGAGGGCTGTTGTTCAGGCGGACGCTGTACTCGCGCCCGCCCAGCTTCGCCGTGCCGGCCGGCAGAATCGGACTCTGGACGTTGATGGCCGCCGAGACATCCGTCGGCGAGATACCGCGGGAATACAGGGCTTTCGGATCCAAATCCACCATGATCTGGCGCGCCTTGCCCCCGGCCGGCTGGAGCACCGAGGCGCCTTGGACGGTCGCCAGTTGCGTGCGGATAAAGTTGGAGGCGTTGTCGTAGAGCGCCTGTTCGCTTAATCCCTGGCCGCCCAGCCCCAACTGGAGAATCGGGACGCTGGAAGCGTTGAACCGCAGGATCAGCGGGGGAGTGGCCCCCGGCGGCATCCGCCGGGTAACGGTCTGCGAGATCGCCGTCATCTGGGCGACAGCGGCATCCACCGGCGTGCCAGGATGAAAGAAGACCTTGATCACGCCCATGCCGGCGAGCGTCTGCGACTCAATATGCTCGATGTCGTTGACGGTAGTGGTGAAAGACCGTTCAGACTGCATGATTATGCGCTTTTCCATCTCCTCGGGCGAAAGCCCCCGGTACTGCCAGATGGCGCTCACCACCGGGATGTCAATACTCGGCAGAATGTCGGTCGGCATCCGGGCTATCGCGATTCCGCCGAGAATCGCGATCAGAATGGCCGCGGCCACAAACGTGTACGGCCGCCGAAGCGCGAGTTTAACGATCCACATGGAATCTCTCCATCAACCAACCAGCGCTCATGTCAATCCACACCTCGCTGTCGTGAAGCCAGACCGTTGCCGGTCTGTCTCCGGAGTCTATGGCAGTGTTCCTCATATATGCCTGACTGTTACGCGAACGCCTCAACAGTAAACTTCAGTGTGTAGTAGAGCCGAACGGCCATGGACACAGCGGCGGTGATTCGCCGGACGTAGAGTGCATTTCGGCGTAAATGCTCGAACAGAGCACCAAGGGCTTTGAACCCAAGGGCCAGCAGCAGGAGAATTCCAGCGCCAGCAGTGCCGTCCCTATTCCATAAAGAGAGGGAACCACCACCTGGGATCCGGACGCGACAGCCGGCGGAATCAAGCTGCCGGAATACACCGCCGCCGGGACAGGGCAAAACGAGATCGCGAACACCGCTCCAAGGAACGCCGCTCCCGCAATCCCCTGGGGGCCAAATCGCTCTCCGAGGCGTTGTGCGAAGACACCACCGCCGAAGTCCAGTACCGTACGGATATTTAACAACAGCAGGCCGACCAGGATCAGCATTGGCTTCAGCGCCAGGTAGGCAAGCGCCCTACCAGTCGAGTACGCGAGGCCGGTGGCGAAGACCTCCCACGGCCTCTCGACACGTCGAGCCGTGTAGGAAACAGCGACGACGTTCGTCGCCAGCGGACAAGGACTTATGGAGCTCAAAATCCCAAGCCAGGTGGCGGAGAGGCCTGCGACCAGGAGTTCACTCATCGCAGCTCTCCCAAGTACCTGTTGACTCCGTCTTTCACGTACGCCTCGAACGCCGCTTTATTCCACACCAGTTCCCAGGTCTTGTCCAGGTTCGTATACTTCTCCTGCTGCCCGTTCCGGACCAGGACCAGGACCAGGCTGCGTGTGAACAAGTTGTAGTCCTTGATAAAGTGGCGGTTTTCCGCAAGCTGGACGTTTACCGGGCGCCATTCAAGTCTTCCGGCCGCCATATCGCGTCCGAAGTGCCCTTTGATGGTTTCTGCCGAATAGCGTTCAATCGTGCTGCACGCGTCACACCGCACGGTAACGTGGAAGTAGTAAGCGATGACTTTATCTCCGCCTGCCTGAGCCGAATTGCCAGGAACAACGGTGGAAGTACTTACTGCAGACTCCGGGGTTCCTCTCTCGTTGCCGCTGAGCAAGAGAAAGTAAGCACTGATCACGGCGGCGAACACCACGCCCAGGACAGTGAATGCCTGCTTTGCGGTCATGGTTAAGCGATAACCTCCTTCTCTTGGGTGACTGTAGGGGTTCCCGAGACGCTCATGTGCCTCCGAACGCTGCTCGCAGCGCCATAAATGCCGCCAACCCGAACAAAAAATAGCCGAAGTAAAGCTTCAACTTCTGCTTGTCCGTCTTTACCGCCTTTCGGGCGCCGATCTGGCCGGCAATGAATATCCCCGGGATCAATGCCAGCGCCACTGGCCAGTCCGCATGGCCCGCTGTCAGGTGTCCGAGGAAGCCACCGGCCGCCGTGAGGCCGACCATAAACGCCGAACTGCCCACGGCGATGCCCATCGGCACGCCGAACAGGAGCACCATCATCGGCACTTTGAGGATTCCTCCCGAGACGCCGATCAACCCGCTGACCGCGCCCGCCACCAGCGAAATCGGAAGAGCTAGAGCCAGGTTCACCGAGTACGTCTCGCCGCCCATCGTCCGGCGCCACACGAAGCGCCGGCCGGACTCTTGCCGGGGACGGAACGGCCTAACCATGAAGATTGCCGCGAACGCAATCACGGCTGAAAACAGATAGGTGAGGAACCGGCCACTAAAATGCGCTGATTCCAATCCGCCCAGAAACCCTCCAACAGTAGTCGTCGATTCGAGCGCGAGGGCCATCGGCCAGTCGATTGTCCCCGCCTGATGGAAGACTAGAGTCGAGGATAGCGACGTCACCATCACCAAAAACAGCGTCGTGGCGGCGGCCGTGTGAAACGGAGTTCCGAAAAAAAGCTGGATTGGCGTATACAGCACTCCGCCGCCCTGTCCCAATGCCGAGAACACCACGGCATTGGCAACCATCGCAATGTAGAAGATGACAAACGTCGCCGTGGTCATTGTCTGTTTAGCGATTCTTCGAGCAAGGTATGCAGACTCTCTTTCCTTGCTTCACCCGTCCGTACTCTTCTACGACCAGGTCCCCGCATTCCTCGCAGACGAAATTGTCGAACGACTCGCCAGTCCTTTCCTCGTGATACTCCGTCACCTCACCGACTTTGAAGAGCGCTTCCGCGGGCGCCGTCATGACCTTGTCAATCAGCGGCTGCACCACTTCGTCCGGCACCTCGGTCGGTGGCACGCCCTTCATCCGGTAATTCTGAAAAAAGTCACTCCTCTGGGACTGCAACTGCACTTCGGCTTTGGGTACGATCCGCACGGCCCGGCCGGACTTCCGGTCAACCAGCGTCAGCCCGAACTTTCCGTACCCGAGTTGCCGGATGTTGCCCTTGCCGAATGTGCAGCCGGTCATCACCTGGACGCCGTCCGCATAACAGTGCGCGCAATGGTCCTCGCCGAGCTCCACAAGGGCCAGCAGGTCCTTCGCCCCGGTCCACTCCACTCCGAGCTTCGTCATCGCCGTCTCAGCCGCCCGTAGGCCAAGTGGCATCGCCGGACACTTGTGGCCGTGAAATTCGAGCCCGGCCACCAACTTATCTGCTGCTTCTGCCATAATCGCTTGCTCCTAAACAAAAGATAGTTTGAGAATGCCGCTTTCTCGTCCCCGGTCTCGCGGCGCGGGTCCGCGGGCCTCCTACGTGCGGCACGTCTCGATCGAATCAAAACGTCCCCCGAAGTACTTCCGGTTGATCCATAGCGCAACACCAACCAGCGAAATCAGGACCGGTACCTCCACCAACGGCCCGATCACCGCCGCGAAGGCCGCGCCGTGATTGATGCCGAACGTGGCGATCGCCACCGCGATGGCCAACTCGAAGTTGTTCGAAGCAGCGGTGAAGGACAGAGTGGTCGATTCGGCGTAGTTCGCGCCCACCGTCTTACTCATCCAGAACGATACAAAGAACATCAGAACGAAGTAGACCGTCAGCGGAACAGCCACGCGGACAACGTCGAGCGGCAACTGGACGATCATCTCGCCCTTGAACGAAAACATCAATACAATCGTGAACAGTAACGCGATGAGCGTGATGGGGCTGATTCGCGGGATGAATCGCGTGCGGTACCACTCGTCTCCCTTCGACCTGCGCAGGAATAGCCGGGTGAAGAATCCAGCAATGAAGGGGATGCCGAGGTAAATGAACACGCTCTTGGCGATCTCAGCCATCGAGATATCCACCAAAACGGATTCCAAACCGAGCCAGCGCGGGAAGACAGTGAGGAAGAAATACGAGTAGACCGAAAAGAACAGGACCTGGAAAATGGAGTTAAACGCCACGAGACCGGCTGCGTACTCGCGGTCGCCCATCGCCAGATCGTTCCACACGATCACCATGGCGATACAGCGCGCCAGGCCAATCAGAATCAATCCGGTCATGTACTCGGGTTTGTCGCTGAGGAACGCGACCGCAAGCCCGAACATCAACAGCGGGCCGACAACCCAGTTCTGAATCAAGGATAATACAAGCACTTTGCGGTTGGCGAAGACCCGGCCCATCTCCTCGTACCTTACTTTCGCCAGCGGCGGGTACATCATGAGGATGAGGCCCACCGCAATCGGAATCGATGTTGTGCCGACATTGAACTGATTGAGAAATGGGACGATGTCCGGTATCAGGTAACCAGCGCCCACTCCCGCCGCCATCGCGATGAAAATCCACAATGTAAGAAAACGGTCCAGAAAGGACAGACCGCTCTCCCCAGGCTTCAGCGCTCTTTGCTTTCTTTCTGCTACTCCTGCCATATTTGTCAGCCCCTCGGTATTTTTTATTGAACTCGCTATCTTGTCTCTGCCGCGGCGCTCAGAATACCGGCGATCTCGTCCGGATTTCCCGCCTTGCCGATCAACTTCACCTGGCCGTCCACCAGCAAGGCCGGCGTCACCAGGACACCGCGCTTGGCGATTTCGCTGAAGTCCTGCACCTTCACGATGGCGCAATCCTCCAGCCCTAGCCTTTCCACTGCCACACGGGCGTTTTCGGTTAGTTGGTTGCATTTCGCGCAACCGGTTCCAAGAATCTCGATTTTCATCCAACACCTCCTTGAATCAATTGTCCGTAGATCATCCCAGCCACGGTTGCCATCACGACCACCAGCGCTGTGAAAACCGCGGTTTTTCTCATTCCCAGTACCGATCGGATCACCAGGATACTAGGAAGCGAAAGCGCCGGACCGGCGAGCAGGAGCGCCAAGGCCGGACCTTGCGCCATGCCGCGCTCCATGAGCGCCTGCAGGATGGGGATCTCCGTGAGCGTGGCGAAGTAAAACAAGCATCCGATCACCGAGGCCACCGTGGTCGACACCAAGCCGTTATTCCCAACCCACGCGGCAATCTGCTGATCTGGCAGCAGTTCTCCGAGAAAACCCACGGCGAACACGCCGCCGAATAGCAGCGGAACCAGGAGCTTCGCGAAGTCCCAAGTATTGTGCATCCATTCGTTGACTTCCGCCCGGTCGAACCACTTCCAGACCATAAACAGCACAACGACACCCATGAGCCCGGCCAAATACCACTTCGCGTGATAGACGGTCATCACCCAGTCGCGAGCGTCCTCTATCGATACGATCGTGGTCTTGGGTAGCGTCACCTTGTCGCCGACTTTGTAGCTCGCCACCGGTTGCTCCACCTGAAAAACGATGTCGTCGCGTGTCTCCTGCAGCATCACCACTTGCAGCTCTGTTCCGTCGTTAAGCCGTACCACGACGTTGCCCGGGTTATACCAATCGCTGAAGACCAGAAACAACATCATGGCGGCGAAATAAGCGGCCGTCTGCCACAGCTTCCGCTTCGGTTGCGGCGGGTCCGGAAGCTGCATCGCCGCCGCTTCCCGCTCCTGCTCGTCACTCCGAAAGATGGCCGCCATAAGAACTCCGACAATGATGCCAAAGACAATGGCCCCCACCGCACGCCACAGCCCCAGCTCAAATCCGAGCACTCTCGCCGTCAGGAAAATGGCCAGGACGTTCAAAGC
>CAYXVG010000098.1:8119-16038 GCA_964468205.1 uncultured Solibacteraceae bacterium | reverse complement strand
CCGGGAAGAAGCGGACCGCTACCTCGCCGACCGCGCCGAAAAAGGCTTCACCGTAATTCAGGCCGTGGTCATTTCCCAGCACGGGCGGCTTGCCAATCCCAACCCCTACGGCGCTCTGCCGCTCGCTGACAAGGATCCGGCCCGGCCCGTCGAAGCCTACTTCGAGCACGTCGACTACATCGTCGGGAAGGCGGCGGAACTCGGCCTCGTCGTCGGCATGCTTCCCACCTGGGGCAGCTATTGGGATCACGGCCCGAAAAGCTCTCCGGTCTTCACTCCGGAAAACGCCCGCGCCTACGGCGAGTTCGTGGGGAGCCGCTACAAGGACAAACCCGTCATCTGGATCCTTGGCGGCGACAACAACGCCGATCTCCCCGTCGAGCGAGCCATCATCCACGCCATGGCCGAAGGCCTGCGCGCCGGCGACGGCGGAAACAACCTCATCACCTTCCACCCGCGCGGCCCCGGCCTGTCCTCCGATGTGTTCCATCAGGCGGAGTGGCTCGACTTCAACATGTACCAGTCCTCCCACGCCGCCCGCGACCACGACACCGGCCTCTTCGCCGACAATGACTACGCGCTCCATCCGCCCAAGCCCACCCTCGACGGAGAGCCCCGCTACGAGACCATCAACGTTGGCTTCTATCTGCGCGATCACAACCGCATCCACCGTTTCGACGACTACGATGCCCGTCAGGCCGCCTACTGGTCCGTGCTCGCCGGCGCCTGCGGTCACACCTATGGCCACAACTCCATCTGGCAGATGTGGCAGCCCGGCCGGGACCCCGTGATTGGAGCCAACATCCCTTGGTACGACGCCCTCGATCACCCCGGCGCATTCCAGATGAGCCACCTCCGCCGCCTTTTCGAATCCCGCGATTTTCGCAAACTCCGTCCGGCGCAGCCCCTCATTCTCAGCGGGCCGTCGTCCGGCGGCGCCAAGATCAGGGCGCTGCTGGCCGAAGATAATTCATTCGCCTTCGTCTACTCCCCCCGCGGCGAGCCTTTCACCATTGACGAGCGCCGCTTGGCCACCAAGGTCGTCAAGGAAAGCTGGTTCGACCCGCGCTACGGCGTCGAATACCCGATGCACACCACCGACACTCCCGGCATCCAGAGCTTCGCCCCGCCCGCCAGCGGCCGCGGCAATGACTGGCTCTTGATCGTCGAAGCCGTCCGGTAGCCGCCTCTGGCGGAAGCGCATCCGCTGGTAGACTGTTCATGCCATGACACCTCTCTCCCGGAGCGCCGCCGCCGCGCTCCTGTGCGCCCTGTTTCTTGCCTGCTCGTCGCCGCAACAGCCTGGCGGTCAGACCGCCCTCGCCGATGTTTATGCCCCCGTCGTCACAGGCAGTCCGCCGATGGATGCCTACATCGGTTTGTCCCTATTGCCCGGCGGAGAAATCAGACACTACGACTACCCGTCCCAGATGGCGGATGGCCCCTCCCCCTACATATTCAGCCTGGACGGCGGGTTCTCCTGGAAGGAGGCTGATTTGCCCGCGGGTGTGATCACGGCTGACCAACGCAGTCCGGTTTCGGGCGAGTATCTGCGGCTTCTCCCGATGCGCGACTCGCAAGGGGCGGGCCTCTTCGTCGTCCGCTCGAACGGTGGCCCGCGCGGAACGTGGGAACTCCTCCGTGTGAGCGATCTCCGCGCCGGTATGGTGAAACCTCCCGTCTTCATCAGAGACGGAAGCCGCATCGTGGTTCCCGCGCAGATAGCGGAGCAGGAGCGAAATCCGGGGACGAACAGAGCCTGCACATTCTATTCCGATGACGACGGCCGTACGTGGCAACGGTCAAATCTCGCCGGCGCGCCGGCCCACGTGCCGGACGGCGAATTGCACAAAGGCCCGCGCTGGCAGAATGGCGCTTGCGAGCCCACGGTCGTGGAACTGAGCGGCGGGCGGCTCTGGATGCTCGCCCGGACCTCTCAGGATGTCCTGTTCGAGTCCTTCTCGAATGACGGCGGCGAAACCTGGTCCGCGATGGCTCCTTCGCGCTTCTACTCCACCCTCACCATGCCAACGCTCTTGCGGCTCGCCGATGGCCGCATTCTGCTGCTCTGGAACAATACGTCGCCACTGCCGGAAGTGGAGCGCAGCGCAGCGACCCGCTTCCTCATTGGCACTGACCAGAACGACGGAATATGGGAAGACGTCTTCACCAACCGTGACGCCTTCCACGCCGCCGTCTCGGAGGATGACGGCAGAAGTTGGACAGGCTTTCGCGAAGTTCTGTTGAACCCGCGGCGGAATGATCGCGACTACGGGGAGACCGGTGGCATCGACCGCAGTGTTCACCAGAGCCAAGCGCTGGAGCTGGACGAGGGAAAGCTGCTCATTTCGGTGGGCCAGCACCCGCTGCACCGGGCGCTCCTCCTGTTTGACATCGATTGGCTTTATGAGAAAACCCGGGACTGCAGCTTCGAGCACGATCTCGCCGGCTGGTCGACCCACAGCTACATCGCGGGGATTCGCGGACATTGCGCGTTTAATCGGAAACCCGGTGCGGCGCTCGTGGACCACCCCGGGAAACCCGGGCGGAAGGCCTTACTGGTGCGGCGCGTCAGCGACCGTTCCCTGGTCTCGGAGAATCAAGGCGCGGTCTGGAACTTCCCGGCCGGCCGCGCCGGATCGCTCAAGGTCCGGCTCCAACCGCGGGAAGGCTCCCAAGGCGGCGCCATCAGCCTGTTGGATCGCTGGGTGAATCCCACGGATCTCGCCGTGGACCCTTACGCCATGTTCCACTGGCCTCTCGAGCTTGAACCCGGGCGCTGGCACGAACTCGAATTCACCTGGGAGCGGCTCGCGGACGAGGACAAAGACGTCTGCAGCCTCACCATCGATGGAGCCGCTGCCCGCCGTCTGCCCCTGCGGCGTCCCAGCCGGAACGGCATCAGCTACGTCCATTTCATCTCGACTGCCAGCCGGGAGGATACCGGCTTTCTGATCGAGAGTGTCTCCGCGGCGGTGCGCTGACAATACCGCCGCGGCGAGAAGCCATCCCTCACCCCGCTCCATGTATACTGTTGGTCGTTACGCAACATCGAAAGGAGCGCCAAGCCTTGAATAGACGCCGGTTCCTCAAATCCGCGACAGCCGCCGGAGCAGGTTTCACCATCCTCCCCAGCGGAGTCCTCTCCGGACAAAATGCCCCCAGTAACAAATTGAACATCGCCCTCATCGGCGTGGGCGGCCGCGGTACAGCGCACTACAGCGTACTCCAGAACGAGAATGTCGTCGCCCTCTGTGATATCAACGCCAACAACATGAAGAGCGGGACGGACCTCTGGCCGAACGCCAAAACCTACGTCGACTGGCGGATCTGCCTCGATCAGAAAGACATTGACTCCGTCGTGATCTGCACCACCGATCATACCCACGCGTTTATCGCCAACTGGGCTCTCAATCGCGATATGCACGTGTACTGCGAGAAGCCCCTGGGGATCTCCGTGGAAGAGGTGCGCACCGTCCGCCAAAATTACGAGAAGCGGAAGAATAAAGTCGCCACCCAGCACGGCACCCAGCGCCACGCCTTCCCGAACTTCAACCGCGTCCGCGAGCTGATCCTCGACGGCGCCGTCGGCGAGCTGCAACGCGTCTCGGCCTGGGGCAACCGCCAGCTTCGGCGTGAGTCGTACCACCCGCGGGAGGGCAACCCTCCGCCCCACATCTCCTACGACCTCTGGATCGGCCCCTCGCCCATGCACCCGTACAACCCGGCCTACTTCTCCGGCCGCCCCGGCGCGAACTGCCTCCAGTGGAACATGTATTGGGACTTCGGCGTCGGCCAGATCGGCGACATGGGCGCGCACACCCTGGACCTCGCTTGGAACGCCATCGACACCGAACTTCCGGTCTCCGCCGAAGCCGACATGGCGGTCAGCGAGAAGTACAACCCCGACGTCACCCCCGTCGAGCTGAAGGCCACCTTCCGCAACCCGGCCAACAACTGGCGTCCCGCTATCGACGTCGTATGGTACCAGGGCGGGCCGATGCCCGAGTCGCCGCGGCCTTACATCGACCTCAACAAGATCGGCCACGGAGTAATGTTCGAAGGGACGAAAGGCATTCTCGTCGCCGACTTTACTTCCCGCGTCTTGCTGCCCAATAACGACGACGGCGACCTCACATATTACAAGGGCCGCGCGAAGGACCAGGTGCTGCCCTATCTCGGCGGCGAGCCTCCGAAACCGCGCGGCGACACGCGGTTCCAGCAGGAATGGATCAACGCCTGCAAAGGGAATCTGAAAACCTCGTGTGACTTCGTCTACGGCGGCAACCTGATCGAGGAGATGCTCCTCGGACTTGTCGCCTACCGCGCCGGCCGCAAGATCGAGTACGACGGCGCCGCCGGCCGCATCACGAACATACCGGAGGCCAACCAGTACCTCCGCCGCGAATACCGCCCCGGCTGGACGCTCAACGGCTAGCGCGACACGCCTTAGTCGGCCCGGAAGCCCGGCTTCGTTATCGGGATCACCGTTGCCTCCCCGGCGTACCGCTTTACCGCGTTTTCGATCTTCGACGCGTCGCCGACCAGCACGAACTGCAAATTCTCCACGCCATAATGTCTCTGGATCACGGCGTTGGCGCCCTCCACCGTCACGGCGTCAATCCGCTCGAAGTATTTGTCGATGCGGTCGCGCGTCAGGCCGAAGAGTTCCAGGTCGCTGAGAATCGCCGCCAGTTGCTTGGAAGTCTCGACCGAACTCGTCGGGAAACGCCCCTTGACGTACGCCTTGGCCGAGGCCAGTTGCCCGGCCTCGATTCCCTTGTCACTCAGCCGCCGTAGCACATCGAGTGCCAGGTCGATCGCCTGAGCGGTCGTCTCGGTTGCGGTGAAGGTCGAGACGGCCAGCGAGCCCTGCAGGCGCGGCTGCTCCAAGATGGAGAACGCGCCGTAAGTCAGCCCGGCGTTCACCCGCAGCTCGTCGTTCAGCATTGACGTGAAGCGCCCGCCGAACAAAGTGTTCACGAGGATCATCGGCACGCGGTCCGGATGTGTCCGGTGGATGCCGGGCTGTCCGATCATGAAGTAGGTCTGTGTGGCGTCCGGCTTGTCCACTAACAGCAGGCGCGGCTTCTTCTTGGCGAGTTCTGGCACATTCTTCACCCACTCGTGCCGCTCGCCCGCCGGAGCGGCGCCGAAGGCTTTGCCGATTTTCGCCCCCGCGTCTGGCGGCAGGTCCCCCACCGCCGTCACTATCAGGTTCTTCCCCGTGTAGAGCTTCTCGTGATACGCCGCAAGGTCATCCCGGGTAATCCGCTCCAGGCTGATTTCGTCCCCGCCAAGCTGCCGGCAATAGGGGTGGCCCGGCGGATAGAAGAACTCGCGATAATAGCGGCCCGTCACGCTCCGCGGATTGTCTTTCGCGGACCGCACGGCGTCGCTCTCCTGGCGCAGCAGTTTCTTCACCTCTTCCTCCGGGAAGCTCGCATTTAGAGCCGCGTCGGAGAGCAGATCCAGGGCGCGGCCGAAATCTTTCCGTAGGAAATCGATCACGATGTAGGTGGACTGCTCGTCCACCCCGCTCGAAAAGCTCGCGCCGATGAAGTCCAGATCCTCGGAGAACTGCTCCGCCGAACGCTTCTTCGTCCCGCGGCGCAGCGCGTCGGCGGTTACCGAGGCCAACCCGGCCTTGCCTTCGGGGTCGCTTTCGCCGCCGCCCCGGACCGTCACCGCCAGCGTCACCATCGGAACGTCGCGTTTCACCATCGTCTGCAGAACAGCCCCGTTGGCAAGCGTGTGCTGCTGATACTCCGGCAGCTTTACCTGCGCGTGCCCGGCCGTCAGGCAAGCGGTCATCAACAGCAGCGCGGCTTTCATTCCGTCTCTCCTTCGCTCTCGGGCGCCAGCGTTGCGACAGTCCGGTTCTTCTCGCCAAAGTACTGGCCGGCCACGCGCTGCACATCCTCCGCCGTCACCTTCTCCAATTCGTCCACGGCCGTCCACAGCTTGCGATAGTCCCCGAAGTAGACCTGGTAGCGTCCGAGCAGATTCGCTTTGCCGGCGAGGGTACGCAGATCGTCATAGAACTCCACGAGGGCAATGTTCTTCGCCTTCTGCACTTCGGCCTCCGTGACGCCATCCGCGAGCACCTTGTCCAACTCCTCGTGGAGAGCTTTCTCCGTCGCGGCCGGGGCGATGCCCGACCGCGGCTTGAAGGAGAAGATGAACAGCGCCGGGTCAAGCGAAGGCCCGTGGAAATAGTCTACGGACAAGACAAGCTGATCCCCGTCCACCATGCGTTTGTAGAGCCGCGAGCTGCGGCCCTCGGTCAGGATGGACGCGAGCACCCGCAGGGCCTGGTAGTCGGCGTGGCGCGCCGCGGGTACATGATAGCCCACCATTACCAGGGGAAGCTGGGCGCTCTTGCGCACCTCCACGCGGCGCTCGCCCTCCTGCTCCGGTTCCACCGTGCGCACCGGCGGGGGCGGTTCGTGGCTCGGAATCGGCTCGAGATACTTGCGGGCCAGGCGGAGGACTTCATCCGGGTTCACGTCGCCGGTGATCACCATGGTGCAGTTGTTCGGCGAATACCCCATGCGGAAATGGCTCTTCAGGTCCTCCATGGTCCACGCTTGGATGTCGGAAGCCCAGCCGACCACCGGCCAGCTATAGGGATGCGCGGCGAAGGCCGTCGCATTGAGCTGTTCGTAGAGCGTTCCCTGATTGGAGTTGTCTACCGACATCCGGCGTTCGTTCGCTACCACGCCGCGCTCGCTCTCGATGATCTTCGGGTCGAAGGCGAGGTTCTCGATGCGGTCGGCTTCGAGATCGAACATCACCTCCAACGCCTCCTTGGGGAACCAGTTCGTATACGCCGTGATGTCGCGATTGGTGTAAGCGTTGTTCGACCCGCCGTTCTTCTCCATGACGATGTCGAATTGCTTCGGGCCGTACTTCTTCGCGCCGTTGAACATCATGTGCTCGAAGAAGTGGGAGATCCCGGTGGTTCCGGGCCGCTCGTTGCGCGAGCCAACCCGGTAGAAGAAATACATCGCCGCGTTCGGAATGTCGTGATCCTCGTGAATCAGAATCTGGAAGCCGTTGGACAGCTTATGATCGCTGACGATGATCTTCTGGCCCGCCGCGGGGCCGGCCAGCAACACTCCCACAAGCGCCATCAGTAGCGCACGGACAGGAATCATGAAACCAAGATAGCAGAGCCATCCCGGCGGCCACCGGGACTTAAATCGCCATATCTGTTGCGCAAGGATGCGCGCCGTCGGGCCCCAGCTCGCCCGGTGCGAAGGCGGATTTGTCCTTTTGGAAAGAGCCGTCCAACGAGGGACCACCCGGTCACGCTCGCCCGAACTCAGGGATCCTTTTTCTTGATCCCCTCGCCGACGCCCTCCACCGCATCACCGGTCGCCTTGCCGACCTTTTTGAGGCCCTTCCCGATAGCTCCCACGCCCTTCTTGGCGCCTTCACCAACATCTTCGGCGACATTTTTGGAGACCTCGGCCGTTTTTTCAGCGCCTTCCTTACTCTTTCCAGCTACGGTGGTAGCCCCTTCCTTGGTCGTCTCAGCGGCAGCGCCGGCCCCCTCTTTGGTCTTCCCGGCTACGGCGGTAGCCCCCTCCTTAGTCTTCCCGGCGGCGGTCACCGCGCCTTCCTTGGTTTTTCCAGCCACGGCTGACGCGCCTTCCTTCGATTTCTCAGCGGCTACGCCCGCCCCTTCCTTAGTCTTCCCGGCGGCGGTCACCGTGCCTTCCTTGGTTTTTCCAGCCACGGCGGTAGCGCCTTCCTTCGTTTTCTCAGCGGCTACGCCCGCCCCTTCCTTAGTCTTCCCGGCGGCAGTCACCGCGCCTTCCTTGGTTTTTCCAGCCACGGCTGACGCGCCTTCCTTCGATTTCTCAGCGGCTACGCCCGCCCCTTCCTTAGTCTTCCCGGCGGCGGTCACCGTG
>CAYXVG010000098.1:0-8019 GCA_964468205.1 uncultured Solibacteraceae bacterium | reverse complement strand
CGGCTACGCCCGCCCCTTCCTTAGTCTTCCCGGCGGCGGTCACCGTGCCTTCCTTTGTTTTTCCAGCCACGGCTGACGCGCCTTCCTTCGTTTTCTCGGCGGCTACGCCCGCCCCTTCCTTCGTCTTCCCGGCGGCGGTCACCGCGCCTTCCTTGGTTTTTCCAGCCACGGCTGACGCGCCTTCCTTCGATTTCTCAGCGGCTACGCCCGCCCCTTCCTTCGTCTTCGAGGCGGCCTTCTTCGTTCCCTTGACTACCGCTTCGGCGCCCTTCCGCGTGGTCTCGCCCACCTTTTCTCCGGTCTTCTCCGCCGTGGACTGATACGCAACGGCGCCGGTGGCGAGCACGGTGATGGCGAGCCAAAAATATAACATTCGGGCCATAAAATTCCTCCTCAAGCACACAGACTAACAATACGATGCACCAATCCGAGGCCCGGTTGCCGGATCCGTATGCGAAACAATGGTAAACCATCGGATTTTCTTGGCCTTAGCTGGCCTGTCGTAACCGGTTCGTCTTGACATGCGTCCAATAAGCGGGTCACCATGGGCTCAGAAGGGAAACTGGAATGACCTTGTCAATCCTACTACGCGTTTTTGCCGTTGCCGGGCTAGCGGTGTCGACCGCGGCTGCGCAGTCGATCGTCTCTGCCCGCTCCGGCGCCATTCACCATATCCAAGGCGACGTGTACCTCGATGGCGAGGCGGTTGAGATGGAGTTCGCGAAGTTCCCCAACATGGTGGAAGGTAGCGTGCTCGAGACGGGCCGTGGACGGGCCGAAATCCTGCTCACTCCCGGCGTCATCTTGCGCTTGGCCGAGAACAGTTCGGTCAAGATGCTCTCGAACCAGCTCAACGACACGCAGATCGAATTTCTCACCGGTTCCGCCCTCGTCGAGGCAATGGAACTGCTCGACGGCAATAAGATCGCGTTTCGGGTCAACGACGCCGTTGTCAATCTCGATAAAGCCGGCCTCTACCGCATCGATGATGACCCGCCCCAGCTCCGCGTTTATGATGGCAAGGCTTGGGTCTATAAGGACGACGAGAAGCTGAAGGCGAAAAAAGGCAGAGTCGTGGAGTTGGGAACCTTCCTCGCTGCCTCCAAGTTCGACGCGAAGCAGGATGATGAACTCTACCGTTGGAGTTCCCGCCGTTCCGGCTATCTCGCCATGGCCAACCTCTCGGCGGCCCGCTCGCTCGACCGCTGGGGCACGTCCTGGAGCCGCAGCGGTTGGCTCTGGAACCCCTATTTCGGAATGTTCACTTTTGTCCCGGGATACGGCGCCTTCTCGAGCCCGTTCGGCTACTCTTTCTGGAGCCCGGCTCGAGTCTACATGGTCTACAACCCGCCTCGCGTATACTCCGGCGGTGGCGGTGGCGGCGGAATGTCCTCGGGCGGTGGAGTCTATAGCCCACGCCACGGATATGTTGTCACCGGCAGCCGCGGAGTCTCGAGCGGCGCTTCATCGTCCTCTAGCGGTGGCGGTGCGGCAGCCTCCTCCGGTGGCGTGAGCCGTGGCGGCGGCGCCTCGGTGGGCCGCGGCGGCAGTTCCGGCGGCGGACGCGGCCGCTAATCCGAATCTTCAATTCGCCCGGGCCGGTTTTGTGCCGGTCCGGGTACAATCCCCATTAGTGATGGTCATTCTCCGCTGAAGCTGGTCCTGAAGCCCCTGTCAGCACCAGAATCGCCGACGATTCGATTTCTTCAATATCAATCTCGCCGTTCTCGAAAATCTCCAATTGCGATGCTTCCACGCCCGGCCGGTATAGCATTGCTTTCTCGAATTTCACCTTCGGCCTCACCGTAATGCTCTCTACCGGGTAATCGGCGAAGTTTACCAGGCTGAGTACGACCGGCTCCCCGCCGGGACCTGCTGTCAGTTCCGAGCGCGCCGCCGCCACGTTGAATAGGCGGACGCCAAGGTTTCTCCGTCCAATCGCTCCGTTCACGCCGCGCCATACCTCGTCGAGAATCTCCACGTCCTTATCCGCCACGGCCATCTGCCCGGGCTCCTGATGAATGTCCCAGCCCGGCGGCGCTGTCAGGGTCGTGCCGCCCGATCGCGCGAACTGGCGGAGGAGTTCGTTCTGCGCCTCCGACAGGGCCGGTGGATCGATGTTCAGCGCCACTCCCGCCCCGGTGAGCGCGGATCCCTCCAACTGCGCCGGAGGCACGGTGCGCAATGGCGTGTGGCGGGCCGTGAGCATGTCGATGATGCCGTTTGAGAGCAAGCCGCCGCTCTTCACATCCTGGATGAGGGCGAGTTCCCCGCACGGATCGTAGAGCGTCCGCTCGCGGTGCTCCTCCCAGAAGGCTACCTCGACCATGATGCGCTTCCAATCCTCCAGTGCCGCCGCCTCCCTTGCCAGCAAGCGCCGCATGCGGTCGCGGTCGAGCGAGACAATCCACCGCGCCCCCACCATCGCCGCGTCGCCCACCGCCTGCAGATAACGTTCGAGCTTCACCACCTCGTTCTCGGGTGGATCCACCCCAATCCACACCGGCCCGCCGGGCCGGCTCTGCAGGAATCGCAGGAATCCCGAGTTCGTCTCAATCCACGGAGCCCCCGTCGGCGCTGCCTTCGCTGCCCCGTCTTCTCCCACCCGGATGCCCGGCCACACCCCCTGATAGGTGCCGTAAACCGGACTGTCCGGATTCATCGCCAGAGCCGTACGCTCGAGTAGCGGCACCGTCGCCAGCGCGGCGTTTTCCGCCATCTCCACCAACCTCTCCCTCTCCGCCGCCTCGAACCGTCCTTCCAGGACGACACCGGTCAATCCCGCCGCTTCTGCCTCATTTACCGCCGCCACGCCCATCCCGGGACGCACAACCCCCAGCGTGTCGATGTCCGCCTCCGTCGCGGCCCGGACCAACTCCGGCGTCCAGTGTTCCCGCTCAACCAATATGCAATTCACAGGAGTGCCCTTGAGCAAGGCGAAATCCTCGGCGTCAGCCGCGTGCCAGCGCGCCGGCGCCCAATCCATCACAGCGTTCAGCAGAAAAAGTGCGAAAAGCATAACTCTAATGTAGATCGCCGGATACCGCCTCATCCACTCGCGCGGTCACGATCAACCAAGGGGCGCGGCTTGGCTTCGGCTGATATACTCAGGGGTAGGTGATGCTGGCCCTCGTAGCCCTGCTTTTCTGGGCGCAAACCATAGACATTCAATCGGCCGACCAGGCGTTCAATGAAGGCCGCTTCGAGGAAGCGGCGGCCCAGTACCGCCAGTTTCTCGACCAGATGCCCAACGAGCCGGCCTTGTTGTTGCGGTTGGGGTTCTGCGAGTACTCCATGAACAATTACACCGCGGCCGAGCAGACGTTCCGGAATCTCCTCAAACTGGCGCCCGAACTACCTCAGGCGAAGGTCGGTCTCGGCAGCGCGCTCATCTTCCTTGGACGTTCCCAGGAGTCAATACCGCTGCTCGAGGATGCGGTTCGGAAACTGCCCGGAGACCCGCAGGCGGGCCGCGCATTGGGCCACGCCTACTTGGAAGTGCACGATTTCATCAAGGCCGAGGATACCCTACGCTCGCTCGTGGAGGAGAATCCGGACGACGCCGAAAGCTGGTTCTATCTCGGCATTCTGCTCGTGAATCAGAACTACAGCCTCCCAGCGCTCGAAGCCCTGGAAAAGGCTCTGGCGCTCCGGCCGGGAAACCCCATTGCGCTCATCTATCGCGCCGGGGCGCTCACGCAACTGGGCCGGCTCGACGAAGCTGAAGCCGAGTTCGCCAAGCTCTCCCGGCACGAAGCGGTGAACGAGTCCGAGGAATATTACCTCGGCTACGCCCAACTGCTCTTCACCAAGGGCGACTATCAAGGCGCGCTCGAGAAGATCAATGCCGCTATCGAGAAGGACCCCGATTCCGGCAAGATCCGCTACTGGAGGGCGCGGTCCCTGTTCTATCTGGGCCAGGAGGACGCAGCACTCGAAGAGGCCGAAAAGTGTGTCGCGCTTGCTCCGGATATGCCCGGCGGGCGCAATCTGCTGCTCCGCCTCTATCAGCGAAAAGGAATGAAGGAGAAGGCCGCCGAACAGGCTCGGTGGCTGCGCGAAAACGAACACCGGGTGGCGATGGGGAGGGGGCGTTGAGAATACTCATCGGGTTGCTGGCGTTGCTGCCGGCGCTCGCCGCGGGGCAGATTCGATTTGACGATGTGGCCCCCGCGGCCGGTGTCGACTTCGTGCTGAGGAATGGCGAAAGCGGGCGCTTCCGTCAGGTGGAGCTCATGGTTGCCGGCGTTGCCGTGTTCGACTTCAACAACGACGGCTGCCTGGACATCTACTTCACCAACGGCGCTGCCCTCCCGTCGCTCAAGAAGACCTCCGCGGAGTTTCACAACCGGCTCTACCAGGGCGACTGCAAGCTCGGCTTCACCGAGGTCACCGCCAAGGCTGGCGTCGCGGGAGAAGGTTATGCCATGGCCGTCGCCACCGCTGACTACGATAACGACGGCTACCAGGACATCTACATCGCCGGGGTTAACCAAAACATCCTCTACCGCAACAACGGCGACGGGACCTTCGAGAACGTCACCGAAGCCGCCGGCGTAACCGCGGTCGACCCGAAGCTCGGCAAGATCTGGGGCATCTCGGCCGGCTGGCTCGACTACGACAACGACGGCTGGCTGGATCTCTTCATCTCCAACTACGTGCTCTGGGACCCGCGCACCGAACCCCGTTGCGGCACCGATGAACTGCCGCTCCACTGCCATCCCGACAACTACCGCGGCCTGCCCAACCAGCTATTCCGCAACAACGGCGACGGGACTTTCGAGGATGTCACCTACTCGAGCGGCATCGGTGACCACATCGGGAAGGGAATGGGCGTCGCCTTTGCCGACTTCAACCGCGACGGCTTCAGCGACATCTTCGTGGCCAACGATTCGGTCCGCTGTTTCCTGTTCGAAAACACGGGCGACGGCAAGTTTCGCGAGGTCGGTCTCGAGTACGGCGTCGCCCTCCGCGAGGACGGCGCGGCCATCGCCGGCATGGGCGCCGATACCCGCGACTACAACAACGACGGTTTGCCGGACATCTTCCTCACCGGCATGATCAACGACACCTTTCTCCTCTTCCGGAATCTGGGCGATGGGCTGCCCTTCGCCGACGATTCCATCCCCTCCGGAGTCGCCGTCGCCACCCGCCAATACACCGCCTGGAGCACCGGAGTCTACGACTTCGACAACGACGGTTGGAAGGACATCTTCTGCGCCACCTCCCACTTCCCAAACCTTGGGCGCTACCTTCGCACCGACTCGCGCCTGGCGAACCTCGTGCTGCGGAACGACGGCAAGCGCTTCACCGACGTCTCCAAGGCCGCCGGCGAGGATATGGGGAAGATCGATTTCCACCACGGCGCCGCCTTCGGCGACCTCGATAATGACGGCCAGGTGGATGTGGCCGTCTCCGTCCTGAACGGCCCGGCCAGAATCTTCCACAACGTGACCGAAACCGCCAACCATTGGCTCGCCGTCAAGCTCCGCGGAACCAGCGCCAACCGGCAAGGCATCGGCGCCGAGGTCACGGCGACGCTGCCGGACGGCACGAAGCTGCACAACCACGCCCAAACCAGCATCGGCTACGCCTCCTCGAGCGAAGCCGCGGTTCGATTCGGCCTCGGTCCCCACGATACCGTGGAGACCCTGGAAATTCGCTGGCCCGGCGGCCAGACCCAGACCCTCACCAGCGTCAAGGCCGATCAACTGATCGAGGTGGAACAAGAGGAGTAGCGGCGGTCCGCTCTATTTCGGGTTAGCCCGCTGGAGGTACCACCCGAAGACTTCGTCGGCTTTCTCCGTGTCGCCCGTGCGCCGGTAGGCGCTCGAAAGCTCCAGGTGGAGCGAGCCGTCGGTGTCCGAGGGAAGTGCGGCTTCGAGGTGCGGGATCGCTTTCTCCGTGGCGCCTGTGAGGACATAGCAGCGGCCCAGGGTGGCGCGGAGATCGAGCTCCCTCGGGCGGGCGGCCACGGCTTTTTCGAGGTGCGGAATCGCCTCGGCCGGGCGCCCCGCGGAGGCGAGCAGCTCTCCGTAAAGTTGCTGGTTTTCGGGCTCGCCGGGGAATTCCGAAACCAGCTTGCCGGCCAATTCGAGGGCGCCGCCGCCGTCGCCGGCGAGCAGGTGGGCGACGGCGAGTTCGCGGCGGACGATCTGATTCCCGGGCGCCAGCTCAACGGCTGCTTCCCAGGAGCGTAGCGCTCCCTGGCGGTCGCCCGCGCGCATCGCGGCGTCCGCGTCGCGGGCATGGCGTTCGATGGAGACCGGAAGCTTGTCCAGTTTTTGGGCGGCCTCGTGCATCAGCCGCGTGGCGGCCTGACTCATGTAGTAGGCGGACTCGGCGTCGCGCCGGCCCAAGCCGATTTCCAGAATCTTGCGGTACTCGCCGGCCTCGAGCGCGCAGGCCAGTTTTTCGACGGCGCAGTCCGGCTTGCCGAGCGCCTGTTCGGCCTCGATCTCCTTGGCCGCGAGATCGGCCTTGCCCGTCTCTTTGTAGACCTCGGCGAGGCCCACGTGCAGGCCCCGCATCCGTGGCGCCTTCGCGATGGCGTCTATGTACAGCTTCTCGGCTTCGGCTTGCTTCCCTTGCCGGAGCTGGGCGTAGGCGAGCACGCTGAGCCAGTATTCCGAGCCCGGCGTGGAGCGGCCGAGGTAGTCGAGCGCCGTGACGCCGAGCGCTTCGTACGCCTTGCTCAGGGCGTACCAGACGGCGGGGTTTTCCGGCTCCTTTCGGGATAACTCCTCCAGCCGGGAGATCAGGTCGAGCGGCGCCTCCACCCCTTGGAAGCGGGGCTTCAGCTTGCCCGAGAAGTCGGGCAGGCGAAAGCTAGGCTCCTGGCCGGAGGCGGCGGCGAGCGCGAGCAGGAGCGTCAGAAGGCGAACTGGCCAGGCCACAACTTCATTCTAGGGAACCGCGGCGGGGCTGGGGTACGGGGACGGTGAAAAAAACCCGGTCCGGGGTTGCCGGACCGGGCTAGTTGCTACAGGGATATGTTTAGGTAACGCAACTAGAAGTAGAACTTGATGCCGATCTGGATGTTCCTCGGGCCGCGGCCACTGGCATAGCCGTTGATGTCGCCGAACGAGTTGCCGCCGTAGCTAAGGTTCGGGGGGCCGAAGGTGACCACGTTAGTGGCGTTATCCATTTCGACGCGGAACTCGCCGCGCATCGATTCGTTGACGGCGAAGCTCTTGAAGATGGCCGCGTCCAGGTTGTGGAGGTGCGGCGAGCGGTAGTTGATGGTGCGGGGAGCGGAGCCGATGGTGTCGGCAGCCGGCCGCTCGAATGCGGCTTCATTGAACCAGCCGGTCTCGACCTTTTGCTTCAGGTCGCCGCCTGGATCGGGATCGCCGATCAGGTGCGGACGCTGGGTGGCATCCCAGAGGGTGCCCGCGTTCTGAACCACCTGCATCGGAACGCCGGTCTGATAGGTCCAGACGCCGCTGATCTCCCAGCCGCCGAGCAGGGCGTTGGCCAGCCCGCCCCAGTCGGTGCCAAGGGCGCGGCCAGTGCCGATCGGGAGCTGGTAGGTCGCGGTCATGACCCACCGATGCCGGACGTCATGCGCCGAGAGTGAACGCTCGTTGCGGAGGTTCGACCAGTCCTGGGCGACGGTGTTGCCGCCGAGCCAGTTCAGGTTGCCGGCGCCGTGGCTCATGTCGTCGATCATCTTGCCAAAGGTGTAATGAGCCAGCATGGCGAGGCCCTGGGAGAAGCGCTTTTCGTACTTCATCTGCACAGCATGGTAGATGGAGTTCGCGCGCCCCGGTTCGGAACCGTCGCCGCGGCTTGCCCCGGTGAAGTGGGGGAAGTCCCGGAAGAAATGATTGAGCTGGAAGGTCTCCTGGCTCAGTGCAGACTGCGGATCGGTGATGACGCCGAAGAACGGATTCGGAACCTTGCGGTTCAGCTCCGTCCGGCCCAGGCCCCAGTAGATCGGGTCGAGGCGGCGCAGGCTGTTGTCGCCGTTGTAGAGCAGGTGGGTTCCCTTGCTGCCGGTGTAGTTGATCTCGAACA
>CAYXVG010000097.1:0-16448 GCA_964468205.1 uncultured Solibacteraceae bacterium | reverse complement strand
GGATCTCCAGAGGCATCCTGCGCAGGTTTCATGGCAGTATCGCCGAAAGCTCGTATGAGGAGATCATAAAGGACCGTCCGGAGCTGATTGCGTATTCGCAGCTCAGCAAAGATCGGAAGGAATGGCTCATCGTGAACGGCTATCCGGATGACTCGATCCAGGTGAATCGCCCGAGCGTCAAGGGTCTGCTGAAGGGATAGGTGCTGCCCCCTCAAGGACGCAGATACGAAAAGCTCGGCAGGATCTCAAACGTTTGGGACAGCGAGTCAATGGAGTCTCCGCGCTGCATAGTCCGATCCTCGTGTAGATTTCCGAACATCGACGAAACCATTTGAAGATGGCGCACGCGCGTTGGTTCGATCTCCATGAGACGGCAACACGTGGCGTCGGTGGCTACCGGATCATCGCCGAACACCAGGCAGCCTAAGGGGCGGGCCACCCCATGCAACGGTCCGTTTCCCTCCATCGCTTCAATTCCGTCGGCAATGTTCAAGTGTACCGGCACCGTTGCGGCGAGTTCCGCGATCGAGCGGCTGATTCCTTCCCAGTGCAGGACGTTCTTCGGCCAGCCGTAGACGGATCCCGGGACCACTCCAAACAGGTTCTTCAGGCTCAACGTCACGCCAGCCCAGTGGTGCGTTTTGATCTTCGGCATCGAGATCACAACGTCCGCCGAGAGTACGGCCTCCGGAAGCCAGAGTTCGTTCAGCGACGTGAACCCACCGCGCGGACGGACTCGCCGAACCGAGTCGGTGTTCAAATCCACAAAGCGGACGTTTCGGAGGCTGCCCAGTTCTGACCTCAGCCCGCTCTCGTCCAAGAGCAACATCGCATCACGGACGTGCCCAGGGCCATCCGCCACGACCACATCGGCCGCGCCGAGTCCGCACAGGGCGTCCGCCGTGGCGGCGATGACAGTGGGGTGTGTGTTGATAGGCGCCGCGGAAGAGTATTCAACCAGGTTGGGCTTCAGCAAGACGCGTTTCCCGCGGATGGAAATTGGGAACAGCCTCAAACCGTCGCGGATGACTGCACTGGCCTTGTTGTAGTCCGGACACTGCAGAATCGCGACATGGGACCGCCTGCGGTGGTGGAGGAGTGGGCGGAATCCCTGGACAAGGTGGCTCGACACAAGAGCCGCAGTGGCAGTCAGACCGAAACCATTCAGCACGGTGCGACGATTCATGGAACCTCCCCAAAAGTGAAGGGAGGGTTTTCGAGGGCCAGTGCGGAGAGAGCAATCGCGGTGGCAGGCAGGTCATCGAAGCGGTCTTCGAGCGCAGCAATCAGTTGTTCGCGCAAGGTCGAGGCTTCAGCACGACCGTACGCGGACAGTGCCATCACCGCCCACGCCAACGAATAGGGCGATGAACAATTGTCGAAGCGATGACCCAGATAGTCGAGCGCCCGGTGAACTGCCGTGGCGTTCCGTGTTGAAGACTCGCGCAACGCCAACAGCGCCATCGCGGTGAAATCGGGATGCGGCTGGAGCGGAACTCCGAAGACGACCGAGTTGCCGGCGTTCCAGCCTCCGGATGGGCAGGCCCGGTCTATGAGCATCGCCTCGGCTGTTGGGATTCGGCGAGATCCTGGGCGCCAAGCACGTAAGGCAAGAATAGCGGCTGCCGTGGGTGCCACCCAACTCACGGTCCCCGGAACCCAGGGCCAGCCGCTCTTGCCGGGCTCGAACTGGACCTGTTTGTCGAACAGCGTGAACTTCCAGCGCCAAAGCCAATGACTCTCACGGCCTTCGACAGACTCAAGCCAGTCGAGCCCTCGCCGTGCGGCGACTTTCGCACGAGATGAAGCACTACGAGTGCGAAGAGCCACAAGGGCGATCGAGGTCACAAGCACATTCGGAGGGCCATTCGCGACACCCGGCCAAGCCCCACAGGGAAGCTGGTGGTTCAGGCAGGAGTCAAGCGACCCTGTCTCACGTCGCAGAGCGAGGGCGATCCAAGCCTGGGCCTCGCAGTCAGTTCCCGACTGGGGAGCTTGCCTCAAACACACAAGGGCGATCGAACGCACTGACATATCCCGTTGTACGCCGAAGTGAATCGAACGCAAAATGAGTACGACAGGGTGTGCGGAGTGCACGAATCAGAGGGGCTCGCGTCTCGGGCTGAAACGCTTCCGCGCGTCCAAGCTCAGTGGGCCACCGGTCCGGTATGGCGACTGTACGTCCGCGGAGCTGCCTACTTCCCAGAAGCCGACTTGAACATTTGGATTACTGCCCACCGGCCAATGTTCTTGGCAGGCGAGTTGTCGTGTGACCGATTAGCGGAACGACGTTCACGTTTGCCATCCTTCGTGGCGGAGTGTCAGTTATGTGGTTTGCTGACGTCGGTTCAGGATCTTCGCCAGCAATGTTTCTGGCTCATACGGGTCCAGACTCCAGCGCTCGAAGGGTCGGCTCATTTCTTCCCGACGCTCACGCTCCAGTTCATCGAGATGTGTCTTGAGATCGCCAAGATCCGACAGTTTGGCGAGCACTTCTTGCTCTATTTCTTCCAGCCTTTCGAGGGTCGCTGTACGATTCATTTGTCGGGCCAGCAACTTGATCCATCTTAAAGGAAGCAGCAGGGACGGAAGGTCATTCGAGGACACGCCCTTCAGCTTCCGAGCGTACTGCTCAGCTAGGCAGGTGATGTTACGTGCAGCCGTCAGTGCACCTTCGTCAAATTCGGAATTGAGATACGATAGCCCCACAAAGCCAAGGCATTCTGACGACTCGCCGGTCCGTTGATGATCCATTGCTTTAGCTCTTTACGCTGCCGAGCCGTAGAACCAGATCAGTCCGCCAGCCTTCCTCTCCAGCTCATCTAGCGAAGTCGAGTTCGCTCTCCGCGCTCGCCGGGACTCATCAAGAAGCAGAAGGAGAATTTGCCGCACAGTTGCGTTCAATGAGAACATCAAGGCGCTTGACGCAAGCGCTGGATTGTCCGTGAGATTCCGGAAGTGATCACAGATCGTTTCGACAAATCCAACGAACTTGGTCCACGATGGAGCGTCGCCCGTTTGCGGGGTGGGCTCGATTAGATTCCGCGATCTCTGGAGCAGTACCAGCAAGGAGTGGTTTGAACTGGGATCGTACGGCGGAGCAATCGGATGGCGAGCCAGTGCCATTGGGTCGGTGGCTTCCAGAACCAGACCGCTAGGAACCAGGGCTTCCAGCTTACTGAGGAAGTCACGGGTAACCGCGCCTGCACAGGAGTCTTTCCGTTCGACCAAACCATGAAGAACTTCAAGCCCGCGACTAAGAGGTTCGGTGAGATGAACAGCCTTGCCGGGTGACAGAGCGAATCGGTTCAGCACCTCAAAAATACCCTCCATCACAAATGCATGAACATCCCGGACCCTGGTATTGGATGGCGTAGCGTGGGAGATCCTGGCAAGCGTAGCTGCACCTTCGTATCCGGCGTCATCCATTCCTTTAGCCATGGCCTCTTGCACTGCAGAGCGGCAGTAAGAAATCGGGTTCGCAACCAGCGGCGCTGAATCCTGTAGCCGCGGCTCTGGCCTTCGTACAGTCACCATGTGTTCGGCTATGCGACCCAACGCGCGAATCGCGATCATCGAGACATTCTCTGCCCCGTGCCGGACGGCGGTACGATTGACGGCGAGAATGTCCTCGTAGATTCGGTCAAGGGGCTTTTCCGCCGTGGCTTTTGTGAGCATGAAACCCGCGTGATAGAAGATGAGAGCGGATTTTCTGCGCTCGATGGCGTCCACCGCAAGTTGACGCATTGCGCCGAGCGTACTGAGAGCCAACGACCAATCGTTTCTGGCTATCGCCTTCTGAGCGATTTCGGCGAATTCCACTGACCGAATACGAATGAACTCATCTTGAGCACTGGATTTCTCATAGTAGAGAGCCAAGTGCTGCTCTCGCTTGTATTTCTCTTGTTCCTCTGTTGGGAGAGATCGCCAGGAGATTTCGGCGGCTCGAAGAAGAGTCTTATGGATTCTGCGAAGTCTCCGCTGCGCATCCTGAGATAGACGTCTGACTGCCTCCTGCGGTTCGAGTAGGCACGTGATGAGTCTGTAGAGATGGCGTAGGACGTCAAGGCTAATGGCAAGAAGCAGTAAGACTACAGGCACCGTGGCTGCTGGGTCGATGCCCAGGGAGGGTAACACAACCATGCCGAAGCATGAGAAGCATATTGCCAACAGACCGATAAACGCGGCCCAGAGTTGTCGATCTTCTCGGAACAGACGCAGGATCGACGGCGAGTACGACTCGGCGGCCCTCTGGAGTGGGATGAGAGACAAAGACAAGCCCAGCGCTAGGATAGTGCCGACCAGAGCACCCACGGCAAGCTGAAGATCTCGGACGTTTCGCAGATTGGCTAGGTCCCCTGACCTGGTCAAGACAGCAAGGGACGCAACCCCGATGAGTGTGAAGCCCCAGCGGCCGGCAGGTTTGAGGATGCTAACCAGAGCATCTCGGGCCCGAGTGTAGACCTGCCAGAACCAAGCCCGAAACTGCAAACCTTTGGGCATTGCCACTCACCGGTGTACCATACGCGCATTGCAGGCGTCCGTCAAAGCGTCTGACTGCCTAGAACGCTGTTCTGGGAAGCTGGGAAATCCATTGGGCCGAGAAACGTTTTACCCGCGGATTCGGCCACGTCGAGAATGAACACCTCAGTCGGTTTGAGGAAACGTTGGGCACCAAAAAGCGAAATGTGGGATGCGGCCGGTAGTGGGATTTCCGCCCGAGTGTCATTGATGATGTCTGGCGCAGCGTGACAGTGCCCTTTTTCTGTGTGATGTCCAGGCAGGTCGCCGTCAGTGTGGAATGTCTGGCTGAATTGACGCGGTTGTTGTCTGTCCGGGTCGTGACGGCGTCTCCTTTCGTTGGATGGCAGCTTCGGTGACGCTGCCGTGGCATGTCCGCTCTGGGACGGGTCGCTTTGCTGAGGGATGACCGGCCGGAGCGCCATCATTGTGGGTTGGTCTGCCGAAATGACGGCTGTGTTGGATGTCCACCTCGTGACGGCATGCTTTGCCGTGGGATGTCCGCCGCGAACGTCATCGACGTTGGATGTCGCTGACTGCGACAGGGCCGGAGCGGCGCAGCTCTAGATGGAAGTAGTCCCCGTCGGCTTGGCGCCCGGGTGATAGGCCAGTATTCTGCTCGTGATGTTGACGAGTGCCGAGCTTGGCCGAAGGCTTCGAGAAGCGAACTACGCGGTCGATCCCATATTCCTCGAAGTGATGTGGCTGGCCACCAGGATGCAGAAGCCGCTGTTGATCCAAGGACCGCCAGGAACTGGAAAGACCCATTTGGCGCAGGCTTTGGCGGCAGCGGTGGAGACGCGGCTGATCCGACTGCAGTGCTTCCAGGGGATTGACGAAGAGAAAGCGATCGGGCGGTTCGACGGCTCGCTGCAGCGCCTGTTCCTGGAGACACAGGGGGACCGGTTGGAGAAGGAATGGGAACAGTTGCGGATCACGCTTCACAGTCTGGAGTTCTTTGTTCAGGGTCCGCTCCTGCAGGCGGTGCTGTGCGAGCCCAAGCCGGCGGTTCTTCTCATTGATGAGCTCGACAAGGTGGACGAGGAGTTCGAGGCGCTGCTGCTCGAGATCCTCAGCGATTGGCAGATCACCATCCCAAAGCTGGGGACGATCAAGGCCAAGACGATCCCGTTCGTCGTGATGACGTCGAACCAGGTGCGGCGGATCGGCGATCCGCTCCGGCGCCGCAGCCTGTATCTCCGACTGGAGCACCCGAACGTGGAGAGAGAGGTGGAGATCCTGGAGATCCACACCGTTGACGCGCCGGTCGAATTGAAAGCCCAGGCGGCCGGGCTGGCGCAGGCATTGCGAGGGTACAACCTTGTGAAGCCGCCGTCGATTGCTGAGATCGTGCAACTGGTACGGGCGCTGCAACTGATGGGAAGGACGGAGATTCGGGTGGAGGACCGGGACATCCTTCTGCCGTTCCTCGCCAAGACAGAGGAGGACCGAAAACGCCTGCTGCTGCGGAGCGGCTGGGAGAGCCTGGTGGTCACGGCGCAGGAATACCGGAACCAAGCCCTGGCGGCGATGAGGGCGGCATGATGCGGTTGGCGGTGCTCTTCCTCGGTTTGTCGACGTGCGGATTCTCGCAGCCGGCGGAGATGCGCGCTTGGGCCGACCATTGGGCTCGGGAGTTCGGTGTTGAGCGCGAGCTGGTCTACGCGGTGATCGAGGTGGAGTCGGCGTGGAATCCGCGAGCCGTGTCGGCGAAGGGCGCGGTGGGCTTGATGCAGTTGATGCCCGCGACGGCCGCGGAGTTCGGCGTGCGGGACCGGTTCGATCCGGCGGACAACATTCGCGGCGGAGTGGCGTACCTGGCCTGGCTCAAGGAGATATGCGGTGGTGACCCTCGTTTGATGGTCGCCAGCTACTTCGCCGGCCAGAATCGTGTCCTACCGCAAGGCTTGCAGTTCTCGTCAGAAGAGGTCTTCCGGTACGTACGAACGGTTGCGCAGCACTATCGCCGGCACCGCGCGAGAAACCTGAATCAGAGGAGAACTGAGTGATGAAGAAGTTGTCGATTCTGTTCGTTCTGGGAGTGGCAATCTGGGCTCAGGCGCAGGTCAGGCCCGTGACCCGGCAGCGCAGTCTCACCGATGAGGTGAACGTTGTACAACTGGCCCCGCGGTACACGACGACGATCCGGATGCCGGAGGCGGTCAGTTCAGTGGTGGTTGGAGATCCAACGCTGTTCCTCGCCGAGCATGCCGAGCAGGAGCCGCTGCTGGTCTTCGTAAAGCCGCTCACCGAGAAGCCGGCGGAATCGAACTTGGTGATCACGACGGTCGGGGGGCGCCAGGTGAGCTTCGTGTTGCGAAGTGAAAACGCTGGGGCCAGAGAGGTGGACTTCGTCCTCGATTACCATCTGGCGCGGACGTTCCTGATTGAGGAGGTTCCGTTGAGCTCGATGGAAGTGGCGGCGACAAGGCCGGTGGGTTTCGAGAACAGTCCAGTCGATGCAGGGCGACAAGGCTCAGCCGCGGCGGAGCCGGACTGGCTCGACCGCATGCTGGAACATCAGCGGAGAGCGCCGTTACCTGCACTCAACGGCCGACAGGTGCCATCGCCGGAGAGTAAAGGCGACTACCTGATGACCGGGGTTTCGGAGGTGGTCGATCTCGGTGAAGAAGTGGTGGTTCTGTTCTCGGTCGTAAATCCACAAGCGCGCGCGGTGGAGATCCTCCCGCCACAGGTGCAACTGGCGGGCAGCGTCCGCCAGGGGGTGATCTTCAAAAGGAGGCGCTGGGGCACCTCAGAACAGCTCCCGGTCAAGGACTTCCGTTTGTCGCACCGTCGCCTGGGCTCAGGCCAACGGGCTGATGGCGTCATAGTGTTCGACCGCCCCAACTTCAAACAGTCCAACGAGATGCTGTTCCTGCAGATGGCCGAATCGGGTGCGGTGGACAAGCCCGCGCTGGCGCCCATCGGCTTTGGAGTATCCACATCGCGAAAGGAGTTCGCCGAATGAGAGAGCCGCGGAATGATCAGCACGAAAGAGGGAACCGTGAAGGTCCAGAAGGGCAGCCGCCGGAAGACGGCGCGGCCAACCAGAATGAAACGGAGTTTGAGCCAGAGAAGCCGAAGAGCCCCATCGAACAGTTGGAGGAGTGGTTCCAGCAGTTGGGACGACGGCTGAGGCCACAACAGGCAATCGGGCGCGAGGCCAAGGCCAAGTCCGGGGGACGCACACTGGTCATCCTGGCAGGGTCGGTCGTATGCTGCCTGCTCCTCTTTGCCGCGATGTTCACCACGCCAACCGGCGAAGGGGGTGACAGGGAGCGGAGGTCCGCGCCGAGACTGGGCCGCCCGACGGAGAACGAGGATTCGCAGGCGGCAGGGCGGTCGATCGTCCCTCACCTGAGCGCCGACCAGCAGGCTGGCGAGGAGACGGGGGAGTTGTCCGAAGGAGACGTCCTGAGCACGATGCGCAACCGAGGCACGGCGCCGCCGAAGCCGGCTGCGGATCCGGAACACGCCCTGAGCAACGTCGAGTTCAGCGATCCGGCCCTGGAACAGGCATATCGCCAGAGAGGACAGACCCCTCCTCCGCGAGAGTATGCCGCACCCGCTGCGAGACCAGCGCCCGTGGCTGAGCCCGTCCGGCCCGCAGATACCGAGGAGGCGCTTCAGAGATCGTCCATTGTGTACGTGCGAGCCGCGCCGAAGGATGCTGCCGGTGTTTCGCTCAGCCTGTCGCCGGCGAACCGGCGGCAGGTCACAGGTCTGCTGCCGCAGGGAACCCGGCTTGTGGCACGGCTGCAACACGCGGTCAGTTCCGCCGCGGAGATGCCCGTGACGGCGGTCATCGAATACAACTACGAGCACGAGGGACGCTTGGTGGTACCGGCGGGTTCGAAAGCCTTTGGAGAGTTGACGGGGGCAACGCCGAGGGGATGGGCGGAGATCAAGTTCCACACGATGGAACTGCCGAACGGACGGATCGAGGAGATCGCGGGTTCAGCGCTGGCCCTTGATCTCGGCCCGTTGCGCGGAAACGTGAACGGCAAGAACACGGGAAAGAAGTTCCTGGTAAGGACGTTGCAGGGAATCGGCTCGGCGGCCAGCTACCTGGTCGGCGGAGGGGCCCTCGGCCGGAGCCAGATTGACGGGACGCTCTTACTGCGGGAGAGAATGGCCGACAACGTTGCCAGAGCAGGGGAGGAGGAGCTTCGAAGGCTGGCCTATCAGCAGCAGATTGTTGTGACGGTGCCGGCGAACACGCGCTTCTACCTTGTGCTTCACGATCGGACATTCCCGCCGGAGGCGTCAGGTCCGGGAAATGCGTCATCCGACAGGTCGGCCGGCGCAGCACTATCGGAGCAGGAGCTTGAGGAGCTTGTTCGACTGCGCAATGAGCTGCGCCTTATGAATGGAATGATGTCACGGTGACGGGTCCGGACCGGTAACGGCCATAGTCGGGCGCTTTCGTTGCCAACGTGGTGCGAGTCGCTTTTCGCCGTTTTGAATATCAAGTATTCTGTTGACGACGACGTGCGGGGTGACTTGCGCCGTGCTGTACTTTTTCTACAGACTCGTCCACAGGATTGGATGGCTGATCGGCGCCGCCGTGGCGAAGGTCACCCATGAAGTGCGATTCCTCGCGCGGCGCGCCCGGCAATCCTCAACGCCTGAGAAGACCGCGTGGCTGTATCGCTGCTTGGTTGCCTGTGCGCTGGTCGGTGGGGAGTGGTGCCTTCTGACAACTCTCTCTCCCAGCCCAGACACCGCCCTATCCGTCGGAATTGCCTGGCTGACCCTCGTGCTGCTACCCAAGCCGACGCCGAGGGTCCCTCTTTGTGCGGCTCGGACGTTAGCCGTAGTTGCAACGTCGCTAGGGGTAATCAGGCTTGGTGATTGGATTTTGGGCCGATACGGAACCCTGAACGCTTGGGACGGGGTGTTCTCCTTCCTCTGGTTCATCGCCTTCGGAGGAGCTCTTGTATTCTGGGCATTCGCCACGCTGATTCAGCGGCCGAAAGTGATGGCCGCCGCAGGCACGAGTCCCCAAGGCGGGGCGGAAAACGTGAACGCGCTCCGGTGGTCGAACGTGCCGACCCTCCGGTTCGATGATGTCGGAGGGCAGACCCGGGCGAAGGAACAGATCCGGCTAATTGCGGCCAATCGCTTCGGAAACAACGAGTCGCAGGCAGGCGTGGTGCGAAACGGGATCCTGCTGCACGGTCCACAAGGCACCGGGAAGAATCTGTTGGCGGAAGCCACGGCCGGCGAGTTCCGCGTCAACTTCTACCACGTTGGCTGCGCGGAACTGCAGCGGCACTACATTGGGACAACGGGTGAGGAGATTCGGCGGACGTTCGACCACGCTGTCAATCACCGGCCTATTGTTTTGTTTCTGGACGAGATCGACGCGATTGGCAGCAAGAAGCAATCTCAGGGGGCTGGCGCCGACCCCGGCGGAGCTGGGCGTGAGTACAACGCGATTGTGACCCAGCTTATGCAGGCCATCGACCGGTGTCGACGCGAGGGCGGACTGCTGCTCATGGCCGCGACGAACCACTTCGACGGGCTGGAACCAACGCTGATCCGGGAAGGACGGTTCGACCTCAAGCTGCGACTGGACTTGCCCGATACCGAAGATCGCAAGGAGATTCTGCGGGCGCAGCTCGCCGGGCGGCGCTGGAAGGAGCATGATCTGACCACGCTCGCACGCCGGACACCCGGATGGAGTCCGGCCCGCCTGCAGGCCTTGGTGGACCAGGCCACCTTGCTCGCTTCCGAGGGGGTCATCCACGAGAAACACCTGATCGTCACACTGGAGAGCGGAGGAGGGCACGACCGTCCATGCTTCGAAAAGGTCACCTGGGACGACATGGTTCTGTCCGAGCGGACGGTGGAAGACCTGAAATCCCTGCTGAAGCTTCTCGATCCCGGCCGGGCCGAGCGCCTGACGCTGCGGGCGCCGACAGGCCTGCTGCTGGTGGGACCTCCCGGGACAGGAAAGACCGTGGTCGCAAGACTCATCGCGAGCGAGGCACGGAGGAGTTTCTACGCGATCGGACCGAGCGACGTGCTGTCGGGCGCGGTGGGCGGCTCGGTGCGGCGGATGTCGGATGTCTTTGCCCGCGCGCGGGAGAACGCTCCCTCCATCCTGTTCTTCGACGAGATGGACGGCCTGTTTCCCCATACGCACAGTGCGGCCAGCCAGCATGACGTACAGTTGGTGGAACAGACGCTGATGGAGATCAGCAATCTGCGGCCGGAGAACAACGTCTTTCTGGTCGGGACAACCAACCACATCGAGCGGATCGATCCGCGCATCCTTCGTGGCGGGCGGTTCAGCGAGAAGATTGGGATCGGTGTTCCCGATGATGCGGGATACCTCAGGCTGCTGAAGCGATACCTGGGCAGGGCTCGGCTTGCGCCGTCGTTGACCGCGGAGGTCATCGTCAATAGGGTCCGCGGTATTTCGCCGGCGGATCTTGAAGCTACGATTGACGCGATGAAGCGGATCGCCATGCGGCGGATGCCCGATGAGGCCGAGGAGCTGCCGCCGCTAGAGGTCGATGACCTCGAAGAAGCCTTTGGGCGTGTCCAACCACAGTTCTGACACCTCTCGGTAGGACTCCAGATCACCCTCCAAGCCTTTCTCTGGTAGGCCCGGAACGACTCCCTTTGTGATTTCGAAAAGCCGGTGTAATCTCCCCTCTAGTTCGGCATTGCAGCCGGGCTAATTCTCGATCTCGGGAGGAAGAGAAACACATGCTGAAGCTTTCGAATAACGGGAGACGGGCCGCCTTTGCTCTCGCGGCGGCCCTTCTTTTGGTGAACGTGGTGGCCCAGGCACAGAACCTCGGTGCGGCTCCCCAACTGAACGTAGCCGTGCAGGGCCAGACAGGGGCGCAGCCGGAAGGGGCCTTTCTAAACCTGGTCAACTGGATCGGCAACGTAGTCGCGCCGGTGGGAGCTGGGCTGGCGGTCTTCGCTGGGCTCATCTCGTTCATCTCCGGGCGAGGCGCCATCCGCTACATGTTCGTGGCGCTGGGCTGTCTGGCCGTGTCCGGCCTGACGCGACTGCTTGAGTTCTGGATCGAGCAGGGCGGCGGCGGAGTGTCCTGAAACCGAATTGCTCCAGGAGCGCCAGCCACCAGGACAGGCGCTCCCTGGAGCCGTCACCGAGGGAACAATGCCTCCACTTCTTCACGACATCATGCGGGTGCTGTTGTTGCTGGCCGGGCCGGCGGCGTTTGTCTGCCTGATCAATGCAGGGATCGCGTTGCGTCGCGAAGGCGGCACGAGCTTCTGGGTGGGAGGCGGGTTTTCCAAGTGGATGCTGTGGGCCGTCATCTTCCTGGCGCTGGAACCGACTCTCACCTGGTTTCAGTTCTTCGGTGTGCCTGTGTTCTTCCCGCCGGGAGCCGCGATTGGCACTCCGTGGCTAAGCAACATCCAGACGGGAGCCACAGCCTTTGTGAACGACCTGCTCGTGGCACGGATTGTGCCGATCCTGGCTGCCTTCTTTGTCGTCCGGGCTGTGCTTGACACGGCGAACGGTACTGGACCGTTGCCGTCGATTCTCAGTGCGATGTTTCTGCTGGCAATCTCGACCACCCATGGGCTCATCGACGGCTGGACGCCCGGAGGGAACCGGTTTTCGCTGGCCGTGGGCCTCGAGTCGATGTGGAACTATCTGGCGGGGAGGATCATGCCGATCGCGGCAGGTCTGGCAATCTGCGGGGCGGTTATCCAGTTCGCGTTCAATCAATCCGGCGCGTTGCGCCTTGTAGCCTGCGCCGGTGGCTTCCTGACGGTGAACGCGTTGTGGGTTCTGATCACCCGAATGATGTGAGCGAGACATGGATTTCCTGACGGGACTAACGAACCTGACGAACTGGATGGGCAACGTAATCATGCCGACGCTGGCCGGGCTGTTCTTCGTGATCGCCGTCTTGCGGTTTGCGAGGGGCGTGCCTTTTCAGTGCTCGATGTACGCGGGTCTTGCGGCCTTGCTCATCTCGGGGATTCTGCGGGCCATCGAGACGTTCTCACAGCAGCGCGCCTGGAACGATCCAGACGCGGTGTGGGTGACGCTGCTCGGTCTGGTCAACTGGTCAGCCAACGTGTTCCTGCCGCTGTACGGTGCGCTACAGGTGCTGATAGCAGTTCTGCATTATGGCGGCGCCGGCTTCCGGCTCTATCCCGGGACACTGTGGGGGCGGCACATTGTCGCGGCGATGTGCTGCTTCGGGCTTTCCGGCTTGCTGCGCCTGGCGGAGTTCTTCGTGCAGCAAGGCGCTGGGGGCTTGAGTTGAGAGGGAAATGAACATGGCACTAGAAGTCACGCCGGTTCACCGCAACCTGCATCAGCGGGTCCGTTTTCTCTACTTGGAGTTCGAAGACCTGTTCCTGATTCTGGGGCTGGCGGCGGTGCTGAATATCGCCGGGCGTTTTTTGAACCGCGAGATCAGCGGAATCCCGTTGAACATCGTGTTGCAGTACGTGGTGCCGCTTCTGGCGGTGCCGTGCTTGATGCTCTTCAAATACGGCAAGCCGCGCGGCTACCTGCAGGATCTGCTCGCGTGGCGAATCAAACCTCACATCTACTGCGGCCTGGAGCCGGATCGGGAACAAACACGGGAGTACTTCTACTGATGCCAGTGACGACGCGAGAGTACGAGGAGTCCCTACGGAAACCAGCACTTTGCGAGCTTCTTCCGGTGCGGGAGTATCTCGATGGAGTGATGGTGCAGACGCAGGGGAACCTGGTTGCCGGATACCAACTGTTCGGCCTGAACAGCTTCTATCACAACGACGAGCTTCGAAACCGGTCGAAGCACTCACTCGAAGCTCTGATCCGCTGCTTGCCGGAACGGTCCATGCGGCTCCAGGTGCGCTTCGAGATCACCGAGGGGATCGGACCGGTGCGGAAGGCGTATCCGGCGGTGCAGCGAAACGAGAGCGCGGTGCTGCAGGAGATCGACCGGATGCGTTTCGAGCAATGGATCGAGAACGAAGCCACCGGCCACTACCTGCAACACCTTCTCCATGCTTACTTCATCTGGGATCCGCGCATCCACCACGAGCTGGCCGATCAGCTTCAGGGCAAGAAACGGCCCCTGCTCAGCTTGTCTGTTGACAAGTGCATTCAGCGAACGAGGCGCGAGCATGAAGAACTGTTGTCTGAGTTCGCAAGCCTGCTCGCAGGGGTAGAGCAGACTCTGGCTTCCAGCGGGATGACAATACGGCGGCTCACTTCCGAGGAGATGTTCTTCGAAACCAAACGCGCGCTCAACCCGGCCTTCGAGGACCGAAGCCGATACCGCCGGGCGGAGGAATCGCTTACGTACCGAAGCGCGCGGAGCCAGGTTGTGAACACCAGCATCGAGGACGAACAGGAGAACTACCTTCAGGTTGGCGGCCTGCTGTACACGCTGGTCAGCCTGAAAGATATGCCGGATGGAACCTTTCCCGGCATCCTGCGAGAGCTGGCGGTGCTCGACTTTCCCATCGTGGTGAACGCGGAGGTGTCCATATCGGATCAGGCCAAGACCCTGGAGCAGTTTAAGGGACGCCTTCGACGGATGCAGGCGGCGCAACGGGATTCGAACGGTGGGTTTCGGGTCCACGTGGAAGCAGAGGTCTCCCAGAGGCAGCTTCAAGACGTGCTCGAAGCGGTCATCTCCTCGTCGCTCAAGGTGTGCCGGTACTCGCTGGTGATCACTGTCCGGACGTCGAGCCGGGTCGCAAGCCGGAGCGATCTTGAAGAGGCGCAACGAACCTTGAACGACCGGCGGCAGCGAGTGGTGCATGCCGTGACTCGCATGAACGGCGCGAGGGCAATTCCTGAGACGTTGGCGCAACGCCGGCTGTATATCGGCAGCCTGCCGGGGATGGCACGGGAAAACAAACGCGAGCTCGAGTGCCTGACTCTCAATGCCGCCGACCTGCTGCCGGTGGAAATGCCGTGGCAAGGCATGCCGCAGTCTCCGCTGGTGCTGCTGGAGACGCCCTATCGCCAACTGATCCCTTTCTCGCCCTACGACGCGAGCCTGGGTGACGCCAATATGCTGATCATGGCGAAGTCTGGTGGTGGCAAGACTTTTATGGCGCAGATGTTCCTGCTCATGATGGCGCGCGCCAATCCTTTGATTTCGATCCTTGAGAGAGGCGATTCGTACCGGCCGCTGGTGGAGCTGATGGGCGGCCGTGTGATCGACGTCGATTTGGAAGGGAACGAGACCCTGAATCCGTGGGACCTCCCACCGGGCACGACACAACCCGACAAGGATCAGATCGCCTTCCTCAAGAACCTGACGCGTCACATGATTGGGGATCTGGGCCAGACTGACACATCGCTGCTCGACAACATCCTCACGGAGGCCATCTCGAAGGTCTACAAGCGGGCCGCAGTGCGTTACGACAACCAGATCCCGACGTTCTCGGACCTTCGGGACGAGCTCTTCAACTGGACCGACGAGGAGCGGATCGATTACATCCGCAGCCTGGCGCAGTTGGCCTCGATCTCGTTGCGGCAGTGGACGGGGGAGAAGGGCGTCTACTCGAAGCTGTTCGACCGTCACACGACGATCCGGACGGATGCCAACTGGCTGTTCTTCAACGTGGAGCACCTCAGCGCGGACCCGCGTCTGGAGACCGCGATGAGCGTGCTGATCGCCCAGGCGATGTCAGATCGCGCGTCCGGCAAGACCGGCCAGCCCTCGATTACCGTGCTCGACGAGTGCTGGTCCCTGCTCGACTCGCCTGTCCTGGCCGATTGTGTGGTCCAGCTCTTTCGCACGGCACGGAAGCGTAACGCCAGCGTCTGGGGAATCTCGCAGACCCTTGAGGACTTCGTCGGGACCCAGGTGCAGCCGAAGCCGCAGGGCGCCGGAATCCTGCGGAACGCATCGGTAAAGATCATCGGCCAGCAACCGGGCGATCTGAGCCCCTTGGTTCAGCACCTGTCGCTGAATGAAGTGGCGCTGGCCGAGATAAAGCGGTTCGCCTCGCCGAGGAAAGGACGAAGCGCCGAGGCGCTGCTCGTGCTCGGTGAGAAGTCGGAGACAACCCAGACCATCCGTCTGCTTCCAACTCCGGTGGACTACTGGGTGTGCACAACGTACCCACGAGAGAAGGCGTACCGGACCTACTGTCTGCAGCAGAACGAGGGCAGGCCGCTGATCGAGGTCTACAAGGAGCTGGCTGAGAAGTATCCGATGGGACTGTCGGAAGTGGACGTATTGCCGGAGGAGGCCTCGGGTACAGTGCAACGCGCCAGCGCCCGGCAACCGGTGAGGGCAGTTCGTTAGACGACACGGAGGAATCGATGAAGGTTGTTCTACTCCTGGGTGCGGCGGTTCTTCTGGCCGGAACACGTCCCGGATTCTCAAAGGTGCTCGCCGTCGGGGTGACGATCCTGCTGCTATGCGGTGTACTCGCCCCCCAGCCCGCCCATGCACAGTTCGGGTTGGATGCGTTAACGGGCTTGTTCGGATCGGCAAACAGCGTGGCCCAGAGTGTCCTTGACTTTGTTAGAAACACGATGCAACCGATCCTGGAGGCGATCAGTGAGACATCGCAGTTGATCCAGGACTTCGCTCAGCAGATCCAGGAGTTGTGGGAGACCGTTGTCTGGCCCCTCGATGCGATCGAGAGCGCCAAGAACCTTGCCAGGCAGTTGATCGCCCAGTTTCGGGGAGTGTTGGATGGCTTGTACTCGATCAGCGTGAACAGCGCCCAGTTGGCGAATCCCAGCAACCTCGAAACCGTCATGCGCAACGGTAATGTCAACGATCATGCGCAGCTCGAAGCCGCGTTCCGGCAGACGTTTGGAGCAGTGCCAGCCGTCGCGGATGTGCACCCGGAAGAGCGGAATCTGATTGACGTGGATGACGCCATGGCCCTCGATCTGTTGATGACGCTCAAGATCGCCGACGCTGCCGCGGACCGGACGTTGGCGGCTGCGG
>CAYXVG010000096.1:0-16683 GCA_964468205.1 uncultured Solibacteraceae bacterium | reverse complement strand
AAACCAAGCCCAGGATGTGAGGCGCTTTCCACTCGCGCTGGGTCGTTATCTTCCCGCGGGGAGCAGCAGTAATCGCGGCCCCTCAAGAACTGGTTTCCAGGAGAGAATGCTCAGATCCGCGATACGACGCGACGGCTACGCCCGATGAATCGCTTTCACAGCCAACCGCGGTTCGTGCGCAATGATCTTCAACAGGGCGGCCGCCGGTCCGGTTGGACGACGCCGGTCCTGCTCCCAGTTTTGAAGGGTCTTTACGCTGACGCCAATCAGACGTGCAAACTCTGACTGCGAGAGCCTGGTTCGTTCGCGAATGGTTCGCACGCCCGCGGCCCCGATTACAATACGCCGTGAGGGCTTCTTCTCGCCGCGCAGGATCGATCCACCCTCGCGGACGCTGCCCAGCAGTTCCTCAAACATCTCCCTTTTCATGACCGAATTCCTCTTTGACAACTTTGGCCAGTTGTGCAATCTGCTTCGGAGTCAGATCCGCCGTAACCTTTTTGGGATACGCGTAGAGCAACAGAATCACATCCCGGCGTCCAGCCCAATAGTAGATGACCCGGGCGCCGCCGCTCTTACCTCGCGATTCGACAGCCACGCGGACCTTGCGAATCCCGCCACCACCCTTGATGAGAGCGCCAAGTTGAGGGTTCGCAGCAAGCCGCGATTGAAACTCGCGGTACTGCTCGTCCGTGAGCAGAGCCGTGATTTGCTTCGTGAACGTGGACGTTTCGATCAGTTCCACTCAACATTTCATTATCCGCCAATGGCGGATAGCAGTCAAGCCGTGCCGCAGTCGCAGGCGCGGAACTCAGGCGGGTGCAAATCCGTCACGTCCAGCCAATCTCAGACTCGTCCGAAGCAAGGAGTATGAGCTCCCGCTCCCGGCACCAGCCGGTGTACCAAAGTAGGGCATCAACGATCGGCGCCGAACCCGTCAACAGTGCTTTCATTGCAGCGGCGATCTCGCGGCCGCAACGCTCCAACTCACCCGCCAATTTCGCCGGCGCCTCGCCCCTTGTGAGCGTGTCAACAGCTAGCCTCTCCGTGATTTCGCTTTCCCGAACCTCACTCGCCGCCGTTAGCGTTTCGAACCCCGTTAGTTTCTGCATTGCTGAAGACATGGGTCAACCGAGTGAGCCGCCTAAACTGCATCCGCATGGTGAGGTTCTGGCTCCACATGAGAGGCGCCGACTCGATCCAGGTCAGGATTTTCCGATTATTGGGACCATCTCCGTATCGACCACCTCAGCCGGTGAGTACCGGCGTTCTCCTTCCGGTGTTTCCCGGTAGACCTTGATGATTTGAGCGAAGTCAACGCGGCCGGAAAGCGTGGTGTCGATGGCTGAGACGTAGGGCGCGAAGCCGTCCGCGGAGACCTGGAACTCTTCGGAGGCGGTGGCATGGCGCAGGCCCTCGATGAAGATGTTCATTGTCGCCTGATCCCGCTTGCCGAGGGCGAAGTTCAGGACCAGCTTCCTGTGGCGCTCGATTGCGACGAAGGTGTAGGCGTCACCATAGTTCGGATCGTCGTCCTCCTCCATCGCCTTCTGCTTCTTATAGACAAAACTCCAGATCTCATCGCACTGGACATCTTTGACGGGAACGTTGACGATCTTGCGGGCCATCAGTTTTTCGCCCTTCTCGCCAGCCTTGACTAGAAGCCGCAGAATGGCATCCAGTGGCTTCTCGTGCTCCTCAGTGAAGGTCTTGCCGCATTCCTTACAGCGGAAGCGCTGGAGCCCGCCGCGGTGCTTGCCAAAACGCTTTGTTGCGTTGCCGCAGACCGGGCAATCCGGGCAAATTGTTGTTTTGGTTGCTCTTCCCCGTCCTCATCATGATTCCACGATACAGGCAGCGCTTGCTGTTGGGCGAGCGACCCAACATTAGGACACTACCCGTCAACTGAATCAGGGCGGCGCTGGCTTATAAGGTTTTCAGATAGGCGAGCAGATCGGCCTTTTCTTCGTCGCTGAGGAGATCCTGGTACGGGGGCATGCCGTTGCCACCTTCGTTGATGACGGCCATGACGTTCGCTTCGGTAGCTTTCTTGCCGTTGGCCATCTTGTCTTTCTTGAAGAGATCCTTGAGGCCCGGGCCCATCTTCTTCTCTTCCTTGTCAGTGTGGTGGCACATGCCGCACTGCTCGAAGACCTCTTTACCCTTCTCCACATTGCCCTCGGCGCGAAGGGCGGCCGGGGAGATGGCCAGGGCCAGTCCGAGAGTCAATGCTATTGTTGCGGGTCGACTCATTTGATCAACAATCCTCCTCAGGGCAATCAACCTATTCTACAATTTTCGAGTGCGTCCAGTAATCGCGCTCTACGCGAAGGCTCCCGTGGCGGGCCGGGTGAAGACCCGGTTGCAGCCGGACTTTTCCGCGGAACAATCGGCCAGCCTGCACAGAGCTTTCGTGCACGATATGCTCGAGATGCTCTCGGGGATGGCGCCGGTGGCGGATCTGGAGCTTCACACCGACATTGATACAGATGCCTGGCGGGGCCTCGCGGTTGCACGGAGGTTGCAGGCGGATGGAGATCTGGGGTCCCGGATGCTTCATACCCTGTCGGACGGGATTGCGATGGGACGGACGAAAGTGATGATCGTTGGCAGCGACGTTCCGACCCTGCCCGCCGCTCATCTGGCGGAGTTGCTGCACCTGGATTGCGATGTCGCCCTGGGCCCCACCGAAGACGGAGGCTACTACGCCATTTCCTGCAGGGTGGCGCACCCGGCCATGTTCGAAGGCGTCGCCTGGTCCGGGCCGCGGGTACTTGAAGACACGATTTGGGCCGCCGAAGCATGCGGCCTTACAGTTGGCACGGGAAAGACGTGGTTCGATATCGACACCGCGAAGGATCTCCACCGGCTGGCCGGTTCGCCGGCAATTCCCCCGCATACGCACGGCTGGCTGTTACAAAATGCGAAACATCTGCTCAGAGAGATCGATACCCCGTAGAATGAAGTTATGAGAATCTTGCTGTTTAGCGGCAAGGGAGGGGTGGGGAAGACCAGCGTCGCCGCCGCCACCGGGGTGCGGCTGGCAGAGCAGGGCAAGCGCGTTCTGGTGATGAGCGTCGATCCGGCTCACTCGCTCAGCGACTCCTTCGATCTTGGCACGGAACTGTTCGCCGGCCAGACCGCCGACCCTTACGAGGTCTCACCGGGCCTCCTCATCCAGGAAGTTAACATCCAGAAGGAGATCAAACGGCACTGGAACGAGATCGCCTCCTATGTGGTCTCGATTCTGCGCACGACGGGCATCAGCGAAGTGGAGGCGGAGGAACTCGCCATCCTGCCGGGGATGGAAGAGCTGAGCGCCATGATGTACGTAAACCAGTACCGCAAGGAAGGCCGGTACGACATCGTGGTGCTGGACTGCGCGCCGACGGCGGAGTCGATGCGCTTCGTGAGCATGCCGACAACGCTCGAGTGGTACATGAAGCACATCTTTCCGTACCAGCGGACCGTCGTGAAGGCGGTGCGGCCGTTCGCGAACCGTGTCTCGCCGGTGCAGTTGCCGACCGACCGGTACTTCAGCAATGTCAAGGAGCTGTTCGGCAAGCTGGAGGGCATCGAGGAGATCTTGTCGGACCCGAAGGCCACGAGCGTCCGGCTGGTGACGAACCCGGAAAGGATGGTGCTGCGGGAGACGCAGAGGGCGTTTGTCTACTTTTCGCTCCACGGCCTGACGGTGGATAGCATCATCGCCAACCGGGTGCTTCCCGAGGAGGTGAGCGACCAGTATTTCTCGGACTGGCGGCGCACCCAACGGGAGACGCTGGAAGAGATGGACTCTTACTTCGCGCCGGTGCGGGTGAAGCGGATACCGCTTTTCTCGCAAGAGGTTCTGGGACAGAAGCGGCTGGAGGAGTTGGCCGCCGCGCTCTATACCGAAGAAGAAGATCCGGCGGAGGCGGCGCATTTGGAGCGGCCCTACAGTTTCAAAAAGGTGGACGGACATTACGAGGTCCGCCTGATGCTGCCATTCGCGTCAAAGGGCGACATCGGGCTCTTCAAGAAGGGGGATGAACTGGTAGTGGAGATCGGAAGCCTGCGGCGGCACATCGGTCTCCCGACATCCATGGCGTCGTTGTCGCCAACGCGCGCCAGGCTCGAAAACAAGCTGCTCACCGTTGAGATGAAGGAGGTTTCATGACCGAAACGCAGGAGCAAACCCAGGAGACCCGCGAAGAAGCCGAGCAGAAGTGCTTCTGCATGGGCGCCGGCCCGGAATTTTTCTCAATGCTCAAGAGAATGGGGCCGGAAAACGCCCGGCAACATTTCCGCAACGCCCGGGTTGAAGTACTAAAGGGCATGCGAGCCCTGATCGATAGGCGCATCGAGGAATTGGACCAGGCCGGCGGGAAAAAGGGCACGAAGGTCAGCATCGACTAAGCGGTTGCATCCGGCGCGCGGCCGGAGCATCCAATGGGTCGATGGCTACGAAAAAGGTTGACGCACTCAAGGAAGGCGATCCGGCCCCGGAGATTCGCCTGCAAACCGATAGCGGAGAGACGTTCGAGCTCTCCAGCCTGAGGGGCAAACCGGTGGTCCTTTATTTCTATCCCAAGGCAGACACGCCCGGCTGCACGAAAGAGTCCTGCGACTTCCGGGACAACATCAGCAAGTTCAAGAAGGCGGGCGTCGAGGTGATCGGGATTTCGCCGGACAAACCGGACCAGCAGGCGAAGTTCAAGTCGAAGTACGAGCTAACGTTTCCGCTGCTGGCCGATGTGGACCACGAGACGGCCGAGGCATACGGCGTCTGGCAGCTCAAGAAGAACTACGGCAAAGAATACATGGGAATCGCCCGGAGCACCTTCATCATTGACAAGGACGGCAAGATCGCCAAGGTATTCTCGAACGTCAAGGTGGACGGGCACGCCGATGAGGTGTTCGCGGCGCTGCCGTAGAAGGCGCAGTCTAATACCGGCAGCGCTTTAACCATAGGATGGTGCGGTCAAGGACCCGCGCGCGCGGCTTCAGGCTGGGGGCGGCCCGGCGCAAAGCGGCAACCGTGCCGTACTGGCAATCGAAGAACTTCAAGGGCCGGGAGCCTTCCGGTCCGAGCATGGCGAAATCCAGGGCGCTCAGGCCGTCTTTCGTGATGTGAGGGTCCGCGCCGTGTTGAAGCAGGAGTTGAACGTGGCCGGTTCTTCCGTAGGCCGCGGCCAGCATGAGTGCTGTAAGTCCCGTCCCGGATGTTTCATCTACGTTCGCGCCAGCGGCGATTAGAGCCCTCGCGGCGCGCTCCTGATTCTGGTGAATGGCGTGCATCAGCGGCGTCCAGCCGCGCGAGCGTTTCCTTTCGTCCGGGCTGACACCCGATTCCACGATCTTCCGGATCGCCTCGACATCCCCTTGACGGGCAGCCTGGGACAGAGGCGATAACGGAGGCGCTTCCCGAAACGCCTTGACCATCTGCAGGAACCCCGCCACGAGAAGGGCCAGCACAAGCAGTCCGAGCGCGGCTTTGATCTTCATCCGTTTCAGTGTACACCAAATATCTTTGCCGCAGAAAGTACTTTCCAAACACGGGAGCAGAAGGCGCGAGTTGCCTATTCCTTGAGCTCGGCGATGGTGGCGCCGGTTCCGCCCTCGGCGGGGGAGGCGGGGTAGAACTTCGCGACGTTGGGATTGTTCTTCAACTGCTCGGCGACGGTCTTCTTGAGTACGCCCATGCCATGGCCGTGAATGATACGCACCCGGTCGGCTTCGGCGAGGATTGCGCTATCGAGGAACTTGTCGAGTTCTTCGGCAGCCTCGGCCGCGCGCTTGCCGATCAGGTTCAGCTCCTGGGTGGTGATATACGCCTTTGGACCGGCTTGGAGCCTCACGTTTTTCGGGCGACGGTCTTCCTTTTCGGGAGGCAGCACCTCCTCCACCTCGTCGAGTGGAATCTGCAGTTTCAGGAAGCCGGCTTCCACCTCGATGAGCTCGCCGCTCAAGAAGCGGCTCACTCTTCCGGGCTCGTGGATGCCGCGCAGGCGCACCGATGCGCCGACCTGCAGTGTGGGCTTCCCGGCGGGGGTTTCCGGCTGGCCGGCGACCGCTTCGGCGATGGCGTCCTGGAACTCGCGTTTCGCCCGGGCGACTTTGCGTTCCGCCCGGGCAGCTTCCTTGCGTTTGGCGGCGTCCGCTTCTATTTCGCGAATTGTTTCGGCCGCGCGCTGCTCGAAGCGGGCGATAGCCTCGGCGGCGCGACGTTCGAGCTCCGCGAGACGGGCCTTCTCTTTGCGGTCCCACACCCGCTCGAGCCGCTGCTTTTCCTCCGCCAGTTCCCGGTTGCGGGCGGAATGCTCGCGCTCGAGGCGCGCGAGTTCCTCGAGCCGGACGTGGAGCCGGTTGAGAAAATCGGCTATGTCGCGTTCGCTGGAAGACATGTTCCGGCGCGCCTGGCGGATGAGGTCTGGCGGCAGGCCCAGCCGGCTGGCGATGTCGAGTCCGGCGGATTTTCCCGGCGCTCCGACGCGCAGGCGGTATGTCGGCTGAAGCGTCTTCTCGTCAAAGCCCATGGAACCGTTCTGCACGCCCTCGGTGGTGGCTCCATAGACCTTCAACGCGAGCAGGTGGGTGGAGGCGAGCGCGAAGGCGCCGGCGGAGCGAAAGTCATCGAGAATAGCCACGCCGAGGGCGCCGCCTTCTTCCGGATCAGTGGCGCGGCCCAGTTCGTCGAGCAGCACCAGCGAGTCGGGTCCTACTTTCTCCACCATCTCGCGGATGCGGGCGATATGGGCGGAGAAGGTGCTGAGGCTTTCCTCGATGGACTGGTTGTCGCCGATATCGGCGAGTATCTGGCCGAAAACGGGAAGTTCAGCCTCGGCGCACGGCACCGGAATTCCGGACTGCGCCATCAGGCAGAGCAGCCCGACCGTCTTCAGGGTCACGGTTTTGCCGCCGGTGTTGGGCCCGCTGATCAGCAGAGAGCTTTCGCGCTCGGTTAATTCGAGCGATACGGGAACCGCCTCCTTCTTCTGCCGTTGCAGCACGTCCTCGAGCAGGGGATGGCGCGCATCGCGCAGCATCAGCCTGCGAGTTACGGACGGGCTGAAACGCGGCACCCGGCATTGGAATCGCACCGCGAAGCGGGCTTTTGCAAAGAGGAACTCCAACTCGCCCAGCACGCGCATGGCCTGGCCGATCTCGTCCTTCGCCGAACGCAGCCGCGCGGTGAGCTCCCGTAGGATACGGTGCTCTTCCTGCAGCGCCTCCTCGGAGAGCCGCACGAGCTCGTTATTCAGCTCGATGGTTTCGAGGGGCTCGACGAACAGAGTGTGGCCGGTACCGCTGGCGCCATGGATGACACCGTCGATGCGGCGCTGCTTGCCGGTGACGATGGGCACCACGAAGCGGTCGTTGCGGATGGTGACGAACTCTTCCTGGAGGATCTCGTCGTCCTTGTGCTTGCGAAGGAACCGCTCGAGGGACTCTTGGATGCGCAGATGCTGCCGGTCAACCTCACGGCGCAGGCGCTTGAGAGCGACGCTGGCGTCGTCGGCCAGGCTGCCATCGGGCGAGAACTTGCCGGAGAGGCCGCGGAGGATGGGGCCGAGGTCAGCGATGGCCGCCGCCTTTTCCGCCAACCGCGGGAACCGTTCTTCGGAGAAGCCGAGAGCGGAACGGACTTCGAGCACTTCGTTCAGCAGAGAGGCCAGATCCAGAATTTCCTTGCCGTCGAGCACGGCGCCTTCGATGCGCAGCTTCCCGAGCGACTCCCGGCAATCGGGAAGACCCTGAAAGCGGACGCGGATGGCGGAACCGCGGGCGGCGGGCTGGGGTTTTTCGAGGGCCTGCTCGTGTTCGAGGGCCTCGGCGGTGTCGGCGGACAGCTCGTCGAGGAGGTCCCGGTCCGAGGTGGGTACACACCGCTGGAGCTCGGCGGCACCGTAGCAGCTCGATACGAAACGCCCTACGAGGCGCTTCATTTCCTCGAACTCCAGCAGGTTGGCGCTCGTCGTCTTCATGCGCTGGTTCTCTGCATTGCGATGGCCTTTTCAATCACGGGGAGCGCTCCCTCGGTGAGGCGGCAGCGGGCGAGTTGGTCCTTGGGTGTCCACTTGGCCTGGGAGACATCGTCGCCCGCGCGCAGTTCCCCGCCGACGGCTTCGCAGAGATAGTCGAGCAAGACGAAGTGATACTCCGGGCGCCCGCCGGCGTCGCGCATGATGCGTTCAAAGACTTGCACCAGACGGTCCACCCGCACATCGAGACCGGTCTCTTCCCGGACCTCGCGCCGGATGGCGTCCGCGGCGAGTTCGCCGACCTCCAGGGCGCCGCCGGGAAGCGACCAGTATCCCTTCAAAGGCTCGCGCCCGCGTTCGACGAGCAGCACTTCATCGCCACGCAACACCACCGCCCCGACACCGAGGATCGGCCGATCGGGATATCGCCTGCTTGCGCCGTTAATAGTGCAACGCCCCTTTCACGCCGAGGCGAATCGCGTAGACGGAGGTGCGGGCGGTGATGTAGAGCGTCATGAGGTCCGGATCGCCAAAGGCGCAGTTCGAAGGCCGCTCACCAAGTTCGAAGGTGTGCAGCAGCTTGCCCTCGGCGGAGTAGACGGGAAGCTGGTTGGCGGTGACGTAGATGTTGCCTTTTTCGTCGACGGCGATGCCATCGGGCGGGCCGTCGATGCCGTCGATGAAGACGCGGCGATTCGAGGCGCGGCCCTGGCGGTCGAGGTCATGTGCGTAGAGTCTCCGTTCGTCAGTATTGGCGACGTAGAGGATGCGGCCGTCCGGCGAGAGACCGATTCCGTTCGGCCGGCCCTCCGGCTTGGCGATGATCTCCGCCTCACCCTTCGGAGTGATGTGGTAGACGCCGTAGAAGTCGAGTTCGCGGGAGTCCTCGCGGCTTCCGAAGGCTGGATCGGTGAAGTAGATGTGTCCGTCCTCGCGGACGATGACGTCATTGGTTGCGTTGAGGCGCTTGCCCTCCCACTGGTCGAGCAGGACTTCGGCACGGCCCTTTTTGTCCGTGCGCGTGAGGCGCCGGGCGTGCACTTCGCAGGAATAGCGGCGCCCCTTCTTGTCGAAGGCGTTGCCGTTCGCGCCGCCCGAAGCTTCGACATGGATCTGCTTGCCCTCCTGGCCGGGAAAGAGCTTCCAGATCTTTGCCTCAGGGACATCGCTGAAGATCATGAAACCCTCGGGCGACCAGGCAGGCCCCTCACAGAAGGTCAACCCGGCGGCGACTTTGACGATTTGGTAGCTGTCGAAGTTCTGTCCGCCGAGGGCCACCGCCGAGATCACGAGCGTAATCAGTATCCGCATGGCTATCTCGTATTGTACGTGCGTTCTTGGTTTATGGAGGACGCAGATGAACGAGGAGCTTCCGGGACAATTCCGCCTGGATCGAGGAGAAGGGCGTTCACGGAGCCGGGCCGGCAGGGCGGAAGAAGGAGAGCGCGTTGTCGCCCTGGCGGAGGACTCTGGCGCGGTGCAGGCCGCCACAGGTTTCGGGGAGTTCGAAGCGGCGGGAATGCTGCACGACGACGAGGGGCGGGATCTCGTCGCCGAGCACGTCCAGGGCGAGGCTGTACTCATGTTCGAGGGGATAGGGCGGGTCCAGGAAGACGATGTCCGCGCCGATTCCGGCCAGCTTGGTTGCAGCAGCGCCTTCGCGGATCTCAAATTCGCCAGTGATTCCGAGGGAGCGCAGGTTCTCGCGAATCATGTTCGCGGCGGCGCGCTTTTTCTCGATGAAGACGACGCGGCCGGCTCCACGGCTGATCGCTTCGAGCCCGACGGAGCCGCAACCGGCATAGGCGTCCACGAAGGTGCATCCGGTCAGATGGGGCGCCAGCACATTGAAGAGCGCTTCCCGGAGACGGTCCGGCGTGGGGCGCACGTCGAGTCCGCGCAACGATTTGATTTTGCGGCTGCGAAACTCTCCGGCGATGATGCGCATGGATCAGCCACCAAATTAGCGCACCCGGTTGGTTCTGGCGAATGGGCCGCTGTGCGATCCTGAGGATTCATGAAGGCCCAGAAAGGTATCGTACCCCTGGCACTGCTGGGGATTCTCTCCATGGCCGTGGCCGCGGAATCCAGCGGGACAACGAGCGCACTGCAGAAGAAGCGCGCCGACGTTCTCATCCCGCAGGCGCTCGAACAGCATGGCATCGATCTCTGGATTGTGTTCACGCGGGAGTCCGCGCGCGACCCCATCGCAGCCGACCTTGGCGGCGGCGGGGTGGTGGCGCGCGCGGCACTGCTGTTCGCGAGTGGTGCGGCGGGTTTTGACAAGACGGCGATCACGGCGAGCTACGACACCACGCCGATCGAGGAGTCCGGCATTTACGGCAAGGTGATCGCCTACCGCGATGAAGGGATCAAGCCGCACCTAAGGAAACATGTCGAGGCGCTTGACCCGAAACGGATTGGCGTCAACTTCTCGCGGGACACTCCGCAGGCCGACGGTTTGACGGTCGGGATGGGGAACTACCTCGAGGAGGCTTTGGGGCAGAAGTATGCCCGCCGGCTGGTCTCGGCCGAGGGAGTGGTGGTGTCGTTCCGCGGACGGCGCCTACCGGAAGAGGTGGAGCTGTTGCGGGATGCAGCCGCCTATACGGACAAGATCATGCGCGAGGCCTTGTCGGCGAGGGTGATCACGCCGGGGAAGTCCACCGAGAAAGACGTGGCTGCGTACCTGCGGAAGCGCGCACACGATTTTGGGGCGACGGTCCCGTTCCTGAGCGTCGTGACCGGTCCGACCCGCGGCCACTCGGAACCGAGCAGCCGGGTGATTGAGCGGGGCGGCCTGGTCCGCATCGATTTCGGCATCAACCATCGCGGCTACTCAACCGACATCCAGCGCACGGCTTACATTCTGAAGAACGGAGAGGCCGAGCCACCCGCCGGGATTCTTCGCATGTGGAAAGTCGCGCGCGAAGCCACCGATAAGGCGATTGCCGCGATGAGGCCGGGCGTAACGGGGAACCATATCGATGCGATCGCCCGCGAAACCATCACCTCCGCCGGTTACGAAGGTTATCCGCACGCCGCCGGGCATCCGATCGGCTTCGACGTCCATGATGTGGGTCCCTTGCTCGGCCCGGATTGGAAGGAGCGCTACGGCTCGACGGTGTTTCTGAAGCTGGAAGTCGATCAGACGTTCGCGGTGGAGCCGATCGTCTACGCGGATTACAACGGCGAGCTTCTGTCCATGGGTCTCGAGGAGGACGTGGTGATTACCGCGACGGGCGCCGAGCGCCTGCACGAACGTCTGGACGACTTGATTGTGATTGACCCGGGCACGTGACGTCCATTCTGGTTGCCGGGGGTTTGCTAACCCACTTCCACCAGCCCGTAGCGGCGCTGCCAGTGGTCGCGGATGTAAGCCACGGCCCGCCGCAGCTCATCGGGTGAAGGCGGCTTCGCGATGAATCCCTCGGCCGTGTTCCGGGCCACCTGCAGGAGGTCCTGGTCGCGCACGAGATTGCCGATGCGGAAGGCGGGCAGCCCGCTTTGGCGGGTACCGAAGAACTCGCCGGGCCCGCGCAGCCGCAGATCCATCTCAGCGATGTAGAAACCATCGCTTGATTGCACCATCGTCTTGATCCGTTCGCGGCCGACGTCGGTGAGCTTGCCGGTGACGAGGATGCAGTAGCTCTGCTCGCCGCCGCGCCCGACGCGCCCGCGCAGTTGGTGCAATTGCGCGAGGCCGAATCGCTCCGCCTGTTCGATGACCATCACGGTGGCGTTGGGCACGTCGACTCCGACCTCGATGACGGTGGTGGAGACGAGGATCTGGATTGCGCCGTCCTTGAACCGGGCCATGACCTCTTCTTTCTCGTCCGCCGGAAGCCGGCCGTGCAGCAAGCCGACGCGCACGTCCGGCAAGACGCGCTGCGAGAGGTGCTCGTACATTTTCTCGGCGGCTTTGAGGGCCTGCGTCTCGGATTCTTCGATTACCGGGTAGACGACGTACGCCTGCCGGCCCTTTTCCGTTTCCTGTTTGAGGAAGCTGTAGACCCGCTCCACCTGGTCCTCTCCCACCTGGTAGGTCTTGATAGGCTTCCGGCCGGGAGGCATTTCGTCGATCACCGAGATGTCGAGGTCACCGTAGATGGTGAGCGCGAGCGTGCGGGGGATTGGGGTGGCCGTCATCACGAGCACGTCCGGCGTGACACCCTTTCTCATGAGGCTGAGCCGCTGCATCACTCCGAAGCGATGCTGCTCGTCGATGATTACCAGGCCCAGCTTTGGGAAATCGACGTCCTCCTCGAGCAGAGCGTGGGTACCAACGATGATCCGCAGGTTGCCGGCGGCGATCAGCGCCTTGACCTGCTTCTTCTCCCGCGCCGACTGTGAACCGGCGAGGAAACCGACGGGGTAGTCCAACGTCCGGAAGAGACTCTTGAATGAGATGTGATGTTGGGCGGCGAGGATCTCGGTGGGCGCGAGCACGGCGACCTGGTAACCATTTTCGAGGGCGATGATGGCCGCTTCGGCCGCCACGAGGGTTTTCCCGCTGCCGACGTCACCCTGGAGCAGCCGGTGCATCGGGCGCTCGGAAGCCATATCCTGGGCGATCTCGCCAAGCACCCTCTTCTGCGCGCCGGTGGGGCGGAAGGGCAGCATCCGCTTGATCTGCTCGCGGACCTGATCATCGAGCGCGAACGAAATTCCTTTTCTCAGGCGGGCTTTCGAGCGCTTCAAGCACAGTCCGCACTCGAGCCAGAAGAACTCCTCGAAGATGAGGCGGAAGTGCGCCGGGGAGCGGGCCTGGTTCAGGGTGCGCAGGCCGGTCCCTTCCGGTGGGAAGTGGAGGGCCCGGACGGATTCCCAGTAGCCCTGGAGTCCGAGTTGCTCGCGAACCTTGACGGGCAGCGGGTCGCCCGGGTCCTCGAGCCGCTCGAGCACTGCATGGATGATGCGGCGGAGGACGCGGGTGGAGATCTTCCCGATCGCGGTGTAGATTGGCACGATGCGGCCGGTGTGGAGTCCGGCTTCGGCCTCGTCCTCGCCGGAGAGGATTTCGTACTCGGGATGCATCATGACGAGGTCTTTGGAGTAGCTGTCGAACTCGACCTTGCCGTAGAGCGAGAGCACCATGCCCGCTTCGAGAACATTGGCGAGGTAAGCGCCGTGGAACCACTTTGCCCGGAGCGAACCGGAGGAGCCGTCCGCAAGGGTGATTTCATAGAGGCCGAGCCGCTTACGCTGGAAGCCGGAGAGCTTCGCCGTGCGCACTTGCGCGATCACGGTGGCTGTTTCGCCCGGGGCCAGCTTGGCGAGTTCCTTCAAGTTCGTCCGGTCTTCGTAGCGGAAGGGGGCGTAGGCGAGCAGATCCTCGACCGTGCGGATTCCTTTCTCCTCGAAGGCCTTGGCGCGCGGGGGGCCCACACCTTTCACGTACATCACCGGAGTGGTCAATTCGAGCGCCAAGATTAGATTAGACCGCAGGCCACGCACAAGACGCAGGCGGGTTGGGTATACAATGCCGGACATGGCTCGCTTGCTTGCTGTATTTCTGCTTTGCCTGCCGGCGTTCGGGCAGGAGATCCGGCTTGGTATTATCGGCACGGACACTTCGCACGCCATCGCGTTTACGAGGGCGTTTAACGGTCCGCCGGGATCGGAGCACGTGGCTGGAGCAAGGGTTGTGGCCGCGTACAAGGGCGGGAGCCCGGACGTCGAGTCCAGCTACACGCGCGTAGACAAGTTCGCCGCCCAACTCAAGGAGGAATGGGGCATCGAGTTCGTCGACGATATTCCCACGCTGTGCGCGAAGGTGGACGGGATTTTGCTCGAGAGCGTCGACGGCCGGCCGCACCTGGAGCAGGCGCGGCAGGTGATCGCGGCCGGCAAACCACTCTTTATCGACAAGCCGCTGGCCGCCACGCTCGAAGACGCCCAGGAGATCGACCGTCTTGCGGACGCGGCGGGGGTTCCGTGGTTCAGTTCGTCGTCCTTGCGCTGGAGCGAGATCGTCACCGCCCTGAAGCCGCACATGGGTGAGGCTACGGGGGTGACGGTTTGGGGTCCGGGTCCGACCGAGCCGCACCACTATCTTGATCTCGCGTGGTACGCCATCCATCCGGTCGAGATGTTGTATGCCCTGATGGGGCCGGGGTGTGTCGAGGTGACGCGTGTCCACAGCGAGAGCACGGACGTGGTGGTGGGGCGCTGGAAAGACGGCCGCCTGGGTACGGTACACGCCCTGCGGCCCCGCGGCGGCTACGGAGCGGCGGTGTTCCTGCCCAAGGGTTACGAGGCGAGCCCGGCCGGCGCAAAACACAGCTACATACCGCTGCTCGAGAGGGTGGTGACGTTTTTCCGGACCGGGAAACCGCCGGTGCCGAACTCCGAAACACTCGAGTTGTTTGCGTTCATGGACGCGGCGCAGCGGAGCAAAGAACAGCATGGGAAGCCGGTGCGGCTGCGTTAGCCGTGTGCAAAAATCTTGAAAGCGAGACAAGGAGTAGAGTCATGAAAGCAACCCGACGCACCTTTCTGACGGCGGCGGCGGCCGTAGGCACGAGCCGCTTCCCCATACTGGGAGCGAATGACCGGGTGAACACGGCGGTGATCGGCATGGGAGGCCGCGGCCGCGACCACGTCAATTTCCTCGGAGAACTGCCGGAGCATGCACGGATCGGCGCGATCTGCGACGTCAATCAGGCCGCGCGCGAGCGGGCGGTGGCGCAGGTGGAGAAGCTCACGGGCGGTAAACCGAAGGAATACACCGATATGCGCGATCTTTACGCCGGCCGGGAGATCGACGCCGTTACCGTGGCTACTCCGAATCACTGGCATGCGCTCGCCGCGATATGGGCTTGCCAGGCGGGCAAGGATGTCTACCTGGAGAAGCCATCGAACCACAACGTCTACGAGGGGAAGCAGCTTGTCGCGGCCGCGCGGAAATATAAACGGATGGTCCAGGTAGGCTCGCAGAGCCGCAGCTTCGAGCACCGCCAGGAGGCGATGGATCTGCTCCGAAAAGGGGAGATCGGGCAGGTCTACATGGCGCGGGGACTTTGTTTCCGCCGCCGCAAGTCAATCGGGCACACTCCCGACGAACCCGTGCCGGCCGGACTCGACTGGAGTCTGTTCCTTGGGCCGGCCCAGATGAAGCCGTACAGCAAGAACAAATTCGCCTACACGTGGCATTGGATGTGGGACACCGGCAACGGCGACATCGGTAACCAGGGCGTCCACGAGATGGACATCTGCCTGTGGGGCCTGAACCGGACGGGCTGGCCGAAGTCAGTGGTTTGTTCCGGTGGGAAATACGTCTGGCAGGATGACCAGGAGACGCCGAACACGCAGCAGGCCGCGCTCGAATTTGACGACGCGAAGATCGATTTCGACGCGCGCAATCTTTTGAGCCCTTCAGAGGGCGGCGCCCCAATTCAGGGCTCGAACTACGTTGGCGTCATCTTTTTCGGCAGCGAAGGCTACTTGGCGACGGAGTGGGCCGGCTTCCGCGTTTACAAGGGAGACGACCGGGAGCTGACCCTCGAGCGGAAGGCTCCGAAGGACGCCTACACGGCCACCGGCCACATGCGGAACTTCTTCGAGGCGGTGAAGAGCCGCGACCACACCAAGCTCAACGCCGATGTGGAAGTTGGCGTTGCGGCGGCGAACTACTGCCATTTGGCTAACATTGCATATCGGGTGAAGCGCACGCTGAACGTGGCCCAATCGACGGGGAGATTCAACGGCGATCCGGAGGCGAACGGTATGCTTGCCCGGAATTACCGGGCTCCGTACATCGTTCCGGAAGATGTTTAGCGGACCGCCCCGCGGAGCGGCGCAAGTCGCTATACTGTAACATATTTCCTCTTGACAACATTCGTTATAACGCATAATATTTTGATAGATGCTCGCCAGCGAGCACAACATTCGAGTCAGAGGGGAATACCGAAGATGAGCACGATTGCCGAATTGGATAGCCAACTCAACCAGGACATCTTGTCCGGGAAGGCGTTGGAAGCGTTTGAGCAGTATTATGCGGACGACGTCGTAATGCAGGAGAACTCCGAGGAACCACGGAAGGGCAAAGAGGTGAACCGCAAATTCGAGCAGCAGTTTTTCGAGAACGTCGAGGAGTTTCACGGGGCAAAACTGCTAGCGAGCGCGGTGAGCGGCGACACGAGCTTTTCCGAGTGGGAGTTCGACATCACGTTCAAGCAGGGCGGCCGGGTGAAGATGTCCGAAGTGGCCGTCAGGAAGTGGAAAGACGGCAAAGTCGCCTTCGAGCGCTTCTACTACAACGCCGCTAAGTAGCTTCCCGCCGGTTGGTGGGCGCCGGCGCCCGCAAATTGGCGGGGATCGCCGAAACGAAGAGCTGGTTTGAAGTCTCTCCTTGTCAAAATGGCTTCCGGCTGGCTGGACACCATTCTTGTAACCGTAGTTGCGCTCCGGCCGATCACCAATCCGATCAGCACGGCAGCGCTATTTCTTTCGATCACCGCGGGCGATGCCGAGGAAAGACGAAGGGCACAGGCGCTCAAGGGGGCTATATACGCTTTCCTGGTTTTGGCGGTCTTCCTCATTGCCGGCACACTAATAATCCTAAATCCGGCAGTTACGGCTCAGCCGCTGGGTAGAAAGACCGCTTCTGTGGGCTGATTTCCCAGCCAGTCGCGGAAGATGAACCGCAGCAGCATTCGCCAGCGCTGCCGGACAGTCAACTGCTCCGCAGTTTGCCGAAGTCGCTGTAGCAGTTGGC
>CAYXVG010000095.1:0-16846 GCA_964468205.1 uncultured Solibacteraceae bacterium | reverse complement strand
CCGCCATCACGGCCAAGAGCGCCGACGCCGGCGCCGAGACCATGCGCACCGCGTAAGCAAGTTTACCCCGTAGTACGCAATACCAAGCGAAAGGCCGGCCCTAACCGGGGCCGGCGTTCCCTTATAGGGTCCAGCGGCATAGTACCAGGACGAACGCCGCTCCCAACTCTAGGTGCTCGTCGAGCACAAACCGCTCTCTGTTAGACATACGTCCGTACGCGTCGGGGATTATTGGCGTCTGGCTGGCGATGGAGCCTCGGTTAGGACTCTCAGAGCAGTGTCATAGCCCATGGCGAGCGCTGCCCGAACGTGTTGAATCGCGTCGCGTTCAGCTCGTGACGTTGTGCCTGACGGAAAGTCGTCCAACACTTGTCGCAGCTTCGGTTCGGAGTTGCCTTCGAAGCGAAGCCTCGAAAGGATCCGCATATAGGTAGAAAGCGCTTCGTTTCTGTAGCTATCCAGTCTCTTGGCAACAACGGACGCGTTCCGTCCGTGAAGGCGGCCATCCAAATACTCGGCATATGCTACGTAGACCTTTACCTCGCGGAGCGGTGTATCACTTGCGATCAAGGTCTCCACTTCAGGCGCTGAGAGTTTCTCTCCCTGTATGAAGTGGTGGTGTCCAAGGAAGCTGTCTACCTGGATATGCCGGACTGTGCGCTCGCCGTCCTCCCACTCAACTTCGATTCCAATCAGATACGCCACCAAGTCTTCTGGATCGTGACTGACTGCCTCGAACTGAACATTAGTGAGAAAGCCGCCACTTTTTGCCACAGAATACACTGCTTTGGTAATCGACATTGGGATCTCTGGATCTGTGATCACAATGGCGTCTCTAGACACAGATTCAACAGGCCACTGTATCGAATCCGTTCCGCTACTCATGCCCGAGGGCAAGAAGCTGCGAACATACGGGTTCTTCAGATAGGAGGGGATCAAGCAGTCGCACGAAATACCCTGCTGACAAGCGCCTGTCGAGCATTGTCTGGTCAGGAAATTTCCATTGAGATACAAGGTGATGCAGCAACAAGCACAGTCCGTTCTGCATGCCGCGGCATTGGGTCCACTACACGACAAGCTCCAAGAGGTGCCTTCTACGTAGGATTCTGGTCCAAGGACCCGGCAGATCGCCGATTTGCCGCTGATGCCGCAGGGTTGTTGCGAGCAGTCAAAATCTCTGAAACAGCAGTCCAGTTCTTCGCCGGCGCACAAATCGGCCGTGTATGAGGAACCATGAAGCACTAAAGACAGGACCGAAACAACGCCGATCCTGCGGATGTTTCGAATCGTCATAACGGTTTCCTTCAAGGTAAGTACTCACAGCTACTATACCGGGCAGGCAACTGTAGCGGCTACAGTGTAGCACCCATATTTCAGTGAGTCAAGAATATCCTCGAAATCTTCGAAATGATGGAAGAAGCTTCCCGTATTCCTGGTCCAATGGAGCGGAAAGTACAGACATTTGCAGCGAACCTGGATCTCGAAGTCGGCATCTGCGGCGAGCACGGTGGCGAACCCCAGCCGGTCGGCCTCTGCTACCGCGTCGGGGATGATGACATTTCCCTTCTTGCTATCCTTGCACTGAGTAAGGCAATGCCTTCGGCTAAAATCACTACCGAGGGTCAAAACACCATACCTTAGGCAATCCGCGACCAACTGCGGCTGAAAACAGGGGACCGTGTCGACTTCGTTCTTCTGGCTTCGGGTGAACTAGTGATGCGGCCCCTGCGGACGCCCTTCGAATCCCTGCGAGGCGGCCTGGGTGCTTCAGAGCGTCTCTGGCAAATCGAAGACGGAGATAGTCCGGGTGTTTGGCGAGTTCCTCGGTGTTCCCTTGTTTCAAATCAAGCATGCTGGAGCTGTGAGGCTGGCGCTCAGCGCCGCGGAAGCGGCAAGCGGCGGCGTGGCGGATCACATCATCGGCCAAGTCAACCTTGCGGCAGGCTGCACCCGAACAGTCATTTTTGACAAGCGGCTCCATCGCGCACCAGCCTTCGCCGTCCTCTGAACGCGGTTTCGCAGCCTCCGCCTCACTCCCGCCCGCCCGGCCGCCCCGCAATCTCGAACGGAATCGCCGGCAGCGTGCCGAGGTGAACATCCTTGCCTCCCGGACCTTTCTTCTCGGGGTTCGGCGGCCGTTTGAGATACAGGTCGACGATCAGGTTGCCCTCCACTGACGCTTCTCCCGCTTCCGGGCCAGCCTGCAGCAGCATCGAAACGCCCCGCGGGCCGGCCTCCACGTCCGCCAGGGTGAGCCCTTCCGGCGGATCGCTGAGCTCAAACCGCAGCCGTTCCGCCATCCGCCCGAGCGGCATCGCAAACCGCACCGGTGTTGCGCGGCTGCCGGCGCTCAGCCGGATTGGCCCCGTCGATGCCAGCGTCCAGTTCATCTTACGCCGGCCGCCGGGCAGCACCTTCACCACCCATTCCTTCGCCGGAACCAGGTGACGGTACGCGAACGCCTGCATCATGTCTTCTGCGGGAACCGCGTCGCGCGTGATCATACGGCCGCCGATGCGCGCCCGGCCCTCAAGCCCGGGGCGAACCACCGAGCCATCGAGTCCCACGGGCGCCGTCAAGGTCATCCTCACGCTCGTCTGGCCCGGCGGAATCCGCCCGCCGCTGAGTGTCAGCCCGGCTGGAGCGTTCTTCAACTGCACCACGATTTGCCCATCAAAGCCGTCGCGGCGCAACGCGTGGACCGTCACCGGCAGGGTCATCCCCGCCCGGAGGTTCACGCTCGCCGGTGTGACGCGCAGTTCGAAATCCGGACGCGGGCGGCTCAGGCGCAGCCGGTAGGCGTGGCCGTCGCCGCCGCGTCCCTGAGTATCGGCTACCTCGATGTAGTAGAGTCCGCTGGCTGGCAGCGTGGCGGTGAGCAGGGAATCGGCGTGGTGGGTGAGCAGCGCGGCGCCCTTGTCCTTGTGGTCGTCGTTGGCGGTGATCCGCCGTCCGTTGGAATCGAAGAGCGTCAGCCGCGAGTCGAGTGGAGAACCGAGCCGGCGGGCCAGGATCTCTGCGACAATCTTCATTCCCGCTTCGCCTTCGAGGGCGAACACATCCCGCTCTCCCGGCCTGCTGATCTTGCCGTTCACAACCCCCGGTAACACTACCCGTTCCGCGCGCTCCGCCGTGTCATTCGGCTCGTTCTCCATTCGTTCGGGAAGCGTGCCCACCGCAAAGGGCGCCGCGTTCGATAGCCGCTCGCCCCCCCACGCCGCGACCATCCGCGAGCTGCCGCCCGGTGCGGCCGGAAGCAAAACCACTTCGGGCGAGGACACGTTCCAGCCGCTCAGCCGCGCTTGCGGCCGTTCGCCCTCTTGCCCCCCGAGCGGGAACACGCCGGTCACGTAAGGAATCTCTCCAATCGTCACGCGATAAACAAAATCCTCCCGGCCGCGGTATAGGGAGTCTCTCACCTCGAGAACATGTTGGCCGCTCTCCCGAACCTCATGGCACAGAACCGGGTCGGCTTGGAAGTGAAAGTGGTCGGCATGGCGGATCTCTTTCCCGGCGGGGTCAAACACGGAAATCGCCGCCTCGAACCAGCCCGGAACCGCGTCGGAGATATACGGAATCAACTCCCGCGCGCGAACGGCAACTACGATCTTCTGCCCCGCGTCGGCATGAAAGCGGTACCGGTCAACGCCGCCCGGCTCGATCTGGCCGTTCAAGGTCGCCGGCAGCGTAACAGCTGCGGGCTCCGGCGGTTTCCGGGGCTCCCTTTGGCTGCTGAAGAGCAGCTTGTTTCCCGCGCGGCGCTCGTCCGGAACCTCGGCTGGCGGTCCCGAGACTTCGGGCCACTGGCCGATCGAGAAGCGGACCGGATTCGTAAGGCCACCCGCGGCCGACAGCCGCAACTCGATGTCGCCGGGCGGAGCGTTTGCCGGAATCGTCACCTCGGCAGTAACCTGCTCCGAGATCGCCGGTGTCACCGGCCTGAGGACCGAAGTGGCCATTTGCCGGCGCAATTCGGCGAGCCGTCTTCGCTCCTCGGGGGTAAGAAGCGCGTTGGCCTCCGGCGACAACCGGGCGGCGCGGTCTTGCACCCCCGCCGCCTTCAGCTTCTCCGCAATCGGCTCGATCTCTTCGCGAAGCTTCCGGAACTCGGCGAATGTCATCGGGCGGGAATAGCCGGTGACGCGCGCTTCAAGCGAGGGGTCCGAAAACAGCAGTTCGCCGGCTCCCCTCAGGAACTGTCCCCCAATAGTAATCGTGACCGTTGTGCCGCGCTGGCCCCCAGCGGGGTAGACATAGCCGATGTGCGGCGCCGGTTGTTGCGCGAGGCCGAGCGATACGGTGAGAACAGCGAGTCCCGCCAGCCTGCATCCGGACATCACAGCAACTCCTTCAATCGTCCGGCGCTCTTCACGTTCCCACCTGCGGACGGCATAACGCGCGCGTCCAGCCCGAGCGGATGCGGCAGCGGCGCTTCGGTGTCGAGACCGAGCAGTTCGTAAATGCTGGCGATCAGATCCGCCGGATACACCGGTCGGCCGCGGACCTCCTCGCCGGTAGCGTCCGAGGCGCCCACCACCTGCCCGCCGCGGAAGCCTCCGCCGGCCACTACCGCCGAGAAGACGTCTCCGTAGTGCCCGCGCCCGCCGTTCCACGGTGGCTCCCACTGCACCCTCGGCGTCCGGCCGAACTCGCCGCCCCACCAGACGATCGTCGATTCGAGAAGTCCCCGTGCGCAAAGATCGTCGAGCAGTGTCGAGAGTCCCTTGTCGAGCTCCGGCAGCATGCGCCGCATGGCCTGGAAGTGTTGCTTGTGAGTGTCCCAGCCTTTGTAGTTGATCGTCACGTACGGGACGCCCCGTTCGACTAGCCGCCGGGCGGCGAGACAGGACTGGCCGAACGTACCGCGGCCATACCGGGTGCGCAACTCGTCCGGTTCCTCCGACAGATCGAAGACCTTGCCGGCGTCCCCCAAGATGAGGTCGTAGGCCTGATTCTCAGACTGCACCGCGGCCGTAAGCTGTGGATCGCCGGCCATTGCGTGCCGCAAGCTGTTCAGCCGTTTGAGATACTCGCGCCGCGCGCGCTGGCGTTCGTCTGTAATCCCCTTGGCGACAACGCCCTCGACTTCGAACCGCGCCCGGGCCGGGTCTCCGCCGGTCGCGAACGGTTTATAGCGCGATCCCAGAAAACCCGCCTCCGAGAACCGGCCCTGCGGCTCGGTCAGCACCACATACGGCGGGATCAGGCCCTCATAGCCCCCGTTGTAGCCCTTGAACAGGGAGACTACGGCTCCGGCGCTTGGATATACGTCCCGGCCTCCGGGGTCGCGGCCCGTCTGCACCATGTAAGAGGCTGTCTCGTGGGCGTTGACGCCGTGGGTCATGCTGCGGATGATCGAGTATTTGTCGGCCTGTTTGGCTAGCAGGGGCAACGACTCGCCAATGCGGACTCCCGGGACATTGGTTTCGATCGGATGGTTCAGCGGGCCGGTGAAATCGCTTCCGGCTTCGGGCTTCGGGTCGAACGTATCAAGGTGCGCCGGGCCGCCCCACATCCAGATCTGGATCACCGATTTCGCGCGCGGCTGTGGCAATCCTGCGGAGGCTCTGCTCGCCAGGCGGCCCGCGGCAACCAGCCCGGCCGCGCCGAACAGCCCTTCCCGCAGCGCCTCGCGTCTTGAAAACCGCCCGTTCCGCCCTCCGTTTTCGCCGTTCATCGTTACGCCTCCTCAGTGCCGGTAGAGAAATTCGTCTGTATTGAGCAACGCCCACGCCAGATCGATCAATCCGTCGCCGCGGGGGTGCTTGGTTCCGGACCGCAGTTCGGGGTAGCTCGCAATCGCTTTCCACTCGTCCGGAGATGGCTCGCGCGAGAGGATTGTCAGGTAAATCGCCCGCACTACCTGCTCGGGATCGCCTCGCCGGCGCACAAGCTGCCGCAGCGCCGGACTCCGCTGGAGCTTGAGCTGAATGTGGCTGGAGTTCAGCAGGTGCAGACGCTGCGCCGCCGTGATTTTGCTGTTCCGCTCGGTCTCGAGTCCGGTATCGCGGGGCGGCCGGCCGAACAGGTCGAGAAACGGGCTCGTGATGCTGCCGTCCGGCAACTCCACCGACCGCAGGTTCGCCGGGATGTAAGTGTAAGGCTCCGGAATCATGCTCATGTAGCTCTCGGGCGTCCCGGTGATCTGGCACAGCGCGTCGGCCAGCACTTCGGCCTCGAGACGCCGCAACGGATAGTGCGCGAAATGCGCCGGGGCTCGCGGGTCGCCCGTTTGCGGGATGAAGGAGAGCTGGTAGGTGGTCGAATTCAGGATGAGCCGGTAGATGTGTTTCAGGTCGAAACCGGAGTCAACCAACTCTGACTCGAGATACTCGAGCAGCTCCGGAATCGAGGGAGGATTATCCGGCCGGATGTCATCGGGCTCGTGGATAACGCCGCGCCCGAGGAACCAGGACCATACGCGGTTCACGACAGCGCGCCGGAACCATGGGTTTTCGGGAGAAGTGAGCCAGTGGCTGAACGCGGCTCGCGGGTCCTGGCCTTCCTGGATGACCGCCGGTTTCCCGTCGGGGAACACCGCCTGCGGAGTCCCTTCTGCATTCTGCTTCGTGGGATCGTGGTAAACGATCTCTTCTTTCCACTCGCCCGTCTGTTTGTAGGCGGTCTGCGAGAAGAAAGCGGCCATCCCGGCGAGACGCTCCGGCGGCCACTTCTCCGCGCGGCTTCCCATGAAGGTCAGCGCGACGGCTTTGGCGATGCCGTCCGGCTCGGCGCTCTGCGTCGCCCGGTAGAAGTTGACCGGCGGATCCCGAAAATTGCTGCCGCTCGCCGTCAGCAACTCCGAAGCGAAGCGGTCGTACGGTTTATTGGCAGCAATGGATTCCAGAATCCAGCGGTGATATGCCTGCGCGGCGTTGGGCCAGAGATTAATCGGAAACTCGGCTTTCACCCGGAGCAAGTCGCCCCACTTCATGGCCCAATAGACGGCAAACTCGTCCCGGCCGAGCAGTTCCTCGATCAGCCTCCCACGCTTGCCGGGATCGCGGTCCTGTAGAAACGCTGACGCCTCCTGCGCAGTGGGCAAGGTCCCGATCACGTCGAGATACGCGCGCCGGAGAAACACGGCATCCGAGCACAGATTCGCATGTGGGATCCCCAGTTCTTCCAGCTTCCCGAAAACGATCTCGTCGATGGGCCCCGCCGCGCTCGGCGCAGACACACTCTCGTACGTTGCTCCAACGGAATGACCCGCTCCCAAGCCGGCCAGCGCCGCGGCCAGAACCACGATCATCATCCGCACGATTCTCTCATGCACCGCGTCAAACCTCCGTATCACGTCCCGCCGGCCCGCCAAACGCCACCCCAATGTCTCACCCTCACCTCATCGAACATCCACACCACATCCTGTAGGGGCTCGCGAGCGGTGTCCGTCCTCGCCCACACCCCTCCCAAATCTCTAACCCCGGCCCCACCCCGAAAGTTTCTCCAAAATCCCGCCTGATTCGGCAAACCGAAATCACAGTAAAACCGTCATCCCTGCCGGACAACGAAATACGGTTGGTTGGCCAAATCCTCTGCGAACCCCGGGTACAGCCACGCGTGGCCGTTGCCATCGCTCAGCTTGAAGTAGTAGAGCAGCGGATAGGGCGAATCCAGGAAGTCCGCCGGAATCGCAAAATGCCAGGTTTGCCCATGTCTTTCCATCTCCGCGATCTGGTAGGCCTCCGACTGGTGCACGTGCCGATAGTGAAGCTGGACCGTCCGGACTCGCCGGCTTGCCGTCGTCAGGCTGATCGCCAGCGGCGCCTGAGGCGAGAACACGGCCGGAGGGTTGTGCTCAAACTTCGGCGACGAGGGGGGCGGCTTAAGCCAAGCCCTTGCAGCTTTGCTCAAAGAATCGGCGACTCCGCCTCCCGTCGCTTCTCTCAGCAGCCGCTCCATGTAATCCAGATCGCGATCGATAGCCGGGAGGCGGTCTTCCCAGTGGCCGCGGCGGTGGGGAAGCGCCCCGAACCCGAGGTCCTTGACGTACACGCCCCGGGTCTGTTGTACGATGCCGCTCCACGCCTCACGCGCTCGACGATAGAAGTAAACAGCATCCCCCAAATCACCGTCGGAGCCCTTTGCCTCGTAGAGGGCATACGCAACGCTGGCGCGAAGCTTGTTAGCGAAGAAGTTCCCCAGGCCATTATGGACGGAAATGTCGATGGCGGCGCGGCGGAAAGCGGGCCCGTCAGCCCGGCCAATCCGGTCACTCGCTTCCGCAAGCTGCTCCGTCGAGACACGCGCTGAATCCTCGAGCCACTGGGCGACCATAACCGGGGAGTAGCGTCCGCTCGGACTCTTTCTGATCAGCTCGTCCACAAATTCGTTCACCGGTGAGAACATGGCTGGGTCGAGCGGACTCACATGGCCGAAAACCTTCGGTGCGGGAGTGTCGCCGTACGGGTGGGGAAGTGTCTGATCCGCGATCGCCATGTTCGTGTAAAGCTCTGGCCAGTAGGTCATGGCGGAAGCCGACGGGAGGTGGGCCGAAGTGATCAGCGGCAAGATACGGCTGGCCTGGCCCAGGGAAACTTCGACCGCTTCTGCGGCGGCGCCAAATTCCGACCGCAGATAACGCCGGTAGGATACTGGATTGCAATCGGGATCGTACAGGTGGCGGCCCCAAATCCGGTAGGTATAGAGGTACTTGCGCCAGTCTCCGCCCTCCGGCACGAGCGAGTCATCTACGTAGATGCGCCGTTCCGGTGAGGCGCCGGATCCCTGGCGTCCCTTAAAAGAGAGCGGCTCACAGACCTCCAGCCCTTCACTTCCGCAGAATCCCGCATGGCGTCCGTAGCCCGCCGCCAGCGCCGGATCGCCCCATAAGAGGATTTTCTGCTTGCCGGGCCAAATCCGGAAGTACACTCCGTAAGCCCGATCCTCTGCCAGATAGTCGGCGTAACCATACCGCGCCGTGCTGTTTCGCGGATTGCTGGAATCGGGCGAGGGCACGCGCTCCCGCTCCCGCATGGCGGCTTGGTGTGCCGGGAGTCCCATGTGTTCGGCCGTCAACTTCGGCGTCACGCGAACTGGTTGCCCGGTGTCGAGCGCCAACTGAATCTGCTCGAAATCAATCCCCTTGGCGTGAAGGTCGATCTCTACCCGCCGGCCGCAATCGGCCACGCCTTGAAACACTGTCTCCCAAAAGCGATGGGAGCCATCCGGCACGCCACTCTCATAGTGTGCGCGAAAGGTGATACCCGAAATCGAGGGGCACGCTCGGAGCAGCGCTCGCACGGCGTCTTGACAGTACTGTCCGTGGTTTTCCGGTGTCAGTCCCACAACTACGTGGTTCACCTGCGGACTGTCGAAGCACTCATAAGAGTGAGACCAAAGGCCAAGCTGGAAGTGCAATCCCCGCCGCGCTGCCTCGTCGCTGATCCATCGCAGCTTGGCGAGGTTACGCTCAGGCTCTTTGGCTGGCAGTCCGGAGACCTTAACGTCGTAACCGGGAACGGAAAGCAGATAGGGGTAGGCAAAAATGAAATACGAATCGAGGACGTTCCTTGGCGAATCGTAACCCAGACCAAGGGTCAGGCTGAAGCGATTGAAGCGCTGCGTAATCAGCATCGACAGGTAATCGGACCAGAAGCCCTTGTCGTGGAACCAGGGTTTGTCTTCGATCTCGCTCACGAACAGGCGCGTCATGCTGCGAATCGAATTCGCCGGCCGCTCGACCACACTGCCGATGCTCCGTATCTCCGCCAGTGGATCGCCGGCGTAACGGACGCGGTCGGCGAGCTCAAGAACACTGTAAACCAGTCCGCGCACATCGGAACCGGTCGCGAGGAGCACGGGTTCGTTACGAACCCGCCCCGCCGCGAGCGCGAGGGCCTCGGCCGTGACTCAGGACGAAAGCGCGACAGCCACGTCAACCTCGGCGGCTTCCGGTACGAGCGCGACATGTTCTTTGAGTGGCTAGACGCGACCCTGGAGGCTTGCGCATCTGATCCTTCGCGGTTTTGGCCGGGGAGATTGCCCGCCCCGCACTTTTTGGGTTGCCGATTCTGCGTGCGGGGCGCGTTTCCTCCCGCCATCCCAGAAGCCTCTCCGGAGATTCTTCATCAACCAGCCCGCCACGCTGCTACAGGAGTCAGAACAGTCCGCTCTAGTGCTGCAGCGGTATTCACGGGGCTCAGAGAACTCTTAGCCGCGAGGTTATACTTGCTGGCAATTGTCACAACATAAGCTGAAGGTGGTGTAGACATACTCGCCGTCACACACTCCCTCAATGAGAAAGTCACTTACCTCGCAGCCGACGTTCCCCGGACAGTTCCAAAAGCAGTAGCACCCGCCAGTCGCGGTATAGTAGTCAGCCAGCACGGAAATGTCGTCGTAACATGTGCGGCTGCTCCAACACACATCGGTACATTCGAAGTACCACCACGTGCATTATGCGGAGGCAGTCGGCGCCACATGCGAGAGCATGAGTACGATGAGAATGAGGCTTGAGTACAGCGTTTTCGGTTTCATATATTCTTGATCTCCAGTCGAAGCAGCTATGAAGTTTTGAATCTGAGAACCGTACCGCGAGTGTCTACGACGACAACGTAGTCGCTAGTCACGACTAAGTGACTAGGAAATACGCTTCCACCTTCGTGACGCTCGGGGAGCTTGCAGCGAAATCGCCGGAGGAGCCTGCCGGACTCGTCGAACTGCAGAATCGGCGCGCCGTCGGCAATCGAAAAAGTTGAAACGGTCACATAGAAGTTACCAGATTGATCAGTGGCGAGATTTCGTAGTAACAGATACTCGCCGGTGCGGCGGCCTTCCGGCGGCTCCGGCCGATTCCTGTTCTTCTCCCTCGCCGATTCAATCTCGGGCGCTGCAAGGCGGAAATGCCTCTGAATCCCGATGTCGGGATTCCCGAGGTACAAACTGGCGGTCGCCTGATCAGCGGCTACAAAACGGCCGTCCGGGAGGTCAGCCAAACTCATGGCGTTGCCGCGGGGTAACCTCACTGCCGGACTGCCCCCAATTCTCGAACGACGAATGGACCCGTCAATTGTCAGGATCATGGGCAGGTCATCTAGAATCCGGAAGGTCGCTATTGGACCAGTCAGACGGTCCGCCGTCACTCGGGGTGTGTCCTTCCCGGAAGAGTCATAGAAGAAGAGGCCGTGGCGGTTATTCTCGTCGGCGGCGAGCACGTAGAGCCCTCCATCGCTATCGAAATCGAACGCGGAGGCAATTCGTTGCCTGAGATTGATCGTCGTGAGCAAAGACCCGCCTAGGTCGGTTCGAAGTATGAGCGACCCACTCCGTCGGGCATTGATCAAAAAGTACAGATTGCCACCGGACTCCTGCACTTGACGGACAATTATCGTCTGATTCGTAAGGTCTGGAACCAATTGCTTGACCTGGAACTGAGTGTCGGCCGTCAACACGACCGGCTTTTCCGCCACCGCATTCACGGCTACGGAACATGCCAGCGCGAGCGCAGCTGCTAATGCAACCATTAGGCCCTCCTTGTCTTTCTATTGTGCGAATTCGCTGCAATAAGTGTACCCCCCCTCCGAAAATAGTCAATAACTATGTGCGATATTCGGACCGCGAATATTTGAATTAGTTAGGTTCGACTGGGACCCAGGCCGGCTCAAAAGTCGGCCGGGGGTGGGAATAGCCGTTTCCGGGAACCCCCGCACAGATCCGTGCGAGCGGAACTACCGCACCCGGCTCCAACCTCGGATGATATTTGGTCGCAAACAGCTGCAACGGATATGGATGTAGGACCTTGGGCCAAGGGATGAGAGGCGCCAACCGTTCGTAGAACGCTTTCCAGGTCCACCGGCTGCGCTGACTGCGACGTCGGAGAACCCGCCGCCATAGGAGCAAAACCGCGCGCCGGAAGGAGTTCAGCACCTACCAGTTGCCCGGTACCGCATTGTACTGGTAGAAGCTTCGAACCACCGACTGGAGCCACTTCGCCTGTTTCACGGTCGTCCGGTGCCGCCGCCGCTTCAGTTGCTGCTTGATATCCTGCAGCTTCTTCCGCAGCCGCTTGGCCATCGTCCGCCGTTTCACCTCGAAGGAGCCATTCTTGTGGTTCTTCCCACAAGCGTGGGTGAACCCCAAGTAGTCGAAGGTCTCCGGCTTGCCCTGACCACCTTTCTGGCGACTGTCAGCGGCAAAGCGTCCAAACTCGATCAGCCGTGTCTTTGTGGGATGCAACTCCAGTCCGAACTTGCCAAGCCTCGCGGTTAACTCGCGGAGAAAACTCTCGGCCTCGTCCCAATGCCGGAATTCCATGACTAGGTGAGCAGGCCCGGGGAGTCACACCCCGGGCCCCTCGCAGAGCCGTACGTGTACGTCTCCGCTCAAACGGCTCCCACCATGGAGCCACGCCGCACACCATTTGCCAGTGCGCCCACCGCCCCGGATCGCGTCGCGAGAAGCGCGCGACCCAATGTGTCGCCCTGCGCAAATGCCTGCGCAGCTTCTCGTATTTCCGTGCGGCCCAACGGGCCAACGATCGGTCCAGTTGTCGCATCAGTGGATATAGCGCCGACCGGTAAAACCGCCCGTAGTATTGGAGTGAGCCTCGAATGGCCGGGTTGAACATCCGCGACAGATCTTCGATCGACTTATCACTGCGTAGATGCAGGTTCCAGCTTCGAATCTCCGCCCGAATGACTTTCACCGCCTTGTCGGAAAGTGCGGGACTGAAGTTGAGGAAGTACTTTCCCTTGTGATTCTTCAATCTCCGCGGCCGAAAAGGATAACCCAGAAAATTAAATCTCTCATTCGGGTACGTCCCTCGCCGGTCATCATCCTTGCAATAGACGATCTTCGTCTTTTCCGGATGAAGCTCCAGTCCACAGTCCTTCAAGCGAGCGGCTATGGCCGCCCGAACCTCCTGGGCTTGCTGCTCCGTTCTGCAAGGCACGATGGCATCATCGGCGAAACGCTCAAACGGCAACTGCCAGTACTGCGTCGCCATCCACCGATCAAAGGCATAATGCAAAAACAGATTGGCTAGCAAGGGGCTGATGACACCACCTTGTGGCGTGCCTTTCTCACGCGGGACCAACTGGCCACCCTCCTCTTGCACTGGCGCTTTCAGCCAGCGCCCGATGTAGAGCGCCATCCATTGCTCCCTGGCTGTTTCTTCACCGCCCGCATAAGCAGATCGTGCGGGATGCTATCGAAGAAGCCCTTGATGTCCACAGTCATTGCGCCAGCAAAGCTGCCGCGTCTGTCCCACTGCGTCCAGCGCGGACTTCCCCGGTCGATACCTGTAGGAATCCGGATGGAACAGCGGGTCCACCGCCGGCTCCAATCTCGACTTCATGACCTGTTGCGCAATCCGATCTGATGCGGTCGGTATACCCAGCTTCCTCTCCCCACCGTTTACCTTCGGTGTCTTCACCGTCCGCACCGGCGGCGGAAAGTAACTGCCCGACGACATCCGATTCCGGATCTTGTACAGGTTCCCTTTGAGGTCCTTCTCGAAGTCTGCAATCGATTGCTCGTCGGCCCCTGCCGCTCCCTGGTTCGCTTCTACTCGTGGATACGCCTCCCAGACCTCCCACTTCGAAATACTGAACGGCTTTGCTTCATTCATCGACTCCTCCCATTGCTGGTTGGCTCATTCAATTCGGCTCCATAGCATAGCCCATTCGCTCCATCCTTTTCTTGGGGACTTCTTCGCTACTACAGGCTGTTCCGCCCTGGGCTCCACTTCCGTACTCTCGCCCTCGTGCTTCTTCCACCTGCGGCTTCTCCGTTCGCATTGGAGTCCGAGGTTCCCACGTTCCACTCGACCACCTCTAGCAAGCGCAGGCCACCTTCATGCCGGGTGCCGCTTCGGTCCGTAAACAGGCACCGCCGAAGCTCGTCCCGCAGCAGCGACTCCCCGCGGTTTTGACATCGTCCCTACGCTTTCGACACGTGATCAGTGGTTCCCTCACGTTCCTCTTCTTGCCAGTCATCTGACCTGGTTCTTCCCAGGCCTTTTCCCTCTGTGCTCACGACCATGGCTTTTTGACCACAGCCGCCGAAGGTGGTTTGAAACCTGCTCCTGCCAGGCGGTTCCGAGGGACCCGCCCTCATCGATCAAGCAGTTGCACACATTGGACCCTCCTCGGCTCTTTGCGCTCGTGGCGCACAATCGCCGGCGTAACGGACGCGGTCGGCGAGCTCCAGAACACTGTAAACCAGTCCGCGCACATCGGAACTGGTCGCGAGTAGCACGGGTTTGTTACGAACCCGCCCCGCCGCGAGCGCGAGGGCCTCGGCCGTGACTGGAATTCGCACCCCAGCCCGTCCTGTCACTTGCCGGGCGAGAACCGAGGAACCTGGAGCAACCAGCACCCGCTCACAGTCGTCGTGAATGCGGTCAAGGTTGTGATGGACCTCCACCGGAATCCCGCGTCCGGCGATCGCGTCACGCAATTCGCCTACGGCCCAGCGCACTGGCTCCTGTCGCACGCTCGAATCTGATGCGTCGGATTGGACGAAGATCGCGACTTTGCGGTCCTGCGTCAGGGTTTGGGCGGAATGAAGCGGCTGGGAAGCGGCTAGTGCTGCCGCGGCCGCGTCCCTGATGAATTTCCGGCGGGATCTCCCGCGGGTCCCCACTTGCTTGTGATCGTCCTTCATCGAATGTCCTTCATGCCTGGTAAGCTGAGCGAACCACCTGCATCAGTTCTTCCCCGTTGTTCGATTGTAATCAGCTTGCCGGCCCGCTACCGAACGGTAATCTTGCCCAGCCGGTACCTTTTCTGTCCGTCGTCATCTGGAAGCGGCAAAGCGATTACCGGCGTCCCGGTCTTCGAACCGACGGATAGGAATACGTCGTATGTTCCCGGTTTGAAGACCGGATCGGGCGGCAGCGAATAGGAGATCAGCGGTCTGTCGGCCTGGCTCGAGGCCTTCTCTTGCCGCCCCACTGACAGCGCCTCGCCTGGAGGCCCGACGGGCAGGGTTCGCACATCGAAGAGTTCATCCACAAACACGCCCGTTATGCCTCCCTTCGCATCCTTCAGAGTAATCGCTGGATGTCCGCCTGGATAGCACGGTGACACCCCGGCGTTCCGCCAGCGGTATCCGATCGTCAACGGATCGCCGGCCGCAAGCTCCGCCGGCCAGGAAACCTCGAGCAACTGCAGTCGATAGCCCAGCCGCATGTTGATGTCATCGACAAGCTTCTTGTTCTTCTGATAAAACTCTCGCGGGTACCAGTGAACCGTCGCGTACGCCGCCCGGTACTCTTCGATCGCCTTCAGGAACAGGCTCCCATCTTCCCAGCAACCCTTCTTCACCGACGAGCCGTAATGCTCCATCTCGAGCACCACCGGCAGGTGCGGCCAGAAGAGATCGGAAACGTACGCATGGTGATAGGCCTTATCGCCGCAATTCACGAGGACGCTGTCGTCGCGGAGCGTCATTCCCAGTTTGCGGGCATAGTGCAGCGTCTCCAGACCGCGGCCATGGTTCGAGAAATCGTCATTCGCCGCCAGCAGAGTCTTCTTGAAGTGCTTCTGGTGAAGATCCAAGTGGGTCTTCACCGTGTTCGCGTTATACGGCAGCCTGGTGGTCGCCCCGGTGTGTCCCTCGCCCCAAACGCCAAAGGACCCTACGTCGATGAACGCCACCTCGGGGTTGCCGTCATATCGGGCCGCGGCCGCCGCCAGGAAATTGTCCAGCTTCGCCAGAAAGACGGGGTCATCATAATCCGGCTCCCACATCGGACTGCTCTCGTCGATGCCTTTTCTCGGCGTGAAATGATAACCCTTGGCGCCGGCGTCGCGTACCCACTTGGGTGTGGCGTAAGGCTGGTTCCGGCTGGACTCGGCACAGCTAAATCGAAACGCTACCTGGAAGCCCTTATCAATCCACCGCTGCGCCGGAGTATCAACAATGGACCAGTTGAACCGGCCCTCCTCGGGCTCAATATACGACCAGGCGAGCCGCAGATAGATCACGCTGGCCCCGGGAAAATCGTCTACCGTATCGGAAGGCTCCAGGTGCAGACCATACCGCTCGATATTGTTGTCGTAATGATGAAACGCCCAGCCCATGCCGGGATTGACGAGCGCTTCCCCGGTGTCGGTGGGCTGGACGACCACCCGTTCCTCCGCGATTGCCCCGGCAACGGCCAGCGCGGCCGCCGCCGTCAGGAACAGGAATGACAAGTGCCAATGGCTTCTCATGAAACGGCTCCTTACATCGACCTCATCTCCACTCGGACTCGATCTCGGGATCACAATACACCAAAACCGGCGGGCGACGATAGCGAACTGTCCGAATTCACCAACCTACTCGCGAGATGGAGGAGCCCATGCGCTCTTAGTCGGAAGGCCTCCTTGGCGCCGGGTGGAGACGGCTGTGCCTGTTACCGGTGGTTCCACCGTTTTCTGATTTGCAAGCGACTGTTTTTTCAATAATTTGCCCGATTGATCCTCCGAACTCGCCTAACCTCCATGGTAAAACGGACTTCGCGGGGGGACTTTCGTCCGCGCACACCACCCCGAAACCGCTCGGCTGGCGAAAACCAACCGTCCCGATCGCCTCGGGAACTGTTGTTTGAAAACCGAATATTGAAAGCGGCAGGCACACGCTTTTTGCGAGGCCTTGCCGGATTGCGGGCCGCGATCGACCACATTGGAAAACTCGATTTTTCACAAACAAACCCAAATGTCGACTTGTCCTTTTGAAATAAACGGCCAACGTCAGCCAATCTTCGCCTAATATTCGCCTCAGCACCCTCGCACAAACCGGGACATCCGTGGCCGTCCCAAGGCGTGTTTTTCGCCGCGTGGACGGTGACGGGTGTCCCCGTGTCCCCCCCCTGGCCCCCTGTCCCCCGGACATCCCCCCCCCCCCCCCCCCCCCCCCC
>CAYXVG010000094.1:0-16888 GCA_964468205.1 uncultured Solibacteraceae bacterium | reverse complement strand
GCCTGGCAGCCAGGAATTCCGGCTCCGGGTGAGGTGCCCGCAAGCACGCGGTCCACATCGTCGATGCCGGCTCCAGTGTCTTCGACAGTGATTTTCAGACCACGGCGACCTTCCGCGCTTGTTTCGAAGATCCTGATTTGACCGATAGCGTGAGAGTGCTGCACCACGTTTCGCGTTATCTCTGAGACTGCTGTCGCGATCTGAGTCAAAGCCTGGGCGGCGAATCCCAGCCGTTCGGCCTCTTCCCGCACCGCCAGGCGGGCCAGAAGCACGTCCTGAATTCGAGTGATGGGGAGTCTGATCAGTTCCGTTCCGTCGGGGGATATGGCAGTAGTCATTCTTTACTCCGTGGGGATCATCACTGCGACACTCGTGCCGGCCCCGGACTCGCTATCAATGAGCACTTCTCCGGAATGGAGGCGGGCAAGAGTTTGAACCAGAACCAGTCCCAGACCCAGCCCGCCGGGTCTCTCCGCACCGCTCCAGAATTGTTTGAAGGCGCCGATATCCGATACCTGTTGAGGCGATATGCCCTGGCCACGGTCAGTAACCGTCATTTTCCAGTATCCCTTCTCCGGTCTCCCATCGAGCGTAATCGGAGTAGACGGGTCTGAGAACTTGCAGGCGTTGTCAACCAACTCCCTGACCATGACCGTCAGGAAATCCCTGGCGAGGGGAGTCGTACATCCGAGCGCGGAGATTTCAAGATCGCCGGCCCGATTCCACCGACTCACCACAGCCCGCGCCGTTTCGACTGCAACCTCATGCGAACAGCCGCCGTCTGCGCTGCCAGTGGTCGCGAATCGCCGGGCATAGAGGCCGGGAAGTTCGCCGTAGAGGCGCAGGCGTTGCGACAAAGCCCGCAAGCATGCAACCTGATGTCTCATCGCCCTCCGCATCTCGCCGGCCTCAGGGTCGCCATCGTACCTGGCTCGAAAGAAATCGGATATTGTCTCCAGATGAGTGAGGCAGCCCTCCATCTCTCGCGGCAGTGCGGCTGCGGCCAGCATACCGGTGTTGGCTTCCCGCCGTTCCGCCTCTTTGAGTTGCAAGCGGCGACGAGCCAACCTCTGCCGTGCCGACGAAAGTAACGCCTCGGGATCGAAGGGTTTCGTAATGTAGTCATCCGCACCTTCACTCATCCCGTGGCGAACGTCCTGGCTGCCCGCTTTCGCGGTCAAGAAAATGAATGGCGTTAATCCAGTATCGGGGAGGCTCCGGAGGGCTTCAAGCACGCCTAACCCATCGGTGCCCGGCATCATGATGTCGCAGATCACCAGGTCTGGCGGGGCGTCCGCAGCGGCTGCGATCCCTGCTTGGCCCGTTGCGGCTTCGGTGACTTCGAACTGCTCCAAACCGAACAACTGGACCAACTGACGCCGGGTCACCACATCGTCTTCGATAATAAGTACTCGATTCATCTTTCTACCAACTCCACCTCGGTCGTTTCCACTCGTGTTTCAGCCTGAAGCCAGTCAGGCAGACACATCCTTACACATGTTCCCGATCCCGGACGACTCTCGATGTCGAGCGTTCCCCCGAGTAGATCGGCGCACCCCTTGACAATGGCTAGCCCCAAACCCGTCCCTGGCACGTCGCCAACATTGCTTGCTCGAAAGAAGGAAGTTGAAACACGGGACATCTCCGCTTCCGGAATGCCGATGCCACGATCCCGGACCACGAACTCGATTCGGCTGGGGTGTTCGCCCTTGATTTCGAGATCGACCGGCGAGTCCGGCGGTGAGTACTTCAGTGCGTTTGAGATAAGGTTCTGTAGTGCGATCTCGATAACACGTGGGTCCATGGCGACCTTCGGTGGGAGCTTTACCCGCCGGACCCGGATGCGCCCCCGGTCCTGCCGGTTTGCAACATTGTTCTCGAGGAAGCTGCCGCACCAGGAAGACAAGTCGAACGCCTCTGATCTGAGCTCCCATCGATGAAGTTCCAACTGGCTCGTCAGCAGTACCTTGTCGATGATTCGGCTCATGCGGGTAACGGCCCCTTGTATCTCCGCGGTGCGTTCGCGACGGGCCGCCGCATCCATCCGCTCTCCATAGCGATCCAACATGCCTGCGGCGACGTTGATGATGTTGAGCGGTGTGCGGAACTCGTGAGACATCACATCGACAAACCGAATCCGGTCTTGTCGCAGGATGTCCCGGTCGCGGTCCAGGGCCGCTTGTGCCTCTCTCCGCTTCAGCCGGTCTTCCGCTTCTGCCAGTTCCCGGCGCACTGCGGGTCCCAAGCGCGTCAAGTTGCCTTTGAACAGGTAATCCTGGGCGCCGCCTTTCATCGCGCTTACCGCCTGCTCTTCGTCGATCACTCCCGAGACAATCAAGAATGGAATATCCGCATCCTGGGTTCGAACCAACTCCAATACTCGCAGCCCGTCGAATCCCGGCAAATCGAAGTCACTGAACACCACCTGCCACCCCCCACGCGCGAGAGCAGTTTCAACCTCGGTGATAGTCTCGACTCGGACGGCATTGGGTTCGAAACCGGCTCCCCTGAGCGCCAGCAGCAAGAGATCGAAGTCGTCCTCGCAGTCTTCGACAATCAAGAGTCGCAATGGAATTCGCGCATCAGTCACATTTCACCTGCTGCTTTGGCGGCGGTTCGTTGGTCAGAATCCAGAACAGGCCCAGTTGCCGCACCGCCTCCTGAAATTCAGGGAGACTCACCGGCTTGCGTACGTACGCGTTTGCACCCGATTCGTATGCCCGCACCAGATCGATATCCTCAGTGGAAGTGGTTAGGATGACGACCGGCAACATACGCGTCCGCCGGTCGCCCCGAAGCCGTTGGAGCACTTCGATCCCATCGAGCCGCGGCATCTTGATATCGAGCAGGACCACAGCCGGCAGTTCCGCTGGATTGCGGTCACTGTGGCGTCCCTGAGCAAAGAGATAGTCGAGCGCTTCCACGCCATCCTCGGCCACGACTACTTCGTTCAGCAGTCCCGCTCGATTGAGGGCCATTAGCGTCAGGTCGGCGTCATCGGGCGTATCCTCAACAAGAAGGATCGGTTTGGTTGTCATATTGCCTCGTTTCATGGGGTACCGGCCCGCGATCACCCGACGTATTCGGCGTCTCCGGAATCGTGAAGAAGAACGCCGCTCCTTCGCCGGTGCTGGCCTCAGCCCAGATTCGTCCATCGTGCTTGTGAACGACACGCGCAACACAGGCAAGTCCTACCCCATTGCCGGGGAACTCGCGCGCCGAATGCAGGCGCTGAAAGGGAGTGAACAGCTTGGTGGCGTATGCCATATCGAAACCGACTCCGTTGTCGCGGACGGAAAAGATCTCCCGGTTATCTCGTTGCTCCTTCGTGAAAGAGATCAGTGCCTGCGGACTGGGCTCCGTATACTTCCAGGCATTTCCGAGAAGGTTACTGAGTGCGACTCGCATGAGAACAGGGTCGGCGTTTGCGTCCAGGTTGTCTGAGATGGCGAACACCACGTTGCGACGCGGATCACTTTGCCGCAGCTCATGGACCACTTGGCGCGCCAGATAGGACAGGTCTACGCGCTCCCGCTTGAGTTGAGCCCGCGTGATGCGGGACAGCCGAAGAAGGTCTTCGGTCAGGCGGTCCATTCTCATCGCTGCATTGGAGATCTTCTGAAGCCATTCGGACTCCTCGGAAGAGAGCTTCGACGCGGCGCTGTGTCTTAATGCGTCACTGAACCCGGAAATGCTTCGCAGAGGGCTGCGCAGATCATGTGACACTGCGTAGGAGAACGACTCCAGTTCTCCATTCACCGCTTCGAGCGCCCGGTTGCGGGACTGCAGATCACGGTTCAGGATCTCGATCTGATGCTGCGCCCGCTTCAGCTCACTAATCTCCGTCTTGTCGACGAGTGCCGCCTGCCGCAAATTGACGTTTTCCTTGTAGGAAGCCAGATTGGCGGCCTTTAGGTCTTCAATTTCCTGTTCCTGCCGGGCATTAATCACTTTCAGTTCAGTATTCGTGGTGCAAGCACTTGCCGCCTCGACCATCCCTTTCCGTTCCTTCATCGCTTTCGTTGATCCCCTCCTCGCATAGTTTCAAAAAAGTTCGGTGTTGTCGGGGAGTTTCTCCTCGTGAGGCTCCGTATCATCCGGGGTGGTTGTTTGCTCCTGTCGCTGGGGCCTGGGTTCTTCGTCCACATCGAACTCGCCATCCCACTTCGCCACGGCTGCCCCCTGCGAAAAATCTGTTTCTATAGCCAACTCGTGTATCTCGCGTTCGTTCGCCATAGTGTAGTTGTGCGTCAGCTCATGGATCTCGAGGTGGGCGTCCCCCTCGGAATCATCGTCGAGGGGGCCAGCGTCCGAGGTGATTCCCTCGAACAGGGCTGTCGACGAAGTTCGCGCCTTGGCCACCGTTTCCGGGAAACGGATGGATCCAATGGCCAGCTTGATGGTTTCCGAGAGGCGCCGTTCCAGGGGCCCAATCGCAGCTAAGCCGCTTCGCAGTTTCCCCTCCAGAGCCTGAAGCCTGTCTTGTGATTGGCCCGCCTCGCTGGCCAGAAGTTCCTGCTCCATTACGGCCAGTTCCTGGTAGTCGCCCAAGCGCTGCTCGATATCGCTGACCGACGCAATTAGTTCATTCACACCGTCCGAGGTCTCTTCCAGATGCTGCATTGCCTCGTCGGCGATGATCCGTGTATTGCTGGCTACCACTTCCAGCGCCGAACCGGACTCGACCTGAGCGGCAAGGATTTGTGCGTTGAGAGCCACGGTCCGCAGTCTTAGCGCCAGCGTCAGAATCTGTGACGTACAGTCATTGAACGTCGACTTTAACTTCTGTACCAACTCATTGACATCCCGAATACTCGTCACCGCATCGTCGATCACACCGAGAACGTCGTGGATACTCTGAATGGCCTGCGCGATGATTTGCCCATCCAGAGTTGCGCCACCGGACCTCGTCGCACCTTGGGCAAACGACTTGGTCTCCATTTCGACTGCAAGCAGCCCGTCGCCGACCTCGTGCGCCGCCTTGTCAAGCTGGTCAAATACGGTCTCGAGTTGTTTGAGCTGCACATGGCTTGCCTTGGCCAGGTAGTGACGGCACCCTGCCTCCTCGTCGCGGCCAAAACGTGTACGGCTTCCCTGCGTGAGGCGGCCCATCATTTCATCGATCGCTGCCGCAATATGTTGTATCTTCTGTCGTGCCATGTCCTGGCATTGGAGAGACACCATTGCGCCGCCCACGCCGGTGGCGATATTTCCCCCGGCCTGCGATATGGATTGCGCGGCGGACTCCGAAGACAGCAAGGCTTGGTTGAGTGTTGACAGGTGCCCCCGGGTTTCCATGAGCAGCCTCACTGTCTTTTGCTTCTGCCCGGCTGTCAAGGCTCGGAGCCTGCCGGTCAGTTCTCCGGTCACCTGACTGGTGCGGTCAAGCTCCTCAAACCTCCGCTGGACCGCCGTCTGGACCTCGCTGACAACCTCGTGAATGTCGTCGGCTAGCACAAAAAAGCGGCCGCGGGTATCCTCGTCGAAAGCGCAAGCCTGGATCCTGAACTGCGCGTTCGTTGTCTCAAGCGGCAGAAGCGCCCGCATCAATGCATCTCGTTCCCGAGCGATCCGGTTCAGATCGACGTGCATCCTCGCGAAGACGGCAAAAACGTTCTGGCAGTGCTCGCGGCTGGCATCGACCAGGTCTTCCGCTTTCTTGAGCAACCGAAACGCGAAGTGAATCGCCGCACCCTCGGTACGGCCGGCGGCCGCTGCCATCACCTCGTTGGACCGCTCCTGAACCTCGCGCGAAAGAAAGATGATCTCTTGCAGCAGGGATCCCAACTCGACGAACTCATCTTCCATCGCAGCCGTGAAGCTTAGCAGCGCTTGCTTCTCGGCTCCCAGCCCGCTGATAAGCTCCTGCACCAGGGCTGGCGAGAGACGGGCCTTCCGATGACGGTACGCGAACCACGCACCCCTCATGTGTTCGGTGAAATGTCTCGTGAGTGACGGAATCATCGTCCTCCCATCACTTCGAGTCGGTGGCATTCGAGCGGATTAAGAACCAGCACCACGCGACCGTCGCCCATGATGGCGGCTCCGTGAAACTCTTTGCAATGCTCCAGACCACCGCTCAAGGGCTTGACGAGGACTTCCACCTCGCTGACGAACCGGTCGGCGATCAGCCCATATCGGATCTTTCCGGTTTCGATTACAGCAATCGGCAACTCACCAGCCGGTTGCACCGGCAGGCCGAAGATCTCCGCAAGCGAGAACACAGAGTACACTTCTCCGCGAACCCGCGTTATCCTGTGACCGCGGTATTCGTGCAGTTCGGTCGACCGAATCTTGACCATGTCGCGGATCGATCCCAGCGGAAGGATGTATTCCTGCCCGCCCGATTCGAGGAGAATCCCCTTGGAGATGATCAAGCTGGTCGGAAGCTTGATTGAAAAGACAGTGCCTTGAGCCGGGGTTCGTATGTCGATGGTCCCTTGAAGGTTACGAATGTTGTTCCGCACAACATCCATGCCAACGCCCCTCCCGGAAACGTCGGTCACCTTCTTCGCCGTGCTGAGTCCGGGAAGGAAGACCAGGCGGCAGGCCTCGACCGGAGACATGGCGGAGGCGACGTCCGGAGTCAGAAGACCTTTTTCGACAGCTTTCCGCTTGAGTGCCTCGGCATCCAACCCACGGCCATCGTCTTCCACCTCGATGACGACGTTTCCAGCCTCTGTCGCTGCCCGCAACGTCACCCGACCGCATGGATTCTTCCCCAGCCTCTGTCTTTCTTCCGGTCGCTCCAGTCCGTGATCAATCGCGTTTCGTACGAGATGTACCAATGGATCGCCGATCTGCTCCAGAATCGTCTTGTCCAATTCGGTGGATTCGCCCTTTACCGTCAACTGGACTTCCTTGCCAAGGCTGCGCGCCAAATCCCGCACCAGACGCGGAAAGCGTTGGAAGACGGTCTTGACCGGCAGCATGCGGATCGCCATCACGCTTGCCTGCAACTCCTCGGCGATATGCGAAATGCTTGCGCCGGCTTCCTTGATGGCCCGCTCCACGGCCACGTGGTCGTCTCCCCGCGAGAGCATCGATACCAGGGAGGGGAAGGCTCCTTTGGCCACAAGAAGTTCCCCGACAACTCGCATCAGGCGGTCCAGCTTTTCTTGGTCGATTCGAATTGTCGCGGACGGTCCCTGTCCGGGTCCGGTCGGTACTGCCTTGGGCTTCTCATCTGGCGGTGCGGGAGAGGCGGACTCTCCAACCTTTGAGCGCGTTGACCGAAAGGATTCATCGAGTTCGGTTCGATCCTCCGGAGTCAGGACCCGGCCGGCCCGCACCGCAGCTTCCAGAATCCGAAGCTGGGCTGCAATCGGCTCGTTCAGGTCGGACCGCTTCTGGTACGCTGCCGCCGCCCCCAATGTCTTCAGCCCGCGCTGGTAGGTCTTGAGAACGGCTTCTCCGGCTTGCCCATCGGCCAACTGTCGCAGGCAGCTTTCGACTATCTCGAGGCACTGCACGGCTGTATTCCGGAAAGCGGTGACGCCTGCAGCCGATCGAGCGTCCGGAGGCGGCTCCGACTCGATCCCTAGCTGCTGCATCAATGGCGGCGGCGGGATAAAGGCGTCAGCGTGCGCAAGGAGGCTTTCAAGGAGCCCGTGCATCGCATCTCGCGCCTGCAGCACCAATCCCACTGTGCCGGAATCGACCGAGCGGCCCGAGTCCTGCCTGAGAGGCTCGAGTGCGGATTCCACCGCATGAGCAATGCGCGCCAGTATCGGAAGCGGATGGCTGCCGGAAAGGGGCGTATCGGTGACCTGCCCTAACAAAAGTCCGGCGTTGCCCTTCACACTGTGTACCGCTCGAAACAGCGCGTCCAGGCTTTCGCGCGAAGAGTTGCTTTCTTCGAGCTCCAGAACATAGCGCTCGATCTCTTCCAAATGCTCCTGGCATTCGATCGCGAACTGCTCGAGTGAGTCGGCGGGAATCGCTCCTAACAGAGCCACTGAGGACGTTTGATCCTCGAGTAGACGGACCGACAGATCACACTCATCCTCGACAAAGCTGAATACCTCGCGGATAGCAGAATCTGTGCGATCTGTGACCAGCTTGATGTTCCACCAGAGGTAGCAGGATTCTGCTTCGAGATCGAAAAAAAGCGGAACCTGATCACTTTGCACCGCGATGTGCGCTTGCCCCAGTTCGCGCAGTTCATCGAGAAGCGTAATTGGGTCCGTGCCGGAGTAGAACAGTTCTCGGTGCGGGCGAAAGATCACTTCAAATGCGGAGCGTTTCAGTTCGGAGCGACTCGCTTCGGCTGCGGTGCGCTCTTCTGGCTGGGGTTCCTGGCTGGGAAGCAGTCCTGACAGTGTTTCGATCAGCTCCTGCTCTCCCGGACAATCGGTTTCCGGGTCGTCTGCGTCGATGATGGCGTGAAACAGATCACAAGCATTGAGGCTGCAGTCCACTAGTTCCGGCGTGATTGCGAGACGGCCGGAACGGGCCAGCTCGAATGCCTCCTCAACCCGATGGGCGACCCTTGCAAGATGACGAAACCCCGCCGTTGCTCCTGAGCCCTTGATCGTATGAATCGAGCGAAATACCCGGTTGATCAGTTCGCTGTTGCCGGGTTCGGTTTCGAGCGTCAACAGCGCCGTGTCCAGCTCTGCAAGCAGTTCGGAGACTTCGGCCCGAAATGCCACCCGCATCCGCTCGATGATGTCCTTGCTCATGGCCGGGTACCGCCTCTCACCGCATCACTTTCTTGATCGTGGCCAGCAAGTCCTGCGGCTGAAACGGCTTCACGATCCAGCCCGTTGCTCCGGCGGCCTTGCCCTGCTTCTTCTTCTCCTGCTGGGACTCCGTTGTCAACAGGATGATCGGAACGAATCGGTACTCCGGCATGCTCCTTAGCTTCTGGGTCAGAGTGATGCCGTCCATCCCTGGCATGTTCAAGTCCGTGAGAAACAGATGAAACTCGCGGCCCTTTAACTTCGCAATCGCATCACGGCCGTCGCAGGCCTCAACGACTTCATAGTTCGCGCTCTTCAGTGCGAGGGACACCATCTGACGCAGACTCGGTGAGTCATCGATCGTCATGATTCGTTTCACGGCGCCTCCTTCGATTCGCCGAGTAGTTCTCGCCGAATCGCGCAGCGGTCCACAGCGCTCACGAATGCGTCGGACGGGTCTGGAGCAAGGAAAGACGCTACGGTCTTCCGAAGCGAAATCAGCATCTGGAGGATGCTCGTATCGATATCCTCCAGCTCCGCTGTCTGAACCACGACCGTCCCTTCGGCCTTCAGCGACGCCGTCAGGCTCCTGCTCAATTCCGTGGCATCACGGGCAGTCACCCCGCCCTTTAGTTCCAGGACCAGGCCTCTCTCCTGGTTTTGGATGTGGTATGGCATGCTGTTCGCTCCCGCTTCTAGTTAGCCCCAAGCACCAGCCGGATATTCTCGATCATCACCTCCGGCTCGGAGGGCTTGACCAGGTAGAGGTTCGCTCCCGCTTCGAACCCCTGCATTTTGTCAGTCTCTTCAGCTTCCGTCGAGATGATGATGATCGGCAGGTCCTCATAGAGAGGTTCGGCTCGCACGCGGCGAATAAACTCATAGCCGTCCATGTGGCCCATATTGATGTCGGTCAGGATCAGGTCGCAACGGTTCGTATAGAGCTTTTCCAGGCCATCGCTTCCGTCGACCGCCGTGAGGACATCGAAACTCGCCTGGGCCAGTATGTGAGTGTGATAGCTCCGCACAAACTCCGAATCATCTACGACCAGTATTCTCTTTTTCATCTCTATTCCTTGACATACAAAAGATGGCCATCCGTCCGCTTCAGTGTGAAGGCGCTCGAAATCCGGCCGATCGATTCCGAGTGGCCCAGGAAGATGTAGCCACCCCGATTGAGCGAGTTATAGAAGTGATCGACCGCCGCTTTGCGGGACCGGTCGTCAAAGTAAATGAGCACATTACGGCAAAAGATGAAATCGAAGTCCCGCATCGCGCGCATGGCCATACGGTCGTTCAAATTCATATGACGCAGGCGTACCAGCGACGCGGTTCCCGGCCGTATCTTGTGGCTCTCGCCGTTGCTGATGAAGTGCCTCTGCAGATACTCGGCAGGCACCTCGCGCACCGACCGCCAGGAGTAGCTCGCCGCGGCGGCTTGTTCCAGCACCTCTTCGTCGATGTCGGTTGCGACGATTTCGCAGTCCCAGTACTGGGATTGCGGAAAGACCTCTCGCAGGATGATCGCCAAAGTGTAGGCTTCCTCACCAGTCGAGCAGCCGGCAGACCAGATGCGCAGCCGGTGCTCGCCCCGGTCCTGTTTGCTCGAGAGTACCTCTGGAAGACAGCAATTCGCGAATGCCTCAAGCTGCTCGTATTCGCGGAACATATAGGTCTCGTGGGTGGTGATGAGGTTGGCAAGAGCCTGCATCTCCTGCCCTTCTGGGTCGGCGTAGCACAGCAGGAAGACGTAGTCTTGCGGATCCTGGTATCCGAGCGTCTCCATCCGCTTTTCTACTCGCTTCTGCAGATAGTAGGTTTTGTTATCTTCGAAGTGCAGGCCAAGGCGAATATAGATCCGCTGTGTTAGCTTGCGGAAATGTTCAGCGGACAGCTCCATTACTCTGCCTTCTTACCGGCCAGGGCCTGTAAGACCTCCTCGTCGGTTTCGTCGGCAAGGCGGCGGCGGACTACGGCCTCGTTTTTTTCGTCGCCGGCTTCGAGCATCGCCTGGACGGCGCCAATCCGAACCGCCTTTTGCGGATGGTCTAGACAGCGGTCGAGAAAGGAGAGCACGCCGTCCTCTTCGAGCAAGGCCCCAAGCAGCCGTACCGCCTGGTACGCAAGCGGCGGGGAATGCTGCTTGCCGACCAGATCCTGGAGTGGGAGCGCAACTTCGGCGGGCAATCGCAGGTCCGGATGACGGTTCCGCAGCGACGTCAGAGCATTGAGCAACGGCGCGTCGAGTTCATCGTCGCCCATCATGCTAACGAGTTCCCTCAGATCCTCCGGGCCTCCCTTGGCGCCGATCAACTTCAGATAGGATGGCCGCAGGTATCCGGGTAAGGCCCGGGCTTCGCCGAGGGCTTTGCGCACTGTGCGAATCGTGTCTGGCTCCCCGATTTCCGTGAGCGCCTCGAGACAGGCGCTGAGGAGCATCGGATGGGTGTCGGGAAGGACGAGTCTCTCTATGCGGTCGCGGAATTGGTTCTTGCGCGAGCTGCCGAGGCCCTCGACCGCTGTAATCACCACGTTGATGTCGGCATCCCGCAAAGCCAGGTCGTAGATCGCCGACGCGTCTGAGGCGCTCACGCGCGCGGCAACGTCGACAATGAACTTCCGTTTATCGCCATTCCCTTGCCGGAATGCCTTTTCAAGGTACGGAATGGTTCCAGCACCCCGGGCCCGGAGCAATTCCACGGCCTGGTTGCGGAGAAAGGGGTCCTGACTGTCAAGCAAATTCATCGTGCTTTCGATGACCGCGTCATCCTCGATCTGGAGTAGGGCGCTGAAGATGGCTTCGCGGACTGCACGAGATGGCTCCACCTGGAGTCTGGCCACAAGCGGACCGATGCTCTCGGGTTGATTGACGTATCCGATGTCCTCGGCGGCGTAGATACGCTCGGACTCATCGTCGCTTTCAAGACGCGCAACGGCTTCGCAATGATCGATCATTTCTTTCTACCTACCCTTTCCGTGGCGTGCATAACTTGCTGGGCCACTTCATAGTGCGGCGCGACGATCTCGGCTCCTCCACGCTCGATTGCCTCACGTGGCATACCGAATACGACAGCCGTCTCTTCGCTCTCGGCGATGGTTATGCCCCCGGTTTGCCGAATAGCAACCATCTGGTCTGCTCCATCGTCGCCGATGCCGGTCATCAGAACGCCAATCGTATTCGGGCCATATGCCTCCAGGACCGCCTGCATCATCACGCTGACCGAAGGGACAAAGAGGGTATCCGGCTGGGCTGGGGTTCGGATTACGATATCGCCGGTCGACCGGCGCCGAGGGCACAGGTGCAGGCCGCCCGGCGCCACGTAGCAGGTGCCCTGCTTAACCGTCATACCAGCTCGCGCCTCGACGACTTCGAGAGAGCAGTACTGATTCAGGCGGTTAGCAAACGCGGTCAAAAAGGTTGCGGGCATGTGTTGCACCAGGAAGACGCTTGCCGGGAGATCCGCCGGCAACAAAGGCAATACCTCAGTCAGAGTCGCGGGTCCGCCAGTCGAGATGCCGATCGCCACGGCGACTGATTCGGTCGCCTGCCATCGAGCGGGGCGCGGCTCGATCGGGCGCCGCGGTACCGGCTGCCGCCAGTCTCGCCTGCGCACACGATCGAGCACACCGGCCGAAGCAGCCGCACGCAGCTTGGACACCAAGTCATCGGCCACCGCCCCCATGTCCGCGGAAACGGTCCCATCAGGCTTGGCGACGAAATCGAATGCTCCCAGTTCGAGGCACTCGAAGGTGGTCAGGGCCCCCCGTTGGGTCAACGAAGAGACCATGACCACCGGACAGATCTTCTCCTCAACAATGAACTGAAGCGCCGTAACCCCGTCGAGCTTCGGCATGTTGATGTCCATGGTCACGACATCGGGCCGCAGCTCGCGGGCCTTGGCGACGGCATCTTCACCGTCGCGGGCGATTCCGGCTACTTGCAATCCGGGCTCGGCGTCGATGATTCGCTTCAAGGTGCGGCGCATGAGAGCCGAGTCGTCGGCAACGAGCACCTGTATTGGAGGCATAGCTTCGTTTCCTACGGGAGGGGAGACTCCGCCAACTCGGCCTGCTCCGACTTGGAGAGAATCTTCTCGACGTCAAGCAGGACAACCATCCGTTTCCCGGAATCCACTTTCCCGATGCCGGAAATGAATTGCTGGTCGACTCCCGAATGAATCGCCTCTGGAGGCGGTGCGATGTCACTCCTCGCCAGGCTGAGAACCTCGCGCACGGAGTCCACGATCAGGCCAGTCTTGACACCGCCCAATTCCACGATGATGACGCGGGTTCGATCGTCGGAATCCTTGGTCTTGAGGTCAAACCGCTGGCGCGTGTCCAGGACTGGAATGACTTCGCCGCGAAGGTTCGTGATGCCTTCCACAAACGAGGCGGCTTTCGGAACCTTCGTGATCTTTGAAACGCGGTCAATCTCCTGGATCTGTGAGATGGGTACGCCGTATTCTTCGTCGCCGAGCATGAACGTAACAAGCTGAATCTCGTTGAGCTCGTGCTCGGTCTCGTCTCGGTTCTCGGCTGTCGAGTCGCCGGCTGCACTCTCCGGCCGGGATTCCTCCTGGATTTCTCGCAGCTTTTCGTCGCGCATGAGATTGGTTATGTCGAGCACCATGATCAGACGGTCCCCATCCTGAAGCTTCGCGACGGCTTCCAGTTCCAACCCTCCGGATGTCACCATTGGAGGCGGGTCCATCAGCTTGCGCATCACGTTCAAGACTTCATTGACGTGATCGACCACCAGCCCCATGACGAAACCGTTGGCGTCCACAACGATGATTCGTTGGTCCTCTTGGATATTGGCCGCGACCTCCCGTTCGAAGTCGTTCAACGACTCGATCACCGCTGAGGTGCTCGCCTGGATTTCTTCGAGCGATGCGCCCGCCTGCACCTGCTTGATCACCTTTTCATTGCGACTGCGCACGTTCGACAAGATCTCCATGAGGACCTGGCTCGAGCTGTTTGCCGCACTGATCCATGTGCGCAGACGCTCCGGACCAGAAACATTGCCGTGGCGGGAGTCGACCTGGTCGATCCAGCTCTCATAGTGACACCGGACGTCACGGCATCCACCGGCGAGTTCGTCGGCTAAGGATGGTTGTTGCAGCAGGCGGCGCAGGTCGACGACAGGCAGGATCTTGCCGCGAACGGTCAGTACGCCCAATACGTAATCGGGAACGTCGGGAACCTGCTTTGGAGTTTGCACCCTCAGGATTTCCCGCACGTGTTCCATGCGGAATGCGAACTCCTCTTTCGCAATATGAAAAGTCACCATCTGGGCGATGTCGTCGGCGCTATCGTCAGCGGAACCGGCATCTCCAGCGGCGTCTGCTCCCTGGCGGGGTTCGGACGCGGTGTTGGTCCGCCGGTGCGCTGCGTCGATCTGGCAGACTTGGGCAGCGTTCAGGGCCATGATGATTCGCTCGCCGTTATCAAGCTTCACCACGCCGTCCAGGTAGTCGGCCGTGGTTCCTCGAATGGCTGCGGGCGGCGGGTCGATGTCGCTGCGCAGCACCCGCGTCACTTGTTTGACACGGTCTACTCGCAACCCGGTCTTCACCCCCCCGGTGTCGATGACCAATACCCGGGTACGGTCGGTCTCCTCCGCGCGCTCCATGCCAAAGCGGGCGCGCATGTCGATGATTGGGAGAACGACGTCCCGAAGGTTGGCGATGCCGTCAACATATGGCGGGGTGCGCGGGACTTTCGACATTTTCGGCGGGCGAATGATTTCCTGCACCGACATAATGTCGAAACCGAACTCCTCGTCCTTGAGGAGAAAAGTGACGAGTTGGCTTTCCTCTTTCGCAGCGGTACGGTCTTCCGGTGTGTCTGTCTGCATAGGACTCAATACCTCTTTTCGACCTCTTTTCGGATGGAAGCGGAGGCTTACCCGTTCTGTAGCTCGTCCGCCTGCGACGCGATGTCCTCGACCGCCTGGGCGATCTCCTGAGCAGCCTTGAGACCCTGCTCGGCGGCGCCGGCGGCTTCGGTCGTCGCGCGAGCGGTTTCCTCGGCGGCACTGGCGATCTGCTGGCTGCCCTTGCCTGCCTGCTCCAGCGCGGCGACGGCTTCGGTCGATCCTTCGCTCACCTCCTTGATGGCATCGACGATGGCGTCGCAATCGGCGCCGATCGACTCGAGGTTCGAGGCGCTCGCCTTTGCCTTTTCTGCTTGCTGCCGCGACTGCGTTCCGGACAACTGGATATCGTTGGCTACCTTTGTGATCTGAGTCTGGATGTTCTTGACGAGGTCTTTGATACGATCAGCGTTTTCGCTGCTCTCGTTGGCCAACGCGCGGATGTCCCCGGCAACCACCGAGAAGCCCCGACCAAATTCTCCGGCTCGCGCGGCTTCGACATTGCCGTTCACGGCCAGCATCTTCGTTTGCACCGTGACCATCACGATCGCATCGACGATCTTGTCGATCCGTCGCGTGCGTTCTTCCAGTTCGAGAACATTCTTGGCGGAATCGAGTGATGAGTCGGCTGCTTTGCCGATGTTTGTGATGAGCTGATTGACATTCTCATTATTGGAGACGAGTAGCTGCCGAATCGCCACCGCCTTCTCTGCGCTGAGATCGGCGTTGTCACTCATTGCTTTGGTGGCCTGCAGGAGTTGGACTCCGAGGGCGTTCGACGACTCGGCGGATTTTGCTTGCGCCGTGGCCGCCTTGTTGATCTGCTCGACGGCCGTGGAGATCTGAGCGGACGACGTCCTGACCTCCTCGGCATTGGTGGAGAGTTCCTCGGCCGTAGCCGCGAGTTCCTCAGCCGACTTCTGCGCGTTGGTCGAGGTCTTCAGAGTTTCCGCCATCTCCGCCAGCGCACGGGCCGCGTCGTTCATCTCCGCGTAGGCCTTCGACTGTTCCTGGACTGATTTCTGGGCCTCCTGGCAGGCCGACGTCGCCTCTTCAGATGCGGCCGCGATCTCCTCGGCACCTTTCAAGTACTCCTTGGCCCCGCCCAACGATTCATCGGCATTCTGACGGATCGTGACGCAGTTTGCCTGAATGGCGGCGAAGTCCTCCGTGATCTTGCTGAGATCCGAAATAATGACTTTCGCTTTTTGAAGCTCCTCTTGGCTCTTCTGACCGGCCGTCTCGGTGTCAACGGCCACAACTTTCACCTGGTTTTGAATCTCGTTGACTACTTCCTGAATGCCGCGGGCGCTCTTCTCACTCATCTCGGCGAGATTCCGGACCTCATCGGCGACCACCGCAAAGCCTTTCCCGTGCTCTCCAGCCCGTGCCGCCTCAATCGCAGCGTTCAGCGCCAACAGATTGGTTTGGTCAGCGATCCGAGCCACCGCGTGAACGATCTTGCCGATCTCTTCCGATTGCTGCTCGAGTTCGCCAACCATCTTCGCCGACGCAAGATTTGCCTCGGCCGCTTCCTTGACGCCGTTGATCAACTCTTCGATATCGGATTGCGTCCTCGCCGCCAGGGCTTGAAGGTCAGTGGCCTTTTGCAGGACCCCTCCCGCTTGGCTGCTCGAGATGTCCGAAGACTTTTCGATCTGATTGATTGCGGCGCGGGACTCTTCCGCTGCGGCCGAAGCCTGTTCGGCGCCCGCCGCCACCGTGTGCATGGTCTTTTCCAGCTCCACCACCGAGCTGTTCGCTTCAGCAATCGCGCTGGCTACTTGCTCTGTCGCCGCGGAGAGTTTTTCGGCCACGGCCTGAGCCCGCGCCAATGTCCGCGCCCGCGCCTTCTCTTCCGCCCTCTTCTTCGCCGCGAGGCGGCTCTGAGTAGCGTCAGCAGCCGGTTGTCCAGCGGTGCTGGAAACGGGTTGAGGCGACCCGGCGCGTTGGGGGGCAAGTGGGTTCGTGGCCAGCCGGCCAATGGGTGTTCCGGAACCATTCACCTTCGGTTTTGCGGTCTCTGTCTGCATCGACAGCTCTCCTTTCACAATGAGGAAAATGCTTGGGCAACTTAGCCCTGTGTAGAGTTAGTGTGCTAGAGAAGGGCCTTGTCGCATATCTTTCCACTACGACAGCTCTAAACCAGTCCGGCGACGCGGCGGCTTGCCAGCGGTTCCCGCTTAGCTCCTGCGCACAACTACCGTATCGGTGATGCTGGAACAGCCTTTAGCGCAAAGCCGTTGTATACAAAAGAAAACAAAAAGAAATCCAAACCGCCTGGGAGCTCTGTGCAGGTTTGTATGATCGTCGCGCGAGAATCGGAGGC
>CAYXVG010000093.1:0-17482 GCA_964468205.1 uncultured Solibacteraceae bacterium | reverse complement strand
GCTAATCCCATGCAGTTCGATTACTGTGTCCATGTGACGTTGCCCTCGTGAGTCCTACGGGTCGCCGACGTAGCTGTTTTCGCTGCATAACTACTCAGGCGCTCGGGCGCGGCCCGATTCTGGCCGTCGCCTGCAGCGCCGAGTTAGACGGTGGATCCTGGTCTTCCGATCTCGGGGGCTGACAGGTTGCGGCAGGTCTTCCTGGCCAGAACATCGGGCACTTCGGTGTGCCTTGGGACGGCCTCAACAGCCCCGTCGCTGGGTTGCTCCACAGCGAGTGCCCCTTTCCCTCCCGCTTGAGATAACAACCATACTTGCGGAGATGCTGGAGCAAGCTGCTCCGCTTCACTCCACGATCACCGTGCCGCGCTCGGCATCCTCGGGAACGCCTCGGAGCGAGTCTTCGCGCCTGTCTTCCAGGATCAGTGCAATGGCCTCGGCCAGACTCGCCCGCGCTTCATCCTTGGTCCGCCCCTGGCCATTGGCACCGGGGATCTCCGGGCAGTAGGCGATATACCAGTCGCCAGCACGTTCAATGACCGCGGTAAATTCATTGCGCATCGGTAACCTCTACTCTGACCACGATCCCATTCTACCCAGGAGCGCCGCCCGATCCGTCTAACGGCTTGGCGTTCACCGGTGCGCCGCCTTTGGGCGCGTCCGGTGCAACGCCTTGTTAAGCGGCGCTCACGTCGACAAAGGCACTCTCAGACGCTGGTGAAGGCCCAGGCAGGCCGTCTTGCCTGAGGCCCTCGATGTGGAAATCGATCGCCTTGCGGAGGAGGACGAACTGTGGGCTTCGCTGGTGCGCGGCGCCATGCTGCCCGGGTTCCTGAAGAAACCGCCTCCGCCCTTCGAGGTGAAGACCGACAACGGGTCCGTGACCTTCATTGACAAACACGGGGATGAGGTCTATCGATACTCGATCGAATAAACTCCCAAAGACTTCATTTTCAGCCGAGATCTAGCGGTCGGTCCTGGGATCCATTGGGGCGTGCGACGTTCGCCCGCGCAGGGGCCGACGGAGGCCGACGGCAGGGCCGACGGAGACGGCCGACGGAGACAACCTGACGCGTGGCCGACGGTGAACGACGGGGGGTAACGACGGGGATGAAAATCCGGGAGCGGGCCGCTGGGTTCAGACGATGTCGCGGGTCGCCCGAACTTAGAAGCAATCAGTTACGGCTATATTCGAGAGTGTCCCAGTGCGTAATTTTCGAGAGTGTCCCGGTGCGCTCGGCAGTGTGGAAGGGAACATCGTAGCCGACGGCAGGATCGTGATCCGCCGGAACGCACGGTTGATCGGCAATCTGAAGATGGCAGGCATCGAGATCGAAGACGGCGCGTATTTCAAGGGAAACATCGACATCACGGGCGTTGCTCAGCCGGCAGAAGCCGGTGGCTGATCTCGCGGCCGGTTCGATGGCAGGGCTCGCTACGGCGCCGGAGTTTCACACACGCGGAGGCGCGAGGAAACCGGGTCAAGAGTGTAGTAGTAGACAAAGAGGCGGTCGCCGGATACGAGGACCTCGGGGTCGGCGCGGGTGAGGCCCTCGGGATCCCCGTCGTCGCAGCGCACGGAGAACGGCGCCGACGGGTCGAGGCTCAGGATCCAGACATGTTGCTCGCTCTGGCCGGGAACCAGGTCGCCGTTTTGCGAGACCACGAGGCTGAGGTAGGACCGGCCGCCGGTGACAAACGGCTCCGGTGAGCCGATGTGTGGGAAACCGCCGCCGGCTTCCGGAGAGGTGAGCACCAGAAGTGGCGTCCAACCGGTCTCCGTTTGCCGCCAGACGCCGAGTCGCGTTCCGTCGATGACCGACAAGGCGTGGAGAGCGCCGTCAGGTCCGAGCCAGCCGTATGGCAGTTCCATGCGGCCGTCCGCTCGGGCGATGAGGCTGACCTGCCCGGAGGTGGTATCGACGAGCGACAGGGCGCCGGGGAAGGCCGGATGGGCGTTAGTGACGAGGCTCAGGGTTCCGTTGACCCAGCGGGCGTCGCCGGCGGTGCGCTGCAGGAGGGGAAAAAGGTCGTGCTGGATGGCGGGAGCGGCCAGATCCAGCCAGAGCGCGGTTCCCCAACCCATCGCGCCGCGCCGCACGGCAATCAGCCGGGTGGATGGCGCTTCGGACCACTTGGTGGCGAGGGGTGTGAACAGCCCCTCGCCAGGAAGGACGGTCACCGCAGGAGTGGCGGTGGGGTTCCGCACCTGGACGGACTCGAGCGAGCCCAGCGGCGTCAGGCGCGTGAAGTGGACGGACAACCCGGTCTGATCCACGCCAAACTCGGGCCCGTTGAATGTCTGGAGGAGGGGCGCCGCGCCCTCGCCGATCTGCCGCGGGGTGAGCGCACGGCCGGTGTCCGGGGCGAGGTTCGCCAGCCAGACGCCGCCGGTCCTGTCCTGCCAGGTGATGAAGGCCTCCCCGTTGAGGGACAGCACCTCCGGGTCATACCAGGCTTCTCCTTCGGGTGTCAGCAACGTGGTTTGGGTGGGAGGCGCGGCGTTCTTGCAGGACAAGCCGTCCCGGGTGACGGCGATGTAGACCGTGTTCGCGGGCACTCCGCCGGCGACGACAGCGACGGGAACCTCGCATCCCGTCGGGGCGTTCTCCGGAACGCGGAAGTAGACGTTATCGACGGCGGCCGATTCCGGCTGGCGGCCCGCGTAGAGGCGCTCGGCCGGGATGCCGCCGATGCGGATCTCCACCGGTACCTCCGTCATGTCGACGGCCGACGGAGCCACGTTGTCCGCGCCCGGGACCGGTCCCAAACCGGTGCCCCACAGAATGACGATCTGTCCGGGCCGGGCCGGCGTTTCCGGCTCGTTGAGCGGTGCGCTGGAGGGGCTGACGTAGTTCTGGGAAATCGCCAGGTTCTTTTGGTCCACCCGCTGGGAGAAGAATCCGAGGCTGGTTTTGACCACGCGGACCGGCGCGGCCGCGCTTTGACGGCCCTGATAGCTGACCACCACCCGCGCGTCCCCCAACGGCACCTCGGACGGGAGGATGGCGTTGATCTGGCTGCGCGAGACGAACACCGGCCAGGCGGCATGGGAACCACCGGCCGCCAGGACGCTGATGCTCACCCCGTCCAGGGTTGCCGGCAAGGGATAGCCCGCCGCCGACGCCGCGGGGTCCGGTCCGAGGTCCGTTCCATAGACGGTGAAATAGGATCCCCGGGCGAGGCCGCCGTCAGGTGGCGCGCCAGACGCAAAGCTGGCCGCATTCACGATACCGCCCGGGTTGATGACCGGCGCGACGCCGGACCAGAAGTCGCAGGCCTCGCGCTTGAGGTCGCGATCGACTCCGGTTTCCGGGTTCAGGATCAGGTATTCCTCCCCCGTGGCGGCGCTGAACTCCGGCCAGTAGGTGGCGCCGGACCCGTTGGGGTTGCCGTGCGCGGCGAAGCGGGTCCAGTAACCGAGCATATGATCCTGGACAGCCCGGTCCTGATCGTCCGCCAAGAACTCCTCTCCCGTCATGTGCTGGAACAGAAACAGGAGGTCGGAGGCATGATAGGCGCCGTTGGCGAACCGCTGCGGGGACGACAGGATCTTGGAGAAGTGGTAGCGGTAGACGGGCTCGGACTGGGAACCCGCCGCGGAGCGGGCAATGCTCCTTACCGGGCAGGTAAGGTTGCGGTCGGTCACAACGTCGGTCACCAAGTCCCGGGCGGTGGCGTAGGAGTCGCGGCCGTAGAGATCGAGAACGCGGTCCATCGCCGGGCTGTCCACGGGCTGTCCAAGGATCTGCGCCAGGGCGAACCGGTAGTTGGCGTCGGTGACCGTATCGAAGCGGTGGGCGTACTCGTTGGCGGTGGAGCCGATGACGAACGGAATATGGTTGTGGGCTCCCGTTTCCAACTGGCGCGAAGGGAATACCGGAATCACCTGGCCGTCGACGTAGGGATGCAGCCCGAAGCTGGCGAGGCCGGAGGGCAAGGCCGAAGACGCCGTAACCATCGTGCGTGGATCCAGGCGGCGGAGGCAGCCGAGCACATCGTCGGCGCCCGAACAGTTCATCTCCTCGAGGAACTCGCGGGTCTGGTATTCCATGGTGGCAAAGGGATGGGCATAGCAGACGCCGCTCATCATAATGGCGGACTGAAACAGGCCCTTCGACGAGGGGCTGGCCATATGGATACAGACGTCATAGGCTCCGCCGGACTGCCCGTAGAGGAGGACGCGTTGAGGGTCGCCCCCGAACGCCGCGATGTTGCGGCGAACCCATTCCAGGGCCTCGCGCTGGTCAAGGATGCCGAAATTTCCGGTTCCGTCGATGCGGGCCACCGTGTGAGCGAGGAATCCCAGGGCGCCCAGGCGGTAGTTCGGCGCCACAACCACCACGCGGCCGCGGGCGGCGAGGCGCGCGCCATCATAAGCCGGCCCGCCGTCGGTCACCCGGAGGAGGTAGTCGAGCGGGTCGGAGTTCGAGCCGGAGAAGTTCCCCCCGCCGTGCAGGAACACCAGTACCGGGAGCCGCTCGTTTTCCGCCCGGTCTGACGGCGTCCAAACGTTCAGGTACAGGCAGTCCTCATCGCCGCGGTATCCGGGGGCCCCATTCACCAGATCCGCCGGAAACTGGGGGCACGGCGGGGCATAGTCGTTAGCGGGCCGCTCGCCTTGCCAAGGCGCGACGGGCGCGGGCGGACTGTAGCGCAGCAGGCCGACCGGCGGAGCCGCATAAGGGATCCCCAAAAAAGCACTGGCGCCGGAGGCCTCGGCGCCGCGCAAGGCTCCCGAATCGATCCGCACCAGGGCCGGGTCTCCGGACGGGGCGGCGTCGCGGTTCGTCCGGTCCTCGGCCGGGGCGGAGATACCCGCTAAGACCGCGACCACCCAAAACGAGACCCACTTCACCTTCGCTCGCATACCGGAACAAACCCAACACGGGGAGGAAAGTCGCAAGCCTTTTCGATGGCCCCGAAGAGAAGTTGGATCGGCGGGCAGAATCTCTCCAGGAAACAGGGGAGTACCAGCATTCGCCGACGGCTCGCAATTCGGCAGCAAAGATGGCCCGCCAACTCTGATACTGTACGGGCAGGGGGACGTTCCATGCTGCATTCCAACAGACTCAGCAGGCGGGACCTGATGCGCGGCGCTGGGCTGGCCGTGACCGGCGCCACAACGCTGGGCCGGACCTTCGCCAAAAGCGCTCCGGTCGACGGGGGCCGAAGCGGCCGGCACACCGACAGCTACGAAAATCCGGGAGCGGGCCGCTGGGTTCAGACGATGTCGCGGGTCGCCCGAACGTAGAATCAATCAGTTACGGCTATTTTCGAGAGTGTCCCGGTGCGTCGTCCCGGTGCGTCCGTCCCGGTGCGTCACCGGCGCGTCGCAGGAAACTTTCTGCTAAAGTACGGAATGTATATGGCCGAGCCCCAACCGGCCAACGGAGGCCTTACCGATGTTCAACCGACTGTCGAAGCTACCGGTCCTTCTCGTCCTCCACGCCGCGATGGGCGTTCCCATGGCCGCGCAATCGCCGGATCAGGACCGGCTCGAGCTTCTTGCCGACGTGAAGACCGTGACCGGCGGGTTTGGAGAGGATTTCGCCAGCCGCGATTCCCTCAGCCTCACCGGCGCCACGGTGGCAAATGAAAACGGGGATTCGATCCAGTTCACGATCGCCGCCGAAGGCGTTTCGACAATTGGAATTGCGCTGCCCGAAGCGCTGCCGATTTCCACCTACCGGTATTTGGCGCTCCGGTTGAAGACTCAAGGGAACACTATGTACTTCATCCGGCCGTCAGGACTGGATGCCGGCGGAGCTCCTGTGCAGCTTTGGTGGGAGCAGGCGGTCACCGATGACCGGGCCGGCACGGGAGACTGGGAGACCCTGACCATAAGTCTCCCGGCCCTGGGGGCGGAAGCTGGAAGCGACGCAACGCGGATCAACGCCATCAACCTCGTGGCGGTTTCCCTTGACGGTTCCCCTGGCTCCCTCGAAGCGGATTGGGTGCGCGTGCACAACGGCCTGACGCCTGCCGGAAACGCACCGGCCCAGGAAACCTCCTTCACCAATCACCTGGACGACGACGGAGACGGGTTGACCGATCGCGACGACCCCGACTGGGCAACCGTCGGCCGGCAGCAGGCACTCGGAACCAACCGGGCGCAGACACTCGCCTTCTATCACCTCTGGTACGGTGCACCGAACGGCCCCTCCCGCGAGTGGCTGGCCTGGGCTGGCGCCGTCCCGGGCGGCTTCCATAATCCGGACGATTTCGTTCCCGGAGCACCCGGCCGGCGCGATCTCTGGTCCAAGTACTACCCCCTCGACTTCCGGCGGTTCCCGGACTATGAGCCGCCCGCCAATGATCCCCTGCGATACGACCTCCACGGCGGCGTCGAACAGTACGACACCCTGGATCCCGACTTCCTCATCGCCCAGGCAAAGCTCGCCCAGGCCTACGGCATCGACGGTTTCCTCGCCGACCTCGGACATCAGGAATACCTCCGCCCGCCGATGGAGGAACTCGTACGGGCGGTGGAGACGGTCGCCGAACCGTTCTCGATCTCCGTCCTCTACGACTTCTTCTACAACATCGATTCCGTTGGCATCCCCGAACAACCGAACTACGCCAAGGCGCGCGAACTACTCTCCTTCTACGACGAGCTCGCCGCCAGCCCGCGCTGGACCCGCTTCCTCGGCCGGCCACTGATCACCGCGCCGTTCGCCTCCACCCTGGTCACGCCAGAGAATTGGACCAAGACCGTCGCCCTGGCGACCGACCCGCGCGCCTCGGAACTCGACGGCGTGATCGCGAACGCCAAGTTGGGCGAGGAGAACCAGGTGACCTTCACCTTCTCAGCGGCAGACTCGGGAAACCAAGCCGCCCTGTTTCACCGCATCGTCTTTCGCGATGCTAACTTGCGGGAGATCTCGCGGCTGCAGTTCGGCACGCCAAGGGCCCGCGCCCTCCTCGCGGACGGATGGAGTTCCACCGATCAAGCCGGCAAGCTCCGGCAAGGAGTCTGGGCGCAAAGTGCCCAGCGCCGCTCAACCATGCGTTTGGCGATCCCGGCCGGCGCCGAGTACATTGATGTCCACGCAGCCTCCAGCACCCCGCTGAACACAATCACCATGTCGCTGAACGACGGTCCCGGCGCCGATTTCGTGGCCACCTCGCTCGGTAACATCGGATACTTCCGGCTCTCCCCGCCCGCCGTTGCGGTCGCTGATCCCGACAACCGCCCGTTCAGCTTCCTGCTGGACAATCAAGCCGCGGCCGACCGGTTCGACGGCTTCGCCACCTACTCCGAATTCACCGGCGGAGGAGGCGGCCGGGTGCTGGTCTCCGATGACTCGCTCCTGGTTCTTTCGGTGCGACCTGGATACGACGACCGCAAGATCCGGGATCCCGGCCTCTACACCCCTCGCGAAGACGGCGAATACTATCGCCGGTCCTGGGAGACAGCACTGGCCTCCGATCCGGACGTCGTGCTGATCACGAGCTGGAACGAATGGCCGGAAGCCACCAATATCGAACCCTCCGTTGAGTTCGGCTACGAGTACCTGGACCTGACACTCACCTACTCGCTCCAACTCGCCCGGCGGCTGGAGTTGTCGCGGCCCGCCTCCGAGTTCGACTTCACGATGAAAGAGTACGCCGGTGACCGGATCCGGTTCACCGTGGGATCGGGTCAGGCTACGGTCACCTTCCGGGAACTCAACGCGCTGCAACTGGGCGCGTACACCGTGACGCTGAACGGCGGGGCGTTCGGCGCCCATCAGGCAAACGCCGCGGCCGGAACCCTGACATTGAACCTCTCCGGCTCCTCCGGCGACTACGTGATCACCTTCGACATGATCGCCGGCGGTCCGCAAGTCGATGTCGTCGTGAACGCCGCTTCGAACCACGGCGGCGCCATCACGCCCGGCGAGTTCGTCAGCATCTACGGCTCCAACCTCGGTCCGGACGATTTCGTCGCCGGCTTTGAACGCGGCCTCGGAGGCACGCGCGTCTTCATCAACGGAATCGAGGCGTATCTCACGCTCTCCTGGAGCACCCAGATCAACCTCCTCGTCCCGGCCGCCCTGGCCACCTCGGGCTCCGTCGAGATCACCGTCGAATACAACGGCGCCACGAGCCCCGTTACCACCCGGTGGCTGGCTCCCGCGGCGCCCGGCATCTTCACCCGGCAATTCGGGCCCGGTCAGGCATGGGCCGGCAACCAGGACTTCACCTTCAATGGTCCCGACAACCCCGCCGCCCGCGGATCGTTCGTCTCCATGTTCGCCAGCGGCGCCGGCCTCACCGATCCCGGAATGACCGACGGCCAGCACCCCCCCGAAGGCTTCTTCCCCACCCCGCGGCTTGAAGTCACCGCCACCGTCGGCGGCATTCCGGCCAACGTCGTCTTCAGCGGCATGATCTTCTCCGGCGTCCTCCAGGTCAACATCCAGATCCCGGAAGACGCCCCAACCGGCTCCGCCGTCGAGCTCAAACTCAAAATCGGAGGAATCGAAACCCGCTCCGGCGCTACCATCGCCATTGAATAAGGCCGGGGGGCGGGACGTTCCGTCGGCGGAGGAGCCGTGCTCGGTGGGGATTTCGCCCTGCTGGCCGAACCGCTTGTCTGGTCCGGCTCGACCGCTCGCCATGACCCGGGTTTCCGCGCCGCCAATGCACTTCCCGGTCCGGGCCGACGGGGACGGCCCCTTCGGCCAGTCCCCTTCGCGGCTGTCATGGATGGGGAGGCGCGGGGATGGATTTGGAATTGACAGCGGTTTTCCGCCGCGTTCCCCAGGGATACATCGGGTTCGTCGAGGAACTCCCCGGCGCGAGGGCTCGGGTGCGGGCCGGCGGGGACAACCCGCCGTGCTGAGTGCACTGCCCCCACGAAGCAGCGCTTTGTCCGCTTACAACTCCACCAAGCCCAGGCTGATCGTCAGGGACCGGTCCACGCGCCGCATGCTTTCGCGGGAAAGCCCGCCAAGCCGCCGAGCGAGCCGCTGGCGGTCCACCGGGCGAATCTGATTCAGGATGACGGCGGAACGTCGGGGAAGGCCGCTCTCTTCCGGCTCGATCACGACCTCTCGGGGGAACGGCGGATCGGAAAACTGGGAACTGATGGCGGCGACGATGGTGATGGGGCTGTATCGGTTGGAAACGTCGTTCTGGACAATGACCGCCGGTCTCGTCTTCTGGATCTCGTGTCCCGCGGTGGGATCGAACCGCACGAGGTAGATCTCGCCTCGCCGCGGGAACGTTATCTTTTCTTCTTCGGGCCCTCGGCAGCCTGCCACGCTTCCTCTTCCAAAGGAAACCACTCCGCGGCCATCGCCAAGTCCCGCTCCGCATTGGTGAGCGCTTCCTGTTTAAGCCGCTCGCGCAGGTTCCGCTGGCCCTGGCTCTTGACGTAGTGCTTTATGGCGCGATCGATCAGGGCGCTGCGGTTGCCCTTGGGCGCCACCTTGTCGAGCACGGCCACCGTCGTCTCCGGCAGAATGACGTTGCGGAGCCGTTGTTGTGATGCCATGAGAGCACCTCGTCCTCAAAAATGAATGCCTCGCGGGCCGTGGATGACGACCGCATCTGAGCGCGGGGCAAACGTTGCCCCGCTCCAGTGGGAACGCTCATTCGGAACGGACTTGAATGCCACCGCGGCGCCTGACTCCTGCCTGGTCGCCCGTGGTAGAACTCGCACGATCCGCGGAACTTCTGCCACGGGCTGCCAGGCTCGGGCGGATTTCGCACATCGGCTGTCCGCATTACTCACGAGACGGAGGATCCGCCCAACGCGAAGTTGTTGATAACGGGCGCCGGACCGAATGGACCCGACCGTGCTTTATTCCACGGTATGAGGAACGGCCCCATTCTGCTCCTGTTGCTGCCCGTCATCTGTCTGGCGCAGGAAGCGGAGCCCCAAATGGCGGATGCGATCGAGAAGTTCAAGCTGAGGACCCGGGAACGCGGCTTTCGGTTGGAGAGCCCCAGGACCGTTCGGCGCCCGAGTCCGCTGTCGGCCTGGCATGGCCGCCTGTTCTGGAACCTCCGCAACAACTCATTCGACGCGGTTCCGCACGAAGTCACGCAGAGCGGCGGCGACCAGGGGATGCTGCGGCGCAACCAGTACGGCTTTTCTGTCTCGGGGCCGGTGATCATCCCAAAGCTGTACCACGGCGGCAACAGGACGTTCTTCACGGTGACTTTCGAAGGGGTGCGGGAGAAGCAGGGCGAGTCGTTCCTGGGAACCATCGCTACCATGAGGGAACGCCAGGGCGACTTCTCGCAGACCGTCGACAACGCGGGCGCATCTCTGCGGATCTACGATCCCGCCACTACCCGGGTCAATCCCGACTTCGATCCAAGCCGGGACGTCACGGAGAGCAATCTGCAGTACTATCGTGGGCTGTTTCCAGGGAACCGGATCCAAGAAAGCCGGCTCGACCCGGTAGCTCTGGACGCCATGCGCTACTACCCCGCGCCGAACATCGCCATTGGTCCCTTCTATCAGAACAACTTCACCAGCTTCAACCCAGCTACGAATAACGCCGATGGCCTCCGCGCAAAGGTTGATCACAATTTCCGGAAGCGCCACCGGTTCGGCTTTGGCTTCAGCCTCTCCAACGGCCTCCTAGGGCCGGCCAAGGTCTACGAGACTATCGCCAATCCGAATGGTGCGGATCGCGACAATCGCACGCGCAGAGCTGATTTCGATCATGTGCTCACAATCTCTCCGAACAGTGTGAACTCGCTTCGGATCAGGGCCTCGAATAGCATCTATCAGAACTACTCAGGAGCGGCTGATCTGGAAGAGACGTTTCCGAAACTGTCCTTTTCGCCGTATCTCGAAATGGGCCGGGGCTTTCCGGTTTCCCGGAGATCCCGTGGTGAGTTCGAGATAGAGGACGGCATCTCCTTCCGCCGTGGGAACCACAGTTTCCAACTGGAGGGCCAGTTCGCTTTCGAATGGACCAACGACATGAATCCGAGATACCCCGCCGGATCCTACAAGTTCAATGCGGGGCTCACCGGCCTTCCAGGTATCGTGAACACCGGACACGCTTTCTCAAGCTTCATGCTCGGGCTTTCCAGTGGCGCCGAAAGCAGCCTGGTGGAACACCCATCCTACTGGCGGCAGCGGAACTGGGAGATTGGAGCTTCCGACGAATGGAATGTTCATTCCAGACTGACTTTGTCTTTCGGCATCAACCTCGAGGTCTCCCAGCCCCGGATTGAGAAGTTTGACCGGCAATCGACCGTGGACCTTGACGCGATCAATCCGGAGAACGGGCGGCCCGGGGCGCTTGTGTTCGCAAACCGGGATGGATACGGCCGGACCTTTCAGCCGACACGCTACAATCTCAATCCCTACATCAGTCTGACCTGGAGCCCGTTTGCGGATTCTCGAACGGTGATTCGGGCTCGCTTCCGGCGGGAGCTTGACGACCATGACTTGACAGACGGCCACTGGGGTACACAGGGGTTCAACGGGACGCCAACCTACATCACGCAGAATCAACAGTTGGAGCCGGCGGTGATCTTGCGCAACGGGCTTCCAGCGCCTCCCGCGCCACCACCCGATCTGCGTCCGGAGGCCGCCAATGATACCGGGGCTGATCTGGTTGATAGATCGGGCCGGGCGCCGGTTGAACAATCCTATCGGGCTTCCATCGAGCGGGAACTGTCTCGCAACATTATCGTTTCGGCTGAACTGGAGTTCATGCACGGATGGAACCGGAACGCGGATAGCGATGGCGCCCAGCCGAATGCGATCCCGCTGGATGCGTTGCGGCATCGGGACCTGTTGTATGACGACGAATTCAATCGCTTGCTGCGGCCCTACCCGCAGTACCGAAAGTTCGATGTCAGCCGCCTGTGGGCGGTTGGCGATTTCAGAGAAACCCAGTTCGAGCTCAATGTCGAAAAACGCTCGTCCGGGGGATTATCGCTCCGTCTCTCCTACGAATACTCGAAGCTGACGGACAACTATCGCGGCCGGGACGGCCTCCAGGACTACTACAACCGCGAAAACGAATGGGCCCTGGCCTACTACAACCGGCCGCACGAATTCTCGCTGAGTTACATGTATGAAATCCCCTTCGGTCCGGGCAAGCCGTTTCTGAGCGGCGGGGGATGGCGTGGCATTGCCCTGGGCGGGTGGTCCATCGGCGGGATGAGTTCCTACGACTCCGGGGATCCCATCAGCCTCCAGGCCCAGTTCAACAACACCGGTGGCGTCGTCGACTCGCTGTATGTCAATGCCGTTCCAGGCATCAGCCCGCAGGTTGAGACTCCGGGGCCTGAGCGCTGGTTCAATCCGGAAGCGTTCACGAATCCGCCGGACTTCACGACCGGTAATGTGCCCCGGAGCCATCCGACGCTACGAAACCCGATTCGCCAGAACCATGATCTGTCGGTAGCCAAGCGCTTCCGGCTCTCTTCGGAGCGGGAGATCGAATTCGTCGGTACGGCGCTCAATTTCCTCAACCACGCCAACTGGAACGACCCGGACAACGAAATCGGCACCCTGGAATCTCCGAACGCGAACGCCGGCCGGATCATCGGCTCGCGGGGCGGCCGGGTTATCCAGCTTGGGCTGAAGTTCTCGTTCTGACGATATGCGGATCACACTCATACTCCTCCTGATGGCGCAGTTGCTCGCGGGTGAGCCGCGGCCAACCGAACCGGACCGCATCCGTGTTCCGTTCTGGATTGCCTCGGGCGAATCGCTGGAGGCGGGCGCGTTGACGGCGACCATCGGCGGCCGCCCGGCCAGCATCGCTCGTCTGCAAACCCCCGATGACGATCTCATGATCCTGCTGGTACTGGACCTGACGGAGGATCTCAATGAGATCGACATGGCCCGTGGCGGACTCGTCCGGGCGATTTCCGAGGCGCCCGTGAATGCTCACATAGGCGTTATGCAGGCCCAAAACGGACTGCGCGTTCTCGGGGACCCCACAGACGACCGTGACGCGGCCATCGAGGCCGTAAATAACCTCTCCATCAGCGGTACGCCGGCACTGCTGGAGACGATCGAACCGGTTTCGGCGCTTGCCGATTCCCTGATCGAGGACACAGGCGTGCGAATCGCCATCTTCTACGTCACCGACTCCGAGATTGATGAGTACCGCGAGGATTTTACGAACCCCGTGGTCAACCGGAGCGATGAAGGCGACATGAGCCGGCGTTTTCCGGAAGCCCTGGTGCGCGACCGAATCTCGCGGCTCGACGCCAAGCTCAGCGCGAGCCAGGCTCCGATCTTCGTGGTCCACTTGAACTACGAGACCGGTCGGACCGATGTAGCCTATCAGAACGGCATTCTGCAGATGACGACCCGCACCGGCGGCGACGCCGTATTCTGCCGATCCAACGCAGAGATCTCCGGTGCGATAGAGGCGATGATGCGGAGGGTCGTCAACCACTACAGCCTTGATTTACGGCTTCCCCAACAGGCCGATGACACAGTGGAAATTCAATTGGAGTCTTCCGCGGCCGAGATCCTCGGCTATCGGACGCGGTATCGGATTAGCAAGTAGGCGCGAAGGCCGCCGGATAATTTCGCCCACGCTCATGAGGCGGTGAGCTATGACACCGCGGCATCCGCTTGAGTGGACTGGATAGCATCGATGCCGAGTCGCAGGACCTTTCTACAACTGGCCGCGACTGTAGCGGCGCCCACGATCGTGCCGTCAGCGGTGTTCGGTGCAACCGCCCCAAGCGAGAAGATGACCATCGGGTTTATCGGGACGGGCAACAACGGATACGGGAACATCCAGGGGTTCCTCGATGATGAGCGGGTCAAGGTGGTGGCGGTTTGCGATGTGAACCGGGAAGGCCCGGGCTATTGGGACGGCTCAATCCGGGGGCGGGAACCGGCGCGGCGCCTGGTGGATGGGTTCTACCGGGGCAAGGTTTGCGATGCCTACGAAGACTAGCGGGAACTGCTGGCGCGCAAGGAAATCGACGCAGTCTACATTGGCACGCCGGACCACTGGCACGCGTTGAACGTTGTCCATGCGGCGCGGGCCCGCAAACACATCTTCGGACAAAAGCCGCTGTCACTGACGGGAGGGCGATGTCGGATGCGGTGGCCAAGGCCGGGATCGTCTGGCAGACAGGCAGCCAGCAGCGTTTAGACCGCAATTTCCGGCGGGTTTGCGAGCTGGCGCTGAACGGCCGGCTCGGCAAGGTGCATACGGTGCGGGCCGGGCTGCCGGGGGGGACTCCGGACTTTGGCAAGGTCGCCGGCCAGACCAGAACGGCCCCCGTGCCGGAGGGCTTCAACTATGACTTCTGGCTGGGGCCGGCGAAGGAAGCCGACTATTGCCCGGCGCGGGTCGGGGTGAATTTCCGCTGGGTGCTGGACAACTTGGGCGGCCAGCTTACCGACCGGGGGGCGCATCATATCGACATCGCGCAGTGGGGGATGGGATGCGACACCTCGGGTCCGGTGGCGATCCGGCACGCGCACGGCAGGTTCGCCGACCATCCGGTATACAACACGGCCACGGAGTTCGACTTCGAGTGTGAGTATGCCAGCGGCGTGACGATGATTGTCGGGAACGAAGAGCGTGGCGGAGATAACCGCAGGCGTGGGGTCCGGTGCAATGGCAGGGCGCCAGACGTTCCACCCGGTAACGTTCGAAGGCCTGGGCGGTGCGGTCAAGACGTTCGGCGTTGACGCGCAGCAGGTGGAAACCGCCGAGCACGGTGTGGATGCGATCCGCGCCAGTCAACTCGGCCACATGGTCGAGGGTGTTGACGACGCCGGAATGGGCGCAGCCGCAGACGACCAGGATGCCGTCGGGGCCGTCGATGTAGAGGGCCTGATCGTCGGTGAGCGGATCCGGTGATTCGCCGTTGGCGCCGGTGAAGAAGCGTCCGCCGGTTACGGAACAACACCGATGAAACAATCGAGGTGGGTGCGGGCTGGTAGCCTCAAACAACGCAGTCCGGCAAAAAGGAAGACGGCGGGTGGGGGCTAAGGTCTTCCTTCATCCCGCCGTCGTTTGCTCCCCACTTACTTCGCCTCTGGATTCGTCGCTTCAATAATCTCAAATGCACGGTACGGCTCAATAACGCGCGCGTAAGGGGCGATTTTTGCAAGCTTGGACCTGAGGTCGTTTATGCTGTCCGCAATATCCGCAATCGGCTTCGCCCTAGCGAGCGGCAGCAGCAGCTATGGGTCGCCAGCAGTGATATCGTCCGGACACCGGCCAATGCCTTCTACGACCGGCTGAATGAGATTCTCAACCGGCGCCACTTCGACCGCCGTGTGGAGCACCTCTGCCGACGCTACTACAAGGGATCTCTCGGGCGTCCCAGTATTACCCCGGGTGTGTACTTCCGCTTGTTGCTGATCGGCTACTTCGAAGGGCTGGAGTCGGAACGCGGGATCGCATGGCGGGTGGCGGATTCGCTCTCGCTGCGGCACTTCCTCGGATATGCTCCGGACGAAAACACACCGGACCATTCCACCCTCTCGCGAACGCGGCGGTTGCTTTGGCTGACGACGCACAAAGCGGTGTTCCGGTGGGTGCTGGAGGTTCTGTTGGAAGAGAAGTTGCTGGAGGGGCAAACGGTATCGGTGGATGCGACGACGCTGGAGGCCAACGCGGCGCTCCGCAATATCGTCCGCCAGGATACTGGACAGCGCTACGACGAGTACCTGAAACAACTGGCCGAGGCTGCTGGGATCGAGAACCCGACGCGAGAGCAGTTGGCCCGCTTCGACCGGAAGCGGAAGAAGAAGGCCTCCAACCAGGATTGGAAGCATCCGCACGACCCGGACGCCCGGATCACCAAGATGAAGGATGGACGAACGCACCTGGCGCACAAGGCCGAGCACGCAGTGGATCTGAGCAGCGGGGCGTTGCTGGCGGTGACGCTGCAGCCGGCCGATGAAGGCGACACGACGACGATTCACCAGACGCTGGAAGAAGCGCAGGCGGTGGTCCGGAGCATCAACGAGCGAGGCGTGGAAGAGGCGGTGGCCGACAAGGGCTATCACAGCGGCGCGGTGCTGAAGCAGTTGTACGGACAGGGTATCCGAAGCTACATCCCGGAGCCAGATCGAGGACGACGGCATTGGCAGGACAAGCGGGTGGAACAGCAGCGGGTCTACGCGAATCGGCGGCGGGTACGGGGAGAGAGAAGTAAACGGCTGCAGAAGCTGCGATGCGAGTTAACCGAAAGGAGTTTCGCTCACTTGTACGAGACCGGCGGCATGAGGCGAGTGCATCTGAAGGGCCGGGAAAACATCCTCAAGCGGTTGCTCATCCACGCGGCCGGATTCAATCTTGCCCTGGTGATGCGAAAAATGATCGAAGTGGGCAAGCCCCGTCGGCTACAGGGGCTTGCGGAGTCCAATTTCACTTATTACGCGAAGATTTGGCGCCTCAGACGACGATTCTGGGCTCTTCAGGCCGCGATCGGCGTTCGAATAGCCGCTATCGTTTCATTCTTCGGCGCGGCCACATTCACTATCCGACTGCGCCCCACTTCCGCCGGCGCCTGAAAATGGGCACTTCTGCCACGGGCTGCCTGGTCGCCCAGCATTTACGGGGAGCAATACCAGACGCGCCTGGCTGGAGATCACTCATCGAGTTCCGTGAGCAACGCCGCCAACAGAGGGTGACGCACCGGCGCAAACGGGCTGGTTACGGTGACTCCTCGCCAGGTAAAACCATCTTGGAGGTCCTCCGATAGAAACAGGCGACATTCGGCTTCCGCCGACGCCGCCAGCACAACCGAGTCCCAGATCGTAAGGCCATGATCGGACGCCAGATCCGTTGCGTTGACCATTACGGTGGCGGACGTCTCAACCACGGGATACGCGTCGCGCCAGCTCAGCACGGCTGCCCGCGCCCGCGCTGGCTGCCGCTTGGCTCTTCGGACGAGCACGTTAAACAGCTCGCCCAACGTCTGAACCGGGAGGACGACAACCCCTGGCGGCAACTGCTGAATCAGCTCCAGCGCCCTGTCTCGCATGGCGGCTCCATTGACGCCCTCGGCATAGGCCAGGACGTTGGTGTCCAACGCGATTTTCATCGCGCGTCGTCGTACAGCTCGTCACGCGTCCAGCGGCCGACGTTCACAGCGCGTTCTCTTCGGAGCCGGGCGAAAAGGGCGGAGCGAGCCCCCGTTACGGCCCGCTCGTCTTCGACGACGGGCGTGATTTTGGCCACGGGCTTGCCGTGACTCGTCACGATGACGCTTCGACCCTTCTTCACCGTTCGCAAGAGTTCCGAGAAACGGCGATTGGCGTCCGCCGCCGAAACTGCTTTGTCCATGCTGGTCTCCTCACTGTAGTGATATTAACTACTATAGCGCAGACCCGCCATCGGGAATCGGGACTTGGAGACATAACTCTCCCCTTGTCGCCAAGTGTAGACCTACCCGTAGCTGTCCCGGTTCAGTGGGAGGGGGAGAATTGGTGTTTTCCGTTAGCGAGTATTCCGCCCTGCGGGCGGGGATTTCAAGGCGTCGGGTTTGGCGATCCGATGCGGTTTTGGAAGGGAACAGGAGT
>CAYXVG010000092.1:0-17803 GCA_964468205.1 uncultured Solibacteraceae bacterium | reverse complement strand
CTGCTAAGCCGGCAGATTGCGCGGGACGCTACAATCGGAAGAGAGTAACGAGCCTCAACTGACGGGAAAGTTAGATCCGGCGCCTGCAACCTCTGATAACAGATGTCGGGCAAGCAGCCCGCCTGCGACGCTCGAGGGGACCGTCATCGGAAATTGCCTTCTGTCAGTTCCGCAAACCGAGGAGTCTGAATGCCGACTACGACACAAGCCAAACAGTCTGACAAGCCGGTCAAGGACAACCGCGAACGATTCTTGGAGCGGGCTATGTCGCGCCATCACTATTCAGGCGACGCGCTCATCGAGGTTCTGCATACGGCGCAGGAACTCTACGGCTTCCTTTCCCCGGAACTCCTGAGGACGATCGCTCGGAAACTCAAGCTACCTCCCAGCCGCGTATTGGGAGTGGCCACCTTCTATCACTTTTTCTCCCTGGAGCCAAAGGGCGAGCATTCCTATATTGTGTGCCTTGGCACTGCCTGCTACGTGAAGGGAGCGCTGGGACTGATCGAGACCCTCGAGCGGCGATGCGCGAAGACAGGCCAGACAAGTCCCGATGGGAAGGTCAGCGTCGAGTCCGCGCGATGCATCGGCGCTTGTGGTCTCGCACCGGCGATGATCAAAGACGGCCAGATCGTAGGCCGGGTCACACCGGACCAGTTGGATTACGATCTCGATAGCATTGGAATCGAGTAAACCGAGGAGCAAACGGGATGACAGTCGAAGAACTGAACGAGCGGCAATCAAGAGAACTCGGACGGCAGAAGCGGCTCGACAACCGCATCTACTGCTGCACGGCGGCGGGCTGCGTCTCATCCGGCGCCGGCAGCGTGAAAAAGGCGATCGAGGACGAAATCAAGGCCGCGGGCAGGGAAGGCAGCATCGAGGTCTGCGGCACGGGATGCATGGGGTTGTGCTCGCGGGGGCCGCTGGTCAGAAGCGAGGCTGACGCTGCTCTCTATGGTGACATCACGCCGGACGATGCTCCCGCCCTGGTTTCGAGGCATGAAAGCGAGAAAGAAAAGCTCAAGATCAAGCGGGCTGACACCAAAGCGCCCTTTTTCGCGCGCCAGCGGCGCATCGTCCTCTCCAACTCCGGCCGTATGGATCCGGAACGGCTCACGGACTATATCGCTGTCGGCGGCTATCAGTCGCTCGCCTACGCCATCACCGAAATGATTCCCCACGAAGTGGTGGAGGAAATCAAGAAGTCCGGGCTTCGCGGCCGCGGTGGCGCGGGTTATCCTGCCGGCCTGAAGTGGGAGTTGGTGGCCCGGCAGCCTGGCGAAACCAAGTACGTTATCTGCAACGCCGACGAAGGCGACCCCGGCGCCTTCATGGATCGCAGCATCCTCGAGGGCGACCCGCACCGGGTGCTCGAAGGCATGGCCATCGCTGCCTACGCTACCGGCGCAAGCCAGGGCTACATCTACGTGCGCGGCGAATATGGGCTGGCCATCCAGCGGCTGCAGAACGCCATCAGACAGGCGGAACGCGAGCGCCTTCTCGGCAATCGGGTTCTTGAAACCGGCTTCCAGTTCCGCATCGACCTCCGCATCGGGGCCGGCGCTTTCGTCTGCGGGGAAGAGACGGCGCTCATCGCATCCATCGAGGGAGGACGCGGCCAGCCCCGCCAACGTCCACCCTATCCCCCGGAACGCGGATTGTGGGACAAACCGACACTGATCAACAACGTCGAGACCTTCGCCAACATCGCCCCCATCATTGACCAAAGCGGAGACTGGTTCGCCGGGATCGGTACCGAATCGAGCAAAGGGACCAAGGTGTTCGCCCTCGCCGGCAAAATCCGAAACACCGGCCTCATCGAAGTCGAGATGGGCACTCCGCTCCGGGACATCGTTTTCGATATCGGAGGCGGGATTCCCGGCGGCGCGAAGTTCAAAGCAGTCCAGACAGGCGGACCGTCTGGCGGCTGTATCCCAGCGGACCTGCTCGACACCCCGGTCGATTACGAATCGCTGGCGAAAATTGGCTCCATCATGGGGTCCGGCGGAATGATTATCATGGACGAATCCTCTGACATGGTGGATGTCGCCCGGTTCTTCATGGAGTTCTGTATGGACGAATCCTGCGGAAAGTGCACCCCCTGCCGCGCCGGAACGGTCCAAATGCACGACATTCTCGCTCGGCTCGTCAAGGGCGAGGGGTCCGAACAGGACATCGACATGCTCGAGCAGCTTTCCACGCTGCTGCGCGAAACCAGCCTGTGCGGTCTGGGGCAAAGCGCCCCCAACCCGGTCATGACAACGTTGCGATACTTCCGCGAGGAATACGACGCAAGAATCAAGGCGTCCGCAGGAGTTGCACCATGAACGTCAAAACTCTGACGATCAACGGCAAGATGGTTACCGGCGTCGAAGGCGAGTCGATCTTCAATGCCGCCTGGAATAACGGGATCAGGATTCCGCGGCTCTGCCACTTGGGCGGTCTCGGGGAAGTCGGCGCTTGCCGCCTCTGCCTGGTGGAGGTCGAAGGCCAGGCGAGGCTCGCGGCGGCCTGCATGACAAAGGTCGAGGAAGGCATGGTGGTCCACACCGATACGGATCGGCTGAAACAGCACCGCAAGCTGATCGTGGAACTCCTTTTCGCCGAAAGGAACCACCAGTGCGCCGTTTGTGTCCAAAACGGCAACTGTGAACTGCAGGATCTCGCCGAGTATCTCGAAATCGATCATATCCACCTCCGCTACCAGTTCCCGAAGCTGGGTGTGGACACCTCGCATGACCGTTTTGGGGTGGACCATAACCGGTGCGTCCTGTGTACCCGCTGCGTCCGGGTCTGCGACGAGGTTGAGGGAGCGCACACTTGGGATGTCCGCGGCCGCGGCACAAACTCGACTGTCATCACGGACCTCGGTCAATCCTGGGGCGAGTCCGATACTTGCACCTCCTGCGGCAAGTGCATCCAGGTCTGCCCCACCGGCGCTCTCTTTGAAAAAGGCAAATCCGTCGCCGAGTCGCGTAAGGACCGGCGATTCCTGAAATACATCGTCACAGCAAGGGAGAAGAAAGAATGGATCCGGTAAGCGAACGGCCCCCCGCGCCCAAACCGCGCATCGCCACCGTCTGGCTCGGCGGTTGCTCCGGCTGCCACATGTCTTTCCTGGACCTCGACGAACATCTGCTCGAATTGGCGGAACGCGCCGAAATCGTGTCCTCGCCGGTTGTCGACAACAAGGAATTTCCTGAGGTGGACGTCACCCTCGTCGAAGGAGCAGTCGCCAACTCCGAGCACCTGGAACATATCAAGCACGTCCGGAAAAATACCAGGATTCTGGTCTCCTTCGGCGACTGCGCCGTCACCGGCAATGTCACGGTCCTGCGAAACATGTTCGGCGTGGAGGAGGTACTGGATCGCGCCTACCGCGAGACGTCGCAAACCATCGTCGGCGTTCCGTCCGGTAACAACATCGTCCCTACTCTGCTTGACAAGGTGCGGCCGGTTCACGAGGTCGTCAAGGTGGATTACTTCCTGCAGGGTTGCCCGCCGTCGGCGGATCAGATTCGCCAGCTACTCTGGGATCTGCTCGACGGCAAACAACAGCCACAAACGACAAAGAGGTTTGGATAAGCCATGGCCCGCCGCATCGAAATCAGTCCCGTAACACGCATCGAAGGCCACGCCAAGATCTCGATCTATGTCGATGACTCTGGCGCTGTTCAGTCGGCCCAGTTTCATGTCGTCGAGTTTCGCGGCTTTGAGAAGTTCTGTGAGGGCCGCCCCTTCTACGAAATGCCGGGCATCATGGCTCGGGTGTGCGGCATCTGTCCGGTGAGCCACATCCTTGCCAGCGCCAAGGCCGGTGACGCCATCCTCGGCGTGAATATACCGCCCGCGGCGGAGAACCAGCGGCGGCTGATGAATTACGGACAGGTGCTTCAGTCCCATGCCCTTAGCTTCTTCCACCTCTCCTCGCCCGACCTCCTGCTCGGCATGGATTCGGACCCCGTCAGCCGCAACATCTTCGGCCTGGCCGCGGTTGACGAGGACTTCGCGCGCCGAGGTATCCGCCTGCGTCAGTTCGGCCAGCGCGTCATCGAAGTGCTCGGCGGGAAACGCATCCATCCTTCCTGGGGAGTGCCCGGTGGGGTCCTGAAAGCCCTTAACGCGGAGGAGCGGGATGAACTGCTCGGCTGGATTCCCGAGGCCTCGAAGTCGATGGAAATCGCTCTCGGCAGGTTCAAGTCAATCCTGGACCAATTCGCCGACGAGGTGCGTCACATCGGCAACTTCCCCTCGCTCTACATGGGAACAATCAACGAAGACGGTTACATGGACTTCTATGACGGCCGACTGCGCTTCGTCGATAGCGAAGGCAATATTGTCGCCGACGGCCTCAAGCCCTGGCGTTACGAGACCTTCATTGCCGAGGCGAGCGAAGAGTGGTCGTTCATGAAATTTCCCTACTACAAGGCGATGGGCTACCCGGCCGGCATGTACCGGGTGGGCCCCCTCGCCCGCTGCAACGTCGTCCACGCCACCGGCACGCCGCTCGCCGATCGGGAACTGCGGGAATTCCGCGAGCGCCGCTGGGTGGTACGCAACGAATCGTTCCTATACCACTTGGCGCGGCTGATTGAGATGCTCCACTCAGTGGAGCGGATCGAGGAACTGCTCACCGATCCCGATATACTCGATGAGCACATCCGGGGACGGGCGGACGTCAACAATCATGTCGGCATCGGCTGCTCGGAAGCGCCGCGTGGCACTCTGTTCCATCACTACGAGGTCGACGATAACGGCTTGGTGCGCAAAGCCAACCTGCTAATCGCCACTGGCCAGAACAACCTCGCCATGAACAAGGCCGTTGAACAGACGGCGCGGCGTTTCGTCAACCCAAACTCGCTGAGTGAGGGCATGCTGAACCGGGTGGAAGCAGCGATCCGGTGCTATGACCCCTGCCTCTCCTGCTCGACCCATGCGATCGGGCAGATGCCGCTTCACATCGAACTGCGGAGCATGGACGGCCGGTTGCTGGACCGTCTAACGCGTACATGATAATCCTGATCGCAGTTGGCAATACGCTCCGCCGTGACGACGGCATCGCTCATCGCGTCCTCGAATTGCTGGCGCCGCTTCCGGCGGGCGTGACCGCGAAATACGTCCAGCAATTGACGCCCGAACTGGCGGAGTATGTCGCCGCCGCCAAACGGGTGCTTGTTCTCGACGCTGACGTCGAGGCAAGCGAAATCTCTCTGAGAAAACTGGAGCCTCACGCTGCGCCGCCGCGGAGCGCTCTCGGCCATGTCGTTGAAGCGGCCGAGGTGCTTTCCCTGGCGCGGTTGCTGTACGGCTTCGCCGGCGAAGCCTGGCTCTGCCATTTGCCGGCTTTCGATCTGGGCCATGGCGATGTGCTCAGCCCGGAGGCCCACTCCGCCGCGAAATCGGCCGCCAAACAGATCCGCGATTGGTTACTAGAAAATTGAGGTGCCAGCTACTCACACATGCCGTCAGCAAGTCTGCCGGCCGCGTGAGACCCTGCCGGCACGGGCGCGTCCGGCCACCAGACCGGTTCAATTCGTGCAATTGGCCGCCAGCGCGCCCTCGGTAACCGCCGCGCCCAAGCTCCTCAGCTTTGCCGCGAAGGTGGTTCGCTTCAGCCGCAGCATCTCGGCCGCCTGCTTCTTGTTTCCACCCGTCTTCTCCATCGCCTGCTCGAGAATCATCCGCTCGATTCTTCCCACGGTCTTCTCGAAATCCAGCCCGCAATCGGGAACCGCGATCACCGGCATACTGTGGGGCCGCAACGGGCGGTCCGCGTGTATCGGCGGCAAGGGGAAATCGCTCGGATAGAGCATCCTCCGCTCCCCACTCAACGCGATCGCCATCTCGACAGCGTTCTCCAATTCGCGAATATTGCCCGGCCAATCGTGTTGCTCCAGCCGCTCTAACGCCTCCGGCCCGGTCTCCCGGGTTGGAAGGTCCTCGTGGCGGCAGACCTTATCAATGAAATGCGTCACCAGTAGCGGGATATCCTGCAGCCGCTCCCGCAAGGGCGGCAGAGGCAGTGGGACCACGTTAAGCCGGTAATAGAGGTCCTCACGAAACTTGCCTTCGCGGATTCGTTCAGCCAGGTCCGCGTTCGTCGCGGCAATGACGCGCACGTCCACCTTCACCGTCTCGGAACTACCCAGCCGTTGAAACTCCCGCTCCTGCAGCACTCGAAGAAGCTTTGCCTGCAAGTCAAGCGGCATGTCGCCAATTTCATCGAGGAAGATCGTGCTGCCGTTCGCCTGCTCGAACCGGCCGATCCGGTTGTTCACCGCGCCTGTGAACGCACCCTTGACATGTCCGAACAACTCGGCCTCGAGTAGGTTCTCGGGCAGGGCGCTGCAGTTCACAGCCACCATCGGACGGTGTGACCGCGGGCTGGCCATGTGGATCGCTCTGGCCACCACCTCTTTCCCCGTGCCCGTCTCACCGGTGATCAGCACCGTGCTTCGCCGCGCTCCGATTAGGCGTACCACGTGCAACACATTCCGCATTGCGGGACTCTCGCCAATCAGTATCTTCCGCCACGGCTCCTGCGAAGGGGCCGTTGGAAGGACCGCCTGCCGCCTCTGCCGGTGATACTGTGCCGCCGATTCGATGATTCTGCCGGCTTCTAACGGCGAAACCTCCACCGGCAGCACCTGGTATGCGCCCAAACGAGCGAGCTTCACGGCCTCGCCCAAGCCGGCCTCCGGATCAACAATAATCACTGGAACCAGCGGATTGACCCTCTGAATCTCCTCCAGCAACTCGGCCGCATTCCAGTCCAGCAGCGGGAAGAATGCGGTCACGGCGTCGTAGCTGCTCCCCCGGAGCCGCTCGATTGCTTCCGCCACGCTTCGCACCGTCTCCGGCGCTACCCCGCGCAGCGAGGCCGCAAGCGTCCCGGAGATGTCGAATCCGTCGGCAGAGTTGATGATCAGTAGTCGTATCGCCATAACGAGTTTCGTGGACCGAACCGAAGGCATTCACTCTTTATTCTCCCCTTCGGCTCACCCATCCATCGGCCGGGAATTTAGATTCTTTAAAACTTTTTATACGTACTCCCACCCTTAGCCTGTCCTATACTGGAAGGGATGCGTGTGTTCACCTTAGTCGTTTCTTTAGTAGCGTTTACGTTTGTCAGCTGTTCGTCAGAGGCAATTAGTACAATTGTCGCGCCAAGCGTTGACACCTTAAACGCCGAACAGATCAAAGCTCTCGCGGCCGACCCGGCAGAGATTGTCTTCGTCGACGTCCGGACAACCGGCGAGATCGCGCAGACAGGAACCATCGAAGGAGCCATCCTCATCCCAATCAACGAATTCGAAGCCCGTTTTGAGGAGGTTCCCCGCGGGAAAAAGGTCGTTGTCGCCTGCGCTCGCGGAGGAAGGGCGGCCCGCGGCGCATCGATCCTCAAGAAGAACGGCTATAGCGAGGTCTACTCAGCCGGGCTTAGGGAATACGTCGCTAAGGGTTATCCCCTCGTTCAGCCGGTTGGCCCGTAAAGCCCTCTACTCCGGCAGATCTTCTTTCCCCGGTTCGGGCAACCAAAAGCTTGCCAGCAATCCGACCAGGTACGTGAGGGTGCCGACAATCGCGGCGGCGTAAGCCAGCTTCTCGGGCGGCGATGCTCCCGGAGTGATGTTCGCCAGTTGGGTGGTGAGGTACGCGGCCGAGGTGCCGAACATGCGCCCCCCGACGTTGGCGGCAAATCCCTCGCCGGTTCCCCGGAGGTGCGTGGGGTACACACGTGGGAGGTAGTTACCCCAAAAACTGAATTGCGCCACGGTCAATAGCCCGACAAACAGTATCCCCACCTTCAACATCCACAAATCGGTTGTTGCCGCGTAGACGAAGACCAGCGGGAGCAGCACCAGGCCGGGAACTTGGAATAGGCGCAGCAGTTTTCGCCGGGCCACGACCACCACGGCCAGGAAAGCGAAGAGGAAGCGGCCCGAAAGGCCGCCCATCTCCTGGAAGAATTGCACGCTGCTGACTGTCTGCTCCACCTGCGTGCGTGCCATCCCGGCCATCTCGGGCAATCCCGGGACGATGCGCGGCACGTGTTGGACCGCGCCGAAAGCCGCCCCGTAGCTGCAAGCGACCATCAGGGCCGTGACCAAGGTCGTTCGCCGGTATTCCGGGCGGAAGATCTCCGCTATACTGGGGCGCCGCAGCGTACCCTCGTCTCTCTTCTTGAGCCAGACCGGCGATTCAGGGAGAAACGGCCGGATAACCATTAGCGGGATCGCTGGAATTAATCCGGACATCAACGTGTAGCGCCACGCCTCATGCCCATCCCTCACCGCCGGAAGCGAGTCGGCATAGGTGACCGCCAAGAAGTAGGCCCCGGTCACCAACAGGCCGCCGACCGAGGAGAATGCCTGCGTGTAGCCGAGTACGGCTTCCCGCTGCTTCGCATTCGGAAAAAGCTCCGCCAGCCAGGCTACCGCCGCGACGAATTCCACGCTCACTCCAATAAAGGTCGTGCAGCGCAGTACCAGCAATTGTGTCAGGCTGGTTGAATACCCGGCGGCGAACGCCGATCCGGCGTAGAGTAGGATGCTCCACACCAATACGCGCCTCCGGCCTAGCCGGTCGGTCAGATAGCCGCCCAGCAACCCAAACACTCCTCCACAGATGGCCGGCACGTAGAACAGCAGGCCCACCCAGTGATTGAATTCCGGCGTTCCGGGACTCATCCCGGCCAGTTCCAGCATCGCCGGCCGTATGATGAGCGGCAGCATGAGCAATTCGTAGATGTCGAACGCGAATCCCAGGGCGGCCACAAAACAGATCAGCCACTGCGTGGTCGTGAGACGAGGACTTCGTTGCTGTTCCCTCACCGATTTGTTCCCCTTCCGTGTGTTACCCAGACGGTCTAGAGATTATAGCGCGGGACCCCAGTCCGGCTCACGTGCGGTATGCTTTGAAGAACAGGAGACCAAGAACGCATGCCCGTCAAGGAAGATCTGCTTGAAATCCTTTGCTGCCCGATGTCGATGGAGCGGCTTCGGCCGGTCGATAACGCTGTTATCACAAAGATCAACGAGCAGATAGCCGCCGGCCAGGTTCAGTACGAAAACGGCGACACGGTGAAAGAACCCCTCGAGGAAATGCTGGCCACAGTCGACGGAAAGCGCCTCTACGGCGTGAAAGATAGCATCCCGATCATGCTTGTCGATGAGTCCATCCCGGCCGCCCAGCTCGGCGAGGATATCATGGCCTTGTTGAGGTCTCCGTCAGCCTAATCCCGGCCGGAATACGTCTCCATCGGCCGGCCGCCGGCCTCCCGGCCTCAAAAATTCCAAACTTTTAGGATCTGATTGTCCTTGTTGCGCATATAATACGTCAGGAGGTGGCAATGAGAATCGGAACCTATCAGTTTGGTTCGCTGACCATTGATGGAGTTACCTATCACACGGATGTTGTCATTGATGGAGGGAAAGTCCGCAAGCGCGAGAAGAAGGCGTCCAAGGGGCTCCGCGACGTGTTCGGCCACGTGCCGTTGTCGGAGGGTGAGGAGATCCCTTGGGAGTGCCAGCAACTGGTGATTGGAACCGGAGCAATGGGTCAGCTTCCCATAACGGATGAAGTGAAGGAAGAGGCGAAACGGCGTCACGTGAAGTTGGTTGTCGTCAAGACGGCCGAAGCGGTGAAGACGCTGAAGTCGAAACCGCCGGACACAAACGCGATTCTGCATCTTACCTGCTGACAATCAACAACAGTCAGAAACAGGCAACACTCTCGCCACGCGAATCGTGTCCCACGAGATGGGAGTAGTGTCCATGGCGCTTTTGAATGACCTCCGCCACGGCTGGCGGATGGCTGCGAAGAACCCCGGTTTTAGTCTGATCATCGTCCTGACATTAGCGCTCGGTATCGGCGCGAACACGACGATCCTCACACTTGTCAACTCGCTCGTGATCCGGCCGCTGCCGTTTCCGGATTCGGAGGAGCTTGTCGTGCTGAATGAAACCAGTCCGGCGATGCAGGGAATGTCGGTTGCCTAACTCAGTTCCGTCGACTGGCGCGACCAGAACAGCGTATTTACCGATCTAGCGGCCTTGCGAAACCAGGACTTCAACCTCACGGCCGGCGATCGGACTGTACGGGCTCATGTCCTATTCGGTGGTCCAGCAAAGGCGGGAAATCGGGATCCGAATGGCGCTCGGTGCGCCGCGAGCGCTGGTTCTCGGAACAATGGCCGCCGAGGGGCTCCGGCTCGACATCCTGGGCCTTTGCGCCGGCCTCGTGCTCACCGTCGTGCTCAACCGTTTCCTTGCCAGCCAGCGATTCGGCGTCAGCCCCTATGACACCGTGAGCTACGGTTTGGCGGTCTGTCTTCTGCTGATGGTCGCAGGCATGTCGAGCTTTCTTCGCGCCCGCCGTGGGGCCGCGGTGGATCCGAACGTGGCCCTTAGGTACGAATAGGGATGGGCGCCGCTAGGGACGCGGGCGTGGCGTCGCGTCGCCGTCGGTCATGCCCATGGCCCATTTGATGGCCTCGAGAAACATCTTCTGGATGTCGGGGCGGTCCCAGGCCTCTTCGGTGTGCCCGAAGCTCGTGTAGAACATCCGGCCTTTGCCGTACTCGCGCACCCACGTGACGGCGAAGTCCTTATCGGTCCGGTTAACGCCCTTCTTGCTGAGATCGAGCTTCGTTTCGTCGAGGCGCATGAGCACGCGCACCCGGTCGCGGGAGAAGTCCTTCGCCTGGTAGATCTCATCGTAGACGGTAAACTCCTTCGGGAAGTGCTTCGTGGCCGGGAAGTCACGGTCTTCGACGATGATCGGGGCGTCGAAGCGATTCCACGGATGTCCGTCGAAGTAACCGCCCACCAGCTCTCCGTATTCGGGCCATTTGTAGAAGGTGTCGTTGGCCGAGTGAACGGCGATGAAGCCCTTGCCGTCATCCTTGAGGAACGACAGGAAATCGTCCTTCTGCTGTTCGCTCATGTTGAGTTCGCCGCTCGTGTAGAAAAGGATGGCGTCAAAAAAGTCGAGGTTCTTGGCGTTGCCTTTCAGCTTCTCCTTTGTGACCAGCTCCGTATCGGTCTTGATGTAGGTGTCGTAGACGCCGGATTCCTGGCCGATCTTCCAGATGGTACCGAGACCATAAGACGTGGCGTCGTGGTGGAAGCCCTGGGCTTCGCCGATCGCGAGGAGTCTCTTCTTTTCGGGCGGCCGGGGCTGGGCAAAGAGAGATCCTCCGAGAGCGGAGGCGAGCAAGAGTGCGAACACAAATTTGTTAGCCTTCATCGATTTCTCCAACTGGCCTCATGATACTAGCACTCCATGGCCCGCCGCCACGCACAGGGCCGGCCGCGGGATCGGCTGCGGACGAGCATCATGAGCGCCGGCCCTCCGCCAGCGCGTGGCGGGGTGGCCGGGTTCAAGTTTGCGAAGGCGCCGAGGTTAGCGCGGGAGGCCGTGCCAGGCTTGAGCGGTCTGCCGGAATACCGGCTTGGGTGGCCGGGTTCCGCGCCGCAGTTGGCGCCCCGCTTGGACGGACCGCCGCGGCGAGGGAGCGCCGGTCCGGCCTAGATCCAGCGAATGCGGCGCAGCGTGTAGAGGGCGGGATCTACGTTGTCCTTGAGCTTCCGCTTCCAGTCGTCCGTTATGCGGATGAACTTTCCGCTGACATGATTGGAGGCTTCGGTGGCGAGAAACAGGGCCAACGCGAGCTGATCCTCCGGTTTGGCGCCCCCGGTCATGCGAATTCTCTGGGCCTCCTCAAAGTCGCGCTCGCCGGCACGCTCGCCGGCCTTCAAGATCAAGTCGGTCATGTGCGTATAGGTGGGTCCGGGCCCCATACAGTTGATCTGCACATTGTGATCCCGGACTTCGTCGGCGACGGTTTCGACGAGGCGCACGACGGCCGCCTTCGAGGCGGCATAGGCAGAGAAGTTGGCTCGCGACTGTTCCGCGCCGCTGCCGCCCAGTACGAGAATCTTTCCGGATCGACGATCCACCATCTTCGGCAGAACGGCCCGGAGGGAATGCATGACGCCCAGGAGGTTCGTCTCGAGCGCCGCGGCCCAGGCACGCGGAGAGAGATCCCACAGCGGGCCGATAGGGCCCTGCAAGGCCGCGGCACAGACAAGCACGTCCACAGCGCCGAAATGGGCGTCAATGCGGTCCACGGCGGCTTTCACCTGGCTGTATTGGCCGACGTCGGCGCGCAGCTTGATGGCTGATCCGCCAGCGTGTTCAATCTCGAGGTGGGTGAGGTCCAATTCCGGCTTGCTGCGGGCGAGAAGCCCAACGCGGCCGCCTTCGGCGGCGAATCCCATCGCCAACCTTTTGCCAATTCCGCGGCCCGCTCCGGTGATCAGTACGGTCTTGTTCTTGAGGAGTGACAAATTTTGCCGTCCCCTCATATAAATGCAGCAGAAGACGAGCTGGAGTCAACTCGACGGGTCGCGACGGGGACTTGGACACGAGCGGCGGCCTACCCCAGCCGGTCTCACGAGCGAACGGCCGGTTTGCGCTGCTGGGCTATAATTGAGCACATGGGAGAAGTGTAGTCCCGATAAGAGCACAACACCTTGTAGGAGGACAATGAGCAAAGAGGATAACATCGAAGTCCAAGGCACCGTAGTCGAAAAGTTTCCCAGCGGACTGTTCAGCGTTGCACTTGACCAAGACCGGGAGAGAATCATCCTGGCGCACTTGGCCGGCAAGCTTCGCCGCAATAGAATCCGCGTTCTGGCGGGTGATCGTGTCACCCTCGAGATGTCGCCCTATGATTTGACCAAGGGCCGCATCACCTACCGTCATAAGTAGTCGCGCATCCAGAATTTTCTCCTTTCAAACCATTTGGGTTGTTGGAACGCCCGGCGGGACGAATGATCTAGCGCCGGTCTCGCGGCCGTGCTGTACTCAGGTATCATGAGGATAAGCGGATAGTTCCCTGTACCTGGGACCAGTTTTCGTCAAATGCCCGACAAACCCACTCTCCCTTCGGAGCTCAACCAGTGGATGGAAGACGAGCTTTACCAGCACTTCCGGCACGACCGTAACGCCGTCGACGAAAGCTGGAAGAAGCTATTCGAAGGCAACGGCGGACACGCGCCCGCGCCCGCCGACCACGTTCCCACGCCGGCCAAGGAATCGAACCACACTCCCACGCCGGCCGGCCTGCCGGAGATCGAGCCCGGCCCCGGAGAACAACTCGTCCCGTTGCGCGGAGCCCAGGCCAAGCTGGCGCAGAACATGATCGCGAGCCTCTCGATTCCGGTGGCGACATCGCAGCGCTCCCTCCCGGTGAAGTTGCTGGACGAGAACCGGCGCATCCTGAATCACTTCCGGGCGCTGCAAGGCAAGAGCAAGATTTCCTTCACCCACGTGATAGCCTTCGCCATCGCCTCCGCGCTTCAGAAGAATCCGAGCCTGAACAATGCCTACACGGAATCAGAAGGAAGTCCCCAGCGCCTCGTCCGCCAACAGATCAATCTCGGAATCGCCGTCGATGTGGCCGGCCGCGACGGCGCCCGTTCGCTTCTCGTTCCGAACATCAAGAACGCCGGCGCTCTGGATTTCTCCCGTTTCTTGGAAGCATTTAACGATCTTGTCGCCCGGGCCCGCACCGGGAAATTGCAGGTGGAGGATTTCCAGGGCACAACCGTCACCCTCACGAATCCCGGCACCGTTGGCACCGTTGGTTCCGTGCCGCGGCTGATGCCAGGCCAGGGGGCGATTATCGCCACGGGCAGCATCGACTTTCCGGCCGAGTACAGAGGCACATCGCCGGAAACCCGGACCATGCTTGGCATCGGGAAGGTGATGAACATCACCTGCACCTATGATCACCGCATTATCCAGGGCGCAGAGTCCGGTCTCTTTCTCGGCCAGGTCCAGGCATACCTGGAAGGCGAGGAAGACTTCTACGAGGATATCTTCACCTCGTTGAAGATGCCGCATCATCCGATCCCGTGGGAGCAAGACCGGCAGGCGGTGACGCCTGCTGGCGGTTCGACCCGGACAGCGGAGATTGCGAAGGAGGCCGCCGTCCTCCAACTCATCAACGCGTACAGGGTGCGGGGCCACCTCATCGCAGACCTCGATCCGCTGGGAACCGAACCCAGTTATCACCCCGAGCTCGATCCCGTGAACTACGGCCTGACCTTGTGGGATCTTGACCGCGAATTCCTAACCGGCACTCTTGGCCAGCCCCGCAACGTGGACGCGCCGGGCCGCGTCTCCACGCTCCGCCAGATTCTCGAAACGGTGCGCCAGACCTACTGCGGGAAGATCGGCTGCGAGTACATGAACATCCAGCACCCGGAGGAGAAGCGCTGGCTGCAGCAGCGGATGGAACCGCGGGCCAACAACTGGCCGCTCGAACGGGAACAAAAGGTCCGGATTCTGAACCGCCTGCTCGAGTCAGAAGAGTTCGAGCATTTCCTCGGCGCCCGGTACGTGGGCCACAAGCGTTTCTCTCTGGAGGGCGCCGAAGCAGCGACGATCATTCTGCACGAACTCCTCGATATCGCTGCCGACACCGGCGCCGCCGAAACCGTAATCGGCATGGCCCACCGCGGACGTCTCAATGTGCTGGCGAACGTAGTGGGCAAGCCTCTCACGCAGATTTTCGCCGAATTCCAAGGCTACCTCGATCCGAACAGCATGCAGGGCTCCGGGGATGTCAAGTACCATCTTGGCGCCGCCGGCACGCACCGGTCGGGACAGGGCAACGTGCTTGTCGCTTCGGTCGCCCCGAATCCCAGCCACCTCGAGGCGGTGGATCCCGTCGTCGAAGGCATCGTGCGCCCCAAGCAGGACCACCTTGGGGATTGGGAGCGAAAACGAGTGATTCCCATCCTGGTGCACGGCGACGCCGCTTTTGCCGGCCAGGGTGTCGTGGCCGAGACCCTCAACCTCTCGCAGCTCCACGGCTATCGCACGGGTGGAACGATCCACGTCATCATCAATAACCAGATCGGCTTTACGACCGCGCCCGAGGAATCCCGCTCGTCGCCCTACTCGACCGACGTCGCCAAGATGGTGCAGGCGCCTGTCTTCCACGTGAACGGAGACGATCCCGAGGCTGTCGCCCGAGTGGTCCAGCTTGCATTCGACTACCGGCAGCAATTCGGCAAGGATGTGGTAATCGACATGTTCTGCTACCGGCGGCACGGCCACAACGAGTCAGACGACCCGAGCTACACCCAGCCGATCCTCTACCGCAAGATCAAGCAACAGCGATCAGTCGCCACTCTGTACAGCGAAAAACTTGTCCGCGAGGGCGTTGTGGATGAGGAGCATATCGCCTCCTTGCGCAAGGAGCTGAAGCGGCGGCTGGAAAAGGGGTTCAACGAGGCTCGCGAAGAGGAGGCTCACTACGAGGTGCAGGAACTGAGCACACTCGAAGGGGAAGACATTCCCACGTTCTGCCCGCGGACCGCGGTGGACCGGGTCGCGATCGAGAAGGTGGTTCACGGCATCACGACGTTTCCTACCGATTTCCGGCTGCACCCGAAACTCAAGGGCTTCCTGGACCGCCGCCGCTCGGTCCTCGATGGGAAGCCGATGGACTGGGCCACGGCGGAGGCGATCGCCTTCGGGAGCCTGGTGCTCGAACGAACGCCGGTCCGCCTGAGCGGGCAAGACAGCACAAGGGGCACGTTCAGCCAGCGGCACCTTGCCTACTTCGACTACGACGACGGCCGGGAATACATCCCAATGCAGCACCTGGACGAGAAGCAGGCGCGGTTCGAGGTCTACGACAGCTCTCTGAGTGAATACGCGGTGCTCGGCTTCGAGTTCGGCTACACCGTGGGCGACCCGTTAACCCTCGTGCTTTGGGAGGCGCAATTCGGCGATTTTGGCAACGGCGCGCAGATCATGATTGATCAGTTCATCACCTGCGCTGAACAGAAGTGGGGCCAGCCGAGCGGACTTGTGATGCTTCTGCCGCATGGCTACGAGGGGCAGGGGCCGGAACACTCAAGCGCCCGCATCGAACGGTTCCTGATCCTCTCGGCCGAGAACAACATTCAAGTGGTCAATTGCACCACGCCCGCTCAGTACTTCCACCTGTTGCGGCGCCAGATGTACGGAGGCGCGGACCGCCGCGGAACGCGCAAGCCGCTCGTCATCTTCACCCCCAAGAGCTTGCTCCGGCACTCGGCGGCGACCTCCCGGCTCGAGGAGTTAACAGCGGGCGGCTTCCGCGAACTTATCGACGATGAGTCCGGGCAGCGGCCGGATCGTGTCGGCAGACTCTTGCTTTGCTCCGGAAAGGTCTTCTACGACCTCTTGGAGGAGCGGCAGAAGCGGGAATTGGACAACGTGGCCATCATCAGACTGGAGCAGCTCTATCCGTTTCCCCGCGCCGCGATGGAAGAATTGCTAGAGCGCTACTCCACCGCTACCGATGTCATCTGGGTGCAGGAGGAACCACGGAACATGGGTCCCTGGCGCTTCATCCGCGAGTACGTTCAGCCGATGCTCGACGCCACCCGGCGAACGCTCCGATATGCCGGCCGCCCGGCGAGTGCCTCCCCAGCCACAGGGTCGTATCAGCGGCATATCGAAGAGCTGAATCAGCTTCTGGAAGCCGCGTTCGGCGCCGGCATCCCGATTCACCGCCGCCTTGTCAAAGTCCGGAAAGACTGAGCCGGATCGTCCTCCCGGGGGGAAACAGGCGAAGAGAAGGCAAATATAAATCCCGGCAAACTATTGCAATCATTAGCCTTAACCCGTATTTGGCTTTGATTGTGAATTTTTTGCTTTCGCGGACTGCCTCGTTCCTTCCAAAAGTTGGCCGCGACATGGAACGCGGGTCAAGCCAGTGGCTACCGTGGCGGCAACGAGAACCAGTCCTCTTCCGGCGAGGGTGATGGTGCTGCGGCCCGTCCGGGCCGCAGATGGGCGACTGTCCGGCCGACCCTGAGGCCGGCCAAAGGACAGGCCTGCTGACCAATTGGTCCGCGCTGATTGCAATATTCGGTTATCAAACACCGGGTGGGCCAACTACAGTGTAGGGTCCGGCCTGCGATTCGATTATTGGCGGGAGGATCGGGCCAAAGCGATCCTTCCCCTGCAGGTGATTGGAGTTTCTGGACTTAGAATTTCAAAAGGGTGTGACCGAGGTTCCCGGAGCGGCCAGGCAATGTGTCCGGCTTAGCCGGCCCGGCCGGACGCGGAGGCGTTCGGATCCCAGAGGGTCTCTTCGACCTTGAGCAGGTGATTCACGCCACGGCTCCAAACGAAGAAGGCATCGCTGAGACGGTTCAAGTATTGGAGGACCACGGCCGGGACGTCTTCCGACCGGGAGAGTCTCACCGCGAGGCGCTCCGCCCGGCGGCAGACAGTGCGGCAGGCGTGGAGTTCCACGTTCAGGCGGCTACCCCCGGGGAGTACAAAAGACTTCAACGGCGGCAGACCCTCGTTCGCCTGGTCGATCTCCTTCTCGAGCAAGGCGACTTCGGCATCGGTGACCCGCGGCTGCCGCGGGCCGACATCCTGCGGTTTCGTGGCCAGGATGGATCCGAGGTTAAAGAGTTCGTGCTGGATGCGGCGCAGGGATTGGACGAGCGGTTGCAGCCGGGGCTCCCGCATGGAGAGCCCGTTCGCTGTGATGGCCGCGATGCCGACCAGCGAGTTCAGCTCATCGACGGAGCCGTAGCAGTCGATGCGGGGGTCATCTTTTCCAACGACCTGGCCGCCGGCGAGGCGAGTTTCTCCGGCGTCGCCTTGCTTGGTGTAGATCTTGTTGAGGCCGATGTTGGGGTCCTTGAATGGTTTTTCACTCACCCTATCAGGATAGCTTCATGGGTAGGCGTGGCGTTGTGCGGGCGGGGAC
>CAYXVG010000091.1:0-18978 GCA_964468205.1 uncultured Solibacteraceae bacterium | reverse complement strand
CAGACCCTTCGTGTCGGGATCCGGGTAAGGATACGGCCAGGGGCCGAGAGCCAGGATTCCTTGATCCTCAGGCACCACGACTGCACTCGCGGGGAGCGCAGTCAACAGGAGCAGTGTAGTACAAATGATTGAAATTCCGATGATCTTTCGCATCTGCAGTCGGTCCTCTCAGGTGTTTCACGTAGTTTGGCGAAGTGATAACACCTCACCCAAAGAAGAAACTTGTAAAACCTCTTAGATTCTATCTCGGAGCAAAGACCTACTACGATTAGGATTTTTCCTTATCCCTTTGGCTAAGGTATAAGTCCTATTCGAGGATTTGGCGGGGGCTACTATGGGGAGACTATTCGATGCGGCCCGGGAAATCCCGCTGCAGGAGCTGCGCTTGACGAAAGGCGTCTTCAGCGGTCTGAACCCGGCGGCGACGCTTGCCGGGCCACTCTAGCCGCATATCATCGCAGACCTCGTCGAGCATTTCGACGCTGCAGATTCGAGACTCCATAGCGAACGCAGTAAGCAGCAGGTTGTCGCAAATGCCGTTGATGACCCGGGGGATACCCTGGGAGCGCATGTGGATCTCGGCTAGCACATCGGGCGGGAAGACCGTTTGCTGGCTCATTCCGGCCTTCTCCAGCCGGGTGATGATGTATTCGTTGGATTCAAACTCCCGGAAGGGTTGAAGGGTGCAGCGGAGGACGATTCTCTGTTTGAGCTGGCGCAGGTTGGGCGCGTCGAGTTTGCGATCAAGCTCAGGTTGCCCGGCAAGGACGATCTGGAGCAACTTTCCGCGGCGGCTTTCCAAGTTGCCAAGCAGACGGATCTCTTCGAGTACATCCCAACTAAGGTTATGGGCCTCGTCGACAATGAGCGTCGTCGTTCGGCCTTCGTTAGCCACCTGAAGAAGTAACTGATTGAGAGCGAACAGGACTTCTGTTTTCGATGTATCGCGACAGCGCAGATCGAGGTCGTAGGCGATCATCTCGAAGAATTCGGCGGGCGTCACCTGGGAATTGAAAACGGTGGCGAATTCAATGTGATGGTAGGAAAGAAAGTCCCTGAGGCATTCGAGCATCGTCGTCTTGCCGGTCCCCACCTCACCGGATAACACAATGAATCCTTTGCGGCTCTGTATGCCGTAGATCAGGTTCGCCAGGGCCTCTTCGTGTTGTTGGCTGCGATACAGAAATGCCGGATCCGGACTCAGATTAAACGGGTTATCCGAGAAGCCAAAGAAAGCGTTGTACATGTAAACGCCTCAAACGCTGGCGCAAAGCGCCAACCTCCTCCTGCAATCCTTAGTCTGAATGTTAACACGCTGTCGGCTAGCCGACAATTTCTCGCGTCCTCATGCTGACTCATCGGCCTGCCGGGGCGATTCTTCCAGTGGCATCAAGAGATTCGCAACTCCGCCCATCCGGGTAGGGCAGCTGGCCGGTCTTCGAGAAACACTACGCGGCGTGTTTTGGGGAAGGGAAGACCACTGTGTATCGCCTTTGCATAGTAGCTCAAGCGGGCAAGGATTTCCCGGTGCGCCTCGTCTAGCGGATTCCCGGCAGCGGATTTGCTCAGGAACCCCGCTCCCCAACCGATCGAAAGCAGGCACCCGTTCTTTCGTTCGCGCAACTCAACCAGCCGGGCCAGCAGCGAGGCCACACTCTCACCCAGCTCTTCCAGCCCGGCTACCTCGGTATAGCGGCGGTGGATCTTCAATGTCCGCTCGGCCGATTCGTTGACCGAGTCCATCAAACGGGTCGTGTCGAGAGGCTCCTTCCAACGAAGATCTTTTGCCACCTCCGGCTGGCTGAAAAAGCGGTTTTCCTTCCAGCGGCCGGAGAAAACAGTGCCAGGCGCCGCCATTTCGGCGAACACAGGAGTCCCGGCGCCCGGACGGTCTCTCTCCACCGATCCGCGCGGCGCCCGCTGCCAGCGCAGTTCGAGCGACGGTCCCTTCGGTGCGAGCGTGGCCGTGCGCAGCGCGTAGATACGCAAGCTCTCCTGGGCTACCGGCACCGAGTCCGAAACGATGAAGGGCTTCAGATGGCACGCTCCGGAGGAGCCCAGTGAACGGTCTTCCAGCAGTTGCCCCGGCCAGCGCGGCGGACGCTCGCCCGAGAGGCGGGCGCTGATATCCTTTAGGGCGTTCGAGCTTACCCTGGCGCCGAGCAGTCCGGTACGGATAGCCCCTTTTATGGCGGCCCCGGGAACGAAGGGTCCGTTCGAGGAGTCGGTGAAGGTTGGGATACGAAGGTATTCACTTTCGAGCTGTTCCCAATACTTTGCCGAGGACGGGTGCTCGAACGCGATGCGGCGACCGGCAAAGTTCTGTGCAAAACCGCCCCATGAGGCGAAGTCGAGCTTCTCGGCCCGCTTGATTTCCCGCAGGTAGTTTTCCAAGCGCGGTCCCTTGGCCAGCAACCGGAAGATGCGCGCCTGGTCAAGCACGTTCACCTGATCTTTCCACACCATATAGTCAATCGGAGACAGGTGCGAACCGTCGCCGATGAGCACTGGGGTGAGACAAGTAAGCTGGTAGTTCATTTACCCACCTCCAGCGGGACTGGCAGGGTTACCGGACGTCCATAGCGGTAAACTGGGTGCGGGAAGCCGTCCGGAGCGACGTTGGCAGCAGACCCATGGAGCGGGTTGCCCGCCACCAGCACGGAACCTTCAGCGACCATCCGCAACATCTTCTTCTCTTGCCCGGCAGATACGTCGCTTTCCACCCGTCCGCCCCTGGTCACCAGAGAATAGACTCCGGAGTTCCAATTCACGTCTTCGCCACCGCCGGGACGGAAGAGTGATAGAAGCCAATAGCCGGTAGGCCGCGCAGCGCCCTCGGCGCCTTCCTCGGAAACAGGCGCCGGCTTGCCGGAAATTTCCGGGAGCAGCAGTTCTCGCAGTGAACCCAGCGTGAATTCGGGTTGAGCCGAACGTCCCCACCCGATGGAGCGCAGTCCTCCGAAGCCGGTGTCGGCGAGGAGGCGAAAGGCAGCTTCCACAAGTACTGCCCAGCGGTCGCGGGCGGCCGGGGAGGCGAACGAAACGGCGAGCCATAAACCCGCGTTGGGGCCAAACTCGACGCATGCCACGCGCCGGGGCCGCCCAGCCAGGCCACTCAACCGGTCGACAGGGACCATGCTCCGAACCGCGGTACGGTAAGGTCCGCGGGGAGCGCCGTCCGGCGGCCGGGAGATCAGGCAGCGGCTGGGAGCGTCGACAGACCAGTGCTCCTCGCGCAGTTCCTCGCCTAGAAAGAGCTTTGGTAGCAGGCGGATGGGAAGAAACCGGGCGTTGCGCAGCGAAGCCATGGCCGGAGAAACGGGCGGCCAGAGATGACGGGGCGGCAGGACAAACAAATCCTCGTCTTGCCAGGGATAGCAGGAGCTCACGCTAACCGCTGGCGCTCCCTCTTCCTCGGCGGTTGCCCGCAGCCAGGTATCGAGCTCACCCAGTTGCCGCATGGCGTGCGTCACCGCGGAGAAAACGGAATCGCTATGGTAGATTTCGCCTACCTCGCGAATCGCTCCTGATTCGGAGCCAAAACGCCATGGGCCGGTGGGCTGCAGGCGAACGATCAAGCCTTCGTCCATGGCTATTCGCTGAGCTTTTCGGTAAACCCATCGCCGCGGGTGAGGGCTTGGACTGCGGCGATATCGGCGTCGGCGATGAGTTCGGCTTCCTGCCCCCCGGCCGCGTAGAATTCGCGGTTTCGCCATCGCAGTCCCAGGCCCGAGAAGCGAATCTGGCCGCTACCGCGGGATCCGCCGCCGCCCAAGCTGTCGTCTTCGAGCAGCCTGAGCGCCTCCATTAGGCTGGAGAGCAGCGCCTTGTCTTCCTCGCAAAGGATATCGAGCACCATCCGCACATGGAAGCGGGCCCCAGCGGGAACTCGCTCGAGCGTCCGCGGATTGGCTTGGGAGGTAATGCGGTCGATCGCATTCTCGCTCTTCACCTCGGTCAGCTCGTCGTCAAGATTCTCCCGCATAGATTCGCTGATGCTCGTTTCGTCCAGCGGGGCGTCGCAGACAGCGAGCCTGGCCGGCGTCGCCGCCGACGAGTTCAGCGATTCTCCGGTCGTTTTTTCGAGGCGGCCCGGACTGCGGCCGAACAGCAGGCAAACCTCGTCACCGGGCCGGTCGCTCTGGTGGATGCGAACCTCCTGTCCCTTCCTCTTTGAAAGGAAGACGAGTTCAGATGGAACAGCCATCCCGGTGGCCTGCTCGAGCAGGGACCGTAGCCGGCCCCGCAGAGAGCTGCCAGGGACATAGGGGCGCCCAAAGGCGTCCTTGACTACCGGATTGTCGGCTCCGCCGATTTCGAGAGATCCTTTGCCTGCTCCGATATGGAGGCCGGTGACGCAGTGCATCTCTCCTTCGAGAATCAACTTGCCGATGAATTTTAGTTCGGTCTCAGCGGTGTGCGCGCTCATGTTTCCCTCGCTACTCGTTGTATGCGATGATCGCCTCAAACAGATCGCGGAATCGCTCGTATCCGCGCCGGTCATTCTTCCTCGTCACCTGTAGAAGCAGCCGTTCGAGGCTGTCCAGGCTTCGCAGCGAATGCCGGGCGATGGTATATGCCAGCCGGGCGCGGAGCATCACGAAATGATGCTGGCGCTCGCTCTCCGGCGCTCGGCAGGCGCGGCGGACCGCGTTGTAGAAGCGCCGGAGCTGGCTCTTGGTGCCGGAGTCCATATCTCGCATCCGGGAGACCACGCCGTGGGCCTGGTTGTCCAGATACAGCGGATCGGCGATAAGCTTTTCCAGGTCAATTTCAGGAGGGCCGCCGCGTTCCGCGCCGCGCCCGCCGCGCGGGCCCCGGTTGTCACGCTCCCGCGGACCGCGATTCTCGCGATCCCGGTGGCCTCTGCCCTCACGGGGTTTCGATTCGTGTTGTGTGTCCGCCATCGGATCAGCCCTCGGATAACAACCTCGCCCATTCCAGGGCCACCCGGCCCCCGGGACGAAGTCTGGTTCTGGCAGCGCCCTTGCCGATGAGATCCACCACCAGCTTCGAGCGCAGCTTCTGATATTCACGGTCGCGCGCACCCGAAGCCACGAGGCTCAGGCGGCGATGATAGCGCCAGGGACGGTCAAAGTTGCCGCTGGCTGAACTGCCGGCTTCACTGCCGGAGTGACGATAGAAACGAAGAAGGTCCCCCATCAACTGAGGGGAACCGCCAAATTCCTTCACCAGCCTTCCGAGACTGTCATGAAGATCGGCCGCTTGAGCCAGTTGACGCCATTCCACAGTGTGGCCGAAAACGTGGAAACAGTCACGGCCGGATGATTTCGCTAGTTGCAGCTTGCCGCCCGCCTCCCGAATCATCTCGGGCAGCGGCGTATCGATCTCGGGCGCGATGGCCAGGCCCATGGAGATTGTTTTCCCTTCCGAACCCGCTATGTCCTTGAGGCTCTCCTCGTTTAGCCGGTGGAACAGGCGCTGCACTTCGCGAGCCAGCAGAACCAGTGCGTCCCAGCAGCCAAAAACGGCGAAGTCATTGCCGCCGGCATAAAGGATGCTCACCTTCCGCCAGAACTCCGGCAGGGAGCACAGTACCTCCAATTCGCCAGTGAAGAAGCGCTTGTAGAGCAGAGAGAGTTGCACGTGTTCCTCGATCGTGGGCAACTGCCGGAAGCGCAGGTCAAAGTTGTCAACGTCTCCGCGAAGCACTCCCCAACTCTTGCGCCCTTGGGCGCGGGCGGCGAACTCTTCCGGCCCCGCGCTTTCCCCGGATTCATCATCCCGGGCGACATGTCTGGCCATGGCGATGGCATCCGAGCCTTCCTGGAGCGGCCAGGAATACTTACCTCCTTCCGGAAGTATCCGTACCGGCCAGTCGGGTGACCAGGAGACGGAATTCGCCTCCTGGAGATCACCAGCCAGTGTATGGGAGAAGTATCCACCGGTGTCCACCGGTCCTGCTGGGGTAAACGGTTCGAATAAATCCGGAGCGCCTCCGGTGGGGTGCTGCTTCTGGCGCTCCGCCATTTCGTTCAAGCGGCGGCGGACAACGCTCCAGTCGCCGAGGTTCTCGGTATGTTGCCAGCTCAATGTCAGAAGCCCGCCGCTGAGGCGCCGAATTTCCTCGATCACCGCCTCTAGAAATGTGCTGGCTTGCGCGAAGCTTGAATCCGGGATCACCAATAGGAACTGGCCGCCGCCGCTCGAGCCGAGCAGCACTTTGGCCAAACCCAACTCCTCCAGCAGGGCGCGCGGGAGCACTTCACTCAGCAGGCTGATCCACCGGCTTCGTCCGGCGATTACCGCTTGTGTCGGAGTTCCGGCTTCCGGCTGTTCACTCTGATGAGCGGGGGAGACCAGAAACTCCTCAATTCCGTGCAACTGCCCCCGAAGGAAAATTTGTACCGACATCCGGCATCAGTCCCGTCAAAGAACTCACTGTAACACAGCGTAGATTCAGAAAGCAGAGTCCGCGGTCCGGGACTATGCTGGGCGGGCCGTTTCGCTCGCCGGTGATACGGCTAGAACGACGGCCGGGGCCGGTACCCCGGACGGCCCACAACCCGGTACTTTTTGGCAATATCCGAGGTGATCTCGACCGCGATCTCGCGGAAGCCCTGATTGGGATTCTTGGCCGGGTAGTAGGTAACCGTATAGGCGTTGCCGAGGGATTCACGGATCGACTCAAACGCCTCGACCTGCTTCTGCCACGTTTTCGCGAAGTAGACCTGGCCACCGGTGCGGGTAGATATCCGGCGAAAGACGTTGCTCGATACCTTGTCCCGGTTCACGTCGTTGGTGGAGATGACGTAGATCGGGACTCCCTCGTCCTCGGCCACTGCCCGCACATCGTCGGGGGCCACCATGCTGGCGTTATCGGGGCCGTTCGAGAAGACGATGATCACCTTGCGTCCCGGAACCTGTGCGGCGTCGCGCAGGGTAAGCAACAGCGCGTTGTAGAGAGCTGCATCATCCCCGGCCACAGCCCGCCGCAGTCCGGTAATGGCCGCGTTCCGGTCTTTGGTCAGGGATGCCGTGCGTGAGAGATTGCGGCTGAAGGTATAGACCGCGACCGAGTCGGCCCGGTCCAGGCCACGCACAAAATCGGCGATCGCGTCCGAAGCGTAGACGAAGCTCCGATACATGAAGTTGCTCGTGTCGAAAAGAACGAAGACGTTGGTGCCGACAAACGTGTCGGAGCGCAGCTCGGAACCGAGCGTCTGCGCCTCCCGGGCATTCATCTTCGCCGGTTCCGGCCCAGCTATGAGAGGCCGTGTGGAGCCGTCCTCTAGCACTTCGAGCGGCGGCGCGTTCCCTTCGGAGAACGTCACCATCTTCTGCTCGATACCGTCTTCGAAGATGCGGATATCCCCTGGCCTCAGCCCGTTTATGTACCGGCCCTTGTTGTCCGTTACGGTGAAGCTGTGCACCACCATGTCGACAGTCGCGCGGAACACGGGACGGTCATCCTGGGCGGTTACGCCCGGCGGGGCAAACAGGCTCAAGCCCGTCAGCAGAGTTGCTATTCCAAGGCTGTGAATTCTTCGCATAAGGCTCCCTCCTGTTCCTATCGGTCTATCGACGCCCGCTCGACGGCGCCTCGCGTTTCCCGCGCTTCCGCCCGCAATTGGTCTCCCACCGCGCGCAGCGAGCGCAGCACTGCCGGCCAATCTTCGAGGTGTGTCGCGAAGATTGTCTCGACAGTTGCCTGTGTCCATTCCGGCACCTTGACGTTGAGCTGCGAAGGGCGCAAGTGCAACTCGTCGGCGAGCGTCGCGAAATAGAGCAGGTTTGACTCCCAGCTCTCTGCCATGATCCGGCTGGAGTGTCCCATTAACGTCGGGAATGTACGCAGATCAAGCAACTCCGGCCGGTAGGAGTGAGCAATACGGGGTTTCGGTGTTCCCAGCGCCCGTGACACTGCTTTATAGCTTATGGCTTCGGGATTGGCCTTGGCAAGGCGTTCGATTTCGGATCTGATCACTGGCGCACCTGCTCCTTTCTCCACAGCGTCTGCGCCTATGGCGAAGAGCTCCGTGGTCGTGATCTGTTCTATTGCCGCGGGTACGTCTCGATTCCGGAGAGCCCGCCGCGCCCGCTTCGAGCGGGCGGGCGAGGCCCGTTCCGCCAGGGCACTGGCCACCAGTTGCTCCATCTCGCCGTCGAGCGCCGCCTCGGCCACAACGTTGCGCCCGAGCCTGACGTGCATGGCGGTCCAGTGAAGCAATTCCGGCGGTGTCTTCCACCAGCGCGGCACCTTGGCCATCAACATCATTTGGGGCACGAGATCAGCCCAGATGAGCGCTTGTTCGGTTCTCGGAACCAGGAAGTTCTGTTCGGCCTGCGCGAGAGCATAGGGGAGGCCCGCAAGCGATCCTACGAGACGGCCGCCGGCGCTTGAAGGCCAACCTGTACCATAGACTTCCGCCTCCCTCCATGTCTCCTCAGCACCGCCAACGCCGAGAAAATCATGGCCGCGCACAAACAACGGGTTCGTCCTTAGCAGTTGGGCGCCTGGCGGAGCGTAGTGAATATAGTTGTAGCCCACCAGAGTGTCCCGCAGCACACTCGCTAACTCCGCCCGGAGCTTCAGGAGCTTGTCGGGCGAGCCAATCGTCTGGCTAATCTCCTTGTGCACGTCAATCTTACTTTGATTCCGGAGATGGCGTTCGGCGTAGTAGCCGAACGCGATGGAACTCTTCTCGACTTGCGAAAGGCCCTCGCGATGAGGCACGAATTCATCCAGACGCGTTTGCAGGCGGTTGATCAAGGCGGTGTCCATCTCGCCGCCATTAGCCAGTTCCTCGAGATGGCGGGCCAACTCCAACAGATCGTCAACGGGAATGAGCCGCTGTGCCAGGAAAATCCTCCGCATCTCGTCGACGAGCGTCTGGTGCGTCTCGACGTCTTTTGGCGCCGTGTCACCGGCCAACACGTTCAGAATATGATCATGGGCCGGATTTTGCGGAGGCCGGTTCGAGGCCGCCAGCAGCACCTCCACGCCATTCCGCATGCTGTCGAATAGTTCGCGGCGGTTGTTCTTCTTGTCGAATTCAGCGAGGATATCGGCCAGCGCCTGGTCCGCCTTCTCCTCCGGAATGGAACCGTGGCGGACGGCGATCTGCCACAGGCCGGTCAGTGCCTGCAGAGCCCCCGCGGTATCGGCCCGCATCATCTTATTCCCGATAGCGCTGACGCCCTCCGCGGAATCCAGAAAGGCGATGATCGTTTCGTCGCGCAACGCTCCGGTTTCGGCAAAAAGCGAGTACTGATCGCCGAACGTGCCCCAGTCGCGAGCGAGACGGTCGGCCGTCTCGGGTTTCAACGGAGCCTCGCGAACGCGGTTGATGTCGCTCAGCACAAGGAAGATCTTCAGTGGGTCATTCTCCACGAGTTTTCGGCAAAGTGCGAATAGCGCCTCCACGACATCGTCTTCGTCACTCCATCGCGGCGCCGTCTTCTTCAGCTTCTCGTCATACGCCTTGTGAGGGCTGTTCGCGAAGAGGTTCTTCCAAACTTCTATGCTTCCCGGCAAGTGAGGCCGCCCGTCTGGTTCCAGACGCAATCCGGTGGCCAGGAGCATCAGGTCGGCGTTCGACCGGAAAACCGGACGCGCTGGACCGGGGCTGGTAACTCGGCCACGAATCGCAAGGTAGAAGCGCTCCATACGGGCCGGGTCGGCAAGATACCGCAGCACGGGTTCTTCAAGGCGGTGAAGCGAATCGTAGTAGCTGGCCAGCCAGCCGTCATCGCGGGCGATAAGTTTCAGATAGAATTCTCCACCCTTGTTCGGCGACGCACCTGCCAATTTTTCCCAAACCGGGGCTGTCGTGGCGCCACCGGGAACTACCGCTCGGCCATCTTGTATCTCAAACAATGTGCCAAAGAAATCGAGTACGTGAGCGAAGGCCCGCAGAGTCTCCAGATCCGCTTCCTTGCGCAGAGCGGCGACCGTGTCCTGGTCCATTTTCGAGAGAGCGAGGTAAAGCCGGCAAAGTGACGGATCCGCCAGAAAGGCGTTCAGGAAGGTTCCCCGCTGGTCGCGCTCCTTCTGATCTACCCAGTAGTTTTCGCCATAGAGAACGGGCACGCGCGTCGGATTGTAGTCATAGCGAAAAGGCCTGTTCGTGCGGAGGGACTGTTCCAGCTCGGCGAGCGGGAAGCCGGCATCGATGGTGAGGAATGCGCGGGAGGCGTTCACCGTCTCTAGGATCACCTCGCTGCCGCATCCTCCGCGCATCCGGTAGCCCAGCACGCGCAGAAGATCTCCGGTTTCGGCGGAATCGCACTCCTCGATCACTATGAAGCCGCTATCGTTGGACAGGCTTTCCAGCTCTCCGGCCTGCGAGAGGTAGCGGTTGAGCAGCTTCATATATTCGGTTGGTTCCAGCCCCTCGTAGCTCGCGCCAACTCGATATCCGCTGATGATGACGTTGCGCGCGAGCGCCGGAAGAATCTCTGCCGCTGGAATACTGCTGGAGATCGCCGCCATGCGGGCAAATCCTTCCAGCGGGCCGGGGATCGATGTGGTTTCCACCGTTCCGGCAACGGATTCCCCGGCTGGCGCTGGCGCCTCCGGAAACGGATCGGCGCCGCTCGCCCGCAAGGAATTAAGATGCTCCGCCGCCGAGGCGCGGTCCCCGGCAAGCAGATCTAGCGCTATGAGTCGGCGCGCTGCCTTAGCTCGCATCTGCCCGGAGCCGGGGCCATCGAGGCGGGAGAGCAATTTTCGATACTCTTCCCGTGCTCCGGCATGACCATAACGGTCGAGAAACTCGGCGTAGGCTAGAAGCTCCGAACTTGTCGCCGCCTGCTTTGACGCCGCCTCGCGCAGAGTCGCTATCGCTGCGGCGGCATTCCCCTCCGCCTCCAAGTTACGAGCCTGCTGTATCGGATCCTGGCCCAAGGCCTGGGTAGCGAATAGAACTGCCGAGACGATCAGGGTCTCTAAGGTCCTCATATGTCCCTCCTGCGTAAGTCGCGTTACTCATCATTAAACCACCAACTGCAATGCAATTCCGATTGGTTCCCGCCGGAGATGTGAACCAACTGTAAACAATCTACTACTTCGACGAGCGCCGCCCATAAGTCACGAGCCCTCTGGCCGCGGTCACGGCGATCGCTTTGTCGTCTCGGCCATCATGCTACGGTGAGGGGGAACCCATCTCGAAGTAGGATCCGGAGTAGATGAAGACAGTAGCTTTTATTTTTTATTTGATGGTTGTCACGCCGCTCGTGGCGCAGGAATCGAGAATCGCCGTAGTCGGGCTGGTGCATTCCCATGTCTGGGGGCACCTAAGCACCATGGTGGCCGGCGAATCAGCCCGGCTGGTGGGCGTCGCCGAGCCAAATCCTGAACTAGTCGAAGAGGCTCGTAAGCTGGGTGTGGCCGATGCGCTCGTCTACTCTGACTACGCCGCGATGCTCGACACCGCCAAACCAAACATCGTTTGGGCGTTTGTCGAGAACAACCGTCATCTGGAGATCGTGAAAGAATGCGCTCCACGGGGAATTCACGTGATACTCGAGAAGCCTCTCGCTTCCACCTACGGCGACGCTTTGGAGGTGAAGCGCCTGGCGGAAAAGCACGGCATACACGTCATGACCAACTACCAGATGGCGTGGTGGCCGTCGAATTACGTTGCGAAGGGGCAGGCCGATTCTGGCGAAGTCGGTCCGGTCTGGCGGCTGCGCGGCATCGTCGGCCACGGCGGTCCCGGCTCGAGCGGGGTGCGCAGCAAGTACTTTTTCGCCTGGCTCACCGATCCCGAGAAGAACGGGGCGGGGGCGCTGATGGACTTCGGCTGTTACAACGCCCTGTGGAGCCTGTGGTACAAAGGCCGTCCCGAAAAGGTCTACGCGCATGTCAACCACCTGCGGCCAGAGATCTTTCCGCGCGTGGAAGACAACTCGACGATGATTCTTTCCTACAAAGACGGAGTCGGCCTATTTGAGGGCAGTTGGGATCTGCCGCGCAGTTTCCAGGATCTCGAAATCTTTGGGCTCAAGGGCAGCCTGTACATGACCCGCAACGGTGTGGAACTCCGCCAGGGGCGCAAGGGCCCCACCCGCCAGCTTCGCCTGGATCCTCTGCCCAGTGAGCGTTCGGAGCCGATCGCCTACATGGTGGATGTGATCAAGAATAAGAAGGAAGTTGATGGTCTTGTCGCCCTCGATATCAATGTCGGAGTCGTGGAGATCATCGAGGCGGCGAAGCGATCTGTCGCCACGGGAGAGGCCGTAGCGCTGCCGCTGGAACGATAGCCCGGGTGCGCAGCCGGGGGAGGTTCTCGGCCGGCTCGGGAGGCAGGCTCGCTACTCCGTTTCAGTCCATCTTGTACGTCGTCAGTCCGGAAAGCAGCTTCGGGTAGAAGTCGGTCGACTTCTGAGGCATCACGCCTCCGGCGAAGGAAATCTCGGCCACCTGCTCGGGGGGAGTGGGGGCGAGCAGAAAAGCTGCTTGCACCGCGCCCTCGCCTACCTGCTCCACGGCTGCGTCCAGACCACGGATGTAGCGGGTATTCGTTTGCTCGCGGACCGCCTCTGGAGAAACGCCTAGCAACTCGTGCAGCACCCTGTCGTGGAGTACACTCACGTCCAATTCGCCGGAACCTCGATCCTTCTCTAGCAATGCCAGAGGGCCGCCGCCGGCCACGCCGATCCGCACCTTCGCTGGGTCAGGCGACTGGAGCAACCGCTTCATCTCGTCTTGTGAAACCCCTTTGCGTACTGTGAAGCTTCCGCCCGCGCGCGCGAGGAATTCCGCGCAATCGAACCCTGGCAACCCATGGAGCAGCCGGTGTGTGGCGAGCACCTTGAGGCCTGGCGAGTGCAGGTTCACCAGTGTCATCATGACGTGGCGGGCGGCCGCGAGTCCCGGATTCTCCTCTGCGAAGGCCAGGGCGGTCTCGTAGCGGTGATGTCCGTCGGCAATCAGCAGCTTTTTATCCGCCATCAACTGCCGGATGCGTCCGGTCCGCGCCACGTCGGAAATCCGCCAGAGCCGGTGCAGGACCTCGTACTCGTCCGTCACCTCAACTTCGGGAGCAGACTCTGCTGCCTCCTCGAGAACGGCGTCGACGGCGAAATCGGGGTCGGCGTACAAGAAAAAGAGTTGGCCCGTGTGCGCACGTATATGACGGAGAAGTTCCAGACGGTCGAGCTTCGGCCCCTTTAAAGTTCGCTCATGCCGGAAGACGACACCTTCGGAGTAAGGCGCGACTGGCCCGAGGGCGATGAATCCCTTCCGGATCAACCGCTCGCCGGTGTCCGGGACGGTGAACTCCTGCGAATAAGGGAAGAAACCGGGCTTGGGGTCTTGAGCTAATATCCCATCGGCGAGCCATCGGTCAAAACAGGCGGCGGCCCGGGTATACACGTCGTTCCCCGGTCCGTCACCGTCGCGGCGGGCGCCGAGAATCACGTGGGCGAAATTGTAGGGGCTCGCGTCGTGATAGCGCGCCTGCATGCCGGGCGTGATCTTGTCGTATGGCTGGGTGACGAGGTTCTTCAATTCACCCGCCTTGCGGGTATACCGGTAGGGTCGGAAGGGGAGTATTTCGGCCATGAGTCTGTGGGGAAAACCTCAGGATAACAGACAAGAACGGCTCCGCCTGCTGTGGCGGAGCCGCAAGAATTGCATTCGAGCGAAATCGTTAGTGGCTGATTCTCAGGATCTCCGATGCGACACTGTAGAACGCCTCGGCCAACTCCGAGCTGTCGGGGGCGAAAACATAGAGCCCGGCGGGTTCGTTCTCGTTGTAATTCGCGCCGTCGGGGTCGTTCGAGACTCGCTGCATGAATTCGGTATCGGGAGGGGTCACCGAGCCGGATGGATCGCCCAGGCCAATTGCGTAGATGATCGCCGGAAAACTCGCGTCCGTGCGGATTGACCGCGCTGCATTGTCAGCCAGGTTCTTTGAGGTGCGGCCCACGTTCTTCGGCGTATCCGGCCGGATCTTTCCTTCATAGGTGTGGCCTTGTGGAAACCTTTGCAGGCTCAGATAGCCGGAGGCCGAGTTGCCATAGTAGTCAGAGCCCGGAATGTAGGCGACGTCGCGCCGCACCCGCGACCAGTGGCCGCTGGAGCCGAATGTGCAGCCCCAATCGTCGGAAATCGGATACTCGCGATGGTCTGAGATTGAGCCCGCCTCTGCGTATGTGACTCCGAAGGTGTAACCGGTGCTATCGGTGGCATTTCCGCTACCGGCGAGCACGCCGATCTTCGGCGAAGGATTCCAGTAGGGGTTCCAGTTCGGGGCAGAGTACCGGCGGGAGCTGTCGTAGTAGCGGCGATCATATCGCTCCCCGTTGGAGTCCCGGCAGGTGCTTGGCTCCATGGTGTACTGGCTTGATGTGTAGGAGTATGGCGATTGGCCATAGCCATACCGGTAGTCGGACTCCATCTTCACAGGAAACTCCGCGGTAAGGCCGTTCGGCAATCCGTCGGTGAACAGTACGATGAGATTCAGCGCTCCCGGTTCTCCGAGGTTTGCCAGCTCCTCGTAGCCTTTCGTCAGAGCCTGAGCGGTCCCGGTGCCGCCAGAGCAGGTAATCTGATCGATCGTGTTCATGATCGACGGCTTGAAACTATAGGTCGGTGGCTGAGCGAGGTAGTAGGACATCCCGAACGTCACGAGTCCAATCTGGTCTCTGCCGTTGGCAAAGTGTTCGACAAACGTCTTGGCCGCTTCCCGCATGGGACCGCAGGAGTTGGAGTTGTTCATTGACCCCGACCGGTCGAGGACCAGTATCAGGTTTACATCCCTCCGGGTGGCCCGGCCGAGCGCCCTCACTGTCGACGTTTGCCTCCCGAGCGTGCGCATGAAGAAAAGCCCGACATCCACGCGGCCGTTTACCGTCACAGTGCGACGCTTCTCCTGCGACTCGTCCACTTCGACGGTGACCTCCTTGCTGACGGCGTTGAGGAAGTTGTCCGGGAAGTTCGCGTGGAAGAAGGCCGCGGCGCGTTGTTCCGCTGACGCAGCCTGTTCCGAGATGGTAAGGCCTTTCGCTAGCGCCCGGGCCGCGGCGATCGCGGCCGCGTCCACCGCCGCGGAGAGCTTGGCGCGAACAGAGTAAAGAAAGCTGGCGTCAATTGCCAAACCAATGACCGGAAATACCAGGAACATCGCCGCGGTTGTAACCACGAGGGCGATGCCCCGCTCTTTCCGGCGACAGCGTCGAGTGGTTGTTTTGCAGCTTCGTCGCATCAGACTTCATTCCTTATGAGATGAGTCTAACGAGACGCGGCTACGGTGTGAATTGGGTGAACCCCTGTAAAGTGCTGATTACAAGATGTATTTTGGCTCTCATTCGCAGTATCCAAGTACTGGTACTGTTGTACTCTAGCTCTCCGCCGGACCTCGGGACACCCCTGTCCCCGTCAACCTGATCTACAAAAATACCACCGTTACCCTCAAGCTATAATCTCGGACTCCGGGTTTCCTGCGGGCAGCCGAGGACCACGTAGTAGACGGGTGATGGTTGAAGTCAAAGAAGGTGGTAGCCGCACCAAGCCTACTGAGTTTTGCCAGCCGGGTACGGTTCAGGCCATCCCGGTGTTCGGCGAGGATCCCATTCTAGTAGACATCCATGCTGTCCTGGCAAAGCGGGATGCGTACGAAACCTTGACGGCGGTAGCGGCTACAGGCGAGAAAGTGTCACTTGTAGCCCTTCGGTTCGAGCACACAGCGGGGCCCGTAGAAGCTATCGTGATGCCTCCGGCTGCCGGGGGGGCCTCCTCCCGCAGCGTTGGCCTTGGCAGTGCAAGCACGATATCGGCCCGGCGTGCCGGGCCGATATCCTCACCTCATATCCCTACTCGTCGAACGCGGTGATGTGTTACTCGGAAAGTCCGAGAATTAGGTCTGATCAGAGCATTTCTCCGAACGCCGTTCTTCTCAGCTCAACACATCTCAGGGATTGTCCCCACTTCGTGATCCAGAGCCCGTACTTGTTACCGGGAGAGCCGCAGAATATCCGACGCGACCCGGTAGAAGGCTTCGGCCAGTTCGCTATTGTCCGGTGCAAAAACATAGAGCCCGTCTGGTTCGTCGGGATCGTGGATCGCGCTGAGCGGATCATTCGCGATGCGGCGCATTAGCTCTTCATCGGGGGGTTCGGCGCTGTTCGGATCGCCCAGGCCGATCGTGTAGATCACTGGATCCAGGTACTCGTCGGCACGAACTTGTTGCGCGGCGTTGTCGGCCGCGTTGAATGAAGCCGAACCGATCGAGGACGGCTTGTCGGGACGGATACGGCCTTCGTAGGGATGTCCTGATGGAAACTCCTCCACGTTCTTGTAGCCTCGGGTGGAATTCCCATATTCATCCATGTCCGGGATAAACGCCACGTCGCGGCGAGCGTATACGCGATTGCTCCCAAATCGGCAGCCGGCCCGGTCGTCGATCGGTTTGCTGTCTGACTCACCAAGGTAAGACGCTTCCGGCAATAGGAGGCCGGCCGTATTCCCGTATTGCGCGAAGCCGGACCATTGTGCCAGCACGCCCAGTTTGGTCCCCGGACTCCAGTCTGGATTCCACGGTGGCGCGGCGTAAACGTCGCCCGTCACCGCATTTCGCTCATACGTGTGACCGGCGGCATCCTGGCAGGGGCTCGGCAGCATGTTGTACAGCTCGCTCTTGCTGCTATATCCGTCCGTGCCGTAGCCGTATCGGGTATCGGAGACAGTCTTCACCTCATACCGAGCGGTCACACCGTTAGGTAGACCGTCGGTGAAGAGGACAATCAGATTGAGCACTCCCGGCTCATCCACGTCCTCCAACAGTTGGTGTGCCTCCGAAAGCGCCATCGCCGTGCTGGTGTTACCCGAACAGCTAATCGCGTCGATCTGCTCAATAATGGAGGGACTTGCGGTCTTGAAATCCTGCCCTGGCTCAAAAGCGATGTAGTGGTTGGCGCCGTAGGTGACCAAGCCTAATGTGTCCCGTCCGTTGGCGAAATGCTCGACGAATGTCTTCGCCGCCGACCTCATTGGGCCGCAAGAGCTCGAGGCGTTCATCGAACTCGACCGGTCCAGGACTAGGATCAGATTGACGTCCCGGCGCGACGCACGGCCTTCGGCCCGAACCACCGACTCTTCACGGCCGAGAACCCGCATGAAGTAGAGCCCGACATCCACCGACGCGCGAACGAAAACCGTCCGTGTCCGATAGGCAGTCTGATTCACCTCAACCTCCACCGTGGTTTGCGAGGAATTCAGGGCGCCAGGCGGAAAGTTCGCGTTGAAAAACGAGGTTGCCCGTTCGACCGCCGAGGCTTCCTGCTCCGAGATGCTCAGGCCCTTCGACAGGGACCGCGCCGCGGCGATCGCCGCCGCGTCGGTAGCTGCTGACAGCCGGGCGCGTACCGCGTAGAGGAACCCCGCGTCGATTGCGAGGCCAACCACCGGGAATATTACGAACATCGCCGCCGTTGTCGTCAACAGTGCGATGCCTCTTTGTCTTTTTTGGACCCTTTTCGCTGAATGCATGACTCTTTCTCCCTGCCTTTGTGCTGGCCGTCCTTGCTCCGTGGAGGCGCACGAATCTGGTTCGAGGCGCCGCCCTCCTCACCGGTTGGCCCGCGGCTTTCTTAGAAGATCGCCTTTGAATAGATCTGAGTGCCGTCCAGGAAACCCGGAAAATCGAACTCCGGCGACTCGAAGTACGTTTCGGCTACGTAGGCATGCTCACCGGCCTGAAGCGCCAGGACATTGCCGAACCCTTGCGCTATAACGCGCGTGTCGGTGAGATAGTCGTCCGCGTCCAACTCGTTCTTGTCGCCAAGAAGCGCCGCCGGCGCCTCGCCGAAGTTGCTCTGCCGCAGAGCCGGGTTGCCGATGACGATCTGCTGGGTGATGACGCTCTGGCCGTGGTTTGGGCATTCGTGGATTTCCCGCCCGCCGGAAAGACACTCGTTGTCTCCGATGTGCAGAATCCGCGTCAGTGTTACTCTGACGCGACCACTCGTCTTCTCCATGCCCAATCCTTGGCCCAGCCGGACCAGAAGATTCTGATTACCGTCCTGGGTGAAATCCACCGAACGGACGAACATGTGTCCCGCATCACGGCTAAGCTGCGTGATCTGAACGCTCCGGCTCATATTTGTGCCCACGTTCACCGTGCCCAACAGCAGCGGTACGAGTATCACCGAAACCAAGGCGAACTCTACCACCGAATTGCCGCGGCGGCCCTGACGCTTGAATCTTGACTTTCTCATCACTTCTCCTCCGTTCTATCTAGCCGGGGGCGACGCTCCGGGCGGCAAGCCCTCCATACGGTCCGTCGCTCTCGTCGTAATTTGAAGCGGCGACGCGTTGCGTAGCAGTAGTGCGAGCCAGCCCCACGTGTAGGTCTCCACGGAAATCTCAACTAGGTTACCCGGATCGTTTTCTGGGACCTCGCCGAGACTCTGTGGATCGTAGTACCTCACCTTGATCTTTTCGAGGTTGTCGTCGCCATTCAGAAATCCCATTGCCGACCGGCGCACGACATCCTTGATGGAATCGTCGTGCCCAGTCTGAGCGTCAAGCGTCTGATAGGTGATCGCATAGCGAACACCCTCACGCACCGAATGCTGGAGTGTGCTGCGAACGAAAACCGCGAGTCCAAAATCGACAATGGCGAAAATCATCGCGAAGAGTGGCACCAGGATGAAAGCCGACTCTACGAAGGCGTTTCCCCGTTGTCCCTTTCTCCGCAAACCGCAAGTAGGAATATTCAAAAGCACTTCCGTTCTCCATCTCTCTCCCTTCAACCTGTCCGGCAGAAGAGAACTTCAGGCTTGTCCCTAACATATCGGCTCGATGCAAGATTAAAAATCGGGCGAATACCCGGAACACCCGAGCCAGTTCCCTGAGATAGGACTCAGCAGTCCTAAGTACCACGGTGCTCTTCCTAGTACTGGAGTGCTTTTCAGTGCCGGTACTTTCGTTCCGATTTGACATCGGAATGTTTGTAGGCCAGAACGCCCCCGCGCGGCGCCGATCGAGCCTTCAGTCTGAGGCGCTCG
>CAYXVG010000090.1:0-19087 GCA_964468205.1 uncultured Solibacteraceae bacterium | reverse complement strand
AGACCTCAACTCCCGGGGGGATCGGGGTCAAAGACCTCAACTCCCGAAAGACCTCAGAGGCGCTCGGCATGTGCGCTAGCTCAACGGCAAGAAGGTGTGCGCTCCACCGCGGAAGCCATCCCGGATCAGAAGAGGGGCGTTTGGCAGGCGAACGATTTCACGGACTCGATGCGCTGCGTGCAACGGCACTCCTGCTGGGGATTATCCTGCAAGCCTCCGCGTGTTTCTGTCCCGCCGGAATCGAGTAGGCGGTGCATGACCGGTCCGCCGGCCTCATGCCGGTCCTCTTGTTGACTTGCATTCACACCTTTCGCCGGGCAGCCTTCTTCTTTCTGACCTGACCGGCTTCTTCGGCCATATCGTCGTTCACCGGAACGGCCAGCCCAGCTTCATCCGGGACCGCCTATGGCGCACCCTCGTTCCCTTCGTTGTTGGCTGGACCGTTTTCTACCCACTTATTGCCCATGTCTGGTTGTGGGGCGGCCTGGATCGACCGGGAAGGGAAGCTGCAAGATCGAATGGAGGGCTTGGTATTCCAGCTCGCGGCGGGCCGCTCTGAAGTCATCTGGCTATCCGTGCCCATCGGACTGGCCAGCTTTTGGATGAACGACGGAGGCGGAGGAATCCGGCCCCCCGATATATCCTTGCGTCAGGACTTGCTGGCGTTGCTCGCCCACGGCGTCATGTTCGCCCTGGGTTGACTCCTGCACCGTCAAACCGGCCTGCTTCTAGCTTTCCGAAACTGCTGCGTGCCATACCTTGCAATCGAGAGCCTGTTGAACGGGCCGCGCCGCCGCGGAGAATCAGGGAATGATCCGTCCGCGGCCCGCTCCGGAGCAACGCCACACCCGCCGTGGCATACACTTGTCAACATGGCAAAGCAAGGATTGATCTGGCTTCTTCTCGTGCAACTGGTTGCCGCGCTCCAGCCCCTGGCATGGTGTGCGAGCACGCGGCCGAACATCTTGCTGATGGTCACCGACGACCAGGGCTACGGCGACGTCGGCCATCACGGCAACAACGTCCTGCGGACGCCGAATCTCGACCGGCTCGCCCGCGAAGGCGTCGAGTTCACTCAGTTCGTCGTGATGCCGAACTGCTCACCCACCCGCGCGAGTCTGATGACCGGGCGGTATCACTACCGCACGGGCGTGACCGAAGTCGCCCGCGGATGCCACTTGATGCACGCCGCCGAGGTCACCATCGCCGAGATTCTGCACGGCGCCGGCTACCGCACCGGCATCTTCGGCAAGTGGCACCTGGGTGACGCCTACCCGATGCGGCCCGGCGATCAGGGTTTCGAAGAGTCGCTCGTGCACAAGGGCGGCGGTATCGGACAGGCCGCCGGACCGGCCGGCAACGCCTACTTCGATCCGATTCTCGAACACAACGATGTCCCCACGCGGTTCAAGGGCTACTGCGACGACATCTTCGCCGATGCCACCATGGAGTTCATCGAGCGCAACCGGGAGAATCCGTTCTTTGCCTACTATGCTACGAACCTGCCGCACTTCCCGCTGGTGGTGAGTGATGAGCGGGCCGATCCCTACCGCAAGCTCGGCCTCCACGAACACAACGCCCTCACCTACGGCATGATCGAGAATATCGACGCCAACGTCGGCCGCATGCTCGCCAAGCTGGAGGAACTCGGTCTCGAGAGAAATACCATCGTCGTGTTCCTCTCCGACAACGGACCCCGCACGCGGCGCACGAAAAACGACGTCTACCCGGACCGCTATGTGGCCGGCTTGCGGGGCACCAAGACCAGCGTCTACGAAAACGGCATCCGGGCGCCGTTCTACCTCCGGTGGCCCGGGGAAGTGCCGGCCGGAAAGAAAGTCGCCACCATGGGCGCTCACATCGATCTTTTGCCCACGCTGCTCGATGCCTGCGGCGTGGAGAAGCCCGCGGATCTCGATATCGATGGCCTGTCGCTCCTCCCGCTGATGCGCGGGGATGCGGCCACCTGGCCGGACCGCACGGTGTTCTTCCAGTGGCACGCCGGCCCCGTCCCGTTCCCTTACGTGCACTTCGCGGCCCGAAAGCAGCGCTATAAGCTGATTCAGCCGCAGGACAACCCGCACGGCATCTTCGAGCACCCCACTGATGCCGAGCTGCGGCGCTGGCTCGACACTCTGGAGCTCTACGATGTTGAAAACGATCCGAGCGAGCTGAACAACCTCGCGTCAAAGCATCCGGAGATCGTCGAAGAATTGCTCTCCGAATACGAGAACTGGTTTGGCGACGTGACTCGCGATCGGGATTTTCACTCCCCGCAGAGAATACATGTCGGCACGGAGTATCAGAATCCGGTGATCCTCTCGCGCTTCGACTGGAGGGGGCCGCGAAACTCGGGAAGCATTGGCTGGTGGGAAATTCACGCGGAGCCGGGGCGCTACCGGATGACGCTACAGCACGCGAGGGCGGCCGGCGGCGGCGTCGCGCACGTGAGGTTCACGGGGGTTCACCTCACTGAGCGCGTGAGCGAGGGCGCAATCACCACGGTGTTTGAGGACGTGGATTTGCCCGGCGGCCCGGGCCGTTTCGAAGCGTATCTGAAGCTGGAACGGCTGGCCGCGGGCGTGCGTTTCGTGGATGTTGAGCGGCTCGACTGATCGCCCCGCCTGCCCGGCGAGACCGTGGGGCAGTCTGAAGACGAAAGCTCGTAACGCTTCCTACTGCGTCCGGATTACCTTTACCGGCTGTTTGCTCTGGATTTCGTACAGGTCCATCCTGCGCTCCCGCAGCGGCCGCACGCTACCCAGTTCGCGCGCCTGCTCGAGCGCGCTGAGATCGAGATCGCTGATCACCACCGTTTCGCTCGAGGAATCCGCCCAGCCCGCGATGGCGTCCGGCGGGAAGGCAAAGTCGCTCGGCGTGCAGATCATTGCCTGGCCGTAGTTGATCAGGAAATTATCGACCTGCGGCAGATTGCCGACGTTGCCCGCGAGCACCACGTAGATCACGTTCTCCACAGCCCGTGCGTGTCCCGTGTAGCGCACCCGCATATAAGCCTTCCGCTCGTCCGTGCTGAACGGAACGAACACCACCTCCACGCCGGCCAGCGTCATCAGGCGTGACACTTCGGGAAACTCGATGTCGTAACAAACCTGAATTCCGATCCGCGCGTGGCTCGTCTCGAAGACGTGGATGCCGTCGCCGGGACGCACCCCGTACTCCAGCCGCTCGGTGGGCGTGATGTGCAGCTTGTCCTGCGTGTAGACGTTGCCGCTCGGGGTGAACAGGTGAGCCACATTCCGGATGCCGTCTTCCGCGCGCACCGGATGGGAGCCGCCGATGATAAACAGCCCGGAGCGCTGGGCCGCCTTGATGAACATCTCCCGGTAGCGGTCGCGCATATCGGCCAGTTGCGCGATTGCCTCGACGTCGGACATTCCGGGTTCCATCATCGAGAAAAGCTGCACTGTGAACAGCTCCGGGAAAACCAGGAAATGGCAGTGGTACTCCTCGGCCGTTTGCACAAAGAAGCCCACTTGCTGCTCGAACTCCTCCCACGAGGAAATCCTGCGCATCGCGTATTGCGCGGCGCACACCCGGATGCGGCGCACCGGCCGTTTCATTGGCGCCGCTGCGATGCGCCTCCTCTCGGCCCGGTACTCTGGATTCTCCAGCTCGAGAAAAGTCGCGTAGTTGAGGCTCTGAGCGTCGCGTACGTAACTCATGTGAACGCCTCGCACCGTGTATCCCGCTTTCAGGTGCGCGTTCAGGGCCGGGTCGGATAATTCCCCCTTGACAACCTTCTCGACATACTCCTCGGCCGTCAATTTCCCGGCATGTTGCTTGTATCCGGGAATCCGGCCGCCGGCTACCATGCGCCGCAGGTTGTAGCGCTTCAGCAGCCGTTTCCGGGCTTCGTAGAGCTTCGTTGAAACGCCTTGCCGCCGGAAGTCCGGATGGACCGCGATGTCCGCCCCGTACAGAGTCTCCCCGGTGGGATCGTGCGTGCTGAAGGTCCCGTTCCCGGTAATCTCGCCGTAGGAATACCATGGCGAGTCGTCATCCATTTGCACGATCAGCGAAGCGCAGTAGCCCACTATCCGGTTGCGCCATGTCGCCACGAATTGGCCTTCGGGAAACGTTTCCAGTTGGAAGCGGTACATCCGCTCGGTGCATAGAGCGCTCTCCGGAAGCCCCTCGTAGGAGGCCAACTGGCAGGTGTGAATCTCCGGAATATCCTCTACCCTTGCCCGGCGGACGACAATCTTCTTCGGTTTCTTCGTGGTTGCCATACGGGAACTCCTATTCTCGCATTCCACAGCCGCATGCCGGTCCCGGGCCGCATCCTGATATATACATAGCTAGGGTATTTGCATATGCGACCCCTCGTGATTCTGCTGGCCGTCCCGCTAAGCCTTTTGCTGACCTGCTCGCCGCGCGCCCTGTCTCCGTATCTTTCCGCTCCCGGGAGCGCTTGGCGTCTGGCCGTCGCCGATCTCGACGCCGACGGGCGCAACGAGCTGATCTTCGGAACATACGAGGGCTCCGTGGGAGCTCTCTCGCTGCCCGAAGGCGCGCTGCGCTGGCAGATGGCGCTCGGCGGCTTTTCCTTCGACGTCGCCGCCGCCGACGTGGATGGTGACGGCCGCGCCGAGGTCTTCGCTGCCGGGGCGGACGGACGGCTCCAAGCCTTCAGTCCGGAAGGCGAGCCCCGGTGGACCTTCCGCGCCAGTCATGAGCGCCCGCTCCACGCCGTTGTCATCGTTCGCGTTGCAGGATCGCCCTACATTGCCACGGGAGGAATGGATCGCACCCTCACGCTGCTCTCGCCCGGCGGGGAAGTGCTGGCCACGCACGAGGTGGAACAACTCGTGGGACGAATGGGCGCCGCCGACTTCGACGGCGATGGCGATGACGAGATCTTCCTCGTCGACCGCCGTTATATGGGCGAACTGCTCCGCTTCGACGGGCGCGGGATCGAGCGCATCTGGAGGAAGCAAATGCGCGTGCCCGAAGCAATGAAGAACTGGGAAAATCCGGGCGGTAACTTCTACATCTTCTCGCTTGACCTGGCCGACCTTGACGGCGACAACACGCCCGAGATCATCGGCGGCGACACCTTCTTCAACCGGCAATCCGTGATGGCTGCCTCCGCCTCCGGCGAGCCCCATTGGATTTCGCCGCCGCTCGACCGCTACGCTTCCGAGGACCACTGGTACGAACTCTACGCAACCGCCTGGGTCGCCGTTGCGGAGGTGAATGCCGCGAGTCCGGGGAAGGAGATCATCTCCGTTGCCGGCGGCCTGCTGCGTGTATTCAGCGCTCGCGGGGAGGTGTTGGCGCGGGAAGAGGCGCCCATCGGTTTCACCGATGCCGTGGTCGATGGCGGCGTTCTCTATCTCGGTTCGAGTCCCAATGGTGACGACACGATTTACCGCGTTCCGCTCGACGGCGATTTTGCCGCCGCGTTCAGTGCGCTCGAACGCCAGGGCGCGGCCAGCCGGATGGCCGGGAACTTGGCGGAACTGAAGCGGCAGGTGCTCAACTACCCGGGCGAGACCGCCGGTCCGGACCGCCGGTACAGCGTGAAGATGCTGCCCGGCGTCTCTCGCCCCGGCCAGGTGGACACCTGGAAACGCGCCGTGCGATGGTTCCGCGAGGAGTTCCCGTACGCAAACCTGCAGCCGGTCGCCTCTGCCAAGGTGATCGAGCCTACCCCGCCGCTTGACCCCGCGGGCGAGCCCTGGAATCCCCGGCGGTGGCGGACAGACTCGATCAACGGGACGATGACGGTCGAAGAGATTCTCGAGCTCGCGCGGCTGATCGAGGAGCATGAGATTCCGACCATCTTCAACATCGGCCACTCCTGCATGCCCTTCGTCACTTTGGACACGGCCGCCCGGATTCTCGAAGCCGCTCCCACGTACACACTGGGATTCCTCAGCGCCGAGGACGAGAATCCGCAAGAATTCCCGCGCTTTGCCCGTCATTACCTTGGACCGCTCGCGGACCTCTGTGTGCGCCATGGCAATAAGCTCTGCATCACCAAGAACAAAGGCGTCTGGTGGATGTCCATGCCCGCACGGCCGGAGGTCTTCCGCGAACTGTTCCGGCCGGAACGGCGCGCTGTGATGCAGGGCAGGACCGAAGACTCCAATTCGCGCACCCCGGAGATCAACCTGATGGCGAGGCTCGGGCTGCGGCAGGCCGGACTGCTCGATAGCATACACGCCTCCATCATCGGCGACCTCTTCAGCTTCAACCGCTTCTGGCAGTGGGAGTACCCGAAGCACGGGCACCCGTGGCTGCGGCTGCTGGTAGCTCATGCGCTGATGGGCGCTGATTCCATTGAGTACCGCACGCCCGGTATCTACGAGGATGGCGACACTTTTGGCCTGCCGCGAATTGCTCGGGAGTCGATTGACATCTTCCTCCACATGCTCGGCCGCGGGCTCGTCTTCGCGCCCGCGCCTGCCCAACAGGCTGGTCTCTCCCGCGTCGGCATCGCCGTACACCCGCCGCCGGAGAAATGGGTCGAGGACGCTCACAACGGACACCGCCCGGAGATTTGGGAATTCGATGAAGAGCTGGAGCGGGCGGTCCTGCCCCGCAACGGCTGTCTCTGGGGGCTCACGCCCACGCCGGAGCATGCCCTCACCCGGGTCCTCTTCCGCAAGCAGCGGCAGTTCGGCTACCATGTGCCTCCGACGCCCTACGGCCCGGTGGTATTCGTCCCCGCCGCCGCGGATCTGGCCGCGGCGCCGAATATCGACGAATGGTGGCACACTGACGGCATCTCCATCTGGCGGGAAGGCGGCGAGAAGCTGACCGGGATGGAGGCGGCCCGGGCGCTCGAAGCCTCGCTCGAGCAGGCGGCGGGTAAGCTGCCCTTCCGGGCCACGGGCGACGACGTCTTCTTCCACACCGTCGCTACTGTACCCGGCCGCTACCGCCTCTACGCAATCGACCCCGGCTGGCTCGACCCTCAGGACCGGGCGATCGAGGTGCGCACGCAACTGCCCGGCAGCTTCGAGTACTTCGACCTTCTGAGCGGCGAACCACTCACCGCGGGCGGTGGCATGCTGGCACTGACCGTCCCCGCGGGCGCTCTCCGTATCATCGAGGCCCGCACGGCCGGGGAATAAGCAAGCTTTACAGTTCCAGGAAATCGGCCGGGTGCGGCTCGTGCCGGTCGCCTGTACGCCGCTTGTACTCGCTCGGCCCGCGGAGTTCCCGGGTTCCGCCGCCCAGCCTCAGCAACTCCTCCTGTAACTCCCGCTTCTTCGCCGCATGTGCCGGATCGTTCGCCAGATTGCTCACCTGCGCCGGATCGGTGTCAAGGTGATAGAGCTGCTCCCAGTCCGGGAAGCGGCAGTACGTCCAGCCGTCCGCGGTCCGCACTCCGTCGAAGTCCGGCAGGCCCCAGCGGGAGTTGTAGTATTCGTACCGGTACGAGCGCCGCCAGTCATCCGGCGTCCTTCCGGCGAGCGCTCCAGCGAAGGAGCGGCCTTCCATTTCGCGGGGCGCATCGAGTCCCGCGAGTTCGAGTACGGTCGGCGCCAGGTCCATGTTCAGCACCATGTCCTCGCAGGTATGGTTCTCCGGAGTGAAGCCGGGGTACCGCACAAGGAGCGGGATGCGGATCGATTCCTCGTACATCAGCATCTTCGAATAGAGTTGATGCTCGCCGAGGAAGTGCCCGTTGTCGGAGATGTGAATGACAACCGTGTTCTCGGCCAGGCCGCGGTCGTCGAGCGCCTCGAGCATCCGGCCGAGATTCTCGTCCGCCGAGGCGATGGTGCGGCAGAAATCCTTCGTGTACTGCTGGTAGGCGGTGTTCGGGTGGAGCAGCAAGTGGAAGAAGTCATGGTCGTGCTGCTCGACGAACCAGCCGGGCTTGTCCGAGTGATCCTCTCCGTATGTAGCCGGCTTGGCCACCTCGATGCCGTCATAGAGGTTCTTGAGATGGTCGGGCGGGGTGCACGGGGAGTGCGGCGCCTTCTGGCCCACCCAGAGGAAGAACGGCTTTTCGCGGCTCTGGCGAATGAACTCGACTGCCTGGTCGCCGAAGACGTCGGTGGCGTAGCCGGAAATCGTGGTCTCCTTCCCGTTGACGTTCATCACCGGGTCTACGTACCGGCCCTGGCCGCGCACCCCCGACCAGTAGTCGAATTCGGGCCGCGGCAGTTCGCTCTTGTCTCCGATGTGCCACTTGCCGACGAAGCCGGTCTCGTAGCCGGCTTGTTTGAGCAGGCCGGGGAAGATAGTGGTCTCCGGCCGGAGACTGACGGCGAGTTGGTTGACGCCGTGTGTGCGGACGTCCTGGCCGCTGAGCATCGTGGCTCGGCTGGGCGAGCAAAGCGAGTACGTGACGAAGGCTTGGCCGAAGCGCACTCCCTCGCGGGCGAGCCGGTCCATGTGGGGGGTCTCGAGGAAACCGAAGTGGCTCTTGCCCGGGTAGCATCCCAGGGTGTCGAACCGCTGGTCGTCCATGACATTGACGATGATATTCGGGCGCTGCCGCCGGCGGGCGCATCCGGTGGCGGCGAGGGTGGCGGCGAATTCGCGCCGGGTCAGTTTTGGCATTGCGTTCAGGCCTCCAGGTTCCATTTGCGGTTCCACGTCACGCGGGACCGGGTGCGGTAGGCTTCGTTCACCATGAAGCAGGCCATCGTCGAGTAGTAGGCCACCTCTTCATTGGCGATGGTCTTCTCGCGGGAGCGAATGCACTCGACCCAATTGCGCAGCATCGGGTCGGCGGCCGGTCTCGAGCCGTCGCCGCCCACGGCCGGCTTCGCGCTCACACAGTCGTTCGGTTGGTACTTCCAGGAGTCTTTCTGAATGTAGCGTTCGATGGTGAGCAGGCCGCCGGAACCCCGCAGTTGCACTCCGGCGGATACCTTGATCCCGGGGGCGCTCAGGCATTCGGCGTCGAAGCTGACCGTGATCTTCTGCGGGTAATCGATGGCGCAGGTGATCACGTCTGGCGTGTCGCGGCCATCGTTGTAGTGGTAGATGCCGCCGGCCGCCACCGCGCCGTCGGGCCGGCTCAGGCCGAGGAGGTGGTGGGCCGAGTCGACCACGTGAATTCCGATTCCCATGACCATCCCGCCGTCGTAGTGCAGCCATTTATAAGGGCTGAAATAGATATCGGGATTCCACGGAACCTTCGGGCCGGGGCCGAGCCAGCGCTCCCAGTTAAGTCCCTCGGGTTTGCGCTGCATTCCCTCGGGCGGCTCCTTGATGTAACCGGCGTTCGAGGTGTACCAGGTTCGCACGAGACCCACCTTGCCCATCGCGCCCGAATCGACGCACTGCTCCTTGGCGTCGAGGAATTGCTTTTGTCCCCGCCCCTGGGTGCCCACCTGCAGGATCCGGCCGTGCCGGCGGACGGCGTTGACGACGGCGAGCCCGTCCCTGGGGTTGTGCACGAAGGGCTTTTCGCAGTAGACGTCTTTGCCGGCCTGGCAGGCGTCGATGGTGATCGGAGCGTGCCAGTGGTCCGGCGTGGCGACGATGACGGCGTCGATTTCGTTGTGCTCGAGGACCGCCCGGTGGTCGCCATAGCGCTCCACGGGGCGTCTGGCGATCTCCGCGGCTTCGGCCCTCCGCTCGTCATAGACGTCGCAGACCGCCGCGAACTCCCCGAGGTCCTGGGCTACGATCTGTTTCATCAGGTACTGTCCCCGGCCGCCGGTTCCGATCGCACCAAAAACGAGCCGGTCGTTCGCGCCGAGGATGCGGCTGTAGGAAACCGCCGTTGAGGCGGCCACGGAGGCTTCGAGGAATCTTCTGCGTGAACTCTTCATCGGTCTGGAGCAGATTATATCCGGAACGCGAGTCCCAGGCGTTCAACAGGTTTCACTGAGGAACGCAAACGGGGCGGGACTGAACGCGCGGTAGCCGGACTCTTTGCGCATCCGGCCGAATCGGTTAGCATCGTAAGAGACTATTACCGCTCTATGTCGAATGCCCTCGCCAGCCCGGAAACGGGAACAATCCGGGACGAAGAACTCACCCCCCTGTTCAATGTGGTCCTCCTCGACGACAACGAGCATACCTATGATTACGTGATCGAGATGCTGAAGAAGCTCTTCCTGTTTAGCGAGCCCAAGGCGTTCCGCCACGCGGTGGAGGTGGATACAATGGGCCGGACGGTCGTGTTGACCTGTGAGCTGCCCCAGGCCGAGTTCGCGCGGGATCAGATCCAATCCTATGGGGCCGACTGGCGCATGCCGGAGAGTAAGGGCTCCATGTCAGCCATCATCGAACCAGCCGCGGGCGATGCCCGAGCAGCAGAGTAGCGGCTCCGCGCGCCCGGTGCGATAGAATGCCGGGCAGCACATGAACCGGCGTCAATTTGTCTCCGCATTCGCTGGCGGCGCGCTCGCCGCGCCGTCCATTCTGAAGGGCGCCAGGCGTCCCAACTTCCTGGTTGTGCTCTGCGACGATCTCGGCTATGGCGACCTCGGCTGCTTTGGCAGCGAGGTGATCCGCACTCCCCGGCTTGACGCCTTTGCGCGCCAGGGCGTCCGTTTCACCGATTGCTACGCGGCCTCCCCGGTCTGCTCGCCAGCGCGGGCCGGGATGCTCACCGCCCGGACTCCCGACCGCTGCGGCGTCCATGACTGGATTCCCGAAAACAGCGTGATGCACCTGCCGCGCGGCGAGGTCACCTTCGCCCATCTGCTGCGGGACGCGGGCTACGCCACCTGCCTCTCGGGCAAGTGGCACTGCAACGGCAAGTTCAACTCGCCCGAGCATCCGCAGCCGGACGACCACGGCTTCGACCACTGGTTTGCAACCCAGAACAATGCCGCGCCCACCCACGAGAACCCGGTGAACTTCGTGCGGAACGGGAGCGAAGCCGGCGAAACCTCCGAGTACTCGGCGACCCTGATTGTCGATGAGGCGATCGAGTGGATGGCGGGGGCCGGGAAGAGCCAGCCCTTTTGCTGTTTCGTCTCCTTCCACAACCCTCATGAGCCGGTGGCGTCGGCGGAGCGGTTCGTTGACATGTATCCATCCGCCGGGAAGCCGGGCGAGGCGCTCTACTACGCCAATGTGACGCAGATGGACTACGAGTTCGGCCGGCTGGTGGACGCGGTGGATGAGGCCGGAATCGCCGGGGACACCTTCGTGCTGTTTACCAGCGATAACGGCCCCGAGACCCTCAATCGCTATAAAGGAGCGTGGCGGTCGCACGGCTCGCCGGGCCCGTTGCGGAGCATGAAGCTCAGCTTGTATGAGGGCGGCTGCCGTGTTCCGGGCATGGTGCGCTTCCCGCGCATGACGAAGGCCGGAACGGTGAGCGCCGAGCCGGTCAGCGGAGTTGACGTGCTGCCGACCCTCTGCGATCTGGCCGGGGTGGAGCCTCCGTCTGACCGGCCGATTGACGGGGCCAGCTTCACGGCCGCGCTGCGGGGCAGGAAAGTGCGGCGCGAGGTCCCGCTCCACTGGCACTATTACAACGCCCTGGACCGGCCGAAGGCCGCGCTGCGCGACGGGGATTGGAAGATCGTCGGCATGCCGGAAGGCGGCGGTTCGCGGCCGGTGGGCGGGCAATTCCGGCCGGAGGCGTCGGCGGTGGTGAAGGGGCTCGAACTCGCCGAATTCGAGCTCTACAACCTGAGGGAGGATTTGGGCGAAACGAACGACCTCGCCGGCCGGAAACCGGGAAGGCTGAAGGCGATGTCCCGCCGGCTGGTGGAACTGCATGACGAGGTGCGGGCCGAGGCGCCGGACTGGCGTAAAGTGGAGGCATGAAGCGGCGGGCATTTTTCGGAACCATTGCGGCCGGCGGCGCGGTGGCGGGAGCGGCCCAGCGGGGCGGGGCAACGATTCAGGAGCCGGCGCGCGAGGTGCCGGTGGCCGGCGACTCCGATGTCGTCGTCTGCGGCGGCGGCCCGGCGGGTTGGGCGGCGGCGGTGAGGGCGGCGCGGGAAGGGGCGAGCGTCCGGCTGATCGACCTCGGCGGGTGCCTCGGGGGCGTCTGGACGGCGGGGCTGCTGACCCATATCCTGGACTACGAGAACAAGGCCGGCCTCATCGTGGAAGTGATGGAGGCGCTGGACCGCCGCGGGGCGCAGATTTCGCCGGAGTACTACGACATCGAGTCCATGAAGCTGGTGATCGAGGAGACCAGCCGCGAGGCCGGGGTCCGAGCGCTGCTGCACACCCGGGTGGTGGGGGCGGTTCGCGAGGGGAACCGGCTGGCCGCGGTGATCACCGAGAACAAGTCCGGCCGGCAGGCCTGGCGCGGGCGCGCCTTCATCGACGCCACCGGGGACGGCGAACTCTCGGCGCTGGCCGGGTGCGGTTTCGACTACGGCGAACCCGAGAGCGGCAAGGCGCAGCCGGCGACGCTGATGGCCTTGGTGACCGGGGTCGACTACGGCGCCCTTCACAAGGAGCGGGTGATTCGGGGCGACGGCGTTTCGCCGATGAACCTGAAGGGTCCGGAGAGCGTTTCCTGGGGCGAGGCGAAGAATCGGCTGCTTGACATCCTAGAGCGCTCCGGCGCCGGGCCGTCTTACCGCAGCCCCACGCTCTTCCCCATCCGCAAGGACCTGATCGCGGTGATGGTCAACCACCAATACGGGCTCCGGCACGATGACGCCCAGGGCATCAGCGACGCCACGTTCGAGGCCCGGGCCGAGTTGAACCGGATCGTCGATGCCCTCCGCGGCCTGGGCGGCGCCTGGAAGGGCATCCGCATTGTGGTCACTGCCGAGCAGATCGGCATGCGCGAGGGCCGGCGCGTCCACGGCCTCTACACGGTGACCCGGGAAGACCTCATCCGCGGCGCCCGGTTCGACGACGCGGTGTGCGGGGTCCGGTTCGGCATTGACGTCCACTCGATCGACCCCAAGATCAGCAAGAAGGTGATGAGCACCGGCCTGCGGTCGAGGCCCTACGACATCCCGCTCCGGTCGCTGATCGCCAAGGACGTCGACGGGCTGCTGCTCGCCGGCCGCTGCATCAGCGGCGACTTCATTGCCCATTCGAGCTACCGGGTGACCGGCAATGCGGTTCCGCTCGGTGAGGCGGCGGGCAAGGTCGCGGCGGTTGCGGCGAAGACGGACCGGCTGCCGGGAGAGGTCAGCTACGAGGAGCTTTAGCCCGGGGCGGGCCGGGTTAGAAGTGGATATCCCACTGTACCCGGTAGCGCCAGGAGCTCAGGTCGGGCCCCCCGAGGCGTGACTGGAAGACCTTTCCGGCGTCGAAGGTCAGCTTGTTGTCGTGGCCCTCGAAGCAGCGGTTGACGACGGCGGCGTGTTCCTGCCGCAGGTCTCCGGCGGCGGGCAAGGTCGCGGCGGTTGCGGCGAAGACGGACCGGCTGCCGGGAGAGGTCAGCTACGAGGAGCTTTAGCCCGGGGCGGGCCGGGTTAGAAGTGGATATCCCACTGTACCCGGTAGCGCCAGGAGCTCAGGTCCGGCGCCCCGAGGCGTGCCTGGAAGACCTTTCCGGCGTCGAAGGTCAGCCTGTTGTCGTGGCCCTCGAAGCAGCGGTTGACCACGGCGGCGTGTTCCTGCCGCAGGTCTCCGGCGGCGAGAGTGTTCCGGTCGACGTAGGCGTAGCGGTAGCCCAGTTCCAGGATCCTTGGCAGCCGGGGCAGGGCGTGGTGCGGGAAGTAGCCGGCCTGAACGTAGGATCCTCGCATGTCCGTGGTCCGGGTTTCCAGGTGGTCATAGATATTCTTCCAGTGGTTCTCGTTTTGCAGGGAGAACCCCCGGTACTTCAGGAAGAATTCCAAGTTGGCCTGTTTGAGGGCGTATTGCCCCGGCGCGCCGGGTTCGAAGCCGTCCAACTGGCCGCCTCCACTGCCGGAGAACCGGGTATAGCGCTTCCGTAGTCGTGGATTTGAAATCTTGGGGGAGTGCATCATAGGACCGCAAAACGCTCGATTGCATCCTCGTCGAGATCGATTCCGAGGCCGGGTTCGGAGGGGATGGGGAGGTATCCGCCGGTGGCCCGGAGCTTTTGGCGGGTGACGAACTCGCGGAGGTTGGTCTCTTCCTCGGCGACGAATTCGCAGATCAGAGCGTTGGGGATGGAGTTGAGCCAGTGGAGGGCGGCGGTGACATTGATGTAGGTGGTGAAGCCGTGGTTGGCGACGGGGAGTCCGCGGTCCCAGGCGAGGGCGGCGATTTTCATGGCCTCGGTGAAGCCGCCGCAGCGGGTGAGGTCGACCTGGACGACGTCGATCCGGCCGCGGTCCATGAGGTCGAGGAATGAGGCCCGGTTGCTTTCCTCCTCGCCGGCGGCGATGCGGACGGGGGTGGATTCAGCGAGCTTGCGGTAGCCTTCGTAGTCATCGGGGCGGAGCGGCTCCTCGAGCCAGAAGATGTCGTATTCGGAGAAGGCGATGGCCCGCTGCAGGGCGGTTTTCGCGTCCCAGACGAGTCCGGCGTCGATGAGGAGGGCGGCGTCGGGTCCGAGTCCCTTGCGGCCTTCGCGGACGAGAGCGATGTCGGTGGAGCGGTCGCGGCCCATGGGGTCCCAACCGAACTTGACGGCGTCGAAGCCCTGGTCGCGGTAGCGGCGCGCGAGGTCGCCGGTTTTCTCCGGAGTCTCGCCGAACAGAGAGCTGGCGTAGCAGCGGATCTGTTGGTGGAAGCCGCCGCCGAGGAGCTTCCAGACGGGGAGTCCGAGCGCCTTGCCCTTGATATCCCAGAGGGCGATGTCGATACCGCTGATGGCGTGGAGGCCGGCGCCGCGGCGGCCACCGTAGATATTGGCGCGGTACATTTTGTGCCAAAGCCGTTCGGTTTCGAAGGGGTCCTCGCCGATGAGGACATGGGCGAGTCCGGTGGCGGTGGTGTGGGAGAACGGCCCTTCGATGGCTCCCTTGACGGCCATGGGGTTCGAGTCGACCTCGCCGATGCCGGTGATGCCGGCGTCGGTTTCGACGCGGACGATGAGCGCGTCCTGGCCGCTGTCGCAGAGCTCGCGCACGTCGGGCTGGCGGAGATAGATGGCTTCCACTTTGGTGATTTTCATAGTTCCGGTTCCTCTTGTTTATCAGGCGCGCGGCGGCGTGTCGATTGACGCCTCCGGGCGGACGCGCTTGGCGGCTGCAGCCGCGATCTCCGCGCGCGGCGGCATGTCGATTGACGCCTCCGGGCGGACGGCAATAAGCTGAATCCCATGTTATCCTTCATCCGCCAGTTGATCCGCCACGCGAGCTTGCTGGTCCCATGCGTCCTGGGGTTCGTTGCGTTGCCGGCCGGAGCCGAGCCGGGGCGCACGATCACGCGCGAGGCGAAGGCGACGATTACGGCCGTGGAACTCGACCACGGAGAGACGCTGCGTTTCGTGCTCGGGAACGGCGAGGCGCGGACGCTGACGCTGCTCGAAACGGCGGCCGCTCCGCTGTGGACGAATCTCGAGGAGCTGAAGCGGGAGCAGCCCAACGGCGGCACGCTCTATCACTTTCAGGCGAAGGTGCTGGCCGACGGTCATCCGATGACGCTCGAGCGGTATGTGTGCAGCCAGGAGAGCTTCTACGAGCCGTACGTGATTAACGGCATGCGGGTGTGGTTCGACGCCGTGGCGGACATCTTCGACTTCGTGACCGAGACGCACGGGGAGTGCCGTCCCAACAAAGCCGCACGGTTCGCGGTGCAGGAGGCGGGGCGGCGGATTCTCGCGGTTCCGCTGCGCCCGTGGTATCAGAACCCGCAGCTCTTCATCGACGTCCGCGATTCCTACAATGGCGATGACGTTTGGATGGGTCCGTACCGGGGAGCGTCGGCTCACGGGGGGCTGGACGTGAACCTGCCGAAGGGCACGCCGGCCTGGGCGCCGATTGATTTCGACGACCAGTACTATTTCAACTCGCTGGCCAACGGCGACAACAACAACCGCTGGAGGGGCGTGAAGAAGTGGCCGGATGGGGAGGTGTGGACGCTTCAGAACCATCACCTGCACAATTTGCTCGTGGCGGAGCCGACGCCGCTCGAGGCCGGGACTCTCTATGCGACGCAGGCCGGGACTCACGTGGGCGACCATCCGCATTCGCATTTCGTTTTCAAGGTGCGTCCGGCCGGCGAGACCTTGGACATTCTGCTCGACCCCTGGATTCTCTTCTGGCAGCTTTTCGAGGATACGAAAGAGCGAGGCGGACACCCGCGGGCGGTGATGGCTCCGGCGGGTCCGGCGCGAACCGGGGAGGCGGTGGGTTTTGCGGCGGAGGGTTCCCGCGCGAGCCACCATGGCGGCGATCCCGCGTTCTATTGGACGTTCGGCGACGGCTCCTATCAGATGGGCCGCAGCGTCCAGCACGTGTTCGTGAAACCGGGGATCTATCCGGTCACGCTGACCGTGGACGACGGAACGGGACCGGCCTCGCAGACCCAGCACGTCACGGTAGACGGGCGGGAGGTGGAGGAAGCATCGCTGTCGCTGGCCGCGCCGGATGAACCGGCGTTCCGGCAGCGGCCGGTTCAGGCGATGGACGTTTACGGCGTGCCGCCGGCGCGGCTGTCCGGGTTGTTGGAGTTCTGGGCCCGGAAGAGCCGGCCGAAGCCGCGGCCGAAGACGATCGAATTGCGGAGCCCGAACGGAAGGGCGCTTCCGGGGGCCGCGGTGGCGGTGCGCTACAGGCAAGGCTCCGGGTGGTTGAGCGCGAAGGTCGAGGAGGGCGGCCGGATTGTCGTGGAGGCGAACGCGGCGAAGCTGCCACCGGCGCGCTACCGGGCGGTGATCGACATTACGTGCGAAGGGGTTTTGAACGGCCGGCAGAGCATTCCGGTGGAATTGACAGTGCCGGCCTTTCCGCCCGCGCACCGGGAGAACCGCGACCACCAGCGCGAGATAGTGGACGACGCCGACGATGGCTTTTACGCCACGCCGTGGTTTTGGGTGGGCCACCGGTTCCACAAGTGGGAGCGCAAGGGCTACCGGGAGTTTGCGTTGGCGAACGGCAAGCGCGCCGCGGCCGGGGAGTTTGTCCGGTTCACGCCGGACCTGGCGGCGGGCCGGCACCGGGTGCGGCTCCATCCCGGCACGCCGTTCGGTGAGGGCGCGCGGTTTCGCGTTCGGGTCCGCCATGCGGGAGGCGATAGCTGGATTTGGATGGAGCCGTCCGTATCGCTCGTGGCCGGCGAGTTCGAGTTCGAGGAGGGCAAGGACGGATTCGCGGAGATCCACGCGGAAGGGTCGTCGGGCCAGGTTGTGGCGGACGCGGTTGTCTTCGAGGCGGTGGCGGCTCGATGATGCAGGCATAGACACCGCCGGTCCGAATTCATCGATAGTTAAAGGTAAGGAGGGCTGAATGTCGGTTACAATATCGAAGGAAACTGTTTTATGCCGACTACCGCCCGATTGCTTCGCTGGGGCGCGCACTACCGGCTGGGATTCGATGTCATCGACGCCCAGCACGAGAATGTGGCCGCGCGATTGAACGATCTGTACGCCGCCTGGCAGGATGGCGCGCCGCGAGGGGAGCTTGGGAAGGGGCTGGGAACGTTGATTGCCGCCGTGGCCGAGCACTTCGAAAGCGAAGAGAAGATGATGCGCGAGCACGGCTATCCGGGCGCTGCGACGCACGCCGCCGAGCACGAGTTTCTCGTACGATATGTGCTCGAATTCCAGCGGGAATTCGAAGAGGGACAGAAGAATATCAGCGACCCGGTGATGCGTTATCTGAAAGACTGGCTGCGCGATCATATTCTCCTTTCGGACCGGCGGATGGCGGAATACATACTGACGCACTAACGGAGGCCGGCAAGAGGTCCGGCCCGCCCGATTCCGATCAGCCGAGCACTAATTTCCTCAAACGGTCAATGCCGCCGGACTGGACGCTGCGGGCATAGATGACCGCCTCGTGGACGTCAACCACCGAGGAGGCGTAGTTGGCGTGGATATCGAGCAGCAACTCGCCGATCCGCTGGCCGGTTGTCTCCTCCACCTGCAGATACCAACGATTGAGTCCCACGTCCTTCCACATTTGCCCCTTGATCCCGTCCTCGGGCTGGCGGACATAGATGCAAGGCGTATCGTTGGCGGCGGCGATGATGGGGGAGTGGCATTCGAAGCTGAGCACGGTGACGGCGCGGCGGTAGACGGCGGCGGCTTCGTCGGTAAGCCAGTAGTTGGGGCGGCGGACCACGTTCTTCTTGACGTCGTCCGGCAGGGGCAGGTAGAGCAGGGGATCGATGATCTCGAGTTGATAGGTCATCTCCGGGCAGAGGAGAACCTTGAGGCCGGTTTCGCGCACCCACATGGTGATGGCTTCGCGAAACTTCGCGTGGTCGGCTTCGGCGGCGCGCCGGTTCACGGCGGTGCGGCGCTGAATTTCCTCTTCCGGCAGGTTTGTCTTCCGGAAGGTGTGATAAGGCGTGTAGCGAAGGCGCGGGATGACGGCGATGAACTTCTTCGACTCGAGCGCATATTTTTCCATGAAGGCCTTGGCTCGTTCTTCGTCGCGGATGTGAAGGCTGAAGGTTCCGTCAGGCGCGAAGGCGTACTTTTCTCCTTCAAGGCCGGCCATGCGCAGGTTGGCGAGCGAGGCGGTTTCGCGGGTGTAGACGAACTCGGCGCCGTCGAGCAGGTCGCGCAGAGAGGAGTCGAGGGCCGCGCTGGCGGCTTCGCTTTCGGTGGTGATGGTGACGCCGAAGATGCCATAGGGCTTACCGGTCTGGGCGCGCCAGGCCTCGACGTGCCTCCTGGCGACGACGCTCGGTCCAGAGCCGTGGAGTAGAAAGTCGGACTCCTCGAAAGCGGCGGCGAGGGTAGGGCTGAGCGGGGTTCCGTCCCCGGCGGTTTGTCCTTGCACGATGCGCAACTTGGGGAAGTGCCGCCTCAACATCACTTCAACACCGCGGTCGACGGCGTTGGACCAGAGAATGATTTCGGCCTCGGAGAGATAGAGCTCGAGCAGGCGCAGGACGCCCGGGGTGTGGGCGATGTCGCCGATGTTCTCGGTCTGCCAGCCGGAGCGGAGCAGAATGGTGGCGGTTTTGCGGGTCTCGATGGGTGGCGGAGGCGGTTCGGGGGCCGGACCGCACGCGGTGGCAGCGGCGGCGGCGAGGAGGGAGCGGCGGGTGATCATGACCGATACGGTAGCACGGGGGGATTTTGAGTCGCGGAGGAACGCGGATGAGGGCTGATTGGGGCGTGCGG
>CAYXVG010000089.1:0-19481 GCA_964468205.1 uncultured Solibacteraceae bacterium | reverse complement strand
CGCGAAAAGCACGCGCCTTGGGACACGGTAGCCAGTCCCCTTGTGCAAGGGGGGACACGGTAGCCAGTCCCCTTGTGCAAGGGGGGAGACGGTAGCCAGTCTTCTTGTGCAAGGGGGGGAAGGGTAGGCGGTCCGCTTGAGCGTGGGGTTCCGTGTTAGTTGTGGTGGGCAGTGATTCGATTTTTGGTTTGGAGCCTGCTGTGTTTGCTTGGCTCGACGGATACGGCCGGGAAGCTGCGGGTGGCGATCCAGCGGCCGGTGCAGAGGGTGTTGCGGGAGCTGCTGGGGCTCGAGGGGGCGGCGGCGGCGTGGTTGAACAAGATGGTGGCGGTGGCGCCGCATGTGTTCTTCTTTGCGGTGCTGGGGTGGCTGGCGGTGCGGTCCGGGAAGGAAGGGCTGGTGTGGGCGGCGCTGGCGATTGCGGCGGCGGCGGAGGGGCTGCAGTTGCTGACGGGGTCGAGGTCGGCGACGGTGGGGGATCTGGCGGTCAATCTGGTGTCGGTGGGGGTGGGGGGGAGTGCGGCGTGGGTGTTAAGACACAGAGGGGACACAGAGGGCACAGAGTAGGGGCTTTCCGGTTGGGCATTCCTGATATTTGGGTGCGGTAGTGGCTTTCTTCGTAGGGGGAACGTTATGTATTCCTTAATTCTGCTTGGAGTTGTGTCTTTTGTGCTGGCGCTGCTCGTGACGCCGGCGGTGCGGAGTGTGGCGCGGCGGTGGGGGCTGGTGGACGTTCCGAACGAGGAGCGGCGGATCCATGCGGAGCCGGTGCCGCGGGTGGGCGGGGTCGCGATTGTAGTGGCGTACGCGGGGGCGTTCGGGGTTCTGTTTCTGGCGGGGTTGGCGGCGAGCGGGATGGTCCGCGGAGCGATGCCGGTGGTGGAGAGGCTGCTGCCGGCGGCGTTGGTGGTGTTCGTGACGGGGCTGGCGGATGACGTGTGGGGGCTGCGTCCGTGGCAGAAGTTCGCGGGGCAGTTGGCGGCGGCGGGGCTGGCGATTTGGGCCGGGGTGACGGTGAACGGGGTGGCGGGGTTCCAGTTGGCTCCGTGGCTGGCGATACCGGTGACGGTGCTGTGGCTGGTGGGGTGCGCGAACGCTTTCAACCTGATTGACGGCGTGGACGGGTTGGCGGCGGGCGTGGGTCTGTTCGCGACGGTGACGATGCTGGTGACGGCGCTGATTTACGGGAACGTGCCGCTGGCGCTGGCGGTGGCTCCGCTGGCGGGGGCGCTGTTGGGATTTTTGCGGTTTAATTTTAATCCGGCGACGATTTTTCTGGGGGATTCGGGGTCGTTGACGGTGGGGTTTTTGCTGGGGTGTTTCGGAGTTTTGTGGGGGCACAAGGCGGCGACGGTGCTGGGGTTGACGGCTCCGTTGATGGCGCTGGCTGTGCCGTTGCTGGATACGGGGCTGTCGATTGCGCGGCGGTTTCTGAGGGGGAAGCCGGTGTGGGACGCGGACCGGGGGCACATACATCACCGGCTGTTGGACCGGGGGCTGACTCCGCGGAGGGTGGCGTTGTTGCTGTATGGGGTGGCGGCGCTGGGGGCGGTGTTTTCGGTGGCGCAGAGTTTTTTGGAGAACAATTTCGGCGGGGTGGTGGTGCTGTTGTTCGCGGGTGTGGCGTGGATGGGGGTGCAGCATTTGGGGTATGTGGAGTTTGGCGTGGCGGGGCGGATGTTTTTGGACGGGGCGTTCCGGCGGCATTTGAGTTCGCAACTGGCGCTGAGGGGGTTTGAGGAGGCGATGCGGAGGGCGGAGACTCCGGAGAAGTGCTGGGAGGCGCTGGCGGAGACGGCGCGGGAATACGGGTATGGGACGGTGCTGGCGCGGATTGCGGGGCGGGATTTCTATGTGAGCCGGGAGTGGGGGGAGGACGATGTCGGGCGTCCGGTGCGCGGGTGGAATGTGCAGATTCCGTTGTCGGAGACGGATTTCGTGAGTTTGGAGGGGTTGTCGAATGGGGGGGCTTATTTGGCGCGGGTGGGTCCGTTCGCGGACGCGATTCAGAGGACGCTGAGGGAGAAGGAGTTTGCGGCGGAGCCGCTGCCGGTGGTGGCGGAGCGAGAGGCGGGACGGGTGCGGGCGCGGGGGGCGGCGGTGTAGGAGGGGAAGAGATTGGAAACGGAGGGCGGGGAGAGGGGGCACGGAGACGGATTTGTCATACAGAGTAAGACGTTGAAAACATTATGGTTTACTATTGTATAGCGCAGGGTTTGACGATAGAATACACGTTGAGGAGGTGTGCGGTTTGACACGGCTCATATTAATTGCATTGATGGCGGGCGCGGTGGCGCTGGCGGCGGCTCCGGTGGCGAAGATCACGAGTCCGGGGGCGTTCGAGTTGAGCGGGCAGCGGGTGCCGGATACGAGCGTGCCGAACTGGCCGCTGGTGGAGGGCGACTCGGTGGCGCTGGGGAAGAAGCCGGCGCGGATTACGTTCAAGGACGGGAGCGTGGTGTTTTTGACGCCGGGTTCGAAGGCGGAGCTCGAGACGGTGCAGGGGCGGACGGTGTTGCGTCTGCAGCGTGGCGCGGCGGCGTACCGGTTCACGAAGGACTCGTCGGTTGGTTTGGCGGGCGGCAAGTTGCGGCCGATATCCTCCTCGTCGAAAGAGGGCCGCATGCTGGTGAACGGGGCGGACGCGTTGTGGAATCCGGTGGAGCAGGAGTTTTACGTATTCGGCGACGGTTCGCGCGGGCCGGAGCGGCGGCGGCAGGAAGTGGACGAGATCACGATGGACCCGGACAATTATAATTTGGGCGATATCGCAGGGTATCGCGGTTATGAGCCGGATTGGGGGACGCCTCCGGGCCAGGGCGGCGAGGGAGTGGTGCCTCCGCCGGCGACGACGGCGCCGGATCAGCCGGATCCGGCGAGCGCGTATTTGCCGTAGCGGGCGGGCGGTCCAGAAGTGAAACGGTTGGAGGAAATCATGAAGAAGGCACTAATAGCTATCCTCTTCCTGAGCGTGGCGGTTGCTTACGGGCAGCCGGAGATCCAGGAGGGTTCGACGGTGAACGCGGCCGATTATTCGCGGGACCTGGCGCCGGGCGGGATTCTGGTGGTGTTTGGTTCGGAGCTGGCGCCGGAGTACATACCGGCGGCGTCGATTCCGCTGCCGGTGAGTTTGGGCGGGACGTCGGTGGAGTTGGTGGACGGCGGGATGGCGACGCCGCTGCCGCTTTACTATGTGATTCCGACGCAGGTGGCGGCGCAGGCTCCATACGAGGTGACGCCGGGCAAGGCGTATGGGATCCGGGTGCGGACGGCGGCGGGGGTGAGCGTGGAGGATGCGGTGACGTTCAGCGAGGCGGCGCCGAAGTATTTTGCGATCAACCACGAGGGATTTGGCCGGGTGGTGGGGGCGGACATGGAGGGCGAGTTCCTGCTGCGGTCGAACCCGATGATGCCGGGCGATTGGTATGTGCTGTATGCGAATTCGATGGGGCAGACGGATTCGCCGGCGGTGACGGGCGACGGGGCGGGCGATGGTAGCGTCCGGCCGTTGAATACGATCACGGGCGATGTGAAGGTGGTAATCAACGAGCGCGAGGCGCTGGTGGACTGGGCGGGGTTGACGCCCGGGCTGGTGGGTTTGTACCAGATCAACATCCAGAGCCCGTATAACGAGGACGTGGGCGACGTGGGGGCGTGGCTGTCGCTGGGCGAGGTGCAGTCGCAGGCGGAGATGACGCTGCCGGTGGAGCCGAACGGTTTCTACTACGTCTACAGCGGGGGGAAGTTTCCGAACGGGCAGACACGAAACGGAGTTCCCGGTCCGAACAGCGCGATTGCGTTCCGGCATGAGGATCCGCCGGTGTGGGGCGAGGAAGGGTTCCTGAGGTGGACGCTGAACACGACGATGCAGCCGTATCATGACGCGGCGTCCGGGCTGGCGTTGACGTTGATGAATGGCGATGTGATTGTGTACGACAACAACGGGATCGAGACGGGCGAGTTCGGGAACTACTATGACAACAGTTCGGGGGCGGAGTCCGACACCGCCAAGGCGGGGCTGTGGGAGTGGTACTCGAACGTGAACAACGATTATGCGATCTTCGCGAGCTACTTCAAGCTGGAGGAGGAGACGACGTTTGACCGGATTATCGGGTACTTCGACTACAACGGCCGGGCGGAGCTGCGGTTTGATCCGGACAACATTTATAACACCTACCGGATGAACATCTGGTCGATGGGCGGCGATGGGCGGCCGGCGACCGATGAAGTGGTGGGGGACGTGTTTACGTCGAGCGCCACGCCGGGGAGTTTCGAGTACTCGCAGACGGCGGCGGCGCGGGTGTTCTCGACCGGGGCGCGGGACGAGATCTACCGGATGGTGTACACGCTGAACGAGCCGGTGACGCTGGAGGCGGGCGAGTATTGGTTCGCGCATGATCTGATGGTTCCGAAGCCGCTGGAGAATCCGAATCCGGAGCCGGCGATAGAAAGCAAGACGGGGCCGCTGGTGCGGAAGTCGGCGAACGGACGGGCGTACAAGCCGGATCCGGGACCGCCGGCGGGTCCGGAGCAGTAGCGCGGTGACCCGCGTGCGGCGGTGGTTTAGGGACGCAAGGTGGCCGCTGTCGCCCTAGGGGGCCTGACTCTCATTTTCGGCTGCGCCGTATTCCTGTACGGCGCGGTCCTGCCTGAACATTGGTATCCCTGCCTGGCCGGGCTGGGGCTTACGGGGGCCGTTTACTGGCTGACGGCGGGGCGGTTTGACCGTCCGCCTTCCCTGCCCTGGGCGCTGCGGATTCTGCCCGCGGCGCTGCTGGCGATCAGTTTGTTGCAGCTTGTGCCGCTGCCGGTGGGGGTAGTGGAGATCCTGTCACCGGCGAGGGCGGAGCTGCATGCGGCGTTGCCGGAGGGGGTACGTCCGGAGGGGTGGATTCCGCTGAGCATCAAGCCGGCAGCGGCGATGGAGGGGACGCTGCGGCTGGCGGGGTATCTGCTGGTTTTCTTTCTGGTGGCGGACCTGGGGTGGCGGCTGCGGGACCGTCCGTGGGCGTTGGCGGCTCCGTTCGTGCTGGTGGGGTTGCTGCAGGCGGTGCTGGGGCTGGTGCAGAGTTGGGGGTTCGGGATGGACGTGGCGCGGGGGAGCTACGTGAACCGGAATCATTTTGCGGGCCTGCTGGAGATGTGCCTTCCGTTCGCGGCTCTTTACGGGGTGGCACTGCTGCAGCGGGGGCGGCGGGAGAACCTGCACCGGAGTCCGGCGGGTCCCGCGATCAAGGCGTGCTTTTGGCTGGCGGTGGCGGCGGCGATGCTGACGGCGGTATTGCATTCGCTCTCGCGGATGGGATTTTTGGCGGTGCTGAGCAGTTTGTTCGTGATGGGGGCGGTGGCGGCGGGCGGCGGGCTGAGCGGCCGGAAGCGGTGGCTGCCGATAGCGGCGGCGGGGGCGCTGGTGGTGGCGGGGTTCCTGTTTCTGCCGACGGACCGGCTGATCGAACGGTTCGCCTCTATTGCGCAGACGGAGGAGATTACGGCGGATACGCGGGCGGAGATCTGGCGGGATACGGTGAAGCTGATCGGGGCTTATCCGGTGGCCGGGTGCGGGCTGGGCTGTTACGAGTCGGGGCTTTATCCTTTTAAATCGGTGGCGCCGATGAATACGATCGACATGGCGCACAATGACTATTTGCAGTTAATGGCCGAGTTTGGGCTGCCGGGGTTCGCGGTGCTGATGCTGCTGGCGGCGCGGACGTTCGGGCGGGCTCTGCGGGCGGCGGGGGCGGAGGCGGGGACGGACGAGCGTTACCTCGGGATTGCGTGCGTGGGGTCGCTGGCGGCGATTGCGCTGCACAGCCTGGTGGATTTTAATCTCTACATTCCGGCGAACGCGCTGCTGCTGGCGTGGGTGGCGGGTTTGGCGGAGTCGCTGACGCATGCGGCGGCTCCGGAGCGGGCGCGGCGGGGGTCGCGGCGCGGCAATCCGCTGCCGACTTACGTGGACGCGACGGGGGTTCCCGTGCGCTAGGGCGCAAGAAATCTGGGGCAATCAGATCTTATTGCTTGATTCTTGATACTTGACGAGTCATAATAGATTGACGTTCGGCTGCTTCCGAAGCCAAAAAATCACGTGAACAAGATCATGGATAGGTCAAGGAGCGTTTGCGTGGGAAAAGCGGAAACCTTTCTCTACAATGTGCAGGGCGACGTCCTGCGTTTGACGGATTTCGAGTGGCGGGCCATGCTTTCGCTGGCGAAGGCTCATGGCTGGACGCCGCAAGGAACCCATCCCCCGCCCAAGGCGTTCGGCTTCACGGAGCATGAAGGCGAGCACCCTCCGTGGGATGGAAACTACGAAGACGCAGCCGGTCAGGTTGTTCCCTTCGAAGACGCGAAGCGGTTGGGCGAGGCGCTGAGCGCGGCTCTGTGGCGGGGCGCGGAGACCGGGAACCGGAGCGCTGTCCTGAAGCTGATCGAGTGGAGCGCGGGCAGCGGCTTAGTGGTTTCGCGGGCCGCCGCGGACGAGACGATTCCGCAGGAAAAACTGCACCCGTTGTCGGCTCTGGCCTCTGCCCTTGGCGTGGAGAGCCAGTCAGGCGTGGACGCCGAAGAAATCCCGAGCGCGGATCTCCGGCGCCCTCACATCCTGACCGTTGCCTGGCGCCTGCACGAAGCCGAAGTAGCCCTCGACGATGAATATCCAGCGGCCTCGTCTTAGCCGGCTTCCTGGAATCCGGCGGTGGCGGCCGCGGCGACGGGTGTCTCCGGCTGGTCCTGGGAGACTTGCGACGTGATCAGGTCCGGGTAGAGTTGGTACATCCGGCGGGCGAAGGCGATATCTTTCTCGAACTGCTGCTGGTGGGCGGCCAGAAGGCTCTCGGCTTTCTCGAATGTCAGACCTTCCGCGGTTTGATACTCGGTGAGCAGGGCCTGGACAAACTGCCCGAGCCAGTGCCCGCTCTGCACCACCTCCTTTACATCCGGGGCGGCCAACGTGTCATTGAGCATGTGGTTCTCCTCCTTGCTTGAACTGTGAATCAGACAAATGTGCCGGTGATATGCTACCACAAGAAGATATTGGCAGAGAACGTCAAGGTTGGCTTCAACGAGGTGTGGGAGACCTTGTGCGCCCGCAACCACTGGCTTGCGCCTTTCGTGAGAAACCTGGTCTCGGCGCACCGGCTGGGGCAGCGGCTTTCCTTCGAGGAGGCGTGGGCGATGCTGGATTCCGCCCGGTTCCTCGAAGAGCTTTCGATTGCCCGGCGCCTGTTCCGCAAATATCCGGACCTGGTGAGGGAAGCGGAGCCGGAAGGAGAGGGCCCGGCGGCGGATTTCGATTGTCCACCGCATGAGAGTCTGGAGCGCTACGTGCTGGGGACGGGGATCCTGGCTGAAGAAGCCGCGGTCGCCAGGCATCTGAGCGGCTGCAAATCCTGCCGCGGCACGCTGGGCCAGATCCGGAACTTCCTGGAGACCGCGCGGTGGACCATCCTGGCCGAGGAGTGCCGGAAACTCGGCATCGACCTGGATGAATACGGCTCTCTCGACCGCTTGTCCGGGGCGACAGCTTCCCTCAGAGCGGGCTCGACCGTAGTCGTGCAGTGGAACGAATCCGGCCACGACGAGGACTGCAGCGTTGGCATCGTGGAGAGGGCTTCCCGAACGGCGGTGGTCCTCCGGGGCGACCGGCTCCCGGTGGAGGGAGTGCCGGTGCTACTGCTGGCGCCGCGCCTTCGGCAAATCGGCGTGGTGCGTTTTCTCGACGAGAAGGCGGATCCTGCCCGTATTAGCGTCTTTCTGGGTGCGCCGGAAACCCGCCGCAGCGTGACGAACAGTTGCAGTCCGGCTTGAGGGCGGAAACCGGGCTACCGTTCGGCGCCCAGGAGGCGATAGTAGGCGATTCCGTAGAACTCTTTGAAGGCGATTTCCGCGCGGTAGAGGGCCTCGCTGCGGGGCACGAAGCCGAGCGGGCCAAGGGGGCCGCGGTTGGGCGCGAGGTAGTCAGCGGGATAGGGCGTCACGTCGAGGCCGGCGCGTTCGAAGAGGTGGACGGCGCGTGGGAGGTGGAAGGCAGAGGTAACGAGGATGACCCGGCGGAAGCCTTCGGCGCGGGCAAGGCGTTTGACGGCGTTGGCTTCGTCGGCGGTTACCGCAACGCGGTGCAAGAGGCGGATGGAGGCGGATGGAACGCCCCGCTCAATGGCAGCCCGGCGCATCGCCTGGGCTTCGGTGCGGCCGGCGGATGCGGGACGCAATGTACCGCCGCCCAAGATGAGGCGCGGGGCCTTACCGGCCTGAATGAGCCGTACACCGGCCTCGAAGCGGTCGACCGCGTCGGTCCATTCGACGTTGGGGCCGCCGCGCCATTCGGTGACTGTCCCGCCGAGGACGACGATCGCGCCGGAGGGGGAGCAGGTTTCGGGGGTGAGGCGGGGATACCGCTGTTCGAGAATCCGAAGGAGGGCGTCGGAGACGAGGGGCGTGGAGACGGTAACGAGCACTGCAAGGGCCGCGGCGGTGAACCGGCGGCGGCCGGTGATGAGACCGCAGAGCAACAGGCAGAAGCAGATTCCCAATGGCAGAACAAGGTAAGTAAGCGCCTTGCGAATGGCAATCGAGGCCAAGATGAGGAGAGCGGGCGCGTACATCGGCATGGCGGCGAATTTCCAGGATAACGCGGTGCGGGAGCATGGCTGCGCCGTTTCGGCAAAAGGCCCGGCGGGGCCAACGCCCGCTTCTTGCCCGGTTTAGACCGCGAGCCGGGCCGCATCCAGAATCAGGGCGACCGAGCCGTCGCCCAGCACTGTCGCGCCGGACACATGGGGAAAGCTCCGGTAGAGTTTCCCGATCTCCTTGATGACGGTTTGATGGTTGCCGAGAACACGGTCAACTACAAGCCCAAGCTTCCCCCGGCTCGTCTGGATAACCACGATCTGCTCGAATTCCGGCGCGCCACCTTCGACACCAAAGTACTCCCGCAAGGGAATGCAGCCGACAAGCTCTCCTCTGATCACGGCCAGGCGCCCGTTCCGTTGCAAGCCATTCAGCTTCGCGGTGTGCTCAATGCACTCGACGACATCCGCCATCGGCAAGACAAAGATCTGCTCACCAGTCTGTACCAGCAGCCCTTCGATGATCGCGAGGGTGAGGGGCAATCTGATTCGGAAGACCGTTCCCTGCCCCGGATCGCTGTGAATCTCCAAGGCGCCGCGCAAGTCTTCGATCGTGCGCCGCACGACATCCATACCGACGCCACGTCCCGATACCCCGGTGACTGCTTCCGCGGTCGAGAAACCCGGCTCGAGGATCAGCGCCCAGACGTCGGAATCGTCGGGCTCGGCGCCGGGTTCGAGCAGGCCGTTGCGTCTTGCCCGTGCCAGGATCCTCTCGCGCGCTAGCCCCGCGCCGTCGTCGGCGACATTGATAACCACGAATCCTCCCTCGTGGCTGGCGTCGAGCCGGATGACACCGGTCTCCGGCTTGCCGGCCGCACGGCGGTCCAGGGGAGATTCGATGCCGTGGTCCAAAGCGTTCCGAATGAGGTGAACGAGGGGATCTGCCAATCGTTCGATGACTGTCTTGTCCAGCTCGGTATCCTCACCGGAAGTCCGCAGATCCACCTTTTTGCCGAGTTCGCTGGACAGATCGCGGGTGAGCCTTTTGAGCCTCTGAAACGCCGTTCCGACCGGCAGCATCCGGATGCTCATCGCGATCTCCCGGAGTTGCTCCGTCAGGCGATCCATATCCTCGGAAACCGCGGAGAGAGCCGGGTTGCCGCCGGAGTTGGCCAGTTCGGAGATGCGCTCCTGCAAGGTCACGATTTCGCCGACCACATTGACCAGCGCATCGAGCCTGGGCGCCGCAACGCGGACGCTGGGAGCGGCGCCGCCGGAACGGGAGTCCGGCGCCTCGCGCGGGTTTTTCTGCTCCGCCCGAACCAGCTCCGCGCCGGGGCCGGGCTCGACAGTGGCATCGGGGACGAGCCCGCCGTCAGGTTCGCGGTCCTGGGCCGCTGCCGCCAGATCGTCCCGCGACACGTCCTGGCGGGCAGCCAACAGTTCGCCCAGATGCCGTACGCAAGCCTCTGACAACTCCTCCTCGCAAATCGTCTCGATGGCGAGCTCAGAGTCGGCCTCAATGAAGATGAACACATCGCGAATGGCGTCTTCACCGGCCCGGGTTGTCAAGATGATATCCCAGCCGAAATAGCAGCTCTCGGCGTCCAATTCGGTTAGGCCTGGAAGAGACTCGGTCCGCGATACGACGCTCGCCGTGCCGAGTTCCCGCAATTCATTGAGCAACAGCAGCGGATTCGTACCGGTGAGAAAGCAATTCTCCGGAGGCCGAAAGCGAATCCGGAAAGTGGCCGCCGCCATGTTCTCCACCGGCTGCGGAAAAGATGAAGAGCTGAGAGGAGCCTGTTCCGGATCGTTCCCCTGCGGCCCGGCCACAGCTCGGAGCAGATTCAGGATCTGCTCACCTGTCGCCGCCGTTTCCGGCGGGACCGCCTCATCGTGATCGAGCAGCGCCGCGAGATGGTCTCGCGCCTTCAGTCCCACGCTGATCAACTCGGTGCTGATCTCGAGCCGTCCTTGCCGCACGGCGTCGAATGCGTCCTCGAACTCATGAGCGAAAGCGCCGATGAGGTCGAAGCCAAACATGGCTCCCGAGCCCTTGATCGTGTGCAGATCCCGGAAGGCCCGATCCACCGTCTCACGATCTTGCGGCGTCTCCTCGAGCAGCAACAGAGACTCCTCGAGGTCGGCGAGAAGCTCGGCGGCCTCCTCGCGGTATGCTTCCCGCTGCCGCTCCATCATCCCAGCACCTTCTTCACCACGGCCACAAGCTGGCTGGCCTGGAAGGGTTTGACGATCCACCCTGTCGCCCCGGCGGCGCGGGCTTCCTGCTTCTTGGTGCCCTGCGACTCGGTGGTGAGCACGATGATCGGCACGAAGCGCCACGGGGAACCGTCGCGGATCTTCCGGATGAGCCCAATGCCGTCCAGCCGCGGCATGTTCAAATCGGTCACGACGAGTTTTACCGAGTCGTTGAGTTTGCTCAAGGCATCCATTCCGTCGGTCGCCTCAATCACCGTGTAGCCGGCGTCGGTGAGGGTGAACCGCACCATCTGCCGCAGGCTGGTTGAGTCGTCGACGGCGAGTATCGTTCGTTGCATGTTTTCTCTCCCCTCATGTGTTCGCGCCTTTACCGGGTGGCCCAACTTGGGGATTACGCGCCGGGTCAAGGCCTAGGGTGTCGAGCGTTCGTTTCCAAATGCCCGCCGGACTGTCCTTGACCGCGAACCGTGTGCCTTTGGCGGACCAATCGCGTTGGGCGGCAAAGATAAGCTGAAATCCCGCAAGGTCGATTTCCGCGGCGCCAGCAAGGTCGAGTTCGACGTTTTCCGCCTCTGCCGCGGCAAGAATCACATCTCGCAGTCGCGGCGCCTCCGCCACCGTGAGCGCACTCCCGCCTGCAATCACGACGGCGCCATCCTCGCGTTCAGAACAGTTCCACGTTCGTTCCAAGTTCCTCGCCCTCCAGATTCGAGCAGGCCACGCTAACACCACTTGTCTGCACCGCTACCCGCTGCACATCACGTTCCGCCTGCATCGTGTAACGCTGTTCGAGCGCGGTGAGGTCGGCCGCACTAAGGTTCGCCAACGCGTCTCCGGCGCGCTCTCCGGTTCCGGCCGAGACGCTTTCGAGGCCGGTGATCAACTCCTCCAGGCCGTCGACGGAAGTATGTCCGGCAGCGAACGCCGAACGCAAGCTCTCCAATTCCTCGCTCAACACGGACGATTGTTCGCGGATCCGCGCGAGCTGCGAAGCGCTTGCCCCGGCCGCACTGCGCAGTATCTCGATTAGACCCGCGAGCCGCCCGTCCGTCCGGTCCTCCGGGTCGGACCTGGCGTCGCCGCCCGCGCTGCTTCCGTCGGCGATGGCGGTTAGGGATTCGAGTTTCTCGACGACCGATCGCGTATGACGCTCCGCTTCATCGGTGAATTCGCCCACCCGCACCACCAACGCGCCGATCGCCGCCCCTTCATCGCCGAGATGAGCCGCTTTCACCGCCGCATTCAGGGCCACGCGCCTCATCCGGATTCCAACTGATTCAATGTCGCGGATCGCCTGCACCAACTCGCCAATCCTCCGCGCCGTCGCCTCGGCTGCTGCAATGGCTTCATCATGGTTGTCCCGATAGGCGCTCAGCCGCGTGTTGATCTCGAGAAAAGCCTGGTAGAGCCGTTGCATGGACTCGTCCGACGTGCAGCGATCTGCCGTTTCTCCGGCGGCCGTTCGGGCTGTCTCGCGAACATACTCGCCTAGATTCGTAAGACTTGCTTCGATGGAGGCGAGCTTGTCTCTGAGCGTCCCCCGCGACTGCCGCAGTTGCGCCGCCTGGACCTTGCTAACCGCGGCGACGGCGGCTAGAGTCTCCCGGCCGGCGTTCTGCTTCAGCCGGTCCGCCAGCTCGTTGGCCGCCTCGCCGACGTGCTCCATCTGCTGCCTTGTGATGTCGTGATATTGGAGGGCCGTGACCAGACCCGCGGTCTCGTTCGACACCGCCTCCGCGCGCTTCGCAATCGTTTGGGAGCCCGCCGTCATGGCTTCCTGCTCCGCATTCACGCGCCCGAGCTCGTGCTCGCACTGCTCGACGACCTCTGAAAGCTCCCGTGCGTGGCGGCTGTCCAGGGCTCCGGCGTGCCGCGCCGCCTGGGCGAGCATCGCGCTGATTTCCCGAATCCGCGCGGTGACAGTGCCGGCGCTGCGGCGAATGTCGGCCGCCAGCGAGCGGACCTCCTCCGCCACCGAACCGAATCCTTTTTCGGCTGTCTGGCCGCGCGCGCTCTCAATCCGCACCAGCACCGCCAGCACGTCAAACACGCCGACCGAGGACTCCAGCGTGTGAATCGTGCGGGCCACCTCCTCCACCGGACGCCGGATGTCAGACAAGAATCGCTTGTCCTCGTCGACCGCCCCGCGGAGACGGGCGGCCTCCGCGAGCACGAGATGAAGCCCCTCGACGGCGCCGCCACCCTCCGCGCTTAAAGCCTTCTCCACGAAGGAGGCCGCCGCCTGGGTAATCTCCCGCGCCCGGCGCTGCAGTTCCGCCAGACGCTCTCCGATCGCGAGAAAATCTCTCTCGCTGGCCGCGCTGAGCCCGGCGACACACTCTCCCACACGGTCGAGATCCCCAACCCACCGGGCGACCTGCCCCCGCCGGACTCCCGTGATCAGCGGCCAACCCGCCCTCAACCCGTCCGGCCACATGCTGCCAACATCCGTTCCGCGATCCCGTGCAGAGGGACCACCTCGTTTACTGCACCGCGCTTGATCGCCTCCCGCGGCATACCGAAGACGACGCAGCTTTCCTCGTCCTGGGCAATCGTGAACGCTCCGGCCTCTTTCATTTCCAGCAGGCCGCGCGCCCCGTCGTCGCCCATTCCCGTCATGATGACTCCCACGGTGTTCCGGCCGGCATACCGGCATCCGGAGCGAAACAGCACGTCGACCGAGGGCCGGTGACGGCAGACCGGCGGACCGTCCCGAACCTCCACGTAATACTGCGCGCCACTCCTCTTCACCAAACAGTGCCGGTTGCCCGGAGCAATCAGAGCCTGTCCGGAAAGCACCCGGTCGCCGTTGGCGGCTTCCTTGACCGTGATCTGGCACAAATCGTTCAGGCGGTTCGCAAAGGCGGCGGTGAACTTCTCGGGCATATGCTGCACAGCCACGCATCCCGGCGCGTCGGGCGGCAGCGCTTCCAGGACCGTCCGCAGAGCCTCCGTTCCACCGGTGGAGGCGCCGATCAGAACAACCTTCTCGGTGGTTTCCACCATCGCCCGGGCCGAAGCCGGCGCGAGGACCGCATCGGCGGTCAGCTTCTTCGCCACTTCCTTCGCCGGAACAAGCCGGCATAACTTTGCTACACTGGCCGCGCGAACCGCCTGGCAGAGCCGATCCCGCGATTGTTCGAGGAACTCCTTCGTCCCCACCTTCGGCTTCGTCACGATCTCGACGGCCCCGTACTCGAGCGCCTTGATCGTCGTTTCCGCTCCGCTTTCGGTGAGGCTAGAGCAGATCACGGTCGGGATCGGATGCTGGCTCATGATCTGCCGGAGAAACGTCAACCCGTCCATCCTCGGCATCTCGACGTCGAGAGTGATCACGTCCGGCAGCTCATGCTTCATCCTTTCGGCGGCGGCATAGGGGTCGGTCGCCGTGGCGATCACCTCGATACCGGGATCCGACTCGAGCAGTTCGGTCATCGTCTGCCGAACGAGCGCCGAATCGTCCACCACCAGGACGCGAATCTTACGCTTGCTCATGATACTTCCGTGCTCCGCCGGCCAAGCCGTTTGACCCACGCTTCACCAGTAAGCGTCGAGAAAACCAACTTCCGGCCTTCGCTTCCGCCAGTCCACGCCGCCTTCACCGTCAGACCAGCCGCTGCCAGACAGCGTTCGGCCGCTTCCACGTTGAGCCGGCCGATCGACCTTTCCCACGTGCCTCCCCAGCCGATACAGGCCGCCCCGCCGAACAGCTTCGTCTCGAGCCGCCGCGCCGTCACCCCCCGGCCCGCCATCCAGTCCAGCATTCGTGGAATGCAGAGGGTAACAAAGCGCGCGTCCTCCCCGGCCGGGCCTGTTCTGTGCGGCTCCGGGTAGACGCAGTGGGAAACCGCGGCCAGCCGTGTCACCGGATCCCACAGCGTCACCGAGATGCATGAGCCAAGCACCGTCTGAATCACCGCCGGCTCGTCGGCCAGGCAAAGCCCGGCCGGCTGCAAGTACACTTGCCTGACGGGGAGGCAGGTCATGTTATCCGGTCCTCCGGTAGACCGTCGGCGCCACCGGCGCCAGCGGCAGGTCGAAGCCGTGCAAGCTCTCGGCGTGGCCGGAGAAGAAATACCCGCCCGTGGCCAGGCAACTCACCAGACGCTCGAGCACCCGCGTCTGCGTCGGGCGATCGAAGTAGATCATCACGTTCCGGAAAAAGATCCCGTCAAAAGGCTCACGAAATCCGTAATCACGGTCCATGAAATTCAGCCTCCGGAACTCGACCCGCCGGCGGATCTCCGGCACGACGCGAACCACCTCGCGCGTCCGGTCCTTGCTCACGAGCAGGTACTTGGACCGCAGGCTGGGAGGAATCTTCTCTGCCTCCGCAGCCGGGTAGACAGCCGTCCGCGCCTCTTCGAGGACGTGGGTGTTTAAGTCGGTCCCCAGAATCTCAAACTCGAAGCCGCCAAACTGGTCCCAGCAATCGCTCAGCACCATGGCCAGCGTGTAGGGTTCCTGGCCGCTCGAGCACCCCGCGCTCCAGATGCGCAAGGTCCGCTTTGCGCCGGAGGTCTTCCACTCGCGCAGCAGCTTGTCCCGCAGGAAGGCAAAGTGCGGCGGTTCGCGGAAGAAGTCGGTCTTGTTCGTTGAAACCGCGTCCAACAGATGGGCCAGCTCGGCGGCGTTTGCGGCGCCGTGAATCTCCCGGCAGTAGTCGTCGAATGACGCTGCGCCGGAGGCCCGCATCCGGCGCCGCAGCCGGGTTTCGAGCATCAGCCGCTTGGCCGGCGGAAGGTTGATCCCCGCTTCATCGCGGATCAACCGCCGCAGCCGTTCGAACTGGCCCTCGGTCAGATGTTGCTCGCTGGGTTGCATCGCTAGGAGCGGTCCGTTTCGAGCGCCGCCAGGTCCTCGGCCGAGAATACGCGGTCAATCTCGAGAATCATCACGAAACCCGATTCGCGGGCTCCCATTCCCTTGATGAACTCGGTCCGGATGTTCGAGCCGATCCGGGGAGCGGGTTGAATGCTCTCCGGTTCCAGCTCGATCACCTCCTCCACCGAGTCCGCCAACGCCCCGATGATCGCGCGCTCGCCATCGAGCGCCACCTCGACGACGATGATGCAGGTGTTCACCGTCTTCTCGGTCGCCTTCATGCCGAGGCTGAGCCGCAGGTCCACGACCGGGACGACGCAGCCCCGGAGGTTGATCACCCCCCGCATGTACTCCGGCGTCCGGGGGATCTTCGTGACGGAGGTGAAGTCGAGCACCTCCCGGACTTTCTGCACATCCAGGGCGAATACTTCCTCGCCCAGTTGGAATGTCAAGTATTGATTAGTGTCCGCAATTGTGGTAGTTGACATGGCTTCCTCCCGCCGACTGGCCTAGTAGCGTTCGAACTCCCGGTCGAGCGCATCGCCGCTTTCTTCGAGGCTGAAGTGCACGCCTCCCGGTTTCCCGTTGGGTTTCGCCACGGTGGCCTTCTCTTCCTCCCGAGGCCGCGCCGCGGGACGAGGCCGCTGCGCCGGCGGCCGCTGCTCGCGCTCTTCCTCGCCGCGGCGTTTGGCCGGCGCGTTCCCGGAGCTCTCATCGAGACGGAAGAAGTCGACCGACTGGATCAGTTGCTCGGACTGGCTGTTCAATTCCTCGCTGGTCGAGGCCGTCTCCTCGGCTGCGGAGGCATTGCGCTGGATCACCTTCTCCAACTCGAGCAGGCTCTTGTTGATCTGCTCCGCTCCGGTGTTCTGCTCGTTGCTCGCGGCGCTGATCTCCTGCACCAACTCGGCCGTCTTCTGAATATTCGGCACCAGTTTTTCGAGCGTCTCGCCGGCCACCTCGGCCACCTTCACGCTGTTGGCCGAAAGCTGGTTGATTTCACCCGCTGCCTTTTGGCTACGTTCGGCGAGTTTGCGCACCTCGGCCGCCACCACGGCGAATCCCTTGCCGTGTTCGCCGGCCCGCGCCGCCTCAATCGCCGCGTTGAGCGCCAGCATGTTCGTCTGCCGGGCGATCTCCTCGATGATCGAGATCTTGCTTGCGATCTCCTTCATCGCTCCCACCGCCTGCACCACCGAGCGCCCGCCCTCGCCGGCGTCAGCCGCCGCCTTGACGGCGATCTTCTCGGTCTGTTGGGCATTCTCGGCGTTCTGCTTGATATTGCCCACCATCTGCTCCATGGACGAGGAGGCTTCCTCGGCCGCGGCCGCTTGTTCGCTGGCGCCTTCGGAGAGCTGCGAGGCCGCCGTGCTCATCGACTCCGACCCGGCGGCCACCTCGCGCGACGCCGTTTTCACATCGACGACGACCCGGGTCAAGCTCTGCACCATCTCGGCCATCGCCTGCATCAGCCGGTCGTCCGCGCTGCGCTCGGTTACCGTGACCCGGAGGTCTCCGCGGGCCAGCGTTTGCGCCGTGTCGGTCACCGAGTGCATCGCATCGATGAGTTGGTTCAGATTCTCCTTAATCGCGTTGAAATCGCCGTTGTAGGTGTCGGTGATCTTCGGCGGAACGCTGCCGCGGCTGATCTGGGCGACATAATCGGCGGCTACCTCCAGCGGTCCGATCACCGCATCGAGTGTGGCGTTGACGCCCTCCACCACTCTCCGGTACTCGCCTTCGTGCGCCGCGGCGTCCGCCCTCGTCTCGAGCCGGCCTTCGACGGCCGCCTTTGCCAAGCCGCCGGCGTCTTCCACGAGTTTTCCGATGGCGTTTACCGTGCTCGTCAATGCCTCATTGATCAGCCGGAAGTTCTCGGCGATTGCCCGGGTGTCATCATCTTGCGGGGCCAGTTCTGTCTCCAGATTCAGGTCGCCGCCGGCGACCCGGCCCAGGTTGACAATCAATTTCTCCACTTCGCCGGACTGATAGGCGGCTTGCTTCTCCACCAGCCGCGCCGCCTTCTTGATCGCGGTCTGGTCCGTGATAATCTCAAGCCCTCCGATTACTTCCCCGGTGTTGTCCTTCACCGGCACGCCGGTGTAGTCGATCTCGTAACGCTTGCCCTGTGGGCTGGCCACCGTTTCGGCGCTCACCATGCGGTTTTCCTGCATGCAGCGTCCGGTAGCGCAATTCGGCGTGTTACAGTGCGGCGTCTTGAAATGCTCGAAGCACTTCGTGCCGACCATCGCGGCCTGGTTTAAACCGGCCAGTTGCGCGCCAACCTTATTGATATAGCGGATTCCAAGCTCCCGATCGACAATGAACGCCGGCGCCGGCATTACGTCCAAATGGTTCACCAGGGAATCAATCATCCGGTTGATTCCGTTCACCAAAGAGCCGAACTCGCCCGGATGACGCGCTACGTCAGCACGGGTACTTAGCCGTCCCTCGACCGCCGCGCCCGCGAGGGACTCGGCATCCTCCAGCAGCCCCCTGAGGTTGTCGATGGTGACGTTCACGCTGTTGGCCAACGCACCCAGTTCACCGTTGCGGGGTGCATTGATCTTCTCCGGGATTAGGCCCTGGCTGATCTGTTTGAAGTACTCCCCCGCTTCCCGCAGCGGGCGAACGAGGGAATCGACAATCTGGTTCACCGAATCCAGCACCTCCCGGTCATGCCCATCAACTCCGCTCCCGTCGGCCCGCGCGTCGAGCCGTCCGTCCATGAGATCCGCCGCGAGCGAATCCAATATCGTAACCACCCGGCCGTTTGCCGGCGGCTGTGCGGTTTTTCTGGCGCCAGCGCCTCTCCGCACACTCGTCGTTCTTCCAGTGCTCGTCTTTGCCATTTCTTTATCCTTTGAGTCTGACCCGCGGCCAATGCCTGGGTTGTTGCACAACGTGGCAGAGGTCCCTAGCGGGTATGGTCGGGAACGCCGAATCTGGCCGCCCATTACCCTCTTCGGTAACCAGATTCATTCTCTTAGGAAGAATTAGGCACAATCCGGAGATTCCGGCCCCAAATGCGCTTGCCGCCAAGCCGACCCCGATTGAACGCACCTGGCTCCCGAGCACCCGGAGCGCTTACCCGGCGGGGAAGTCACCCTGGCGTCGAAGCCGGTGATGCCCAGAAGTTGGACGCTCACAAGGAGTGCACGGGGGACCGGCCTCTCCAGCCCTCCGCATCCGCGGCTCTGCGCCGCGGCCGCGCTCGTCAGCCATGACACGGTCTTACTGTGTCAGGGAATCGGGATTCCCCACATAGCGCATCCGCACATCTGGATTGATGTCGATTTGAACCAGCGGCTGGCAGCGGCCTGCTCGGCCGGCGTCGCTCGTTCCCGGCAGCAGATACCGTCAACGCGGAGGCCGGCGCGAAGCTGATCGACGTAGCGCACGCCCTCAAAGAGCGCGGCATGCAGTTCTACGTGAACACGGAGATCGGAAGCTTGAGCATCGGGTCGGCGGCCTGCGCCGGCACGAAGGACGGTTCGATGCCGGGCGAGTTCGGACAGGTGAACTCCTATTGCTCCCGGATCAAGATGGTGCTGCCGTCGGGAACGATCCTCGAAGCAAACGAAACGGACGACCCGGAGCTGATGAAGATGCTGCGGTGCAGCTACGGGACGTTTGGCATTGTGACCGAGGCCAGTTTCAAGATCCGCCCGATTGAACCGATGGAAGTGTTTCACGAAACCTTCCCGGTGAAGGAGTTCGCCGCGAAACTGCCCGAGTTGTGGGGGCGCGGCTACTCGATGATGTACTACATGTTCCTGTTCGACGAGCGGGTGACGGTTGAGTTCCGCAAATACAACAAGAAGGCGAGGGGCAAGCCGGACGAGCACATCTGGCCGCTCCGCA
>CAYXVG010000088.1:0-19610 GCA_964468205.1 uncultured Solibacteraceae bacterium | reverse complement strand
CGGGAAGGCGGAAAACCTCACCGCCATCGAGCAGCTCGGCCCCGCCGTCCAGCGCGCCTTCGCCTCCGGCGAACCCTATCTCCTGAACGTCCACATCCGCCCCGCCCGCTCCCCCTTCTCCGAGTGGGCCATCCAACGCAAACAAACCAAATAACCAGCAACCACCCCCACTGCCAAAACTCTGTGCCCTGCTTGTCTCAATCCCCCACCCCCAAATGCCGCTCAAACCACCGTGCCACCGCCACCATCACCCGGATCCGGTTCTTCGTCTGCCGGAACCCATGCCCCTCATCCGGGAACACGATGTACTCCACCGGCACATTCCGCTTCTGCAGGCCCTCCACAACCTGCTCCGCCTCCACCACCGGCACGTTCGTATCGTTCGCCCCGTGGAGCACGATCACCGGCGCCCGCACCCGGTCCACCTTGTTAATGGGCGACAGCTCCCGCAACATGTCCGCCTGCGTTTCCGGGTCGCCGTACTCCACTTTCGAGATGGCCGCCATCCACGGCTCCGTCTCGGCGAAGAATGTCTCGAAGTTCACTACCCCGTAGAGATTCGCACCTGCAGCGAACAGTTCCGGATACTCCGCCAGCCCCGCCATCGTCATGTACCCTCCGTACGAACCGCCCATGATGCCCACCCGTTTCGGATCGGCGATCTTCTCCCGCACCAGGTATTCCACGCAGGCCTTGATGTCCTTCACGGCGTTCCAGCGCAGCGGGCCGTTGTCCATGTTGACGAACGCCTTCCCGAAACCGGACGAGCCGCGAACGTTCGGCGCGAACACCGAAATCCCCAGCGCCACCAGCGCCTGGTAGTCCGCCCGGAATGACGGACGCTCCTGCCCTTCCGGACCGCCGTGAAAACTCAGCACAACCGCCCCCACCTCGCCGGCGTCCCGCGGCCGGTACAGCCACCCGCTGATCTCCACTCCGTCGTGCGACCGGAACCGCAGCAGCCGCGGTCTCGCCAGTTGCTCCAGATCCACCCCGGCGTGCGGGCTGTGGGTCAACTGCGCCAACCCGCCGGACTCGCGGTCCAGCACCCAGATGTCGGCTGGCCGGATCGCCCCCGAAATCGTCATCGCCATGCGCCGCCCGTCGCGGGAGAAACGGATCTCCCCTGTCACCTCGGCTGGCAGCTCGGGGCCCGGTGTCACCGATCCGTCCGCCAGATCCACCAGCGCCAGCTCGCTCTTGCCGGCCACATTCCACACGAGCGCCGCCGCCGTGCCGTCTTCGGTGACATCGAACTCGTCCAACTCCGCATCGTCCCGCGCCGCGATTACCTCGATCTCGCCCGGCTCACCCTCCTCATCAATCGCAACGGCGGCGAATGCGATCCGGTCGCGACCCTTGTTCGAGGAAAGATACACCACTCGCCCGTCTGCCGAAAACAGCCCGCCTCCGAAACTGCCGGGAGGCACGTGGGGTGTCAGCAGCTTCTCGCGGCCCCGCCGCAGATCCGCCAGGAACAGGTTATTGTCGCTGCGGCTTTCCATGCGGCTCACCACGGCCCACCGGCCGTCCGGACTAATATCCGTGATGAAGCCAACGCCGGGATTCTTCACCCGGAGCCGGGCCCGCCACCGCGCCGGCTCGAACAGATAGGCATCGAGCGACTCTGGCCTTCGCCGGTTCGAAGAGAACGCCAGCGTCTTGCCGTCCCGGCTCCACCGCCCGAGATGGTTGTTCGTCCTGCCGCCCCAAGTGATCCGCCGCAGCCCGCGCCCGTCCGGCCGGAGCAAATAGACCTGGCTGTTCATCCCGCCACCCGGAGCCGCCGCTATCGCCAGCCAGTCGCCCGCCGGCGACCATCCGAGCGAAGTCACCGGGTCATCAAGAGAGGTCACTTTCGCCGGCCAGCCGCCCTCCACCGGAACGGTCCACACCTGCGGCGAGCCGGAGATGTTCGAGAGAAAAGCGACCCGGTCGCCGTCAGGCGAGAAGTCCGGCGATCGGCTATGGCCGATCTTCGCCATCAGCTTCACCATGCGCTCGAGCTCATCCCCGGCCTCCTGGGCGAAAACCAGCGTCGCGCCCGCAAGCAACATGGCGGCAATCCTCATACTTCCATTCTCCCAACTCGCGAAACCTCGATTGCTATGATTGAAACTTGTTCGAGCTCACCCCCCAGAACGCCGCCGCTTACCTCGACTCCCGTGAAGGCTTCCGCGGGCGGCGATGGCGCGTCCGCCCCTTGGGCGGCGGCGTCTCGAACATCGTGCTGCTGGCCGAAGCCGCCGGCATGCGGATGGTCCTCAAACAGTCCCTCCCGAAGCTCCGGGTCGAAGAGGACTGGCCGGCCGACCGCAACCGCATCGAGCGGGAGTGGCGGGCCATTCAGAACCTCGAAGGCCACCTCCCGCCCGGAGCGGTGCCCGAAGTCTACTTCACTGACTCTCCGAAATACCTGTTTGCCATGAGCGCCACCCCGGAGTCCGCGGTCACTTGGAAGGCCGCACTGATGGACGGAGTCTGCCAACCGGAAACCGCGGCCCGCGTCGCCCACATCCACGGAGCGATGATCCGGGCCACCTGGGAATCCCCTTCTTGGGAGCGGGACTTCGGCGACCTCCACGCCTTCGGCCAACTCCGGCTCGATCCATATCACGAGTTCACCGCGTCGCGTCACCCCGATCTCGCCGCCGCCATCCGCTCCCGCATCCAGGACGCCCGTACCCGCTGCCGCTGCGCCGTCCACGGTGACTGGAGCCCGAAGAACTTCCTCGTCGACGGCCCCAGCGTCACAGCCATCGACTGGGAGGTAATCCACTTCGGCGACCCGTCCTTCGACGCTGCCTTCCTGCTGAATCACCTGGTGCTCAAGGCCTTCCACCTGCCGCGCCTTGCCGGCCGGTTCCGCGAGCTGGCCATGATCTATTGGCGGGAGCTCGAGCCGCTTCTGCCCGGAGCGGCCAGAGGCTGGTTCGAAACCGGAACCTGCCGGCACCTCGGCTGCCTCTTGCTGGCCCGCATCGACGGGAAGTCGCCGGCCGAGTACATCACCGATGACAAAGTCCGCCGGCACATCCGGGATCGCGCCCGCGAGCTGATCCTGGACCCGCCGGAGCGCATCGCCGCCCTCCTCCAGGAGACAATCGCATGAGCCTCACCATCCGGCGCTTGAACGCCCTCGAAATCCTCGACTCACGTGGCCGCCCCACAGTTGCCGTGGAGGCGGAGCTCAGTGATGGCGCCGCCGCCTGGGCGCAGGTTCCCTCCGGCGCCTCAACCGGCCGGCACGAGGCACACGAGTTGCGCGATGGCGATCCGAAGCGCTTCGCCGGTGAAGGGGTCCGCAAAGCTTGTTCCCATGTCGAAACCGTCCTCGGCCCGGCCCTCGAAGGAAAGGATGCGGAAGCCCAGGAGGCCATCGACCGGCTAATGATCGAACTCGACGGGACGCCCGGCAAGAGCCGCCTCGGCGCGAACGCCATCCTCGGCGTCTCCTGCGCGGTGGCCCGGGCCGTGGCCGCCGCCCGGCAACAGCCGCTCTGGGAGTCGCTCCGCGGAAACCGCCCCGCCAGCCTGCCCGTCCCGATGGTCAACATCCTCTCCGGCGGCCTCCACGCCTTCCGCAACATCGAGTTCCAGGACTTCCTCGCCATCCCGCACGGCTACGCCACCTTCTCCGAAGCACTGGTCGCGCTAGCCGGCATCCACCGCGCCACCTACGAGATCGTGAAGGAGCGCGGCTATGTCCTCACCGGCGTGGCCGACGAGGGCGGATGGGGGCCGCTGGTGGAGCGCAATGAAATCGAGCTCCAGATCCTCACCGAAGCCATCGAACGGGCCGGCTGCCGCCCCGGAGATGAGGTCTCCATCGCCATCGACGTCGCCTCCGCGCACTTCCACCGCGATGGCCGTTACCACCTCGAAACCGTAGGCCGCGTCCTCGACGCCGCCGGCATGGTCGGCCTGCTCGAGGAGTGGTGCGGCCGCTACCCGATCCTCTCCATCGAAGACGCCCTCGATCAGGATGACTGGGCGGGCTGGCAGACTTGCACCGCGCGCCTCGGCCGCCGCATTCAGGTGCTCGGGGATGACTTCTTCACCACCAATCCGGAGCGCCTCGAACGCGGCATCCGCGAAAACGCCGCCAACGCGGTCCTGGTGAAGATGAACCAGATCGGCACGCTCACCGAGACCTTCCAGGTGATCGACCGCGCCCGTGAGGCCGGCTTCCTGGCCGTGATCTCCACCCGCTCCGGTGAAACCGAAGATGCGTTCCTCTCGGACCTTGCCGTGGCCTCCGGCGCGGGGCAGATCAAACCCGGCTCCGTCACACGCTCCGAGCGCCTGGCCAAATTCAATCGATTGCTCGAGATCGAAAAGCGGAGCGAACTCTCCTATGCGGGTTCGGAAGTCTTCCGCCGGTTCCTCTAACGGTGAGATCCTTCAGCGGCGCGCCTGCCGGCGCCCGTCAGCTTCGGCCGGCTGAGCGAGCCGGGCAGCGATGATTTCGCTGGAAATCGACGAGCCGCCAACCGTCGCCAGCTTCACCACCACCTCGAACTCCGGAAACTCAGCGGATACCGCCAACCCGAGACGGTCCATCGCTTCCTCGAAATGGTCTGGGCTCGTCATCAACTCACCGGCCGTCTGCGTCCCCTCCATGTTGGTCCCCGCCAGGATCAGCACATGACCGGTCCGGTCAAGGTTGGCAAGATAGGCCACAATTCCATAGGCGACATACGCGTCTTCCCGAACCGGGTCGCCAACGAATTTAGCCGGCTCGCCCGGCAAGGGATTCTTGTTTATCACCATCGGAACCTCGCGCTCCACGTCGTACTTGATGGCAAAGTTCCGCCGGTTCGCGAAGACTCCTGCCCACGGGTTCGAGCGGTAACTGCCGGTCAAGATCACGTTCTGCCCGCGCAGGTCCCCCAACCGGACTTCACGAGCCGAACGCACGGTCAACCGGCTCGAATACCGGTCCAACGAAAGGAGTCGTGACAAAATCGCCACCTCCGCGACGCTGGTATAACGCCGGGATGCTATGAGGGAAAGCATCCTGTTGGTCTCCGAGGAAGTCGCCGGCCGCAGGCGTTCGGAAAAGTAGCTCCCGCTCGCGTACTCCTCAAAAGAAGCGGACTCCTTTCGGAGATCCTGGAGCAGCGCGAAATTCGAATCGGCCACGCAGACGAGCACCGGCGAGCCTGGCCGGAAGAACTGCTGCCAGAATCGATGCAGCGAAGTTCCGGGGCCGTCAAGCGCAACAGCGGGAGGCTCCGGGTTGCGGAATGCGAGAATGGCCGTCGATGTCGCCAGCACAATCACCAACGACCCGAGCGCCCACAGCAAGCGTGATCGGCCCCCCGCCTGCCCGCCCGGCCGCGAATCCGGCTCTGGCGCCCCTGCGGCTCCATTTTCGGAATGCGCCAAATCACGCCTCGCGAAAACCGGCACGTAGGCGCCCTTCGGTACCGTGATGACCACCGGTTCGGACTCGCCTTCCGCCTCGAAATACGCCTCCAGCCGCTGCCGGAGCTCACGCGCCTCCACCCGCACAATATTGTCGGCCCCGGTGTCGTAATTGTCCCGCCGGCCGAACACCCGGCTTCCAATCTTCTGCTCGTGGATGTCTTCGAACCTGCCCGTCAGCGCCCGATCGCATATGTAATTGAGAAAGTCGACCAGCCGGCGTGACCGCTTGAAGTACCGGCTGGCACTGATACGCTCTAACAAACGGCGCAGATCCCGCGGATCCACCGGTAAACCATGTAAACTTTCTTGCGAGCTTAAATTGTTCATTAACCTAAACTCTTCACTGTAAACTTACAGCGAATTTACCTCGTGCGCAAGTCTTTTTTCGAGTACACTCTCGGTGGTCAGGGAATCGCTCTGGCAATTGGTCTAGCCGGAGAAAGACGGATTGCAATTGTGCCAGGGGTCAGGACAGGGGGATCTATCTCGCACCCGCCAGCCCGATACCTGTCTCTGTCTGCTGGTATTCCCGGCTCGATGAGGAGAAGTTATTGCGGATCTCGAATCTTCATTTTGTAGGCGCTCCACCAGCGCGAAGCCGGCGCTTCCCTGGGGCGACTACCGATACGGGCAAGCCTCAGCTTCCGGTTGTCAGGGGAACCGAAGCGTGGCCCAACTTTGGGAAAGGAAACAAACAATGCAGTACAGACACATAACGTCTATTCTGTTGTTGCTACTTCTGCCGGCTCTGCTGTTTGGCCAGGCAGACAGGGGAACGATCGTTGGCACGGTGTCCGACTCCACCGGAGCGGTGATACCAGGGGCCACCGTAATAGTGACTCACGTCGACACCAACACCAGTGTCACCACCGAATCCGGCGCTGCGGGCAACTACACCATTCCGGCGCTGCGCGCGGGAACCTACACCGTCAAGGTGGAGGCGCCAGGATTCAAGACGTACACGCAGACCAACGTCGTCCTCGCGGCGGGCAGCACGGCGCGCGCGGATGCGGCTCTCGAAGTCGGTACTCTCTCGGAATCCGTTGAAGTCGTCAGCAGCGTCGCGCAGTTGCAGACCGCCAACGCCGAGGTCGTCTCGCAGGTCAGCACCAAGATGATGGACGAGTTGCCGCTGGTCGTCGGCGGCGCGATGCGCAGCCCGTTCGACCTCGCCGTCATCACGCCGGAGGCCAACGACTTCGGCGGCGATGCGGACTTCCAGGTTGGCGGCGCTCCCGGCGCCACCTATGGCGCGACAATGGACGGCGTCACGATTCTCACCGGCCGCTTCAACTCGGTTCAATGGGCGAGTGTCAACACTCCATCGGTCGACATGATTCAGGAGTTCAGTGTCGAGTCCAACGGCCACAAGGCCGAGTTCGGCCGCGGCCTCGGCGGGCAGATGACATTCACCACGAAATCCGGGACCAACGAGTTCCATGGCACCGCCTATTACTACATGCGCGATGACGCCTTGGACTCCCGCCGCTTTTTCGAGGCTGAGAAGGGCGTCTATGACCAGAAGGACTTCGGCTTCAGCGCCGGCGGACCGGTCTACATCCCGAAGGTCTACGACGGCCGGAACAAAACCTTCGTATATGGCGCCATGGAATGGTTCCGCAACACCGTGGGCGCATCGAGCAATCTATTTAACGTGCCTTCTCCGGAAATGTACGCCGGCGATTTCACCAATTGGGTGGATGGCGGCGGCAATCAGGTTCCGATCTACAACCCCTTCACCACCCGAGAGAATCCGAACGGCTCGGGCTTCATCCGTGATCCCTTCCCCGGCAACATCGTGCCGCAATCGATGTTCTCGGAATTCGCCCAAGACGTGCTGGCCGTGGCCGGCAATCTGGCGCATCCAAACACAGGCGGCACTCCCGGTACGTCAGACTATGTCCGCAACAACTACCTTAACGACCAGGGCTCGGCCGTGGATCCTTGGGACAAATTCACGATCAAGGCCGACCATATCTTCAACGACAAGCACCGGGTAAACTTCATGTTCAATTGGGGTGAGCACCGCCGTGAGGCGGGCTCCGGCGGGTTCCCGGGATTGCCAAGCCCCCTTAACCCCAGTCGTGTCGACAATCAGACCAGTCCCCTCTACCGGGCGGGCTGGACCTGGATGATCTCGCCGACCATTGTCAACTCTTTCTACGGAGGCGGACAGGACTGGAAGGAGAATCACATTCACCCGCCATCGCTAGAGGATTGGGCGGACCGCGTTTGCCTGGCCAACGCATGGGACTGCAACCGGAACTTTCCGCTCGTCCAGTTCTCCGACTTCCAGAACTGGGGCGGCAGCACCGCTGACGGCTCGGAGAACACCGCCTATTCCTTCGGCGACGATCTCACCGTCATCACGGGCAGTCACACCCTCAAAATGGGCTACTTGTACGAGCGCATGCATTACAACGGATTTGGCCGGCAAACGATTCAGGGCCGCGCCAATTTCCACCGCCTGGGTACCAGCATTCCCGGCGACAGCAATCTGAGCCGCGGCGGAGGCAACAGCTTCGCGTCGTTCCTGCTCGGCTGGGCCAATGCCGGCGGCACCATGAATGACCGTTTCGTGGGTCAGCAATGGCGCAGCCACGGTTTCTATGTCCAGGACGATTGGAAGATCACCCGCAAGCTGACCATTAACGCCGGCCTGCGCTACGAGTTCACGCTTCCCCCGCTTGAGCGGGACGACAAATGGAGCGACCTGAATCTGTCGCGAGAGAATCCCGGCGTGACCCTTCCCGACGGGAGTAAGCACAACGGAGCTCTCATCTTCGCCGGCTTTGGCGCCGGCCGGGAAGACGCGCGCACGATCACGCCCGGCTGGTACGGCGGCTGGGCCCCGCGCCTGGGGCTGGCTTACCAACTCGACAATAAGACAGTGCTCCGCGCAAGCGCCGGCATCTATAACGGCGTCGTTAAGACGACAACCGGCTCCGCACACTTCGCGGGATCCGTTCTGATCTTCAATCGCGGCAGTGAGAACAACAACATTACGCCGACCTTCCTGGCCGACGAGGGCATTCCGGACTATAACCGGCCGCCCTTCATCGACCCGACCTTCTCCAACGGCTCCAACCCCCACTACTGGAACAACGAGGCGGTCCGGTTGCCGCAAAGCTATCAGTACACGCTCAACCTTCAGCGCCAGGTCGGCGACTGGGTGCTGGAGGCCGCCTACAACGCCACCATGGGCGCGCACCTGGTAGCCGGCGTCCTCAATATCAACCAGCAGCCGTGGAGCTTGATGGAGACTCTCGGGCGCGACGTCCTGAGCGCAAGACTGAACTCAGATAGAGCTCGGGAGGCCGGAATCTTTCCGCCCTACCAGGAAATCTTCAGCGACTGGGGAAACAACGTGACCGTCGCGCAGGCGTTGCGCCCCTATCCGCAGTACGCGAACATAGACACTCGCGCCGGCCAGGGCGATAAGAGCGGACACTCCACCTACCACTCTATGGTGCTCAAGGCTGACAAGCGTTTCGCCAACGGTTTCACCTTCCAGGGATCGTACGTCTTCTCGAAAATGCTGAGTGACGTGCAGCGGTTCGGCGACCTCCTGCGAGCCCAGGACCACAACAACCGCCGGCTCGAAAAGTCCATCGCCGGTCTCGACCGGCCCCACAATTTCAAGTTCAGCTACATTTGGGAACTCCCGTTCGGCCGAGGCAAAAAATGGCTGAACTCCGGAGCCGGCGCCTGGGTGCTGGGCGGTTGGCGGATTTCCGGCATCCACCTCTACAACAGCGGCAGGCCTCTCATGCTCGGGAACTCGAACAACTTCCCGATTGACGCCGCCCGTGAAAACGCTCTCTACATGGACCAAGTCGGCACCTTTGAAGGATGGGTAATGGATCATGAAAACCCGGACTGGAAGGGCGCTGACCGGTACTTCGTGCCAACGAGCTTCTTCGGGGAGCAGAGCGCGAGCGCTCTCGGCCGGCTCTATCCGGGCGACGCTCCCCGGTTCAACGGCGCGGCTCGCGCACAGTGGAATCTGACCGAAAACTTCTCCATCGCGAAGTCCTTCAACTTCACCGAGCAGATGCGTCTCGACTTCCGTTGGGAGCTCTTCAACGCCTTCAACCGGGCTCACTTCGCCACCGGCAGCACGGGCATCTTCGACCCCAACTACGGTCGTGTCACCTCTACCGACAATCAACCGCGCCGGATGCAGCTTGGCTTCAAGTTCTACTGGTAGAAGCCGGCGACAAGACAATTTGAAAGCGGGGCAGGCCCACCGGCCCGCCCCCTTTTTTATATACTCTGAGGCAGCATGAAACGCAGAGACTTCTGGAAAGGCATGCTCGCCGCCCCCGCCATCCCGGCCGCCGCGGCGCAGGAAGCCGAGCGCCGCACCGCCGGCCTCCCTTCGCTCACCATCAAAGAGGTGAAGGTCATCGCGACCACGGCCGGTGGCCGCTACCGCTGGGTCTTCATCAAAATCATCACCAGCGAACCTGGGCTCTACGGAATCGGCTCCGCGAGCAACGCCTACCAGGCGCACGCCGTCGTTGCCTCCGCCCGGGAGCACTTGGCGCCGTTTCTGATCGGCAAGAATCCCGACCGCATCGAGGATCTCTGGCAGGCCTCCCACCTGCGCTCCTACTGGCGCAACGGCCCCGTGAACAACAACGTGGTCAGCGGCATCGACATGGCGCTGTGGGATATCAAGGGCAAGCGCGCGAACATGCCCGTCTACGAACTACTCGGCGGCAAAGTGCGCGACGCCGTCCCCTGCTACGATCACGCCGGCGGCAGCGATAAAGAAGAGGCAGTCGACCGCGTCCAGAAGTCCCTCGCTAACGGCTACCGCCACATCCGCGTCCAGTTCGGCGGCTACGGTGGCGGTGGATTCATTCCGAAAGGCGAAGGCAGCCGGCCGGAAAGCGGCTTCGGCGGCCCGGGTTTCGACGAGGAGCTGTACGTTAACAATGTGCCGCAGGCATTTGAGTACGTCCGCTCCAAAATCGGCTTCGAGCCCAAGCTCTGCCACGACGTCCACTCCCACCTTACGGGCATGAACGCCGCCGAATTTTCCCGCCGCATGCAGCCGATGCAGATGTTCTTCATCGAGGACGTCCTTCCTCCGGAGCAAATCGACTGGTACCGTCACATTCGTGAAATCTGCACGACGCCCCAGGCCGTCGGCGAGGTCTTCTCCCACCCGTACGAATACATTCCGCTCATTACCGGCCGCCTCATCGACTTCGTTCGCTGCCGCGTCTCGGCCATCGGCGGAATCACCCAGGCGAAGAAGATCGCTACACTGTGCGAGGTGTTCGGAGTGAAGACAGCCTTCCAGGAGGGCGGCGAAAACGACCCCGTGAACCAGCTCGCCGCCTACCACGTCGACATCTCCAGCCCGGCCTTCGGGATTCAGGAAGAAAATGGTTTCCCGGAGCTCGTGCACGAAATGATGCCCGGCGCCGGACGCATCCGCGGCGGCTACCTCTACGGCAGCGGCAAGCCCGGCCTCGGAATCGATCTGGACGAAAAGATTGCCGCGAAGTATCCGCTCGGTTCCTTGCCGGGCGGCGGAGCCTACCGGCTCGACCGAACATTGGACGGAGCGCTGGTGAAGCCTTAACCAGATCCCGGACCGAATTCAACAACTGTGTTTTGGGGAGAAAGGAAACAATATGAATCGTAGAAATCTACTGCAAATGGCCGCCGCGGGTTCGCTGGCCGGCCTGGCCACGGAGCGCCAGCTCCACGCCCAGGCCGCCGCCGAGCGCGTCACGCGAGCGATGCCTTCTCCCAAGATCAAGGATGTTCAAGTGATCGCCACGGCTCCCCATGGATCCCGGTTGACGGTGGTGAAGATCCTTACCGACCAGGACGGTCTTTACGGCTACGGCTGCGCCACCTTTACCCAGCGCGCCGACCTGGTGAACGCCGCTGTCGAAAAGTATCTGAAGCCCTTTCTGCTGGACAAGCCGGCGGACCGGATCGACGACACGTGGCAAGCCATGTACAACAGCTCCTACTGGCGCAACGGCCCCGTGCTGAATAACGCCATCAGCGGCGTGGATCAGGCCCTGTGGGACATCAAAGGCCGCCAGGCCGGCATGCCCGTCTACCAGTTGCTCGGCGGCAAGTGCCGCGAGGCCGCGGACACCTATACTCACGCGAGCGGCTCCGAGTTCCAGCAGGTGATCGACCAGGTCCAGAAATACATGGGCGAAGGCTACCGGCATGTCCGCGTGCAAATCGGCATTCCGGGAATGTCCGGCTATGGCGGCGGCGGGAGCGCCAAGCAGGTGCCCGCGCTCCACGATGGCCGGGTATATGAACCGGCCGTCTACATCCGCCGCGCCCTCCAAATGTTCGAGAAGGTGCGCGCCGCCGTCGGCTGGGAAGTGGAACTCGCCCACGACGTCCACGAGCGCATCTCACCCACCCAGGCCATCCAGTTCTGTAAGGATGTCGAGCAGTTCCGCCTCTTCTTCCTCGAAGATCCCGTCTCTCCCGAGGATATTGGTTACTTCCGCATCCTCCGCCAGCAGTCCTCCGTGCCCCTCGCCATGGGCGAGCTCTTCAACAGCCCGCACGAGTGGACCCCGCTCATTACCGAACGCCTCATTGACTACATGCGGATGCACATCAGCCAGATGGGCGGCGTCACGCCCGCGCGCAAAGTAGCCGCGATGGGCGAGATCTATAGCGTCCGCACCGCCTGGCACGGGCCCGGCGACGTTTCGCCCATCGGTCACGCCGCGAACCTCGCCCTCGATCTCGCCTGCTGGAACTTCGGCATCCAGGAGTACTCCCAGACCCTCGGCCGCGAGGAGACGCGCGAGGTGTTCGAAGGCAGCCCGGTCATCAAGGACGGCTACCTCTGGGCCAACGAAAAGCCCGGCTGGGGAATCGAGGTAAACGAAGAGCTGGCCAAGAAACACCCGTATGGCTCGGGCCGGCGGGGCCGGGGCGGCCGCGACTTGAACGGCGGATGGGGCGAAGTCCGCCGCCGCGACGGAACCATTATCAAGCAGTAGCGGGGCGGCTCTTCCGCCCAGGTTAGCCGGAAGGCCGGCCAGCAGTCCGGCCTTCCGCCGTTGGAGATGAAACAGAAACTAATGAAGCGCCAACCGAATTTCAAAACCTCCCGCCGGCAGTGCCTGCAATCCGCACTCGCCATCCTCCCCGCCGGCCTCGCCCGCGGTTACGCCGCCAACGACAAGCTCGACATCGGCATCATCGGCGTCGGCGGTATCGGCGGCCTGAACGCCCGCAAGCTCACCGAATTCGGCCAGAACGTCACCGCCCTCTGCGACGTCGATGAAACACTCCTGGCCAAGCGCGCCCAAGACTACCCGAAGGCAAAACGCTTCACCGACTTCCGCAAGATGCTCGACAAACGGAAGCTCGATGGGGTCGTCGTCGCCACCCCCGATCACACCCACGCGCACATCAGCATGTGGGCGATGCGGAACGGCGTCAATGTCTACTGCCAGAAGCCGCTCACCCGCACCGTCGAGGAAGCGCGCCTGTTGCGCCAGGCCGCCGCCGAGGAAAAGGTGATCACCCAGATGGGAACCAGCAGCACCGCCGCGGAAAGCGTCATGCGAACGGTGGAACTCGTCCGCTCCGGCGCTCTCGGCGAAATCACGGAAGTGCACTGCTGGAGCGACCGCGCCATGTGGCCGCAAGGCTACCGCCGCCCCGCGGGCAGCGAAACGCCTCCCAAGACGCTCGACTGGGATCTCTGGCTCGGCGGCGCGCCCGAACGTCCCTTCGTCGCCAAATGGCCCGAAGGACACGACGTCTTCAACGTGCCGGACTACGTGAAAACCGCGCCTTACGGGTGGTGGCGCAAGCCTTGGTCCAACGTCTACCACCCCTTCACCTGGCGGGGCTGGCGCGACTTCGGTACCGGAGCCCTCGGCGATATCGCCCCCCACTCGCTCAACGTCGTCTTCTGGGCCCTCGACCTCGGCGCACCGTCCAGCGTCGAAGTTATCGAAACATCAGGCCTCACTCCCGACATGTATCCCCAGTGGAGCGTCATCCGTTTCGACTATCCCGTCCGCGGCTCCCACCCGCCCTTCACCATCTACTGGTACGACGGCGGCAAGAAGCCCCCGCCGGAAATTTGCGGTGAAAAGGATCCCCGCGCCGGCTTGGTGTGGATCGGCACGAAAGGCAGCCTCCCGGCCGGACGCGGTCCCTTCCACGGGCGCCCCGAAGAAGAGTACGAGCAGCCTCCCCAGCAGAACTGGGGCCGTGAGGAAGTTCACCTCGACTGGGTGAAAGGCATCAAATCGCAATCCCAGCCCGGCTGCGCCTTCGATTACGCCGGCCCCTTCACCGAAGCCTACCTGCTCGGCAACGTCGCCCTCCAGGTCGGCCACCGCATCGAGTGGAACCCGCTCGCCTTCCGCGTCACCAACTGCCGCGAAGCCAACCAGTACCTCACCCGCGAATACCGGAAAGGCTGGGAGCTCACCCAGTTCGGCCGCGTATCCGCCGTAAGCTGAAATAGCAGCTCTGCCGCAATCTCGGAGTTCTGTGTGCCTCCCGTGGTTCCGGGACCCGTTCGCCTCGTTCCCTCTGAGCTGCTCCGCCATGCTAAATTCGTCCATGCGGCCCGTTTTCGGTGCGCCGCCTCGCGGGAGATGAACTACCTCACCTACTCCGGAAACAACCTTGTCAACGCCCGTCTTCCCGAAGACGCGAGGATCCTCTACGCCCCGCCGCCCATCCGCGGCTACTCGCGGACGGAGATCCCGGATGCCGTGCAGCGCGCCTTCGAGAACCCGCGCGGCATGCCGCCGCTCAAAGATCTCGTCAACGGCAACTCCAAGGTCCTCATCGCCTTCGACGACAACTGCCAGCCCTTCCCGGCCACCTCCCGCCCCGACTTCCGGGAACTCGCCATCGGACGCCTGCTCCAGTTGCTCTACTCCTACGGCGTGGAAAAGAAGAACATCCGCCTCGTCTGCGCCGTCGCCCTCCACCGCAAGATGAAGGTCTACGAGCTCGAAGAGATGGTCGGCCCCGCCATCATGCGCGAGTTCTTCCCCCATCAGCTCGAGAACTCCGACGCCGAGGACCCGGACGGCATGGTGGAACTCGGCGAAACCGATCACGGCGAGCCGGTCGAGCTCTATAAGCCCGCCGCCGAAGCCGACCTGGTCATCTACGTCGACACCATCCAGATTCCTCTCAACGGCGGCCACAAGTCGGTAGGAGTCGGCCTGAGCGGCTATAAGACCATCGCCTGCCACCACCACCCGGAAAAGACGCGCGACGTCCCCCATGTCATGCAGCCCGAGGGTTCGCAGATGCACGTGTCCATCGAGCGAATCAACCGCGTCATCGAGAGCCACTGCCAGGTGATGGTGCTCGAGGCGTCGATGAACAACGCCACCTACCCGTTCTACTTCGACTACATCGGCAAGCCGTCGGAACGCTGCAACCCCCTGGAGAAGCTCGTCCGCGCCGCCACCCCCTACAGCATGGCCGTCACGCCGGAACCCATCCGCCGCGCCATCATGCGGAACATCCGCTCCGTCTATGAACCCTTCGAAATCCACGCCGGCTCGGTCGACGCCGTCCACCCCATCACCGTCGGCGCCATGCGCCGCCAGATGACCGTCGAAGTCGACCGCCAGTTCGACACGCTGGTTTTCGGCCTGCCCGATCTCAGCCCCTACGCCGTGGGCGCGCGCATCAACCCGGTGCTGGTGGTGAGCGACGTCCTCGGCTACCTGTTCAACTGGTTCTACGAGCGCCCCTACGTCAAGCCCGGCGGCTGCGTCATCATCCTCAACCCCACGTTCGAGATCTTCCACGAGGAGTACCACGTCGCCTACGAGCGCTTCTACAAGGAAGTCCTGCCGGTCACCAACGACCCCTTCGAGATGCAGACCCGCTTCCAGGAAAGGTTCGCCTACGACCCCGCCATGCGCGAGGCCTACCGCAACCGCTACGCCCACCACGGCTTCCACCCCTTCACCGTCTGGTACTGGGCCACCTACCCGCTCAAGTATCTGTCAAAGGTGATCCTCGTCGGTCCCAAGGACGACGGCCCCTCCCGCCGCCTCGGCGTCGCATGGGCCCCCAACCTCGACGACGCCCTCGCCATGGCCGCCCAAGCCTCCGGCGGAGATTCCGTCGTCGCCCACACCGTCCCGCCCTTCTTCTACACCACTGACACCAGCCTGCGCTAAGCGCCCCGCCAATCTTTCCTCACACATTCCCCGGCCCTCCGTTTTAATGAGAAGAGGCAGATGGCGACAGCTTTATCCATGCCGGCGCAAGCGATTGGCAAAGCGGAACATCCCACACCAGCGGACGAACTGCTCGCCGCCGCCCGCGATGGGGATCGCGCTGCTCTCGAGGAAGTGCTCCAAACCATCGAACGCCGCGTCTACGCCCTCTCGTTCCGCCTCGCTTGCGACCCGGCCGGCGCCGAAGACCTCGCCCAGGAGGCCCTGCTCAAGGTCTGCCGCCACATCGGGCGCTACCGGGTCGGCTCGAACTTCTGGGGCTGGGTCTACCGGATCGTCGTCAACCAGTCGCACGACGTCCGGCGCGCCGCGAAACCGGCGGGCCCCGATCTCGAGGACTACCCCGTGCCGCCAAATCATGACCCCGTGCGCGATGACCAGCTTCGCCACGTGATGCAAGCCATGAAGAGCCTCACCCGCCGCGAGCGCGAGGCCCTCGTGCTCACCGGCATCGAAGGCTATACCTGCAAGGAGGCCGGACGCATTCTCGGATGCATGCCCATGGCAGTGCGCACGCGCGCATCGGCGGCCCGTAAAAAGTTGCGCGAACGCCTCAGCCACTTCTATCCGGAACTCCGGGAGGCAACATGAGCGACGAGAAACTGAACGAACTTCTCACCACCCTGCCGGACGATGGCGAGGCCGCCCTCCGGGCGGCGCGCGCGCGGCGCCGGGCCCTCGCCCGCCTCGACGCTCCACAACCGTCGCGTCCGTCTTGGTTCCTGTTTCGGGAATGGGGCGCCGCATTCACCGTCGCGGCCGCCATCCTGATTCTGGCCGGCGTGCTATTGCTCCGGAGCGGCGCGCCGCCCGCAAACAGCGGGATCGCCGTCACCCGGCCCCCCGCTGCATCCAAGCCGGACACCCTTCGCGTGAAGTGGGTGCTTGCGGACGGCACCCGCGTGCTGTGGACGTTCCGGGAAGATTTCTAACTAGAGAGGTGCAAGATGAACAAGACGATTCTCCTATTGCTGCTCGCCACGCTGTCGTTGGGCGCCATGGAGCCCGTGGCTCCCGCTGAAGGCCCCACCGGGATCCAGTACGTGGTGCGCTTGATCGAAGCCAGCTCGGACCCCGCCGCGCCCAACGACGCCGCTGATGTCGTGCCGGCGCAACTGAAGACCGTGCTGCGGCACGAAGCCTACAGCCAGGTGGGCGTCGTGATTCTCCGCGGCCGCGAGACCGAGTTTTCGCTCGGCAACCTGATGGGCGAGATCGAATCCCGGATCATCGACCGCGGCGGCGAGAAAGTGATCGAGTTCGAGCTCGAGATCGTGGAAATCCGCCCCGCCCGGGGCGAAGAACATGAGGATGACGAGGAATCGCGCACCGTCATCGAATCCGCCGACATCGCCAGAGACGGCGAAACCGTGGTCCTCGGCGCCTCCTCAATGAGGGGCGGCGGCAAGGCCATGATCGTCCTCATGACGCCGACCATCATTAAGTAACCAGCGCCGGCCTTTTCGGGGGAGCCGCGCCGCTCCCCTGTCACCCGCCTATTCCACGATCCGGCCGCGCAGCCCTTCGAGCGTGAAGTCCGCGCCCCGCACGTAATCCATCAGCGCCCCTTCGCGCCGCCGGACCTCCTCCACCTTCGCCGGCAACGTCTCCTCAATGCCGGGCGGCACGAGGAGCAGCCCGTTTTCGTCGCCGTGCAGAATGTCGCCCGGCCGGATCTCGAGACCCTCGATCTGCACCGGAACGCCGGCGCGCGCGATGCGGAAGTTGGCGTGGCTCGCCACGCTCCCGCGGGCGAAATAGCGGAATCCCAGCGCGCGCACCTCCGGCAGGTCGCGGACCGCGGCGTCCGTCACCAGTCCCACCGCGCCGAGCCGCGTGAAGATGGTCCCCATCACCTCGCCGCAGTGAGCCGCGAACTCCGGCCGCCCGCCGATCTCCTGGAAAGCGATCACCGCCGGCTTCGGCGACGCCTCCACCGCCTGGTAGAGTTCAAGGAACGCGCCCATGCCGCGCGGCTCCATCCGCGTCACCGTCTCCACTTGCGCCGTCACGGCGTATCCGCAGAGCCGGCCCAGTTCCGGAAACAGGCACCGGATCTGGAGCGGCGTGAACCCTTCGTGATGTGGCCGGAGGCCGAGCAGTTCAATTGCGTTGGCGAGCGTCGGCGTATCCACGCCCGCGAGGTAATCGATCCAGGCCGCCGGCCCGCTAACGTCAGGACCGCTCATAACGCCCCATGTACCGCGCCTCGGCCAGCACTTGGTCCTTCAGCGCGCGGTCAAGCTCGCCGCGGCGCGTCTGCTCGGACAGATCAAGCGACGGCGTGTCAAGCGCGAACAGCTTGAAGAAATAGCGGTGCGCGCCATGGCCGCGCGGCGGGCACGGACCGCCGTAACCGGGCTTCCCGAAATCGTTCGTGCCGGTAACACCGGCGTCCCCGGGCTTATACCCGGCCGCCACTTCGCTCGTCTCGGGCGGCAGATCCCACAGAATCCAGTGCGTCCACGTGCCCGCCGGAGCGTCCGGATCGTCAACGATAAGGGCGAAGCTCTTCGTGGCCTGCGGCGCCTCCTCCCACGCCAGCCGCGGCGAAAGATTCTCCCCGTCGCAGGTATGCTTTTGCGGAATGGCGCTTCCCTCGCGGAATCCGTCCACAGTCAGTTTGAAAGTCATCACATCCTCCGTTCCCCAGTCTACCCCCAGTCAATCTCCGGGCCCTCAGTACCTAACTCCGCGCCCTCTGTGCTGAACTCCCCTCCCCGAAATGCGATAGAAGAGTGAAGTGCCCCTGCGACCGCGCGACCTTCCGGCCCCGGATTCCGAAGCGCGCGCGCAGTCTGTGCTGGTTACGGCCCTGGCCCTGCTGCTTGCCTTCGGCATCCTCACCCTGTGGATCGAGGAGCGCTGGCCCACCGCCATCGTCCAGATCGGACTCTACGCTCTCACCGCCGCCTGGCTCGGGGGCGCCGCCTTCCGCGGCTTCCCCCTACGCTGGCATCCGCTGATGATCCCGCTCGCCGGCGCCGCGCTCTGGGGCTGTCTGCAACTGGCGCTCGGCACGACCATCTACCGCTGGGCCACCGAAGTGGCCGTACTCGACTGGTTCACCCGCCTCGTGGCCTTCTTCCTCGCGCTCCAGATCTTCGCCGGCGCCCGCTCTCGCAGCCGTTTCCTCTCCTGGGCCCTCTGGTTCGGCTTCGCCCTGAGCGTCGCGGCCGTGCTGCAGCGCTACACTTCGCCGGACCGCGTCTTGTGGCTGTTTGAGGTTCCTCGCGGCGGTTTCTGGATGGGGCCGTTCCCGTACCACAACCAGTACGCCGCCTTCATCGAGACCGTGCTGCCGCTGGCGCTGCTGCACGGACTGCGCTCGCGCGACCGTTGGACGGGATTCCTGATGGCCGCGGCGATGATCGCCTCGGTGGTGGCGGGACTCTCACGGGCGGGCGCGGCGCTGGCAATCGCGGAAACGGTGGTGGTGCTGTCCCTGGCCTGGCGCCGCGGCTGGCTCGGGGGCCGCAACCTGCGCCTGGCCGCCGCCGGCCTCGCCGTGCTCACCGCCGTCTTCGTCGCCACCGTCGGCTGGGAGCCGCTCCAGCGGAAGTTCGCGCGGGAGGATCAACTCGCCGAGCGCCGCCAGCTCTGGGAGGGCTCCATCCGCATGACCGCCGACCGCCCTCTGCTCGGCTTCGGTCTCAAGACCTGGCCCACCGCCTACCCCGCCTACACCACCTTCGACGACGGCTATTTCGACAACCAGGCGCACTCCGACTGGCTGCAGTGGGCCTCCGAGGGAGGCCTGCCATTCCTGGCGCTGATGCTCTCGATCGCGGCGCTGTTGGCGCGCCCCGCGCTGCGATCAATTTGGGGGGTGGGACTACTGGCCGTGCTGCTCCACTGCCTCGTGGACTACCACTTCCAGCAGCGGCCGGTGTTCGGGTATTGGTGGTTTGGGTTGGCGGGGTTAGTATGCGC
>CAYXVG010000087.1:14417-19831 GCA_964468205.1 uncultured Solibacteraceae bacterium | reverse complement strand
GTTCCAGAAGCCGCCGGCGGGGCGGAGGCCCACTCCTCCAGTAACACCAGCGAATAACCGGCTAGCCTGGATTCCCACGAGGTGACTGCTTCCTACCGCATTCGGGCCGGGAACACTCCAGCAAGGCGCACATATCGAGCCGCAACTTGTACATGACGTTAGGGCTTCCAGTAAATTGTTAACTGGCATCCACGCTGTCACACAGCAGAGCGCCGGCTCCCTCGCTCACGGAAGAACAGAAAAACATTATAAATTGGAAATGTTTGAGTTTTCCCTTGCTCCCGTAATCGTAATATGACATAGTGGAAGTATGTTTAAAGATTCGCTGGAATCGATAATACCCTTCGCCCGCTTCTTTCTCCAGCCCCAGAACTCCACCCACCGCCAGTACGAGGCCCTCCGCGCCTACTTCGTCGAAGGTCTCTCCTCGGCCGAGGCCGCCCGCCGCGGCGGCTATACCCCCGGCAGCTTCCGCGTCCTGGCCCACCAGTTCCGCCAGAACCCCGGGCGGCTGTTTTTTCTCCCTCCCGCCAAAGGTCCCCACACCGCCCCCAAGAAGGAGCGCCTCCGCCAGCAGGTCATCGCCCTGCGCAAGCAGAATCTCTCCATCTACGACATCAGCCAGACCCTGACCAAAGAGGTCGAGACTGTCAGTCCTGTGGCGGTCTCGCTGATCCTGAAAGAGGAAGGCTTCGCCCGGCTGCCCCGGCGCCCGGACGAGGAGCGGCTGGAGGGAACCCGGCCCACCGCCGCCGCCATCGCTAACCTCGCCGCGCTGGATCTGAGCCCCCGGAGGTTTCGCACCCGCTTCGGCGGCCTGTTCTTGTTCTTCCCCGCCTTGGTCGCGGCCGACCTGGACCGCATTCTCCAGCGAGCCGGCTTTCCCGGCAGCCGGCAGGTTCCTGTGGCACACGCCATCCGCTCGCTGCTGGCTCTGAAGCTGTTCGGCACCGCTCGTCACAGCCATGTGATGAGCTACGTCTTCGATGAAGGGCTGGCTCTGTTCGCCGGGCTGAACGTGATCCCCAAGCGCAGTTTCCTCACCGAGTACAGTGGCCGTGTCCATCCCGACTCGCATCGCAAGCTGATGCGCCTGTGGTTCGACGCCGTCAGCCAGATGGGGCTGGCTCGGGGCGCCAGCTTCGACCTGGACTTCCACACCATCCCCTTCCACGGCGAGGAGGCGCTGGTGGAGAAGCATTACGTCTCCAAGCGCAGCCGCCGCCAGAAGGGAGTGCTGGCGTTTCTGGCCCAGGATGCCGACACGCGGGTGTTCTGCTACGCTACCGCCGGCGTGCGCAAAGACCAGCAGAACGACGAGATCCTCGCTTTCGTCGATTTCTGGAAGCAGCGCACGGGACGGTTACCCGAGGAGCTGATCTTCGACAGCAAACTCACGACCTATGCCAACCTGAATCGGCTCAACCGGATGGGAGTGAGCTTCATCACCCTCCGCCGGCGCCACTCCAAGATGATGGCCGAGATCGCCGCCACACCGCTCTCGGCCTGGCAGCGGGTCGAACTGGAGGGCGTCTCCCGTCAGTATCGGACGCCGCGCATCCTGGACCAGAGAATCTCACTCGACGATTACGACGGTGGGATCCGGCAACTGGTCATCACCGAACTGGGCCACGAGGAACCCACCCTGCTGTTGACCAATCAGATCAAGCGTACGGCTCGCAAGCTGATTGGCCGCTACGCCCAGCGAATGGTCATCGAGAACAGCATCGCCGACGGCATTGACTTCTTCCACATGGATGCTCTCTCCTCGGCCGTGGCCATGAAGATCGACTGCGACCTGCAACTGACCCTCCTGGCCAGCAGCCTGTATCGCCTCCTCGGCCACCGGGTCGGCAACGGCTATCAACACGCCAAAAGCAGTCACCTCTTCCGCGATCTGGTCGACGCCACCGCTCAGGTCACCATCACCGCCGACACGATCGACGTGCAGTTCCAGAAGCGCTCCCATGACCCCTTGCTCCTCGGGGCCGACTTTCACAAAACCGATCTCCCCATCCCCTGGCTGGACGGCAGACGCCTCCGCTTCGCTTTTTCATAGCGGCTCTCGTTGTTAGCCCAAGAATCCCTCGTGGGAATCCAGGCTAGAGGGCCTGCAAGAGAAACGGCGGCCTGGCCGGCCGTCGCGTTTGACCGCCGAACAACTCGAGATCATTGGTCATGCACTCCGCCAACCACCTGAGGCGGTGGGCATCGCCGCGAACCTTTGGGACGGCAAGACGCTGGCCGCCTTCATCCAGAAGGAGTTTTCAGTACGTTTGGAGGTTCGTCAATGCCAGCGTCTGTTCCGAACGCTGGGCTTCCGGCTTCGCAAGCCACGGCCGGTGATCGCCCATGCGGACCCGGAGCAGCAACGGATTCATAAAAAAACTCCAAGCCCTGATGGTCGATCCGTAAGTCGAACTCTGGGCATTGGACGAAGTGCATTTCCAGCAGCATGGATCACGCTGCCAGATGTGGATTCCCCCCGTGGTGCGCGACCCGGTCACCCAGCACCACCCTACCCGCAAGCAGATCGGCTACTTTGGTGCGGTGCGGCTCTCCGATGGCCGGTTTTTCTACCAGCGAGAGACTGGGAACTTCAATGCACAAACCTGTTGGACGTTTCTGCGCTCGCTGCGCCGGGCTGGCCGAAGCAACCAGCGTCGCACCGTGGTGATCCTGGACAACGCGAAGTTCCATCACGCGCGATTGCACAAGCAGTGGCGGGAGAAGATGACGCCCGGATTCGAGCTGAGCGTCTTGCCACCGTACAGTCCGGAACTCAATCCGATCGAGCGCGTCTGGAAGCTGACCCGACGGCTCTGCCTGCACAATCGGTACTTCGCTGACTTGGACGACCTCACTCACGACGTAGAACAGCAGTTCAAACAGTGGCATCGTGGCAACGAGACCCTGCGGAGACTATGCGCAAAAAGTTAAGACGCTCAGTTTAAATGCCTTTTCGCGGTCAATGGCAATGCGATTGCTGAGTATCTAAACGAGAGTGTGGACCGGTCCCAGAATAGAAGCATTTAGCGCCAGATCGAATCGGAAATTTTTACCGGATGCCCCGCTTTTCTTCCGGATTGGAGCCGGTACGCGACCGGCTTTAGTCGACAGTTAAAGACTATGGACAGCCAGAATTAGAGATCGAGGCTACCAGTCGAGCTGAAGCCTCTGCACAGCGCGAGTCTTTGCGTTAGCGGTGAAATCACATCCTTGAACTAGGGACTTCACCCAATACGGAATTCAAGTAGTTCGCTCGATTAACGCTTGAGAAGCGCTGGCGAGGATAGAGAAGAGGATCTGAGGTTTTATAACAATGTTCATTACTATCTGTGAAAGAATAGTCCAGCGCCCAATTCAATTGGCATTGATTAGCGTCCTGCTGTTCGTGCCGGGCGCAATGGCTGATGACTACTATGTTTCGCCGGGTGGTTCCCCATCCGGAGACGGATCTCTCGGAAACCCCTGGGATCTCCAGACGGCACTGCGACATCCAGCGGCGGTACAGCCTGGTGACACGATTCTCCTAACCGGTGGGTGGTATCCCGGGGAAACCCTCTACGAAAGCACGCTTCAGGGAGAATCCAATCGCACGATTACGGTTCGGCCCATGGGACACGACCGTGTGACGATCGAAGGCGGAATCCAGATTACCGGCGGCTGGGTTGTATATCGCGATCTGGAGTTGATGAGCTCGAACCCACGCCGCCAGTCCGGGCAAGGCGGAACCTACCCCACCGACATCACACAGCCGACTGGGTTCAACGTGCTCGCGCCGAATGTCAAGGTTATCAATAATGTGATCCACGACCTCTCTACAGGACTCTCTTCCTGGGTGGCAGGCCCAGACACGGAGTTTTACGGAAATATCGTCTACTACAACGGTTGGAAAGGGACGGACCGTCCCCATGGGCATGGTGTCTACTCGCAGAATCGCGATGGCCGCAAGGTAGTAGATAACAACATAGTCTTCCATCAGTTCGGGCAGGGTCTCCAGTTCTATGGTTCGTCAGAAACCTACATTGACAATTTCGACATTCTGAACAACATCGTCTTTTCCAACGGATCGCTGGGCGGGGCATACACGCGCAATATCCTGCTTGGCGGGGGGAGGGTTGCCCGGAATCCCCGGATCGAAGGTAACTACACGTATTTCCCGCCCCGTCCGAATCTGGGGGGCGACAACAACATCGGCTACTACGAGTACGGCGAAGGATGCGACAACCTGCGGTTGAATCACAACTACTTTGCTTCCGGCGGAGCGGCGCTGACGTTGTTCCACTGTGAGGTAACCAGCATGATCGGGAACACGTTGTACGGCGACCTGCGTTTCTTCGATCCGGCCAACTTCCCCGATAACAGGTATATAGATGCCGAACTCCGCCCGGCGGGGACTGAAGTCTTCGTCGTGCCCAACCGGTACGAAGCTGGAAGACTTCACATTGCGATCTACAACTGGGATTTGCAGAACACGGTAGCTGTTGACCTGACCGCGGCCGGGTTGAACTCTGGGGATATTTACGAGTTGAGGAACGTGCAGGACTATTACGGGGATGTGACGACTGGCGTTTATGACGGGGCCCCGATTCAGGTCAAGATGACCGGAAGATCGATCGCGGCGCCGGTTGGATGGAGCGCCCCGGAGTCGACGTTTCCAGAGTTCGGCGTCTTTGTGCTCCGAAGGATTGGGGGAGGGGCCGAGGAATCCCCGCTGTACATCACTGACGTAGAGGTGACCGATATCACGGCGAACTCCGCGGTGATCGCGTGGACGACGAACAGACCGGCGACCAGCCAGGTGGAGTACGGCCAGAATGGAGCATTGACGACCGCAACTCCGATCGACGATTCACTGAAGACGAGCCACTCCGTCTTAATCTCCGGCCTGCAGGCCGCCAGCCTGTATGGCTTCCGGCCTCGCAGCGTGGATGATTCCGGATACGAAGCCGACGGCGGAATCGGTACGTTTTCAACAACTGCGGATGAGGAGCCGGAAGTGGATCCGGACACGCCGATCGAAGTGAGAGAGGTCAATGCGGTGGCGATAACGTCGAACTCAGCCTCAATTGTCTGGAAGACAAATGTCCCCGGAACGTCCCAGGTTGAATACGGAGAAGGGTATCCTTACTCCAACAGCAGCCCAGTGTACACGGCGATGGTGACCGATCACCTTGTGCAGCTAACCGGTCTGAAGGCGGACACAGCTTACGAGTACCGTCCAAGAAGTGTCGATGCGAATGGCAACCGCCACAACCCCGCGGGATTTGTTTTTCGCACGACAACCGGTCCGACCGAACCGGAACCGCTCACCATCACCGCTGTGGCGGTCAGTGGTGTCACCACCAATCAGGCGGTTGTTAGCTGGACGACGAACAGACCAGCGACCAGCCAGGTGGAGTACGGCCAGA
>CAYXVG010000087.1:0-14317 GCA_964468205.1 uncultured Solibacteraceae bacterium | reverse complement strand
TTACCGGGCTGAAGCCGGGGACGAGCTACACCGTGCAGGCCCGTGGCGCGGATGCGCAGGGCCGCGAGGCCGTGCATCCCGGAGTAGTCTTCCAGTCCGATCCGGAACCGACGGGAGTCCCGACCGCGCCCATTGAAATCTGGAGTTCTCAGGCGACCCAGATCACAGCCAATTCGGCAGTGATCACATGGACTACGAATGTGCCGGGTACTTCCCAAGTCGATTACGGGTTTGGTTACCCCTACACCCACACGACGCCGGTAGACACAAAGTTGGTCACCAGCCACAGCGTGCTCCTGACCGGGCTTCAACCGGGGACCAGGTACGAGTATCGGCCACGGAGTATCGATGCCGCCGGTAACCGGCATAATCCGTCTGGCTTCACGTTCCAGACTTTAGATGGGTTCTAGAGTTTGGCGGCGGCCCAACCCAGATGAACCGTGCTCCGAGGGCCTGAGTCTCCAGGCCCTCGTGAGTGTCAATCTACGCGCTTTGACCGCTTGAAAACGCTCCGATCCTCGATTCCAAAGACCTCAAACCGGTACAATCGACGACAGTGGCGCCGTCGAAGTGGCGGCTAGGGACTCTCGTCCCGGGCTCAAATATGGAACTGACACGGTGGATTCTCCCGCTATTGCTCAGCCTCGCCGCCCTTGGGGCCGGACTGTGTTTTCTGCGGTCTTCTCTGCGGCTCGGCCGGATCGTGGTAGTGATTTCCATCGCCGGTCTCATGCTCTGGTCTTCTCCCCCAATTGCCTGGCTCGCCTCGGCCAGTCTCGAGCGGCGATACCCCCCTGGTAACGATCCTCCGGCGCACGCTGACGCGATCGTGGTGCTTTCGGCGAGCCTGATCCCGTCCTACCTTACGCAGCCACAAACTCTTGTTGATACAAAGACCTATGCACGCATCCGGCACGCTGAATGGCTCTATAAGAACTGGCGCGCCGTCCCGATCCTGGTCAGCGGAGGGTCCTTGGGGCCGAGAGGAAGAAGAGCAAACGCTGCCGACGAGATGGCGGAGGTCCTGGTGGCGCACGGCATACCCGCGAATTCCATCTGGAAAGAGCGGGAATCGGGATCGACCTACGAAAGCGCGGTCCTGTCGGCGGCTCTCTTGGAGGAGCGAGGCGTCCGGAGAATCCTCCTGGTCACCGAGGGCTACCACATGCAACGGGCGGAGAGTTGCTATCGTAAACAAGGGCTGCACGTAACCCCGGCGCCTTGCAGCTACAGAGGGTTGCTACCCCTCCAGAGACTGAGCCAGTTTCGGCCGAGCGCTGATGCCGTGCGTCAGAATGAGGAGGCATTTCACGAATGGATCGGGCTTTTCTGGTACTGGGTGAAGTGGAGGGTCTAGGCGCAAACAATCGTGGCTTCAGGCCACGATACGATGCTTCAGCGCATAGCGAATCAACTGAGCGGTTGAAGATAGGCGGAGAGCCTTTCGCAACTCCGACTTATGGAATTCCACGGTCTTCGTACTGATGCTCAGAACATCGCCGATCTCACGAGCCGAGAACCCCTCCACGGTCAGCTGCAAAACCTCACGCTGGCGAGGTGTCAGAGCAGTTGGGTCTGAGTCAGCTTGTTCTTCAAGCGAAGAGGACGGTGCGGCAGCGGCAAGCTGAGCTTGACCCTCCCTCTGATCGCCGTTGGCAATCTTCTCGATGACCGCCTTAAGTTCCTCGATGCCAATTGACTTCAGCAGGTAGACAGACGCCCCGGCCCGCCTGGCCGCACTTACCTGGTCCGGCTTGAAGTCATCAGCGAGGAGCACCAGCCTGGTCTCAGGACGCTTTCGATGAATCACTTGCGCCGCCTCAATGCCACTCAGTTTCGGCAACTTAAAATCGAGAAGAACGAAGTCCGGTTTGAGTTCGCCGGCGGCTTTGACAAGCGCGACGCCGTCAGACGGCAACCCAACGACATCCATGAAATCCGAGAGCAGTGCTTGCAGACCCTCTGCCAGAAGCCGTTGTTCCGCCCCGATAAGGACGCTTGGCTTCCTCACATCTGCCCGAGCGTAGTGACCGGGCACCGAAAGAGAACAAACCAGATCGCCTCTGCCGCGCGGGACTGGCACAACAGTTATTCCCCCCACTGGAATAGTAACATACGCTGCCAGTCTGGGCAGGCATTCTGACGTCACAAAGACGGTCGGCGACAGCCTTAATCTAGGGATCCATAGATCACTGCTCTGGTACTAATAGAACCAATAGAACCATAGACTTTGGGATTACCGCAAAGATTTGGGAAAGGCTATTAAACTAGTAATTCCCCGGGTTGTCAATTGGGCACAATTCGACTAGTCTATAAAGACAGCGTTGCAGCGCGAGTGGCCGTGTAGGAGGGGTGATTGTGACCCGAGGCGCTGGAGCAGATGGAGGAGAGCACCAGGGTGAAGCAAACGAATAACCCGAGCTAAGCGACCTAAGAATGTAAAGCATAAGCGTGCGACGACTCCTGCAATTATAGAGGCAAGCGAAGTTTATAGATACAACAAGAGGGCTCGTTCATGGCGGTAGCGCGCCTAAAGAGCCGTCATTTCCTGGCCCACGATAAGAAAAGAACAAAAGATTGAAGTGTTGTTCGCGACTAGTGACAAGACGAATTGGAGGGTCGTGTGTTGGAGGAGACTATTCACGGCAACCAGAAATGGTTTGCACTGCAAGTAAATGTACGGCAGGAGAAAACGGTGGCTACGCTACTGCGGCAGAAAGGCTATGAAGAACTCGTGCCAACCTACCGCTGCTGGAGTTCGCATCGCCCGGCGAAGGGTGCCCTGAAGGCGATCTTCCCGGGCTATGTGTTTGCCAGGTTTGATGAACGTCGGCGCCTGCCGGTGCTGATGACACCAGGCGTCACGAGGATTGTCGGAGCCGGCAAAACTCCAATCCCCGTGTCACCGGACGAGATCGAGGCTCTCCTCGCGATCTGCAAAGCGGGCCTTTCCGCAAAGCCATACCCCTTCGTCCAGACCGGCGATCTTATCAAAATCATGTTGGGACCGCTACGAGGTCTGAAAGGTACTATCGTCCGGGAGCGGAAGCAGGTCAGAGTAGTTGTTTCGGTGCATCTCTTACAGCGTTCGGTCGCGGTGGACATACCTCGGGACTGGGTCGTGCTTGCTGATACCGAGGCCCAACAACTGGTGCAACGAATGGCCTGCAAGGTTGCTTGCTAACACATGCTTTTCAGCTTTCGCGTATGGCGTGCGAACGTCACGACGGCCACGAGAAATAGGACCATGCTCTGTTGCTGTCCTTTCGGGCAATACGGAAGATTAGCAAGTTTGTTCTTTGTAATTTTCGTGCTCGCGGTTTCGTCGCCAGCCCACGGAGACCAGCTGAAGACCAGTTCTGACCAGTGGGTAAAGGCCGATGAATGGGCGTCGGGGCTTAAGGTGCGCGGCGCGCTCGACGTTCAGACAGTCTACGAGCTGGGCCCCGGAGACACGCTCGAGATCTGGGTGATGGACTCTCCCGAGATCAGCGATCGCCAGTACCGGGTCAACGGAAATGGAATGATTAGGATTCCAATACTGGGGCAGACTTCCGTGGCTGGGATGAGCACCACGGAACTGGAAGACTACTTGCTCGAAAGACTGACAGCCGACTTCTTGCATCCGGAAGTGAAGGTGAGTGTAGCGGAGTACCGGAGTCACCCGGTGACCGTACTTGGGGCGGTGCAGAACCCGGGTGTGCATCGCCTGAGCGGGCCGGCTTCATTGATCGAGGTATTGGGAACGGCAGGCGGTATTTCAGATGGCGCCGGGTACGAGCTAATCCTGAAACGCCGCAAGGAACAGGGTCCCATTCATCACGGTGATGCTGAGAATAACGCCGTTGGGGATTTCAGCACGCTCGAAGTTCCGTTGAGGGAGCTCTTTGCGGGAACCACCGCAGCAGCCAACCTTTCCGTAAGACCACATGACGTCATCTTTGTGCCACAGGCGGAGGTCATCTACGTGATGGGTGCGGTGAATCGATCAGGGGGGTTCGCTCTCCAGCGGTCCGAACAGGCGACGGCGCTGACTGCGCTGGCGATGGCCGAAGGAATCACTGGTGTTGCACAACCGAAAAAGGCGATGATCCTGCGGCCTCGGGAGGGAGGGACGCCCCAGCAGATACCGTTAGACGTGAAGGGACTTCTGGAGGGCAAGGTAGAGGATGTTACCCTCAGGACCAGCGACATCCTGTACGTCCCCTCCAGTACGACGAAAAGAGTGGCTAAGACTGCGCTGGAAATTAGTGTGGCTGTGGCTACTTCGGTAGCCATCTGGCGACTCGGGGGGCGGTAATGAAGGATCTCGAGCGGCATGGGCGGAACCAGTTGACAAGTGGCACATCCGCCACGCCTCAGTACGTTCAGATAATCCCGGCAGCCGGTGGCGAGGAAGAGTTCGGACTGCTGGAGTACTACTCCGCGATCATGAGGCGGAAGTGGGCGATTGCCCTCATCGCGATTCTCGGCGCGCTGGCCGGGTTCGCGGTCACTCTACCGCAGCCCCCCGTGTACCATGTGAGCACATTGCTGGAAGTCAAGGAACTGAACGACAGCTTCCTGAACATGAGGGATCTCGACCCGAACGCTCGCAACACCTCGGATGAGTCGAGACTCCGGACAGAAATGAAGATGCTGGAGAGCAAGTCGCTCAAGCGCCGGGTTCAAGAACAGATGGAAAAAGAGCCTGGCGGGGTGAGAATCTATCAGCGCGATCAGCTATCCACCTGGCTCGAATCACTTGGTTTGCCGACGATCTCAGATCCGCCGAGCCGCGGGGCCGCGATTTGGATGGCTGGTTCGACGCTCAGCGTGAATAATCCTTCGACTACCAGGGTCGTGGAAGTCACCTGTGATTCTACAGACCCTCAAGTGGCGGCGGAGTTTGTGAACACTCTCGTCAAAGCATACATGGAGGAAAGCGTCGAGGGCCGTATCAGTTCCGCTGCTCAGACAAGCGAGTGGCTCGACGACCAGTTGGAGGAAATCCGGGCGAATCTGCAACAGTCCGAGAATCGATTGGTCAGCTACGCGAACAAATCGGGCCTCATGCTCAGCGGTGAGGAAGAGGACAAGCTACTGCGACTGCAGGCGGAGTTGATGCGCAGCGAGAGCGATCTGCTGCGAGCGCAATCGAGATCCAAAATTGCCAGTTCCAGCGCCCTGGAGACCGTCCCTGACGTGATGGACAACCCGTTTATCAATAACTACAAGTCGCAGTTGCAGGCTAAGAAGAATGAGTATGTTCGGCTTTCCAGCATCCATACCCCGGACAACTTCAAGATGAAGCGGTTGCGCACCGAGATTGAGGCTCTTGAGAGGGGGCTGACAATTGAATCGCAGAAGGTGGTTGAACGCCTAGAGAAAGAGTACGAGGAAGCCAAGCTTCGCCTGGACATGCAGCGAGAGGCCCACTCCACTCAATCGCAACAGGTTGCCGGACAGAGCGAGAGGATGATTCAGTACAACATGCTGAAGCGTGAGGTCGACACGAATCGCCAGCTCTATGAATCGATGTTGCAGAAAGTGAGAGAGGCTGACATCACCTCCGCTCTCAGAGCCAGTAATCTCCGCGTGGTCGATCCGGCAGAGCCGCCCTCCCAACCTTACAGACCCCGGCCCGTGTACTCCGGCATCATCGGTCTCTCGATGGGACTCTTCTGCGGAGTGATGTTTGTTGCGATCCGCCACTCGTTGGACCGGCGGTTCAGAGATCCGGGCGATATCTCGACCTACCTAAGACTTCCTGAACTCGGGGTAATACCCGCTGCCGGCCGTGAAATCCGCGGACATGTCGCGAGAAGGGCGCTGGAGTCGATCCACACGAATAGGGAGCCACAGCTCTCCAGCGAGGTGGTAACAGTGTCGCCGGAGAAGCCCAGTCTATACGCCGAGTCTTTCCGCGGCGTATTGGTTTCGCTCATGACTGAGCGCGACAGGAAAGTATTTGTCGTCACAAGCCCGGGGCCAGGGGAAGGCAAGTCTTCGGTAATCTCTAACCTAGCCGCCGCCTTGGCCGAAATCGACCGCCGCGTTTTGCTGGTGGATGGCGATCTCAGGCAACCGCGTCTGCACGAAATCTTTGACATTCCCAACAGTTGGGGCTTAAGCGATGTCTGCAACAACGGGAGTGGGCTCCCGGCATCGTCGTCGCCCGCGGAGGGTTTTGGCCGGCGGACAGCGATACCAAGTCTGTTCCTGCTTCCTTCCGGACCCGCGGTCGCCAACATCTCGCGTCTTATTCATTCCGAGCAGCTTGACGAGTTTCTGAGGCGCGCCAGGGATGTATTCGACATCATATTGATTGATACGCCGCCCGTGCTGCATATACCGGACGCGCGAGTGCTGGGACTCAAGTCCGACGGCATCATCCTTGTCTTCCGCGCGGGCCGGACGACGAGAGAAACGGGTGAACTGGCTCTCGCGCGCCTGAACGAGGATGGTACCTTTGTGGTCGGATCGATTCTCAATGCCTGGAACCCAAAGAACCTCAGGGTCAAGAACTACTACAAGTCCAGCAGATACCTGGATGGTGAGAATTAGGAGAGATTCATAGTCTACGCTGGGGCGCCCGGCCGCAGCAGACTCCAAGATCAACCATGACCTCGCGACTCGTGCGTATTGAGCCCACGACAGGACGGGCATCGCTAAAACTGAATACCCTGTGGGAATATCGTGAGCTGTTGTACTTCCTCGTATGGCGCGACGTAAAGGTCCGCTACAAGCAAACGGTGCTTGGCGCGGCCTGGGCAGTGATCCAGCCGTTCTTTACGATGGTCGTCTTCAGCATCTTTTTGGGCCGGCTGGCCAAGGTTCCTTCAGACGGAATCCCGTACCCGATCTTCAGCTATGCCGCGCTTGTTCCGTGGACGTTTTTTGCCAACGGTGTCACACAGTCGTCGAACAGTCTCGTGGAGAGCGCCAACCTTATTCGCAAAATCTACTTCCCACGGTTGGCGATTCCGATCTCCGCTGTGTCTTCCGGCGCGCTTGACTTTGTGCTTGCCTTCGGGATGTTGCTCGTCATGATGGCCTACTACGGCATGGCGCCGACAATGAACGTGCTTTGGCTACCACTGTTCCTATTGCTCGCCATGGTGACTTCGCTGGGCGTGGGGTTGTGGATTTCCGCCCTGAACGTGCAGTACCGAGACTTCCGCTACATTGTCACGTTCCTCGTACAAATATGGATGTTCGCCACTCCGGTGGCTTATCCGAGTAGCCTGCTGGAGGAACCCTGGCAATCGATCTACGGACTGAACCCAATGGCCGGGGTGGTTACCGGCTTCCGCTGGGCGCTGGTGGGGACGGCTTCCATCCCTCCGGGAATGGTGATGCTCTCGGCGCTCGCGGCCTTGACGATCCTGGTGAGCGGGGCATTCTATTTCCGGAGCCTGGAGGCGAGATTTGCCGACGTTGTTTGAGCAGGCCCGCGAGCGCTGCGTTCTCATTGCGGAAGTAGCGCAGAATCACGATGGGAGTCTCGGCGGGGCGCATGCTTACATCGATGCGGCCGCAAAAGCGGGAGCGGACGCAGTGAAGTTCCAGACTCACATTGCGGCGGCTGAAAGCACCCAGGGTGAGCCTTGGCGCGTCCCGTTTAGCCGGCAAGACGCGAGCCGCTATGACTACTGGAGGCGAATCGAGTTCACCCCGGCGCAATGGGCCGATTTGGCCGCTCATGCCCGGGAGAGCGGCCTCTGTTTCCTTTCATCCGCCTTTTCCGAGGAGGCAGTGGAATTGTTGGATTCGATCGGCATGGAGGCCTGGAAGGTGGGGGCGGGAGAGATTGCCACTCTTCCCTTGCTCCAACGGATGGCGCGTACGAAGAAGCCACTCCTGCTATCGAGCGGCTTGGCGGGCTGGTCTCATCTCGACGCCGCCGTTGACGTGGCTCGTGACGCCGGCACACCATACGGCGTGTTTCAGTGCACGACGATGTACCCGTGTCCGCCGGAGAAACTCGGTCTCAACGTGCTAGAGGAGCTTCGCGAACGCTACGCGTGTCCTGTCGGGCTCTCGGACCACTCCGGAACGATCTACGCGGGCCTGGCGGCCGCAGCCATGGGCGCCAACATGATCGAGGTCCACATCACGTTCTCCCGGGAGTGCTTCGGTCCGGACGTGATTGCATCCATTACCACCGGGGAACTCCGTGAGTTGGCGGAGGGAATCCGTTTCATCAATACCGCCCAGCGAAACCCCGTCGACAAGAATGCCATGGCTGACGAGCTGAGCAGTCTCAGAGAAGTCTTCGGAAAGAGCGTGGTCGCTGTTCGAGACCTTCCGGCCGGCACGATTCTCGGCACGGGCGACCTCACTCTCAAGAAACCAGGGACGGGCCTCCCGGCTAGTCGGCTCGGCGAAGTGTTGCAGCGCCGCTTGGCGCGCTCCGTGGCGGCTGACACACTCCTCTCGGAGGAAGATCTTGAGCAAGAAAAAACGACGTAAAGTCTGTGTCGTGCTGGTTGACCGCGCGAATTATGGGAGGCTGAAGCCTCTGATGCGCGCCATTCAGCAGTGCGACGAACTCAAGTTGCAGGTCATCTGCGCAGGCACCATGGTTCTGGAACGCTTTGGATCTCCGGTGCGCCTTGTGCATCAGGATGGATTTCCCACGGATGGCGAGATCTACATCGAACTCGAAGGTTCCACGCCGTCCACGATGGCCAAGTCGGTTGGATTCGGTTTGGTGGAGTTCGCCAGCGAGTTCCAGCGCCTCAAACCAGAAATCGTCCTAATCATCGGTGACCGGTACGAAGCCCTGGCCGCGACGGTGGCCGCCGGTTACATGAACCGATGTATCATCCACATCCAGGGTGGCGAGGTCTCCGGCTCCATCGACGAAAGCGCCCGGCACGCCATCACGAAATTCGCTCACTACCACGTTCCCAGCACCCAGCGGTCCGCGGAGTATCTGGTCCGGATGGGAGAAGAGCCGGATAAGATTCTGGCCGTCGGCTGCCCAGGCAGCGACCTTGCCTTTTCCCTGGAGAAGATGCTGGATGAATCAGTGTTGAACAGCACCGGGACTGGCGCAAACGTAAACCCAAGAGAGCCATATCTCCTCGTTGTGAATCATCCAATCACAACCGAATATGGGGGTGAGGTGCGGCAGACCGTCGAGTTGCTTGACGCGCTTGACCGCCTGGCCCAACCGACCGTCTTGCTCTGGCCGAACATCGACGCCGGCGCGGACCACATCAGCAAGACGATCCGCGCGTATCGCGCCGAAACGAACCCGCCCTGGCTTAGAGTTCTGGTGAACCTGATGCCCGAGGACTACCTGCGTGTACTCGCGAACGCGGCCTGCGCCGTTGGAAACTCGAGCAGTTTCGTCCGGGACGCAGGGTACTTCGGCACGCCGGTGGTGCTGGTGGGCAATCGTCAGTCCGGGCGAGAAATCAGCGAGCACGTGACGAGGGTTCCGCCAGTATCGGCAAAGATCGTTGCGGCGGTTAGAGCTCAGTTTGAGCACGGCCAGTACGCTCCAAGCACGCTTTATGGCGACGGGAAGGTCAGCTCCCGCGTCGTCAGCAGATTGACCACTGCCAAGACCTACGTGCAGAAGCGCTTGAGTTACGTAGACGAGCTAACGGAACTGATTGCCGAGGCAGTCTGAGGAAGTGGATTTCGAAGTGACACCTACCGAAGAATTTCATATCGCGCCCTGCCTGGTTGACGGGCCTCTGAGCCAGGAGGCGCGCGATCTGGTAAAGGCCGCGCGCCTGATGGGTGAATCGCCGGCCGCATCGGCCTTCAGGATCCACTGCGTGGCCCGAATGTTCGAGGAGAGAGAGAGGATCTTTGCCTCCCAGGAAGAACCAGTCTCCGCGTTTCGCAGCCTGCTGCGCTCGATGGCAGACAGCCTGCGAGCTCTGCGGGAATCCGGTCTCTCCGCGGTGGGCGTCGCGGCGGCGGCTAGCGACGATGCCGAATCCGACTCGGTGGAAGCGATTACCGGTGGGCACTACGGGCATCTTTTCGAAGGGTTTTCCCCCGAGTCCTTCTGGGATGAAACCCTGAACCTTCTGAAGCTGCGCCTCGAGCGCAACAGGATCGATCCGGAGGTCTTGAGGAACAAATCGCTACTGGACGCCGGCTGTGGCGGAGGCCGATACGCATCCGCCTGGCGGATCCTAGGAGCGCGCCCGGTGGTGGGAGTGGACATCTCCCCGCGGAACATCGCCGACGCCGAAGCCCGCGCCCGCGAGGCCAAGCTCAGCGACGTCAGGTTTCAGGTCGGAGATGTCCTGTCTCTTCCGTTCGATGACGAGACATTCGATGTCGTCTTCTCAAACGGCGTGCTTCACCACACCCGGGAATGGAAGACCGGCATCGCCGAGGTGATGCGAGTGCTTCGGCCGGGCGGCAATGGCTGGCTTTACGTCATCGAGAAACCCGGCGGTCTGTTCTGGGACTCGATTGAGATCCTGAGGGTAATCACCCGCGACGAGGACCGGGCGACGGCGCGACGGGTCCTGAAGCTTCTCGGCTATCCCGGCAACCGGATCTTCTACATGCTGGACCATGTAATGGCGCCGATCAATCTCCTGCTCGAACCAAGCGAGGTAGAGCAAACGCTGGTGCGGTACGGCGCCAAGAACCTGCGGCGCCTGAGACGGGGCACGGACTTCGATCGTATCGAGAGAATCTATCAACAAGAGCCCTACGCCGAAGTGAAGTACGGCGTCGGAGAAAACCGCTACTGGTTCTCGAAGTAGTCGTGGAGCTAATATGGCGTCCTTGGACTTACTACCCCGGTCATTTGAATCAGCCTACAGGACGGCCTATCTTGCCACATCCGTGCCGTTAGGCTGGCCGATGCCGGCAGAGCTACTGTCGTCACCTGCCGTCGAGTACCGGAATCGGTTTGCCATAGACCTGGCCCAACGACCAGTGCCTCAGATTCTCCAGTCCTATGTCTACATGTCAAGTTCGAGGATGGATGGTCTTCTTCGGGTGGCCCGCCGGAGGCTCGGCATAGACGAGTTCCGCGGGACTGGGCTGGAGTTGGGAGCCGGCTGTGGTCTTCTTTCCTCAGTCGCCGCACGCGGGAGATGCGTCAACCGCATCTATTCCGTGGAAGTTTGTATTGAAATGGTCCGCCGGGTGATACCGAAAGTGTCCGCCGCGATTCTCGGCCGCCAGGCAGAAAAGGTCGTCCCCGTTTGGGGTTCCTTCGATCATCTCGGACTGGCCGATACATCGGTGGATTTCATTATCGAGAATGATTCTCTGCACCACTCTGACGATCTTGGCGCCACTTGCACCGAGGCGGCCCGAGTCCTCAAACCTGGGGGCGTAATGCTATGCTTTGACCGGTGTCATCCGGACACGCTTCCTGACGCGGAAGTAGAACGCATGCTGTCCCACGTCTACTCAAAGAGCTTCCTTCGGGCGAACTGCTACCCCGAGGACGTTGTTCTCACGCGGCGAGAGAACGGCGAGCACGAGTACCGGCTCTTCGAGTGGCGATCGGCCTTCGCACAGGCCGGCCTCGAGTTAGCCGCCGTCCGCTGCTTCTTCGATGACGTGAGGCCCGCACTGGCGCTCAAGGGTATCCTGAGCCGGCTCCCGGTTAGTGTTCGCGGGTGGCTGTACCGGTCTGACAACGCAGATTTCAGGACGACACTTCGTTGGCTGAAACACCAAATCGGCCAGCCAGAAGTGCGGGACGCGATCGGTCCCGTCAACTGGGCTCCGAAAAACACGACAGTCTTTCTGCTCCGGAAGGCGAGTTGAGCAGCTAATGAGAGTCCTTGGCGTCATAACCGCGCGCGGCGGGTCAAAGGGGATCGCAAGGAAAAATCTCGCGAATCTCCACGGTAAACCGCTGTTGACCTATACGGCGGATGCCGCATTGGGAGCGAAGCGTCTGGATCGAGTCATCCTATCGACCGAGGACGAGGAGATCGCCCAAACCGGACGGGATGCTGGAGTAGAAGTGCCGTTCATGAGACCGCGAGAACTGGCCAGCGACGAGGCCCCTACACTCCCGGTGCTCCAGCACGCCGTTCAGTGGGTCGAGCAGTCAGGAGACTACTTCGATGCAATCTGCTTGTTGCAGCCAACCACCCCGCTGCGCAGAGCCGAAGACATCGACGCCTGCGTATCCTTGCTGGAACGGACCGGCGCCGATGCTGTGGTCACCGTCCTACCCGTGCCGTCGGACTTCAACCCTCATTGGGTCTACTCCGTCGACGAGGACGGGTACCTTCGGATAGCTACCGGCGAGGATTCGCCAATTCCGCGCCGACAGGAACTGCCCGCTGCCTACCATCGCGAAGGTTCGGTCTACGTGACTCGAAGGGATGTGCTCGTGGAAGGGAACAGTCTTTATGGCAAACGCCTGGTCGGTCAGTTGGTGGACCAGGGACATTCCGTGAATATCGATACGCCGGAGGATCTGGCTCGGGCTGAGTCGATGATTGCCACTCTCAAGAAGGAACCAAACTCAAGTGCTAATCGCCGCCTGCTATCACTGCGTTCGAACTCACTTCGCCTATCCACATCCCGGCGTACACGGAATGACGGTTGATACATTCGAGAAGCAGCTGGATGTGCTGGGCCGAATCGGCGAGTTTGTCGACGCTCAACAAATCCGGTCAGCGATAAGGGGAGAGAAGAGCCTGCCGGCGAAATCGTTCCTCATCACATTCGACGATGGGCTCCGGGAACAGTTTGACCATGCATGGGCTGTTGTGAAACGGAAGGGAATACCGGGAATCTTCTTAGTGAACACTCGGCCCCTTAGCGATCGCGTGGTCTTGACGGTCCACAAGGTTCACCTGCTGCGAGCGACCCTAGGCGGCGCGCGGCTTTCCCGGATGCTCGATGCCGTATCGAAAAGAAAGGGTATTGAGCTCGACTGGTCTACCGATGCCGCAACGGCGATGGTCAAATATCTATTTGATGTCCCGGAGGACGCACAGCTGAAGTATTTCCTGAACTTCACCCTGCCGCTAAATACCCGCAAGGAACTGATTGACGCAGTATTTCAGGAGACGTTCGAACAGCATGACGTGAGCGAACAGCTCTACATGGATGTCGAGCAGATCAAGTGCCTCGCGGCGGCCGCCGCGATCGGAACCCACTGTCATGATCATATGCCGCTCCGGGGGCTCAGTCCAGAAACCGCGTCGGAAATGATCGGTCTTTCCAACGTATCTTCAGGAATGGACAGGGGTGACTCCCCGGTCGATCAGCTACCCTTATGGGTCGCTAAATGCAATCTCCGGGGAAGAGGCAATTGCCGCCGCTTTGTTCGGGCTCGAATTCGGGTTCACCGTCGAGCGGGCCGGCAACGCGGAACTCAGCGACCCGTTCTATCTTGCTCGTTGCGACTGCAACGATCTTCCCGGAGGGTCGGCTCCGATCTGGTCCGAGCACAACCTGTTTGAAGAGATCAGCCATCGAACGTGGTACGCCCGGGGGCGATGACATGACCAGAGACAAGCTATCGGTACTTCTGATGACAGCGGACCAACTCCGCCACCGGTACACCGCGGCGGAGCTTCACCGCGAGATGAATTTGGTGGGCATCGTCATCGAAGAGAAGTCTCCGGCTCTGGCAGGCCCCATTCAGCCGGAACGGGATAGAGAAATTCTCGCAAGGCACTTCAGCGAGCGGGACCGTGTCGAGGACCGCCTTCTCACGACGAACGGGTTGATGCCTGAGGTAGATGTGTTTTACTGCGCGACCGGGGAACTCAATGGCGAGGATGCCGATCGTTGGATAAAGCAGCGAAATCCGGATTGCATTGTGGTTTATGGAACAACCATAATTCGCCAGCCACTGCTCACTGAGTTCGCGGGGCGGATGGTGAACCTCCATCTCGGATTGTCGCCCTACTACCGCGGCGCCGGCACCAACTTCTGGCCGCTGGTGAATGGCGAGCCTGAATGCGTGGGAGCGACCATCCACCTAATTGAGGCGAAAGTCGATGCGGGACCGATCTTGTCGCAGGTTCGCCCCGTGGCGGAAGACGGAGATCGGGCGCATGAGCTGGGGACGAAGGCTCTATGGGAAGCAGTCCACTGCCTAGCGCCGACCATCCGCGCATACGCGAACGGCGATCTACTCCCCGTCCCGCAGCAGCTATCAGGCGGAAGACTGTACCGTCTGAAGGATTTCAACGCCGATTCCGTTCTCCGTATGTGGCGACTCTTGGACGCGGGCATGATCTCCGACTTCCTGCGGCAGCAGGACGAACGTAGGGCGAGGTTTCCTATCGTGTAGCGAACGTGGTGCTCTTCCCTTAGGGCGGCCGCAAGAATAGTTTCACAGATTGGGAGCGATGGTATAGTTCCA
>CAYXVG010000086.1:0-20117 GCA_964468205.1 uncultured Solibacteraceae bacterium | reverse complement strand
CTACATACTCTGGATCATGAAATACGTCGACGGCGCCGGCAATCTTATCAAGGAGATGGGATTGTAGGGGCCGGCGGCCGCTTCTGCAAGAGAAGATCGCCCCGTACGCGCCACTATCCCAATTACGGGTCTAATGCTGGCGCCTCGAATCGATCACGACGAAGAACTCTACTGGCTCGCCTTGCGGATGGTCCCAGGACTTGGGACCCGGCGCGCCGGACGGCTCATTGAGCAGTTCCGCACCCCACAGGCGGTCTTCCAGGCTACCGTCTCCGAACTGACAGCGGCTCGCGTGCCCCCTGCCGTGGCGCGCAGCATTACAAGCGGGTGTACGTTCGAGGATGCAGCCCTGCAGCACCAGAAGTTGGTGCAGGCGGAAGCGGCCCTGATCCCTATCCGGGATCCGCGTTACCCACCTCTTCTCAAGGAGATTCATGACCCGCCCATCGTCTTGTTCGCCCGCGGCCGCGTTGAGTTGTTGCAAACGCTGATAATAGGCGTCGTCGGAACGCGTCGGCCCACACCGTACGGCATGGCGGTCACCGAGCGCTTGTCCCGCGATCTCGCGATCGCCCGGCTAACTATCGCCAGCGGTATGGCGCGGGGCATCGATACCACTGCCCACCGGGCGGCCCTGGATGCGGCCGGGAACACGATCGCCGTATTCGGCTGTGGCGTGGATCGCATCTATCCCGCCGAAAACCGGAAGCTCGCCGCCCGCTTGGCAACCAGCGGCCTGATACTCTCGGAGTTCCCGATGGAGACGCCTGCCCAGCCTCAGAATTTTCCCGTCCGGAACCGCATTATCAGCGGCATGAGCGCCGGCGTGCTGGTAGTGGAAGGGGCTCAATACTCCGGCTCTTCGATCACGGCCAGGCTCGCCATGGAACAGGACAGATTGGTCTTCGCCGTACCCGGCAATGTGACCTCCAAAATGAGTTGGGGTCCCAACCTGTTGATCAAGCAAGGGGCGAAGCTGGTGCAGGAATGGCAGGACGTTGTCGAAGAACTGCACCCGGATGAACGCCGCCGCCTGATTGAGGAGTCCGGGAGTGAGATCCGCGGAGAGGCGGCGGCCGAAGACAGGGGCCTCCCAGCGGAGCTCGATATCCGCGTGAACCGGGAAGTTCTCGGGCGCCTGAAGGTCGACACCGCCACCGCCATCGACGACCTGCTGGAGGGAATAGAGCAGTTCACCTCTTCGGAGATCATCGCGGCCCTCTTCGAACTGGAGATGGCCGGACTCGTGCGTCAGTTGCCCGGAAAGAACTTTGTTAGAGTATGGTAACGTCGGTGTCCAGACGCCAGGCGGCTCCCGCGATGCCAGGACTGATTGGAGTGGAGTGTCCGGAGTGTCCAGATGGTGCCCTTGTCGAGTTGCGGTCCCGGAACGGCCGCATCTTCTACGGTTGCAACCAGTTCCCGCGGTGCCGGTTCGTGTGCTGGTCCAAACCGGTGGCTGCCTCGTGCCCGCAATGCGGCTCGCCGTACTTGATCGAAAAGTCCCGCGGGTCCGCCACGCTTCTCCACTGTCCCAACGAGGGATGCGGCTACCAAAAAAGGGTGCGCGCCGCCATCTAGCAGGCGCTTCCTTCCCCTCAATACAGGCTGCGGGCGTCTGAGATGTGTCCCTGGGTTAAACTGTCGGATTGACACCCTCCGCTGAAGCCACCCACAGCCGGAAGGAGCAGCGGGCCTGGTACTTCTACGACTGGGCCAATTCGGCCTTCCCCACCACGGTGATCACCCTGTTCTTCGGCCCGTACCTGACGTCGCTGGCCAGGGCTGCCGCAGGGGCGGACGGCTACGTGCATCTGCTCGGATTGCCGCTTGCTCCGGAGTCTATCTGGTCCTACCTTGTATCTCTATCAGTGATCAGCCAAGTCGTGGCTTTCCCGCTGATTGGAGCGATCGCCGATTATAGCGGACGAAAGCGGGAATTGCTTGGGGTGCTCGCCTACATCGGCGCTGGAGCCACGGTGCTGATGTTCTTGCTCGAGGGCGACAACTATTTGCTCGGATGCATTCTCTTTCTTGTGGCCAACTTCGCATTCGGCGCTTCAATCGTGATCTACAACGCGTTCCTTCCCGAAATCTCCGGCCCGGAAGATCGCGACGCTGTCTCCTCAAACGGCTGGGCGCTTGGCTACCTCGGCGGGGGGCTGCTGCTCGCTCTGAATCTGTTGCTGTATTTACGAGCCGATGCGATCGGGCTCCCGGAAACTGTCGCCGTGCGTATCAGTCTTGCTTCCGCCGGGCTCTGGTGGGGGCTGTTCACGCTGATCCCTCTGCGCAAACTCAGAAACCGGGATGCCAAGAAACTCCCGCCGGGCCTCGGCTACATTGCCGCAGGTGTTGGTCAGCTACGGCACACCCTCCGGGATCTCCGGCGGTACCCGCAGTCGCTGCTCTTCCTGCTTGCCTTTCTTATCTACAACGACGGTATCCAGACCGTCATCACCCTCGCCGGTCAGTTCGGCAGCGAGGCGCTTGGCCTTTCGATGCGGGTGTTGACTGCGGCCATTCTACTCGCGCAATTCGTGGCTCTGTTCGGCGCACTGGCCTTCAAATATATCGCTGCCTGGATCGGAAACAAGCGCGCTGTCGTGGCCTCGCTGATCCTGTGGTGCGGCATTCTGGTCTATGCCTATGGCTGGGTGGACTCAGCCGGGGACTTTCTGCTCATGGCGGCCTCGGTCGGGCTGGTGATGGGCGGAAGCCAGGCGCTGAGCCGCTCCATCTTTTCCTTTCTGATCCCTTCAGGCAAAGAGGCCGAGTATTTCAGCCTCTACGAGATCAGCGACAAGGGTACAAGCTGGCTGGGACCCTTGCTCTACGGCTTGGCGCTTCAGTTCACCGGAGACTACCGGATCGCTGTGGCAAGCCTGCTCCTTTTTTTCGTCTGCGGGCTTATGATCCTCTTGCGGGTGGACCTTCGCAAAGGGGCGATCGAGGCAGGCAACGCGCCGCCGCCGGCCGGGTAATCCGCAGCACAGCGGCCAAGTTAACGGCGGCCAGCGAGCATCGGGAAGTTGTTAAAGAATCCGCGTTTCGGCTTCGCCCCGGCTGGGGCTCCGTTGACCTGCAGGATGCGATGGGCCAAGTCCGTGAACCGCTTGCCGATGTCGGTGGCCGGGTCGATTTGCGCTCCGGCTACCAGTGATCGATGGACACCCTCGTAGCTGTTGGGAAAAGACTCGTACACTGGCGCCTCCAAAAGTTCCTCAATCTGATCCACCGAGATCGAACCCCGGCGCGACCAACGGTTCAGCAGTACGCTGACGCGGTCGCCGGCGTCGAGATCCCGCAGAAAATTGAGGCGCTGCCGGGCGAGGTGAAGTGGCGGAATTTCCGGTGTGGTAACCAAGAAGATTCGCTTCGACTCCATCATCAACTCAATGGAATACCTCTCCATGTTTCCGGAGAGATCGGCGCAGATGACATCATACTGACGCCGGGCGAAATTCAACATCCGGTGAATCTGCTTCGGCTCGATCCTCGTCCCCGGTTCCAGACGGCCATTCGGGAGAATATCCACACCCTGCACGGAGGAGACGAGTTGTGGCCAAAGATTCTCGTCAAGATCCTCTGATCGCACCACTGCGTCAATGACCGAATAGGCCGGACTCAGCTTCATCATGAAGGACATGAGGCCGCTGTTCAGATCGAAATCGTTCAGCAAGACGCGAGTTCGGTTCACCTGGCCCATGGCGAGGCTCAGGTTCAGTGCAATTGTCGACGTTCCAACGCCCGGTTTCGCCGGCAGGAAGGAGAACATCAGGTCGGTGGCCTCCACTGCCAGCGGATGCTCAGACAGATGATCTTCAATCCGGTCCGCAAGATCCAGCACTTCTTGTGGACGGAATGGTGCGGGCAGGAAGTCCCTGACGCCGGACTTCATTAGCTCCAGCAGCGTCCGCTGGTCCACGTCCTTGCCATACGCAACCACCGGCATCCCCCGGACGGTCTGTTCAATCTGCGCGCGGGTAAACAGAGCTCGCGCAAGGTCGCTAACGCCGAGGAAAACCGCCTGAGGAGCGTGCGCCCGTAACAACCGCTCCAGCTCCTGCGCCGTCGGATAATCGGATACGAATCGGACCAGGGCAAATCGGCCTGTCTCCTCAAACTGGCGGTTCAGTCTGCCCGCCAGATCATCGTCTGTCCCGATAACGATCACCCTTAACATACATTCCTGTCGAAGGAGCCAATCTCGACCGGTACGTTCCCCGAGATTACACCTCTCACCTTGCTCTTCGGATGGTTTGATATGCCGCTTTAGTGCAATTCGCTAGCCAGTCCACCTTCATTGCGCTACTATGCGAATATATGCCGCAATCGAGTTCCGAATTGATTGAACTGGAATGCCCTTGCTGCCGGGCCACCCTGCGGATTGACCCGGTGACCCGGGCCGTAATCAGTCACGTTGAAAAAGAAAGGCCCCGCCCGGTGGAGGACCTGAACACGGCGGTCCAAAAATTGAAGGGAGAGTCTGCCCGGCGAGATGAACTGTTCAACAAGCAGATGGCCGAGCAGCGATCCCACCAGCAGGTGCTCGACCGCAAGTTTGAAGAGCTCCTTAAACAAGCCAAGGAAGCTCCCGACCTCACCCCCCGCCAGAAAGACATCGATCTCGATTAGCGCCTGCGGCGCACCCCGTCTTCCCGGTTTGCGTTGACGGCAGGGGAAGGCGGGAAGGCGCCGGAATCAAGTTTGCTGGGAAGACGCCAGCGCCTGATCGAGATCCCAGAGAATGTCCTCGATGTCCTCGATGCCGACCGAGAGCCGCACCATGTCCGGCTCCACGCCCGCCGCCTTCTGTTCTTCGGCGCTCAACTGCTGGTGTGTCGTTGACGCCGGATGAATCACCAGGCTTCGCGCGTCGCCCACGTTTGCCAGGTGCGAGAAAAGCCTCGCGCTGTCGATGAACTTCCGCCCGGCATCGTAGCCGCCCTTGATTCCGAAGCTGAAGACGGCGCCCGCGCCCTTGGGCAGGTACTTGTCCGCCAGGGCTTTGTACGGGCTTGACGGAAGCGACGGGTATTTCACCCAGGTCACTGCGCCATGCTTTTCGAGATGCTGCGCCACCACGAGGGCGTTCGCCACATGGCGGTCCATCCGCATTCCGAGCGTCTCAATGCCCTGAATGAACTGGAAGGCGTTGAACGGGCTCATGCAGGGTCCCAGATCCCGCAATCCCTCCACCCGCGCCCGGATAACAAAGGCGATGGCGCCGAAAACCTCGCCGAAATTCATCCCGTGATAGGCGCGCGCCGGCTGGTTCATCTGCGGATGCTCGCTTGTCATCCAGTCGAACTTGCCGCCGTCGACGATAATGCCGCCAATCGACGTGCCATGCCCACCCATGAACTTTGTCAGCGAATGAAGCACGATGTCGGCCCCGAATTCGATCGGCCGGCAGAGGTACGGCGTGGCGAATGTGTTGTCGATCACCAGCGGCAGTTTGTGTGCATGGGCGATGGCCGCCACTTTCTCGATGTCGAGCACGTTGCCGCGCGGGTTCGAGATCGTCTCGCCGAAAAGGAACTTCGTCTTCGGCGTAATAGCCTTCTCGAAGTTCTCCGGATCGTCAGGTTCCACGAACGTGAACTCGTAGCCCATCTTCCGGAAGCTGACGTCGAACTGCGTGTACGTGCCGCCGTAGAGTGTGCTCGCCGTGACTGCGTGGTCACCCGCCTGCATCAAGCTATTCACCGTTAGCAACTGCGCTGCCTGGCCGCTCGAAACCGCTAGCGCCGCCACGCCGCCTTCGAGCGATGCCACCCGCTGCTCGAGCGCGTCCGTCGTCGGATTCATGATCCGGGTGTAAATGTTGCCAAACTCCTCCAGCCCGAACAGGCGCGCCGCGTGAGCGGTGTCCTTGAAAACATAGGAAGTGGACTGGTAGATAGGAACGGCCCGGGCGCCGGTGGTGGGATCCGGCTCGTACCCGGCGTGCAGCGCGCGTGTGTTGAATCCGTATTGCCGTTCGTCGTTCTGATCGCTCATGTTCAGTTCCCTCTCTTCCACGGGAGCCTATGCCAGCCACCGGTCGAGGCCCGCCCGCACAAACTCGTCATCATTGAGATGCGGATAGGCCTTGTATACTCTGTCAATCTCCTCCATCTGGCCCGGCGAAAGATCCTCGCGGGGATCCAAGCACCAGCGGCCGGCTAGCAGCCCCTGCCGCCGCAGCACTTCGTGAATCCCGGCAATGCAACCCCGGAAGCCATTCGCAGCGTCGAACAACGCCGCATTGGCGTCGGTAACCTCCACCGCACGTGTCAACCACTCTAATGCCAGGGACTCGCTCCGGGAATCGGTTTGGGTTTCTTTCAGCAGTTCCACCGCGCGAAAGGTCCAGCAGGCCCAGTGCCCCAGCAACCCTCCGGCTATACGCAGCCGGCATTCGCCGAAGTGGAACCAGCTTAGCAGGTCGACCACGATATTGTCATCGTTACCCGTGTAGAGAGCGATCTCCCGGGCGCGGCCGGAGTCGGCGACCGCGCGCACCACGTCGAGGGTCTGATAGCGGTTGAACGGAGCGATCTTCACTGCCACCACGTTCTCGATCCCGGCAAATCTGCGCCAAAACTTGTAGGAGAGGACCCGCCCGCCCACGGCCGGCTGCAGATAGAAGCCAAACACCGGCGCCACGTCAGCCAGCGCCCGGACGTGATCGAGCAGCTCGTCGTCGCTCGCGCCCGCATATGCCGCGAGACTCGCGAGCACGCAGTCGTAGCCCAAGTCTCTCGCCAGCTCCGCCTCCCCCACCGCCTGGGCCGTCCGGCCGCAGACTCCCGCCACTGCCACCACCTCGTTCGCCCGCATCTCCTCCATCGCCACTTCCAGCGCTGGCCGGAAAAGGCCCACCTTCGGATCCCTGATAGCGAACTGCGTGGTATGCACACCCACGGCCAGCCCTCCGGCGCCGGCGGCGAGGTAGTAACGGGAAAGAGCGCGCTGCCGGCGCTCGTCCAACTTGCGGTTCGCGGTCAGTGCGAGCGGATGGGCCGGTATCACCATCCCCCGCTCCAGCTTCTCGCGCAGTGCGCCTGGCGCTAGAATTTCCCGTCTCTTGCTTCGAAGTGGGTTGGCTTGTTCCAAGATGCTCCTCCGCGTTTCACCCAGTCGGCGATCCAATCCATCATCTGCTCCACTCCAATGCGAGGCGGTCCGAACCTCTCGGTGCATCGGGAGGCGTCGTTGAGCAAGGCGGTGCCGGACTCCTCGCCTTGCAGAACGGGTTCCAACCCGAGCCGCCGCCCGAAACCCGCGGCGATATCACGCACCGCCAGCTTCTCCGGCCCAGTCAGATTCAACACCGCCGGCGGCGACGCGCAAAGATCGAAGCTGCGCAGGCAGATCGAGTTCGCGTCTCCCTGCCAGATGACATTGACATGGCCCATTGCAAGATCCACCGGCCGGCCTTCGTTCACCTTCCGAGCGATGTCCATGAGTACGCCGTACCTCAGCTCCACTGCATAATTCAGCCTCAATAAGAGTGCCGGAGTTCCGTATCTCCCGGAAAAATACTCGAACATGCGCTCGCGCCCCAACACGGATTGCGCGTACTCGCCCACCGGGCCCGGCCGGGTTTCTTCCGTCGCTCCACCGCTGTCCACCGGCACAAACGGGTACACGTTCCCGCTCGAGAAAGCTACAATCCGGGAATCCCGGTACCGCCGCGCCACCTGTGCCGGCAACCAGGTGTTCATGGCCCAGGTAAGCGCCTCGTCGCCGGTGGAGCCGAACTTCCGGGCGGCCATGTAAATAATGTTCGGCGCGCTGGGCAGGTCCCGGAGTTGCGCTCCGTCCAGCAGATCGGCCGCAATCGTCGTCACCCCAGCCGCTTCCAGTTGCCCGCGCACCTCGGGTTGCGAGAAGCGCGCCACACCGGTCACGCGATGCGCAACGCCGGCCTTGCGCATCGCCCGCGCCGCCCGGACTGCCAGGCTCGGCCCCATTTTCCCGGCCACGCCAAGAATGAGCAGGTCGCCGTCAAGCGAAGCCGCCGCCGCGACGTCCTCCTCATAAGGCCGCGAGAGCTCCTCTTCGAGCTCCTCCAAGGTACGAATCGCCATCTTTTCCCCGAGGGTGGAGCCACCTACCTCTTGTACCCAATCGCCCGCAGAAAGCCCTTCCGCTTCTCCACGTCCTCATCCGTCTCCACCCCGAGCGGACTCTCGCCATCAATTACGCCGAGAATTCCCCGCCCCTGCGCTGTCTCCGCTACCACGACCTCCACCGCATTCGCCGTGCAGCAGAAGATCCGGCACACCTCCGGTACGTCCTTGATCCGCCCGGTCACGTTAATCGGAAAGCCTTCCGTCATGCAGATGATGAACGCGTGCCCAGCCCCGGTCGCTTCAATGTTCCGGATCGCCAGTTGCTTCATTTCGGCATCGTTGCCGTCGGCGCGAATCAGCCGCGGCCCGGACGCCTCGTTGAACGCGATGCCGAACTTCATGTTCGGGTTCGTGTTCATGCACGCCTCGTAAAGGTCCTCGACAGACTTGATGAAGTGTGACATGCCAAGTATGATGTTCACGCCCTCGGGGATTTCCAAAGCAACAGTTTTTAGTTCCATCAGCCTCTCCAGCGTATCAGTTGCGGCCCTCCTTCGGTGGGTGATTTAGGGGCCTATGTTAGCTTATAGATTTGGGAAAACAGAGAAAACGGGGGCGGCCGCGGGAAGCGGTCCGCAAGAGCGGCAGCCGGTCCGGCTCCGCCGCTCCATCGTCTCCGGAGCCCGACCTTCGCGAGCTGGCTGGACGGCTCGGCAGCGCCCTTTCGGCCGTCGATTCCCGCCTGAACCGCTGGCTCGATCTCGCCGCCCTGCTGGTTCTCGGCATTGGCCTTGCTATCCGCCTGCACCTCGCGAACCTCACCTACTTCGAGCTCGACGAAGCCTATCACTCCTATCTTTCCATGCCCGGATTTCCCCGGCTCTGGGACTCGGCCCACTCTCCCACCCATCCGCCTCTGCTGCTCTTCCTCACCCACTTCGTCCAGAAGATCAGTTTCTCGGAGCCCTCCCTCCGCTTCATTCCGGTGATATCCGGAGTCATTTTCCCGTGGTTCGTCTACCGCTGGATGGGACTCGTCTGGACCCGCACCGCTGGATTTGCCGCTCTCGTCATCCTCATCTTCGCGCCGATGCTCGCCCACCTCTCATCGGTGCTGCGCCAGTACACCCTTGGACTACTCTTCCTGAGCATTGCCGTCTATTGGCTGGAGATCGCTCTGCGCCGGGGATCGGCGAAATACATGGCCGGATTCGCCGTTTCCCTCTGGCTCTCGGTGATCTCCACTTTCCCGACTGCCTTCTTCTGTCTCGCCCTCGGCGTCTACGCGCTCGTCCGTTTCCGCGAAGCAAGTTCCCGGTGGCGCTTGAAAGCCATCTGGGCGTTCTCCCAGGTGGCGATCCTCGGAACCTACGTTCACTTCCTGTTCAAGCAGATCCTCCGCCACCGCGAGGGACACCGGGAACTCGTGGAGAACCAACAAGCCTACTTCGCCGGTATGTTCCCGGTGGAGGGAATCGACCGTGTCTCGTTCGTCTTTCGCGGCTTCTTCGATCAGTTCCGGCTTACCTTTCAGCACGACCGACTCGCTTGGTTCGGCCTTGGCTTTTTCCTCCTCGGAATCGCTCTGATCATTCACCAGGGCCGCCGGGAAGGCTGGACCCGTTCCCTCTCCTACCTCACGCTGCTCCTCGTCCCGTTCGTCGCCACCTGCGCGGCCTCCTTCACCCGGACCTACCCGTGGGGCAACACACGCCAGACAATCTTTCTCGTCCTCTGCATCGCCATCGCCGCCGGCGTCGCCTTTGATTGGGTCCTGCGCCGGCGGACGGCCGCCGTGCTCCTGGCGGCTCTCCTCCTCACGCCTTGGTGGGTGCAACACGCCGAGTACAACCAACTCCGTGATGACGACCTCCGTTTGCGCCGTCACTGGTCCGCAATGATGGACTTCCTGCACACCGAAGCCCCCGGAGCCCGGCTGCTCATCGAAGGCCACCTCGGCATGATCCTCAGCCACTATCTCGCGCAAGGAAATTGGCCCATCGGATGGTACCAGGGCGAAACCCGCGGCAACGGCTTCCGCTGGTACGGACCGCCCGCTGAATGGGAAGATTTCGATCATGTTTGGGAGTGGCTCGCGAACTATCAGGCAAAACATGATGTGCCGGACGAAGAGATTGTCTACGTCATGGACGCCGGATGGGGCTGCCAGCTCTGCCGGAAACTCGATCAGATGAAAGAAACGCCGTTCGCCGCGGGCGAGATCCAGCGCTACGGCAGGACCGCCGTCCTGATTCCGGTCCGGGCGGGATATCGTCCTCCCACCGGCGGCGGGGAAACGGCCTCACAATGAGCGACGCCACTGCACCCCAACTGTCCATTGCGGTGCTCATTCCGTGCTACAACGAAGCGCCGACCATCGCCAAGGTGGTGCGCGACTTCCAAGCCGTCCTGCCCGGCGCCACGGTCTACGTCTACGACAACAATTCCACCGACCAAACCGCCGCCGAAGCGGCCGCCGCCGGCGCCACCGTCCGCCGCGAACCGCGCCAGGGCAAGGGCTTCGTCATCAAGCGTATGTTCGCCGACATCGACGCCGGCATCTATGTGCTCGTGGATGGAGACGACACCTACGACGCCGCCAAGGCGCCCGAACTCGTCCGGCGGCTCGTTAACGACAATCTCGCCATGGTCGTGGGCCGCCGCGTCCACAACGAGGAAAGCGCCTACCGCCGTGGCCACGTCTTCGGCAACGAACTCTTTACCAAAGGAGTGGCGCGCATCTTCGGCCGGCAATTCACCGATATCCTTTCCGGCTACCGCGTCTTCTCCCGCCGCTTCGTCAAGTCATTCCCCGTCTTCGCCCACGGCTTCGAAATCGAAACCGAGCTTACAGTGCACGCCCTCACTCTCGACTTGCCCGTCGCCGAGCTCGACACACGCTACAGCGCCCGCCCGGAAGGCTCGTCCAGCAAACTCCACACCTACCGGGACGGCTTCCGCGTGGTCATTAAAATCCTCGGCCTCCTCCGCAGCGAACGGCCTCTCGCCTTCTACTCCGCTATCGGCGCGGCGCTCTTCGCGGTATCGTTAATCCTCGCCTACCCCATCGTTGTCGAATTTGTCGAAACCGGACTCGTGCCCCGCTTCCCCACCGCGATTCTTTCCACCGGCCTCGCCCTCTCCGGTCTCCTCTGTGCCGCCGCCGGCCTCATCCTCGACGCCGTCACTCTCGGCCGCCGTGAAGCGAAACTGCTGGCCTACCTCCGTGAAAATAGATGAGTGCGCGAACCGAAGGTTGTCACCAGGCCGCGCTGCCAAGCGCGGCCTGGCCGCTCTCATGGGCCGCTGTCACTTTCCGCCTACCTCCTGGAAAACCAGCGCCGCGCCTCCCGTGACTCCGGTGCGGTCATGCACCTGCTGGATCACCACTGGAACTTTCCGCCGCAACAGCCATTCGCTACGCCAGTGAATCTCGCGCTCCAGCGGCTTCAGCAAAGCGTTTCCAGCCTCGACGATCTGTCCGCCCAGGATCACGATCTCCGGATCGAGAACATGGAGCAATCCGGCAACGGCGGCGCCGAGATGTTCGATGGCGCGGTCGCGAACGGTCATCGCCGCCGAATCGCCGCGCGCCGCGTGATCGAAGACGTCTTTACAGGCAATCCGCTCCGGATAGTCGCGAAACTCGTCCGTCAAGCTCGACTGGCATCCGTTGTGTACGATCCGGTACGCCTCGCTCTCAATCGCATCGGCCGAGAACAGCGCCTCGATGCACCCGTGATTACCGCAAATGCAGATCGGGCCGTTCGTCACAACGGTAGTGTGCCCGAGGTGGCCGGCCACGCCGCCCGCGCCTCGTATCATCTGGCCGTTGGCCACAATCGCCCCGCCGACTCCGGTGCCGAGCGTGAACATAATCACGTCCCGCCGGCCGCGCGCGGCGCCCCATACCATTTCGCCCACCATGGCGACCTTCGCGTCGTTGTCGGCGAACACCGGTACGGCAAACGGGATCAGATCCTTCAGTAACTCGCCCTCGAGCGGCCCGAGCAACCCGGGCATCCGGTCCACGCGGGTCGTCTTCCAGTCGATGATTCCCTTACAGCCGATGCCGACGCCGGTTAAGTTCTCCGTTTGCACGCCGAGTTCCTTCACAATCCATTCCGCCGCCTTGCGGAACTCCCTTGGCGAGATGGGCGTGGGAATACTGTGCTGCTTGAGAATTCGGCCCGTTTCATCGACGACGCCCGCCTTGATGTTAGTACCGCCAATATCCATTCCGAGAGCGATCATAGCTGGCAGTATAAGCCACGGCCACGATGAGCCGTGCGGATGGCCTGTGCGAATGGCCCATGGCCGGCGGAATCTGCCTGTTATACTGGCGGCTTGTGGCGATGTACCTTCTCCCGCCCCTCTGCTTCGCGGCTCTCCTCTTCCGCTATCTCGCCCTCCGGCTGAGAGAAGCCGGCTGCCCAACCCCGTTGCGCGAAGCTCTTCTGGCCACCGCGATTACCGCCGGCGTGGCAGTGACGCTCATAACCGAGTTCCTGAGTCTCCTCCGTGCGCTGTCCCCGCTACCCGTTTTTCTCGCCTGGGCTCTGCTCGCGCTGGCTGTTTTCGGGCTCACGAGATTCCGGCCGGCCCGCCCAGCCACCGTTGAGCGCTCCTCCCCGCAATGGTGTGTTACCACCCGGATCACCGCCGTCGGCATCGCCGGCATCCTCGCCGTCACTCTCCTCGTCGCGCTGGCCGCCCCGCCCAACACCTGGGATTCGATGACCTACCACATGAGCCGGGTGATGCACTGGATACAAAACGCCAGCCTCGCCTTCTTCCCGGCCTCCGAGGTGCGCGAGCTCTGGCCCTACCCCTGGGCCGAGTACGCCATCCTGCACCTCCAGCTCCTGAGCGGCGGCGACCGTTTCGCCAACCTTGTGCAATGGTTCGCTTCGGTAATCTCTGCCGCGGGCGTCTCCTTGATCGTCCGCTTCTTCACCACCGATACCCGCGCGCAGTGGCTCGCCGCCTTGCTCAGCCTAACCATCCCCATGGGCATCCTCCAGGCCACCAGCACGCAGAACGACCTCGCCACCGCCGCTTGGCTCGTCTGCTTCGTCTACTACCTTCTCAAGCTCTCCGAAGACCGCTCGAACTGGCTTTACCCAAGCGTCGCCGCGGGCTGCGCCCTCGGCCTCGGCGCGCTCACCAAGCCGCTCATCGCCTTCTACGGAGCGGGCTTCTTCATGTGGACCACCCTCCGTAACGGCGGTTTGCGGCAGATTCCCCGCATTGTCCGCTCCTCCGCTATCATTGGCGGACTCGCGCTCCTGCTCTGCGCTGGCCATCTTCTTCGCATCCAAACTTCTGATCTACACGGAGCGGCGGCGCCGATGTGGAACGCTGAAATCTCGCCCCGTGTCGCCGTTTCCAATCTCGTCCGTGGCCTCACCCTCCATCTCGGAACCGCTTCCAACGAGACCAACGAAAAGATTCAGGTCGCCGTCGTCGCGCTCCACGGACTGCTCGGACTCGGTCCGGAAGACGAGAAAACCACCCACCCGCCGGGTCACGTCCGGTACCGCGTAACGCGGCCCTACATTCACGAAGATCACCTCGGCAACCGCTGGCACCTCCTGCTGGGCTTCGCTGCTCTTCTCTGGTGCTTCTGGGAGGCCCGGCGGAGCCAGTCCGGCCGCCGCTTGCTTTTCCACACCCTCTCCATCGCCGCCGCCACGCTGCTGATCTGCGCGGCCATTCGCTGGTCGCCATGGAGAAGCCGCTTCCACCTCGCGCTGTTCGTTATGGCGGCCCCCTTGATCGCTGTCTTCCTGACGCGTATCGCGAAAGGCCGGCTGGCCGGTATCGCGGCGGCCCTGCTGTGCATCTCTTCCATCCCCTATCTGCTCGACAACCACTCCCGGCCACTCAAAGGCGATCGCAGCATCCTCAAGCTCACGCGCGAGGAGGCGCTGTTCAACAACCGTCCTAATCTGCGGGAGCCGTATGCCCGCGCCGTGGAATTTGTGGAGTCCTCAGGATGTAGCCGCATCGGTCTCATCCTCGTCGGTGAGGTCTGGGAGTACCCGATCTGGTCCTTGGCGCGGGACCGTTTCGCCGCGCCGCCCTCCATCCGCCACGTGAACGCCGGACCGCCCGGCGCTGGACCCGCCCCGTGCGCTTTGATCACTCACAAAGCCGCCGCCCCGGTTCTGGCGGTCGGAAAACAGCCTTTCCGCCGTGCGCTCGAGACCCAGGAACTGCTCGTCTATCTGCCGGAAGAATGACTGATACCGCCCCCCAAACGCTGGTTGCTGGCCCTCGCGTTCCTCATCCTGGCGTACCTCGCCTCCCGAACCTGGAATCTTGGCGCGTTGCCCCCGTTCATCGATGAGCTGATCCATATCCAATTTGCGAAGGCCGCCCGCGACGGCGACTGGCGCGCGGGTCTGCACCTCTGGAAATGGCTCTCGCTGCAAATCTATGGGCTGTTCCTCCACGCCACCTCGGACTGGCCCTGGGTGCGGATGCTGAATGTCCTCGCCGGCTTGGGGATCTGTCTTGCCACGTTCGCCATCGGATCGGTTGCCGGCGGAAGCCGTCTCGGCTTCTGGGCGGCGCTCACCTATACCGTCCTTCCGTTCGCCGTTTTCTATGACCGGCTCGTCCTCCTCGACTCGATGGTGGCGCTTTGCCTTGCGCTGATCCTTCTATGCTCCTTTCGCCTCAGTCATGCCTGGTCGCGGTCCGGCGCCGTTGCTCTGGGAGCCCTCCTCGCCTTCGCCCCGATGCTAAAGGCCTCCGGCTTCGCATTCGCTTGTGTCCCCCTGATCGTATTTCTGCTCATGCCCGGAATTGGCCCCATCCGGTCCCGCCTGGTCCGGCTCTTCATTCCGTACGTCATCTTCATCCCAGCCGCGTTGTGGCTTCGTTTCGTGATGCTGCCGCCGGAGCCTGCGGGCCTTTCGCTCGGCGGATGGGGCCGGGGGTTCCGCACCGTCGGGGAACAGACCCTGGAGACGTTCTGGGTGATGTTGACTCCGCCGGTGGCGCTCGCCATCGTTTTGGCCGGCCTGACGCTCCTGTTGTGGCCCAACGAACAGCGACGGCGAATAGCCATCTATTTCTTGCTCGCGGGTGTTATCGTTTCACCGTCCCTCCTGCTGCTGTCCAAATGCTACCCGCGATACTACGTGCCCGCGCTCGTGCCTTTGGCGCTCATCTTTGGAGAAGGGATCGAAGCGGCCGCGAGCCGGATTGGCGCCCTGGTAAAAGCGAACATGCATACCTGGGCGGCCATCTTCTTGACTGCCATCATTCTCATAGAACCGGCGGTCACCTCGAGGAACCTGGTGCGTGATCCCCTTTCGGTGCATCTGCCGCAACCGATAGCAACCCAGTATGTCACCGGATGGGGTTCCGGCTACGGACTCGCCGGAGTGGTGCGGGCTCTCCGCGCAACGGGCGAGTCATCCGCGGGCGGTCCAGTGCTGGTTCTTCGCTCTCCCCGCTGGGATCTGACTTTGCAGGGTCTGGACGTCTTCCGGGAGGAACTCGGCGAGCAAATTGAACTCGGGGTCCTGAGGCCCTGGACGCCCGCGGCCGTCGTGGACCAGATTAAACACCGCCTGCAGGATGGCCGGCGCGTTGTACTCGCGCTCAACATGGCCACCGGCTACCCGCACGACCAGGCGGTCCGGGAAATCCTCCCCCGGGCGTTCGCGGTCGAAGAACTGTGGTACCGGCCCAAACCCGGAGGGACGCCGGGCCTGCGGCTGATCGAGGTCAGGCCCAAGTAAGGTGCAAACAGCCGCGAAGATGCGTATCCGCGCTACCAAACCAGCCTGCGGAGGTGGTGGCGCTCCCGCCGCCGGCAGACTTTTTTACGTTCCGCTACAGCGCCAGGTGCGCCTCGATCCGCTCGTTCGACGCGATCATCTCGTCCCAGGTGACTTGGTCCCGCTGGTAGGCGGCCATGCGCCCCAGTACCGCGGTCAGATTGCTCTCCGTGCTCACCTCGGCGTTGTTGACAAGCTTGCCCGCCCGGAGCGCGGCGGCGAAGTTCCGCACGTTGGTCGACGTGCCGACCTGCATCGTATTCGCCTGTTCGCCCTCCCACGTGACATCGCCGGTGATCTTGACGTCGCCCCGGTAATGCGAATCCACCGTCCCCCGCGAGCCGTAGAAACGCATGCAGAGGTCGCCGTATCCCTTGGTGAACTGGGCCGATGAGAAGTCCACCTTTACTCCGTCTGGGTACTCGTACTGGACCAGGAAGTGGTCCCAGCAGTCGCCCACGTCGGTGCGCGCCTTCCTACCGCCCGTGCCCACCGCCGTCAGCGGGTGGGTGTTGGCATACCAGTTGGCGACGTCGAGCACGTGGATGTTCTGCTCCACGATGATGTCGCCTGAAATCGCCTTGTCGAATACCCAGTTCCGCAGGCGGTTCTGCGCCGGCGACAGTGTTGGCGAACCGTGCGGCCGCAGCCGCCCCGCGTGATAGTAGATGTGGCCGAGCACCAAATCGCCGATTTCGCCCCGGTGCACCCTCGCCGCGGCTTCCTGGAAAGAAGGCTGCGCCCGGGTTTGAAAATCGACCAGCAAACTCAGCTTCTTCTCCGCGGCGCGGCGCCCCGAGGCCAGGAAGTCCAGACACCCGTTGACATCCACCGCGATCGGCTTCGCGACATAGACGTGCTTGCCGGCGTCAACAGCCTCGCGGACCTGCTGGGGATGCCAGTACGGCGGGCTCATCACCGCTACCGCGTCCACGCCCGTGGAAAGCAGATCCCGGTAGCCCTCCAAGCCGGTGAAGCGGCTGGGGCTCGAGAGCCTCAAGTTCTTCGTGATGTGGTCCAGCCGGTCTTCGAACGGATCGTGAATGGCGGTGATGCGCGCTCCGGTGAACTCCTGAAACATCCCGCCCACGTAGTTCCCGCGGCCTCCGCAGCCGATAACGCCGACAGTAAACGCTGAGTTCGCCTGCGAGCCGAAAGCAGTAGCCGGCTTCAGAATCAAGATTCCCGAAGCGGCCTTGAGAAACGATCGCCGGGGTGAAAATGAAGACATGCGTGGATTATATGCCACTCGCCCTCGTTTGGGGAATAATGGAGGTGTGATGCGGAGGCTGATCGGGTTGCTGCTCCTCGCCGCCGCGGTCCTATGCGCCCAGGCGCCCAAGGCCCGGTGGGTGCGCGAACCAGCCGTCGGCCGCTATCTGGTGGCCCAGGAGGATCTGCTCGATCCCAACTTCCACGAGACAGTGGTCTGGCTGGTCAAGTACGACAGTGAAGGGGCCATGGGCCTCGTCGTAAACCGGCCCACGAAGGTCACAGTCTCGAAGCTGTTCGAAGACATGATCGGTTCCCTTAAGCGGGCCGAACCGGTCTTCGTTGGAGGGCCCGTGGCGCGGACCGGCGTGCTGGCCCTGCTGCGCTCCGCTGAGCGGCTGGAGAAGTCCGAACACGTGGTGGACGACGTCTACATGATCACGGATGTCAAGGAACTCGAGACGGCCATCGCCTCGGACGCTTCCGCCGCCGAATTCCGTGTCTTCGCCGGTTATTCCGGGTGGGGCGCCGGGCAACTGGACCGTGAGCTGATGATCGACTCCTGGCACGTCTTCGAGGCCGGGCCCGGCATCGCCTTTGACCCCGAGCCGGGCGCCCTGTGGGATCGGATGATCGAGCTGACGCGAATGCGCATCGCCGGACTGAGCCCATTCAATGGGAAGGAATAGAGGAGAGAGCGGATGCCGAATCGCAGAGAGTGGCTGTTGGCAAGTTTGACCGCGGGTGCGGCCGGCTGCACGTTCCAGGACGTGCCGGAGCCCGTGCCGGCTTCGGGGGACGACTCGCCCATGGCCCGAATGCTTCAGTACGCGCGCGGTCTCGAAAGAACGCAAATCGTTCATGCCGCCGCTGAACTGGGCATCGCGGACCTGCTCGCCGGAGGACCGAAAACCACCGAGGATCTCGCACGCGCCACCCAAACCCACACCCCTTCGCTCTACCGGCTGATGCGCGCCCTGGTCAGCATGGGCATATTCGCCCAGCGGCAAGCCAACGAATTCGCCCTCGCCGAGATGGGCGAGTACCTCCGGTCGGACCACCCGGAAAGCCTGCGCCCTCTAGTCCTCTGGAACGGCGCCGGCTGGAGAATGCGCGCCTGGGCCGGGCTCACCGCCAGCATCCGCACCGGCGGGACGGCAATGAACCGCGTCTTCGGCATGGGTTTGTACGAATACATGAGACAGAACCCGCGGGCCTCCGAAGTGTTGCGCGACGTGATGACTCTCACCACGCGCAAGATCGCCGGTGCGCTGGTCGATTCCTACGACTTCAGCGGCATCGGAACGGTCGCCGATATCGGCGGCGGCGAGGGCCTGCTGCTCGCCACCATCCTCCAGGCGAACCCCAATATGAAAGGCGTCCTCTTCGAGTTGCCGGAAGTGGCGTCCTCGGCGGCTGAATTCCTCGAGGAGGAAGGTGTCTCCGATCGCATCGAGATCGTCGCCGGCGACTTCTTCGAATCGGTCCCCCCGGCCGATACTTATCTCCTCATGCGCGTTCTGCAGGACTGGACCGACAAGGAAGCCGTTCGGATCCTCGAGTCCTGCCGCCGAGCCATCCGGCCCGGAGGAACAGTGCTCATCATCGAAAAGGTGGTCGAGGCTGACGCCACCACCCTTGACTACCCGATCACCGACATCCATATGCTCGTGGAATCCGGCGGGAAGGAACGCACCCGCGAACAGTTCCGCGAACTGCTGGACCGCGCCGGATTTAAAATGGGCCGCACCATCCCGCTACCGGCCGACCTCGGCGACGGATACCCGCCCAGCATCATCGAAGGCCTCACGTAAAACCGCCCCCCGCGGCCTTGAGGGCACGCGTGCGGATAGTCTATTCAAAGGCTAACCCGGACGGCTTTCACTCCCTCAACCATGTTCTTCAGCTTCTGCCGCGCCGCCCACCGCGCCGTCTGCGATAGTCCGCAATCCGGCGCGAATGACAGCCGCTCCGCCGGGGCGTGCCGCAGACACAACCGCACCCGGTCCGCGATGTCGTCCGCACTCTCCACGTAGTAGCTCTTCACATCCACGATCCCCACCGCCACGTCCTTCACCTTCGCGATCTCCCCGATCAGTTCGATCTCGGCGAACTCGCGGCTCGCCATCTCCACGTGAATCTCATCCACGTTCATCCCCAGGAACGCCGGAAACATGGGCGCGTACCGCCGCAGTCCCACCGCATGCCCCTTGAAATTGCCGAAACAGAGGTGTGTCGAGAGCCGGCACTTCCCCGCCACCGGCTCCACCGTCCGGTTGAAAATATCGGCGAAGCGGGGCGGCGATTCCCGGTGGGCGTAGCAGGACATCGATGGCTCGTCCACCGTGATCTCCTGGCAGCCTGCTGCCGCCAGCGCCGCCAACTCACGCTGCACGATCGGAACGAGCGCCTCGGTCACCGCGTACCGGTCCGGATACCGCTCGTTCGGTACAAGCCGCCCGCTCAGTGTATAAGGCCCCGGCACGGACGCCTTCAGCGCCGGGCCTTCCGGCGCCAACCGCTTTAGCCGCTCGAACTCCTCCACTGCCCCGAGTCCCCGCGGCGCGGCCAACTCCCCCGTAATCGCATGGCGCCCGCGCTGATCGTGCGCCGGCGGCCCGAACCGCCGCGCCGCCGCCGATTCGAGATCGATGCCCTCGAGATACCCATAAAACGACAGATTGAAATCGAGCCGCGTCTGCTCGCCGTCGGTAATCACATCAAGGCCTGCCGCAACCTGGTCGTGGATCGCCGCGATCACCGCGTCCTCCTGGGCCTCGGCGACATCGTCCGGCCCGAATTTCTCCAAATTCACCGAAACGAACTCGAGCCAACCCGGAAACGGGTAGCTGCCAATAACCGTAGTGCGAAGCGGTTGATCTTTCATACTTCCCCCCATTACCCCACACATCCAGAGAGTTCGCAGAGTTCCGGGAGTTCCGGGGAGTTCGAGTTCGGGCGAGTTCGGCGAGTTCGCGAGTTCGGAGTTCGGAGTTCGGGAGTTCGGGGGAGTTCGGGGAGTTCGGGGGAGTTCGGGGCAGTT
>CAYXVG010000085.1:0-20462 GCA_964468205.1 uncultured Solibacteraceae bacterium | reverse complement strand
ACTGAATAGAAACCGGTTAGAGGGTGTTCCGAAAGCGTTAGCCGGACAGCAGTGGCTGCCGCTCTTGTATCCGAGTTGGGGTGGTGAGCCGGGCGATTATTGCATTGCGCCTCTGGTACGCCTGCTCGGCCAGCGAACGCAGATAATCCGGCAGACACCGTGAATACGTGCGATACGAGACTCTCGAAGAGCTCACTTGCGCACCGCCCGGGAACGCCACTGCAATCCCCGTCGCCGCCTGTAGCAATTCTCGTCGGGTCATGTGACCGCCAGCCTACCACAGCCATGACCCATCACTGGCCCAGAACGTCACTAAGAAAAACCCGGAAAAACTCGGGAAAAACTCGGGAAAAACTCGGGGACAGTCTGCGTGTTCCCGCAAGAGTGGCAAGCTCCCCCACACCGGACCGGCACAACGCCCTTCTGCTTTTTCCGGAAAACTCGAAAACTCGGGGGGGAAAACCCGGGGACATCCGCGTGTTCCCCTTCGCACCCCTTTGCGAACCAGGCTACTGTCCGCGTGTTCCCGGTTCGGCCCGCATAAAACCCGCAGCGAGGCCCCGCCTTCCCAACTCGCACCCCACTGCTGACAGCGAAATTAGAGAAAGAGTAGCCTGTCACCGAATTAGATGACGTCGGGGAAGCTTCTCCGGAGTTTGTAGAACCAGGCGTGTCCGAGAAAGAAGGTGGCTGCCGCTACCAGCCAAAGCTTCCAGAGGGGGTCGAACGGCGGGGGCCGGTTCTCGAGGAGGCATTCGCGGAAGCCGTTCACCAGGACGTAGATCGGATTCTTTGCCAGGATCGGCACGGCGGCGTCCGGCAGCGAAGCTTCCGGATAGCAGATCGGCGTCAAGAAGAACCACAACGTCAACAGGTAGCCGATAATCTGTCCCAAATCCCGAAGGTAGACTCCGAGCGCCGCGAGAAACCAGGCGAGACCCAGTGTGAACAGCAACTGAGGCGCCACCAAGACCGGAAGCCACAAGGCGGTCAGCGGCACGGTTCCCCGCGTTGCGAGCAAAAAGACGAAAAACACGCCAAGTGCGAACGCTTGCGTCACCAGTCCGGCGATGGCGAGATTCACGGGCAGGATCTCGATCGGAAAAACAAGCTTCTTGACGAAGTTTCGATGTTCGAGCACCACGACGGGCGCCCGGCCCACCGCTTCGCTGAACGGCAGCCAAGGCAGCATTCCGGCCAGAAAATAGAGAGCAAAGCCGGAGCGGCTAGGATCGCCTCCGAACCGCGCCTGCAGCACGATCCCGAAGACGAAGAAGTAGGTGAGCATCAACAGTAGCGGATTGAGGACGGTCCACAAAGCGTCTCCGAACGAGCCGCGGTAGCGCGCCGTAATGTCCCGGTCCACCATCGAGCGGATCAGGCTGAGGTTCCCGGCGATGGTCCGGAATGGATAGGTGAACGCCTTGCCGGCCGAACGGATCCGGCGCCGCCACCGCAGCCCGTTGAGCGAAGTCGTCCGGTGGGCTAGCACCGCGGCCTTCTCGTTCTCCACGAATACGTCCACCAGCAGGAATCGCCCGCCCCCGGCATAGGCCCAATCTCCGCGGTCCTCCACCGGCGAGATATATACGTGATAGCGGCCCTTCGCCGCCGGAAGCTCGATGGCCAGCTCCTGCGGTTCGGATTCGCCGGCCCGGAGATTCCCACCCAGGGGCGCCCATTGCCCCTCGCTGATGAACACACCGGTTTCGGGGTCGAAGAGCTGCCAGCCGAGGTACACATCCCCGGCGCGCCAGTCCTTGCCGGAGCGGTTCTCTAACTCAAAGGTGGCCGTGATCCGCCGGCTTTCCGGGTCGACGGAAACGGTCGGATTCCGGTAATGCGGGTTCATCTAGTTATACAGCCACTCTGGATACCGGTACTGCACCGGACCGCTCTTGCGGCCGACTGCGTAGATCCCGTCACCGCGGAGATCCGTCTCCAGTTTGTACCGCTCCAGCAGGTGGAGAATCCACTCGTGTTCCGGACGCGGCTCGTCGAGGAACTCTCCCGTCTCGATCCGCGTTACCTCGAAACCGGACTCGATGAGCAGCCGCGCGATCTCCTTCGGAGTGTACTCGCGGCTGTGGCGGGCGTCCTCGGTGTTCCCGTCCTCGCCCGGGCGGAGGTAAGCGGGAAAGAAGCCCGGGTGATAGCCAAGTAGGATGGCGGAAATGGCGCGCAGGGAGCCGATGTTCGGCGTGGTCAGCACAAGGTGTCCGCCAGGCTTGAGGATACGGTTAATCTCGCTCATCATGTGCATGGGGTCGAGCGCGAGGTGCTCGATCAGCTCGCAACAAAGCACGGTGGAGAAATGCTCGTCCGGATACGGAAACGGGTCTTTCTCGGCGTCGAAGAGATCGATTTCGCAGGTGAAGCTGCGGCCATCATCGTGAATCGCTTCACGGTGGTCCACCTCGCCGCGAGGTCCGAGGTAACAACCGCGTACCTCGCCGTAGCCAAGGTCGAACCGCAGGGCGGGCGTAATCTGCATGTAGGCTCCCATTTCGAGGATCCGGTCACCGGGGCCGCCTGCCGGCGTGATGGCGAGGGTCTTCTGGAGCCGGCTGACGTGCGTGCCCACGTAGCCTCGCGCCCCCTCGTCCTTCCCGGCCCATCCGATGATCTCCCCGGCGGGAGGAGGCTCGCACGGCGGTTCCGGCGCGGTGACTTCTTCCGCGGTAGTGGGAGCGGTCCACGGCTCGTTCGCTGCCACCGCGGCGGCGAAGCTCGCGTACTGGGCAGCCACGGTGCGCCAGTTGCACGTGCGTTCCACCCAGCGCCGGGCGTTGCGGCCGAACTGCTCCCGTACCGAGGGGCGCGACACGAGCAGGTTGAGATACTCGAAAATCATGTCCTCCTCGCCCGGGCCGACCGGCACTTTGCAGCAGGCGTCGTCGGGAAATTCCGAAAAGGAGCCGACGTCGGAAACCAGCAGCGCCTTGCCCAGGCCGAGGGCCCGCAAAGCCGTGCCGGACGTCTCCCCGACGGTGGGATGCCGCAAGTTCAACACAATATCGCAAGCGCCGAGATAGCCCGCGAAGTCCGCGGTGGCGGTGAAGCCGAGCTTGCGGACGGAACCCCCGATGTCAAGGGTCCGGATCAAAGAATTAAGATCGAGGTCCGGATGCGGCTCACCCGCCAGAATCATCTTGGCGCGCGGCTCCAGCCGTAGCAGCCGCCGGAACGCCCGCAAAGACTCCGGGATGCGTTTATAGGGCTTGAGAAATCCGAAGATTCCGATCAGCGGGGCCGTTTCGTTGAGACCAAGGCGCTCCCGGTAGCCCATCCGGTCGGCCACCGGAATCCATCCGCCGTGCGGGATGCAGGCGATGGGACCATTGAAACCGGCTTCCCGCGCCAGGCACTCCATGTAGCGGCTGTGGACGATCAAGCCGCGGGCGCTTTCGAGAATGCGCCGCATCATCGGAACGCCTTCGTAGTCGGGGCCGGTCTCGAGCGCCTGCACCTTCCGCGCGCGGGCGAGCGCTTCAGGCCCCCGGTCGTATTCGACCTCGCGAAGATAACCCTCCCAATCGCCGCGCTTGATGGTCAACTCGGCGATGAGGTGGTGGAGATTGAATTCGTGCAAGACCGCGATACCCGGGCGCCGCAGGGCGGCGCGATAAGCGCCTTCGTGAAATGGGTTATTGCCAAGTTGATAGATGATCGCATCCCACGCGGAGGGATCAAATCCGGCCGGCTCCTCCTCGAACACGCTAACATCTGCGAGGGTTCGCAGCGGCTCCAGTAGCGCCTCGGAGTAGTCAGCGATGCCGCTCTTCTTGGGAGGCAGGGGAGAGAAGAACGCCAGCCTTATCATTCCCGCACGAGTTCCATCGTGAAGTTGCCGGGTTCGAGCGGGACGGTGACCTGCACCGGCGTGCGCGCGGGGTCGCGCGCGACGAGCATGATGAACATCGTCTCGGAGACCGGCCCCTTCACAGTAACGATGAGCCGGTCCGTTTCCAACTCCTCATCGCCGATCACCGCCTTCTTGGTCGACGCAGGCTGGAAGCTCACATCGTATGGCGCTCCGAAAAACACTTGGCGTGGAGGCGGTACCCGCCCCCGGCTCAACTCGGCGCGTAGGTAGTAAAGGAAGGTGAGCGCGTCGGTTGCGCATTCCGGAATCGTCAGTTCGGACTTTCCGCCGCCCTTCAGGGTCTCGCGAATAGCGGTCCCGCTGGCCTGATCGAAACGGGTCTCCTCCACACCGGACCGCTTGCCGTGAGAGATCTCTTTCCGCAGTTGAACACTGCACAGATCCATTGTGGCGATCGATTTGACATGGTCACTGACGCTGAAGCCGGGAATCGCCGCTTCGAGGTCAAAGAGGAAGTTCCATTGCTCGGGCTGATCGCCCGAGGCGTCACTCTTGCGGGCGGATAGGGTCGCTTCTCCGAGGTCGAGACCGCTCGGGTAGCTGATAACGTACCGCAACTCTTCGCCGGAGGCGAACGGGAGGGGATCCTGCGCCTGTACCGCCGAGCTGAATAGCAGCGGGAGAAGTATGAGAGCGAAAAGCCAATTCCACATGTATCAGGAGACCGGAACTGACTTTACTCTATACGATTTTACGTCCCTCCGGCGATCGGCCACGCCGTAGTAAACATCGAGAGTCTTCTGCGCGGTGCTCCGCCAGCTATAAAGACTCGCGCGCTGGGTCCCGAGACGCTCCACCCTCGCGCGGAGTTCCGCATCCAGCAGCAGGTCGCGCATTGCCAGGGTCATTTCCTCCGTTGACTTCGGGTTGAACAGAATGGCGCAGGCATCGGCGACCTCCGGCATCGCCGAGGAGTTCGAGCATGCGACGGCGCGGCCGGAAGCCATTGCCTCGAGTATCGGTAAGCCAAAGCCCTCGTAGAACGATGGGAAGACGAAAAGTTCACACGCGGCGTAGAACTGCTTCAACTCTTCGTCGGAAACAAATCCCGGGAAATGAATCCGGTTTGCCAGGCCTGACCTCTCGGCCACGCGGCGGACCTTTGAACCGTACCAGCCCGGCTTGCCGATCATCACCAGATGGTGCGGCAGGTCCGGATAGAAACGGATTAACTCTTCAAACGCGTTGACAAGACCCGCTTGGTTCTTTCGGGGCTGCAAGTCGCCTACCGTCAACACGAACGGCGATGGAATGCCGTATTTCCGATGGATCGCCGCGGCGGCCTGGTCGCGGGGCCGCGGCCGGAAGTCGGATGACACAGCATTTGGCACCACCACAACCTTATCGTCGTCCAGTCCATAGGCGCTGATAATGCTTCTTTTGGAGAACTCGCTTGGCGTTAGCACGCAAGCAGCCCGGCGCACGGTGCGCTGGACAGTGATGCGGAGTTGTGTGCAACGCGTCCACGGGAAGAATTCGGGATGCTCGAGGAAACTGACGTCGTGCACCGTGACCACCACTGGCGCCGGACACTGCAACGGCGCGGTATATTGCACATGCAGCAACTCAGGCTGGTCCTGCCGGACCCGGTTTACGAGGTCGTTTCCAAGCCGCCAGAACGGGTTCTTGGCGACCACTCGGCAGCGGAAGCGCTCCGGCAATTGAGCTGCCACGGCACGTTCAGAAAGGTAGGCGATAAACTCAGAGATCTTGTCAAGCGCAGCAAACCCGTGCAACAAATTCCGAATATAGACTTCGTTGCCCGTTAGGTGCCGCCCAATGGCGTGAGCATCAACCGAGAAGCGCATGCGCGTTTTCACCAGTATAGAGGTTTGCGGGGAACATAGGCTAATTACAAAGCCGTTAAAATCCTGCCGCTTCCAGCTTCTTCCAAGCCGCATCCCAGGTGAATTCCTGTTCGTACAGCCTCCGCCCCCCTTCGCCGATCTCGCGGCGGAGTTTCGCTGACTCGAGCAGCCTCGAGACCGCCGCGGCGAAACCCGCCGGTTCATCAGCCAGCAGGATATGGCTTCCCGGGACGCACGGAAGGCCTTCGGCTCCGACCCTCGTTGAGACAACCGGGGTGGCAGCGGCCCAGGCTTCGACGATCTTCACCCGGGTTCCGCTCCCGGCCCGCAGCGGAACCACAGCAACGGCCGCCGCGGCGAGCTCGGCCAGGGCGTCGTCCATCGGTCCGGTCACGTCCACTCCCGGGGTGTTTCGAAGCATTCTCCTGGCAGCGCCCGGGTTCTTACCGGCTACCCGCCAACGCAGACTCGGCCACTGGGAGTGCAGCCCGGGCCAGATCGCGTCGCGGAAGTACCGGATCGCGCCCACGTTCGGGTGGTATTCGAGGTTTCCCGTGAAGATTACGGCGTGCGTATCGCCGCGGGGCGGGGCCGGCTCGAACGGGATCGCATTGGGATACACCAGCGAACGCGTCTCCGGGGCAATGGCGCGCAGCCTGAGGGCATCCTCCACGGATGTGGTGAGCAGGACGTCGTAATCCGGAAGCAGGGACTCCTCGAGGCCCTGGCAAGCGGCCGCGAACTTTCGGTGAATGAGTGAAACCGGCCAGGGTTCAGCCGCGGCGCAGGAGCGGTGGAGCGTGGATTCGATATTGTGCAGGTCCAGCACGAGGCAATCGGCCGCCGGGCGCAGCACGGGGGCGTAGCCGGCGCACCAGAAGTGCTCCACTACGGCCACCGCGTATCGCCGGCCGGCAATGAGCCGCGACACGCCGGCTTCGAAACCCGAGAACCGGTCCGTGAGCGGCGGCGTCCCCCGCCAGAGACGCCTAAGATTGCGCAGCGCCCTGGACGGAGCCTGCCGGTTGTGGCGCGGCAGGTCGATGACGTGAACCCGGCGCGCCAGACCGGACAGGCGGGTGGCGGCTGGGTCCGCGCTATCCGGTTCCCTGAAGACGATTGCGTCCAGTGCATAGCGCCGCGCCAGAAACTCTACCACCGAGGCCGTTCGCAGCGCTCCTCCGCCGGCCGCCGGGTACGGCGTCTCCGGGCAGAGAATGAGCGCCGGCTGCCTATCCGCCAAACCGGGCCTCCGCTTCCTCGTAGACGGCATAGGTTTCCCGCGCCGTGCGATCCCAGGAGAACTGCTGAGCTCGCTTGGTCGCCCTTTCGACCCACTGCGAGCGCATCGCCCCGTCAAGATACATCGCCTCCATGGCCTCCACCCATCCGCGGTGGTCCGTGTGGGGGAGCCGGAGGGCGGCGTTTCCAGTTACTTCCGCAATGGCCGGGTCTTCGGAGACGATCACCGGGCAACCGCATTGCATCGCTTCCAGTACCGGCAGACCGAAGCCTTCGTAGAAGGACGGGTACAGCGTCGCGACGGCCCCGGAGTACAGTTCCGGCAGCTTCTCCTCCGGCACTTCCCCAAGCATCACAAGGCCTCGTATATCGGGCGGCGGGGGAAAGTCCTCGCGCCGCCGCCCCGCCAGAACGAGGGCAACCTTCCGGCGGCTTGCGACTTCACGCCAGGCCTCCACCAGAAACGCTAGGTTTTTCCGCGGCTCCAGCGCGCCGGCGTACAGGAAATAGGGGTCGGCAAATGAGCTGACGGAGACCGGCCGGAACCGCTCGGAGGCAGCCAGCGGAATGGCCGCCACCCGGGAAGGCGGGAGGCGGAATCGCTCGATGGCTTCCCGGCGCACGGCTTCACTCGGCGTGATCACCATGGTTGCCAGCCCTAGGCCTAACAGGACCGGACCCCTCGCTCGCACGCGTCCGGCGCCGCAGTGCCAGCCAGGCTCCTTCCACGGGGAAAGGTCGTGCACGGTCATCACAGTGGGGCAGACGGGCAGGTACGGAGTGGCGAAGTCCGTGCCATGGAACACTCCGACGCCCCGGCGGCGAATCTCCAGCGGCAATCCGGCGCTCCACCACCGTCTTCGGGAAACGCCGCGCGGAGAGCCGGCCAATATAAGATTTTCGGGCGCTCCCGGAATCGGCCGGAACTCCTGGTCCGAGAGGAGAATGAACTCGTCGCCAGGAAAACCGCGCGCCAAAGCCAGGCTCAACTCCTCCGTGTAGCGGCGGATGCCGCCTGTTGTGAGCGTCAGTGGCGTGGCGTCCAGGGCTATTCTCATGGGCAAGGGAGCCAACTCACACAGTGTAACCGCGAACGCTCCAGCCACGGCCGGTGCGGGAAAGCTCCTAGGCCCTGGTACTTTTGTTGAGGGGTACTGACATTTGTTTCGCTTCCGTAAACCTCTGCATTGACGCGAGATTTTTCCCTCAGAGGAGGAGGAAACGGAGAAACCGCCCTACATTTTTCGCGGAGCGAAGCCGATAATATGAGCACCCAGTATAGGGAGGTGTGTTTTGGAGCAACAATTGACGTTTTTCCTGGCCCTGGCCGTAGGGCTGATATTTGGTAGTCTGGCCGTCTGGCTGATGCTGCGCGCCGACACGAAGAACGCCTACGGGCGGGCCTATTCGCAGGCCAGAACCGAGTTCGGCAACGAAATCAGCAAGTTAACCGAGCGCCTTTCGGGAAAGGACTCGCGGATTGAGGAGTTGCTCAAAGACCGCGACCAACTGAAGACGGAGCTCGAGAGACAGCACAGACAGAAGGCTGAACTGCAGAGCGCAAAGGCGGAACTGGAGGCGCGGCTCGCCGAAGGCGCCAAGCTGGCCGAGGAGAAACTTGCCGTGGTGGAGCAAGCCGAAAAGAGGCTCTCCGAGACGTTCCAGGCCCTGTCGGCGCATGCGCTCAAGAGCAACAACGAAGCGTTCCTGCAACTTGCCCGCTCCGCTCTCGACAGGTACCAGGAGGGCGCCCGGAGCGACCTCGATAGCCGGCAGAAAGCGATCGAGGAGATATTGCGCCCTGTCCGTGAGGCGCTCGGCAAGGTGGATTCGAGCATTGAAGGCATCGGCAAGGACCATGCCGGTATTACGAGGCAGGTGGAACTGCTCCAGGAAGCGCAGAACATGCTTCGCTCCGAAACCTCCAACCTGGTTAACGCGCTTCGCACTCCGTCGGTGCGCGGACGCTGGGGCGAAATACAGCTTCGCCGTGTGGTGGAGATGGCCGGGATGGTGGCCCACTGCGACTTCGAGGAGCAGGTTTCAGTCGAGACCGATAACGGCCGTCTTCGCCCGGATCTCGTGGTTCAGCTCCCGAACGGCCGGCAGGTGGTAGTCGACGCCAAAGTATCGATGAAGGCCTACCTGGAAGCCATGACGGCCACTGATGACGAACAACGGGTGGCGAAGCTCAAGGAACACGCCGCGCAGGTTCGGTCGCACTTGCAAAGACTGGGCGGCAAGTCGTACTGGGAACAGTTCAGCGCCACGCCGGAATTCGTGGTTGCCTTTATTCCGGGCGAGGCGTTTTTCAGCGCCGCGCTCGAACAGGATTCCTCGCTCATCGAGTATGGGGTGGATAATCGCGTGATCCTCGCCACGCCGACGACTCTGATCGCTCTGCTCAGATCCGTCGCGTATGGCTGGCGGCAGGAGAAGCTGACTGCGAACGCGCACGAGATCAGCGAGCTTGGCAAGACGGTCTATGACCGGCTTTGCACATTCACGCAGCACCTGGAAACCATGCGCATCAACCTCCAGCGCACCGTGGACGGCTACAACCGCGCTGTCGGTTCGCTCGAATCGCGCGTGCTCGTGAGCGCCCGGCGGTTCCAGGATCTCGGGGCCGGCTCGGACCGTGAAGTCCCGGCGCTCGAACCAGTGGACAACTTCCCGCGTTCCCTCCAGGCCGTGGAGCGGGCTGTGGCGAGCGATGGTTTCGGAACCTTGCTCGAAGAGGCGCCGGAAGCCGAATCCGAACTTGATATTTCCGAAAACGCCCCGGATATTCCCGGCGACTCTGCCGATGCCGTGGCTTCTCCCGCCGAATTGGAAGAGTTCGAGTTGGAGGCGCCGGAGTTAGAGGACGACTCCGAACCAATCACGGACGCCGGGCGCACGAACATCGAAGTCACCGGTGATGGAGACGGCCATATTGAAACCATCGAACCCGAGCCCGAGCCCGCGGGCGAGCCGGAGATCGTTGCGTCCGCATCGCTTCCGGAGATCGAAGAGACCGGACTGGAGATGGAGGAAGACGACGACATTGAGCCTATGGGCGGCACGCTAGAACCACTGGAAGAGAGCGAACCTCCAGCCGCCGGCACTCCGGAGGAACTGGCGGAACCCGAACCGCCTACTCTCGAAAACGAACCTCAACCCGCCGCGGAACACGCGGATGGCTCCGGCAAAAACGCACCGGCTGAGGAACCAGCGCCCGAAACCGAGCCCGCAGAGAAACCCGAGCCGGCCGCGGCCGGCCCCGCGGAGGACCCACAATTGGCGCCGGAAGAACCGCCCGCCGCTGCAACCGAAGCGGAACACGAGCCAGCCCCCGAAGCGGACCCGGAGCCAGCCAAGGAACCGGTCTCCGCCGGGAAACCTGCTCCGGCGTCCACCATCGACTATCTGGCCTTCGTGAAGGCAATGTAGAAGGCGAAGTAATTGTTACGGAACGCCGGAACTCCCGGGGCCGTCTTTTGAAGTGTAAGCTGCCGCGATCACCCATCGTGATGCGGGTAAATACAACGGGCGATACGCTTTCGCCGGAGATGCTGGCCGGCGGCGCGAAGAGGCCGTTTTCAGGAGACGGACATGAGACGCAGACTGGGAACTGTGATTCTTTTGGCGGGAGCGCTGGGAATTGCCCCCGCTCTACTCAATGCGCAGACTCCGGAAGAGTCCTTGGCGCGGCAGGTGTGGCACGAGCTGGCGAGGCTGCCTTACTACACCGTGTTCGACAACCTTGCTTTTGCTGTAGAGGAAGGCACGGTGACCCTTTCCGGACAGGCCGTCCGGCCCACGCTCCGTTCGGATGCCGAAGGGGTGGTCCGGCGCATCGAAGGTGTGGGGGAGGTGGTGAACAGGATCGAGGTTTTGCCCTTGTCCCCGTTCGATGACCGGCTTCGGATCGCGTTGGTGCGGGCGATCTACCGGCAACCAGCCCTGCAGAAATACTCCCTCGGGGCGAACCCGAGCATCAAGGTGATTGTAAGGAATGGCAACGTCACCCTTGAAGGCGTCGTCGACAAAGCCGCTGACAGCCACATCGCGTTTCTTCAAGCGAACGGCGTTTCCGGGGTCTTCTCGGTGACGAACAACCTGCGAGTTGGGGAAGGTTCGGTCTAAAGTCCGGCCGCCGCGCTCCTGGGCTGTTTTCCTCCTCCGGCGCCCCGCGTCTTTTTAACGGGGTGTTCAGCCCGGGGCCAAGCGGCTGCAATCTAGTTACCTGAACTTTTCCTCCTGGAAGGCGGTTTGGCGTTGGCGGACGTCCAAACCGCCTCTTTTACTTGCAGCCGCCTTCATCACGGTTCTATCCGCGCGGGCTTGTATCATACCTAATAGAGGGACTGTGGTTCGTTTACTAGTATCACTGCTGCTGCCGCTAACGCTTCTCGGAGCGGACTGGGTGCGTTTGCGGTCGGGACCGTTCGAGGTGCTCAGTGAGGCCGGAGACAATCCGGCGCGTATCCTCTTGAACGAATTCGAGCAGGTTCGCTTCGTCCTGGACCGGACGCTCGGCGAGACGGACATGGAGGCCGTGTGGCCGTTTCGGGCCGTAATCTTCTCGTCCGCGAACGATGCCGCCCGGTACCGCCCCGGTGAATGGCGTCTCGGCCGCGATACATGGATGCTCGCTCTTTCTCGTGATCAAAAGGCTCCCCTCGGCGATCTGGTCCGGATTCTGCTCGAAGCCAACACACAGCGCATGCCCGCTGAAGTGGAGCGCGGCCTGCTGGACGTGTTCGAAACGGCGCAAGTCGACGGCACTCGCGTGACGCTGGGGGCCCCGCCTCCGCCGGACCGCCGTGACCTCGCTTGGGCGCGGATGCACATGCTGGCCGTCAATCCCAAGTACGCCAGCCGGGCGCGGGTGCTGTTCGCCAACCTCCAGCTCGGAGCCGACTGGCACGCCGCCTACAAAAATAGCTTCGCGATGACGCCCGAGGAGATGGACGCGGAGGTGCAGGAGTACCTTTCGTCGGGCGCCTATTCCGCTCACACGGTCTCCGGGGCGCCCATTTCCACCCGTGATTTCTCCCGCCGCGATTTCGGCCCGGTCTACATCGACGTCGCGCTGGCCGATCTGCTCGATGGAGCCGCGGCCGATGCGGCTTACACAGAGATCCTCGCTTCGGAGCCGGACAATCCCGAAGCGCTCGAAGGGCTCGGCCGATTCGAAGACGCCGTAAAGGCGGGTTCCCGCAGCGCCCGTTGCCTCGTGGAGTACGGCAAGCTGCTCGCCCAGCCGGCCGCCGCGCGGAATGCGTTCGTGGAAGCCGCGAGGCTGAATCCGCGCTGGGACGAGCCTTACGTCCAGATGGCTCGCGTGGACACGAACCTCTCCCTGAAGATGAACTCGCTCCAGAAGGCGGCTGAACGAAACTCGCGAAATCCCGCCCGCTGGGCCGCGCTGGCGGAAGCCTACACCGAAGCCAACCAGTTCCAACTCGCCGCCGAAGCCTGGGGAGGCGCGATGCGCGCCGCGCCTACCGCCGAAGAGCGGGAACGCTACTACCAAGCCCGGCTCGCCCTCGAAGAAGAGCGGGCAAAGTACCATTCCTCCGATCGCATCGACCGTTCCCGAGAACGCCGTGTAGAGCGCAGCCGCATGCGCGAAGAGTGGGCGGAGATGATGGAGCGGGCGCGGGAGACCGGATCGGTGGACGATCCCGATACCCCGGCGGACGTGATCGAATGGTGGGATGACGAACGTCCCAAGAAACGGGTTCGGGGAACACTGCAGCAGGTCGACTGCACCGGCGGCCTGGCCCGCTTGCATGTGAGCGGCGAGGACGGGGAAGCGGCACAACTGCTAGTACGAGACCCCGGGCAGATCGTCATTACCGGCGGGGGAGAGACAGCCCTTGGCTGTGGCGTTCAGGAGCCGGCGCGAAGCGTCACCGTGGAATACTTCGTGGAGTCCGACGCCAAGTGGAAGACCGCGGGAGAGGTTACCCTCATCGAGTTCCGGTAGCCGATGCCTCTCCGTTGGATCCTCATCCTCGTCATCACGCTTTCGAGTGTCCTCAACTACCTGGACCGCCAGTTACTACCCGCCATGGCCCCGCAGCTCCGCGGCGAGTTCGGACTGTCCAACGCCGACTATGGCTGGATCCTTTCGGCGTTTTCGCTCGCTTATGCTTTCAGCGCTCCCGTGGCCGGCTGGCTGATCGACCGCGTGGGGCTGCACCGCGGCATCTGCTTCGCCGTCGCGCTCTGGTCGCTGGCCGGCGCCGGAACCGGGCTGGCTGGCGGCTTCGCCGGACTGCTCATCATGCGGTCGGTGCTTGGCGTCGGCCAAGCGGGGGGGGTGCCGGCTTCGTCAAAAGGGATCGCTCAGTTTCTCCCCCCAGGGGAAAGGGCGCTTGGGATGGCCACGACACAGGTGGGCCTCAGCGCCGGGGCCATCGCCGCGCCGCTGGTGGCTGTGTGGTTGGGAGGGACTTACGGATGGAGGGTTCCCTTCCTCGTTACCGGACTGGGCGGACTGCTGTGGATCCCCCTGTGGCTCGCGGCGTCGCGGCGGCTCCAGCCCAGGGAGGAACCGGCATCTGGAAGTGCGACCGCCGCGGAAGTCCTTACGGATCGCCGGCTCTGGGGTCTCATCATCGGCACGATTCTTTACATGACCCTCTACAGCCTTTGGAGCAACTGGACCACGGTGTATCTCGTCGAAGACCGGGGAATGACGCAGGAGGCCGCGAACCGGACATTGGCCTGGATTCCGCCGGTGTTCGCCAACCTCGGCGGTCTGTTTGGGGGCTGGCTCGCCCTGCGTTGGATACGGCGCGGCATGGATGTGCTGAACGCGCGAATGCGGGTCAATCTGTGGTCCGCCGTGATCCTGCTGGCCACGGCGGCCGTTCCGCTCATGCCGACTGCCACCCTGGCGACCGGCCTGCTCTGCTTGAGCTTCTTTTGGGTGACCGCGATGAGCGTGAATGTCTACGCAATGCCGCTCGATGTCTTCGGCGCCCGGCGGGCAGCCCTCGCCGTCTCCACCCTGACTGGCGCCTACGGCCTGATGCAAACCTTCGTCTCCCCGCTTATCGGCGGGCTGGTGGACCGCTACGGCTTCACTCCGGTCTGTATTGCCGGATCAGTACTGCCCCTGGCCGCGGTCTACGTCATCCAACGTCTGACCGTACGACCCGCGGAGGCCCGCAATTCCGGTTACAGTCATTAATATCGGCGCCCAATGAACCTCCGCTCCTCGCTCAAGCAAAGCTTCTTCGCTCTACTTGGCAAAGACCCCGAGGCCGTGGTCGTCAGCTTTCTCACCGGCGATGCCGGCCGGGCCGAGGCAATGGTTGGCGAGGTCCGCGAACTGATACCGGACCGGCGGCACTTCGCTGTCACCACCGGACCCGCCCCGCCGCTGGAAGGTGTCGAAACGATCACTCTAGTTTACGGAGAGACCGGCGACCTCTGGTTGCAACTCCGCCGTCGTTTCCGGGGGATTCGAATCGGAATGGCGCCGGTTCTGCTAGGCGATGAAGCCCATGCAACGCTCCGCCGCGCTGCGTTTCTCTTCGCCCCATCGAAGCTGCTCGCCTACAATGCCCGCGGGGAGCGGCACCACCTGCGGCTCAGAACCTGTATTGCCTCTCTGCTCTTCCTGCGGGGAGTCCCGCTAGACCGGATTTGGTTGCGCCCCATTTGGCTGGTCCCCTGGAAGAAGGACCGCACGGAGATTCGGTCCCGGGCGGAGATCCACCCGGGGAGGCCAACATGTTCGTTGCGCCCGCCGGTAATCGTCCTCAGCCCGTACGTGCCATGGCCTTTGGCGCACGGTGGCGCGGTGCGCATTTTCAACCTGCTACGTGAAGCGGCGCGGGAATTCGATGTCTACCTTCTGGCATTCTCCGAAACCTCGGATGAAGCCGACCCCGGCCCCTTGAAGGACTTCTGCGCCCGGATCATCACCGTCCCCAAGCCCCGATATCGGGAACCCCGCTGGTCCACCATCCGTCCACCAGAAGTGAACGAGTACTCCTCGCCTGAGATGCAGAAGCAACTCGAATCGGTCCGCCGCGAAACGGGCGCCCGCCTGGCACAGGTGGAGTACACGCAGCTTGCTTCCTACCCTGGCGACGTCCTCGTGGAGCACGACGTCACGTTCGATCTTTACAACCAGGTCCGCCACCGGCAATCCACCGTAAGCGCTTGGTGGGACTGGTGGCGCTGGCGGCGCTTCGAGCGAAGCGCCATCCGCCGCTACCGCCGGGTGGTGGTGATGTCGGAAAAGGACCAGCGTTTGCTTGGCCTCCCGCACACCCGGGTGCTGGCCAACGGCGTCGACCTCGAGCGATACCGGCCGGCGCCGGAAACGGAGGGGCGGCGGTTGCTGTTCATCGGTTCTTTCCGCCACTTTCCGAACCTCGTGGCCTACCGCTATTTTGTCGAGCAGATCTACCCTTTGGCGGAGAGCTTGGTCCCCGAATTGGAGGTCACTGCCGTCGCGGGCCCGGATCCGCACGATTACTGGAAATCCCATGCAAGCACGCCGGAGCCGCCGCAGCCGCACGGCGTGAAGCTGCTCGAGTTTGTCCCCGATGTCAGGCCCTTATATGAGGACGCGAACGTCGTCGTCGTGCCGACGCTCGAGTCGGCCGGCACGAATATCAAAGTGCTTGAAGCGATGGCCATGAAGCGGGCGGTGGTATCCACTCCATCCGGCGTCGCCGGCCTCGGACTTGAGCACATGCGCCACGTCTGGATTGCGCATACCCCGCAGGAGTTTGCCGAAGGGATCGGCCGGCTTCTCACGGACTCCGCGCTCCGGCACTCCCTGGCCGCCGCGGCCAGGGAGGCAGCCGAGCAGCGATTTGACTGGCGCAGCCTAGGCGAGAAACAGCGGGAGCTGTTGCGGGAATTCGCGGGACCGGGCGTACTGGTCCGGAGCGCGCGTCCCGGGGACATAACGGAGATCGGCGATATCCAGGCCGCGGCGCCGGAGGCGTCGCAATGGCCGCCCGAAGCGTACCTGGAAGGCCGCTGCCTAGTTGCCGAGCGAAACGGGGAAACGATTGGTTTCCTCGCACTACGAAAGGTTGCGGAGGACGAACATGAGATTCTCAACGTCGCGACCGCCCCCGGCCATCGCCGCAAGGGCGTCGCCAGGCTCCTGATCCGGAGCGCCTTGCAGGACTACAAAGGCCGCTGTTTCCTCGAAGTTCGAGAGTCCAATCTCGCGGCTCGCGGGCTCTATGAGAAGATCGGTTTCCGGCCGGCGGGCCGGCGCCCCGAATATTACAGAAACCCCAACGAATCGGCTATTGTAATGGCGTTTCAATCATGTTAAGGTCACAAGTAACGGAGCCGGAAACCGCGGTGAGACCGATGGCCTACTGGGCCCGGATGGCCGTCACCGAAGGGGCGCCTTTCAGAGGGGCCTTGAGGCAGACGTTCCGTTTCGACGCAGAGATGATTGCTGCCGCGTACAGACCTCACCACGCAAAACCCCAGTTCCCCCCCTCGCACAGCGATCTGATTTCCAAGGGAGAGACTTTCTATGGAGAGAACAATAAATACCGAAGAGCTGAAAGCGCAACTGATGGAGACAAATGAGGAATTTCGTCGGCTGGCCATGGCCCATACGGAATACGCCCGGAAGATCGAGGTCATCGAATCGATTCCTCATCCGTCGGAGGAACAGCAGCTTGAGGAAGCGAAACTCAAGAAGCTGAAGCTCCATGCGAAAGACCTTATGGCGGCGATCATGAGCCAGCACGAGGCTCAAACGCATTAGCCGTCGGTTGCGCGTGAAGTCATCCAGAAGAGTTCTCTGAAGGCGAAAGCCCGGCTCGTAGTGGGCCGGGCTTTCTGCTTTATATGGTCCTCGGGACCCTCGGCTCGGCGATCGGGCCAGCCGCAGGCAAGGCCGCGTCCCGGGGGCTTTGCGAGGCCGGTGCGGCAAGCGAAGGGCAACCGCCTGCCACTGCCGCCGGCCGCCCGTGGCAGGCGGTTGCGGATGGCGGGTTCTGCCCCGCCCCGGGATGTTGAATCTGTACGGTTTTGCTCGGCGAATACTTTCTTTCCACCTTCGCAACGAGGTATGATCGAGGATGTTGAGCGGACCACAGGGTCTGATATTCCGCTGATGGCAAAGCCATGGACGCAAGGGCCTATCTGCCACGTATGGTCCATCGCCGGTCCGCTTCGCGCAGGGAGATTCTCCCAAGAGTTCTGTATCCACGCGGCCGGCCAGTGGCCGGACCGCTGAAAGACTGGAGGTTGTTTCATGGCGAAATTGGTCCCCCCGCATGGGAGTGACGTACTGAAACCGCTTCTCCTTGAAGGAGAGGCGAGAGCTGCAGAATTGAAGAAGGCGGAAGGTCTCACAAAGGTTCCGATGACGACCCGCGAGACCAGCGATCTCATCATGATGGGCATCGGCGCATTCACTCCGCTGGATGGCTTCATGGGCAAGGATGACTGGCAGGGTTGTTGTGACGACTACACCATGCCGTCGAAGAACGGAGTATTCTGGCCCATCCCGATCACGTTGTCCGCGACCGATGAGATTGCCGATCCCATCAAAATCGGCGAGGAGGTTGCTCTCTGGGACACCGAGACCGAGACCATCATGGGCACCATGAAGGTCACCGAGAAGTACCCGATCGACAAAGAGCACGAGTGCCAGCAGGTCTTCAAGACCACCGACAGCGAGCATCCCGGCGTGCAGAAGGTGATGGCGCAAGGGCCCGTGAACCTGGCCGGCCCGGTGAAGGTGCTTTCGGAGTCCTACTATCCCGAGATGTTCGCGTCGATCTACCAACGCCCGGCTGACGCGCGCAAGATCTTCGAGGAGAACGGCTGGTCCACGGTGGCCGCGCTGCAGCTTCGCAACCCGATGCACAACTCCCACGCCTATCTGGCCTGGGTCGCCATCGAAGTCTGCGACGGCGTCTACATTCACCAGCTTGTCGGCAAGCTGAAGCCGGGCGACATTCCGGCCGAAGTTCGCGTGAAGGCCATTCAGGCGCTGGTAGACAACTATTTCCGCGCCGAGCGGGTTGTCCAGGGCGGCTATCCGATGGAGATGCGCTACGCCGGTCCCCGCGAGGCGCTGCTGCACGCGGTCTTCCGGCAGAACTATGGCTGCTCGCACCTGATTGTCGGCCGCGATCACGCCGGTGTCGGCGACTATTACGGACCGTTCGACGCCCACCAGATCTTCAACGAGATCCCGCAAGGCTCTCTCGTGCTCCAGCCGCTGTGCATGGACTGGACCTTCTGGTGCTACAAGTGCGGCTCGATGGCCTCGATGAAGACCTGCCCGCACGAAGGCAAAGCCGTTCTCGACGATAACGGCAACTGGACCGGCGAAGGCGCCCGCCTTCTGCTCTCCGGCACGGCTCTCCGCAAGGGCCTGAGCGAAGGCGCTCCGATCCCGGCGGAGTTCTCCAAACCGGAAGTTCTCGAGATCCTCAAGGAGTACTACGCCAACCTCGAGGAGAAGGTCGAAGTCAAGCTCCACGGCGCCGCCACCGGCGAAGCCAACAAGAAATAACAGTTCCGCCGGAACCACATTCCGAACAAGGCCGGCTCTCCAGCGCGGGGGCCGGCTTCTCATTGCCCGCCTTCGAGTTGAACGCCCGCGGCTTGTCGATATAATGCCGATTGCACCCTGGAGGCCTGCAATGAATACCGTTTTCTTCATCCTGTCCACCGCCATTCTAATGATGGCTGCCGGCGCATCCGCTCTCGCGCAGCAGCCGGATTACACCTCGAAAGTCCCGCAATACACCTTCGCCGACACCCTCGAGGAGCAGGAAGCGCAACTGGCGACGAATCCGCTTGTCCTGCGTTTTCGCGAGTCCCGCGAGAAGATGGCCGATGACCCTTACCGGCCCATCTATCACTACGTAAACCCGGAGGGCCGGCTGAACGACCCGAACGGCCTCTGTTTCTGGCAAGGCCGTTGGCATCTCTTCTATCAGGCGTATCCGCCCGAGGACCCCAGGCAACACTGGGGCCACGCCGTCAGCACGGACCTCGTCCGGTGGCGCGACCTGCCCCTTGCCATCTATCCCCATCCCGAGGAAAAAGTCTTTTCCGGCGCCACCCTGGTTGAGGAAGATCGCGTAATCGCGATGTACCACGGCACGATGGCCGGCAACATGGTGGCCGTGTCGAGCGATCCGCTGCTCCTCAATTGGGAGAAGGTTACCGGCAAGCCAGTGATACCCATTGCGAAGGCGGACGGCACTCCGCTCCCCTACCGCGTGTTCGATCCGGCCATCTGGAAGAAGGACGGCCTCTATTACTCCCTTTCCGGCGGCACGCTGCCCGGACCCGGCGGCAAGCGCGTCCGGGCGAACTTCCTGTTCCGCTCGAAAGACCTCGCCAACTGGGACTACCTGCACCCCTTTGTCGAGGATGACCGGTACTCGCTGGTCGGGGATGATGGCGCATGCCCGTACTTTTGGCCCATCGGCCGCAAGCACATCCTCCTGCACTTCAGCCACATGAGCGGCGGGAAGTACCTGCTTGGCGACTACGACAAGGAGCGGGACAAGCTCGCCGTCACCTACGGAGGCGATTTCAATTTCGGCGCATATGGGCCTGGAGGCGTGCACGCCCCGTCCGCCACGCCCGATGGGGAAGGCGGGGTGATCGTGATATTCAACATGAACCCGGCCAAACCTACCCGGGGCTGGAACCAGATCATGACCCTGCCGCGCCGTTTGACGATTGCGCCCGAAGGCGAGCTGGACGAAGTGCGGGTGGAGCCGGCCGGCGATATCGAATCCCTTCGCGGCGAGAAGAAGAGCGTGGCCGCGATGGAGTTGCCCGCCAACGAAGAGGTGATTCTCGAGCAGATTCGCGGCAACTCGATCGAAATCGCCGCCGAGATCGATCCCGGAAAGGCTTCGGCAGTAGAGCTGAACGTGCTGCGTTCCCCGGCCGGCGAGGAGGTGACGCGCATCCTGTTCTTCAAGGGGCGGGGGTTCCGCCACCGGGAATTCGGCCGTGCGAGCCGGAAGGCCGGGAACTTCAACAGCGTGATCTCGATCGACAACTCCCGCTCGTCGCTGCTGCCGGACGTTCTCTCCCGCCCCCCGGAGAACGCACAGTTCTTCCTCCCCGACGGTGAGCCTTTGCGCCTCCGCGTTTTCGTCGACCGCAGCGTCGTGGAGGTGTTCGCCAACGGGCGCCAGTGCGTCGCCCTCCGCGTCTACCCGGGGCGCAAGGACAGCGCCGGCGTCTCCCTCCGCGCTCAAGGCCAAGGCGCCACCCTGAACTGGCTCGACTCCTGGCAAATGGAAAACATCTATCAAACTCGGTGACAGTCTACTCTTTCCCAAATATCGAAGAGGGCGGAACAAAGCCAAAGGGCCGGGGAATTGGGAAGCCACAGATGAACGCGGATTAACGCCGATGGGATGGTGCGAGGGCGGTAGGGCGGTGGGGCCAGCGCTCTCGAGGGGGTGTGAAGGGGACGCGAAAGAGTTGTGGCGGGGGTGGCGAAACGAAGCCAACGGGCAGGGGGATCTTGAGCTGCAGATGAGCGCGGA
>CAYXVG010000084.1:0-21035 GCA_964468205.1 uncultured Solibacteraceae bacterium | reverse complement strand
CCGTGGGGCGGTTCGACGGACCGGACAAGTTCCTGGTCACGACGGCCGAGGTTACGGGCCACATCCAGTCCGACCGGGGGTGCCGGACGCAGATTCGCAGCGTGGTCCCCGACGCCCGCAAGTGGCTCGACAACTATACTGGGGGCCTGCACCGGGTCATCTTCTACGGGGATCACACGGAAATGGTGGAGCGGATGGGCCGGATGATGGGCTTCCAGGTGATCCACGAGATGGCGTGAAGAGGCTCCGCCGGACGGGCTGCCGCGGCCAGCGCGGTTTAGAGTAGGCGCGGTTGACGGGTTCTGCCGGGTGGGGCGCGGTGGAGCCGGCAACCAAGGAGGCGGTCCGCGGGCTGGATAGCTCTCGCCGGGCCGGGGAGCCGATTGCCTCGACTCCCCGGCCCGGGTTGCTTCAAGGGGTGCCAGTTTGGGGGCTTAGTTGGCATGATTATCACGAAGATAAGGGTCCAAACCGGCACCCCGGCGGCTGAGGGTGACGGTGCGGACGCCTTTCGAGCGTTTGAATGAGGCGGTGACGTTGAGCTTCCGGAGTTCGTGGGAGGCGCGGCGGAGCGCGTGAGACAAGGATTCGGAGGAGCCCGGGTCGAGGTGATAGGGGAGGAGGGAGCGGAGGGCGGAGAGGCGGCCGGTCCATTCCTCGTTTTCGCCGTCGAGGAGCCCGGCGAGGGCCCAGGCGAGGGCGGCGGGTTCGGTGTCGGGGAAGACGGCTTCCCGGACTTGTGAGGGCGTGAGCCCGAGGGGCGCCGCGGCGGAGGCGGCCCAGATAGTTACGTCGTAGAGCCGGGGAACACGGCGGAGCTCGGCGGAACGGTCGCGGGCGAGGGCGGCGAAGGCCGCATTGCAGAGGACTCCGAGGAGTTGCGGGCGGAGCGCTTCGAATTCACGTTCGGCTTCGTCGGGAGGCAGCGCGGGCCCGGGTTCGAGAGCGACGGTGAGAGCGTTGCGGGCGAGATCGGGGTCGCGGATGACGGGGCTGCTCGGGGTGACGGGCTGGTCGCGCTCGACGGGGAGGATGACGGGCCGCTGGAGCGTGACGCCGACGGGGTCGCGGCCAGAGTGCGGTTCGGTGAGGGAGTGGGAGGTGGCGAAGGCGATGCGGCTGAGGACGGCAGCGACGCGGATGGAGATGCGGCGGACGCTGTCGAGGGCAAGCACGTGCGCGCTCCAGGCGGCGGCTTCGATCTTGCGGTTGGAGAGAGTGGGCGGGACGGCCGGCGCGCTGACGGGATCGATCAAGTTCCGGAGGAAGCGGACGGCGCGGGCCTTGCCGGAGCCAGCGGGTCCGTGGAAGACGAGTACGGCGTAGGGGCCGCAGGGGCGGAGGGCGTTGACGAGCCAGATGAGGACGCGGCGCCAGTGGAGATCCGAGCGGACGCCGAGGAGGCGGCGGAAGGAGTCGAGCACGGCCGCGGGGTCGTCCGGCGCGACGGGAAGCGGGAGGGGTTCGGCATTGGGATAGTCATAGAAGCAGTGCTCGCCGCCGGGGACGATGTTCCAGCCGGTGGGCGAGATGTCGACGACCTGGCCGTCCGGGCGGGCGAGGTCGAGGACGAAGCGTTCGACGGCGATGCGGCAGGTGAACAGTTTGCCGTAGCCGAGGACGCGCCGATCGACGCGGCGGCCGGGCTCGCGGGAGTACCAGGCGTCACCTTCGAAAGTGTTGCGGACCTCGCGGAGGACGTGTTCGCGGGGGGCCTCGCCGTAGAGATGCCGATAGGACTGGCGGATCCACTCGAGGAAGCGGCGGGAGCGAACGGGTACGGCGCGGGTGGGCCTGCCGGGTGCGTCGAAGCCGGCGAGGAGCTGGGTGGTTTCGGCGCGGAAGGGTTTGGCGGTGAAGGCGATTGCGCAGGCGCGTTCGAAGGGGGAGGCGGACGGCTCCGGGCGGGCGTCCGGGGCCGACTGCGGGTCCGGGGCCGGGGAGGTGGAGCGAGCTGTAGCGGTGTTAGTCATCGTCGTAATTGTTTATAGCATGGGCGGGGAAGGGTCAAGGGGTGCGCGGAGGGGGAAGTTGTTTGGGATGAGTGGGTTGGGAAAAGAGAAATGGGTGTGATCGGGGATGGGACGGAGTGCGGAAAACCACAGGGGCACAGAGTTGGGAGGAGGGCACAGGGATTTCGGGGGGGGTAGTCGTCAAACATGTTGGGAGAAGGGCTCTTGAGTTCGCCGCTCATCGAGAAGGGAGTCAGGCGCGGAAGAAAGGGGCCGGAGAGGTGAGCCTGGCGCACAACGGCGTCCTGTTCCTCGATGAGCTACCCGAGTTCAACCGGAACGTTTTGGAACTGCTACGCCAGCCGCTGGAGGACAACTCGGTCACCATCGCGCGGGCTAACATGACGTTGTCGTTCCCGGCGAAGTTTATGCTGGTGACGGCGATGAATCCGTGTCCGTGCGTGTCGCAACTGGAACAGGGGGCGAAGTTGGAGGGGCGATCAGGATGCCGGGTGTGCACGCGCTCTTGGAGCGAGGCGGTCCCAGCAATCAATCCGTACGCTAGTGTCCTGTAGTGTCAGCAGAACACTGTCTCTCTAGCTCCTGTCGTTGAGGCAACATCGTGGATGCTGAGCCACCTTTTCCGCTTCGCCCCCTTCTACGTAACCGAACCGGCGGCGGGAGGCCGCCCACCAGGCGGCACCCTGCCGCTTGGTCGACCGCCGCATAGAAGCTTGCATACCGAACTCCACTACAGGACGGCGGTGGCCCTCGGTAGAATACAGTGTAGGTAAAGCGGATGCGGGGCGATCGATTCACCACGCCGGTTTTCGTACTTGGGCTCTGGCTACCAATGGCGAGTGCAACTGAAGCAACGTCGCCTATACGCTTCATCCACCATTCCATACCATTCACACTCGAAAACGGAGAAACATCCCGAAGACACGCACCGGAGACGATGGCTGGAGGTGTCGCCGTTTTCGACTTCGATAACGACGGAGACCTGGACATATATTTTGCCAACGGCGGCGAAATGCCGGAGCTGAGAAAGTCCGGACCTAAGTACTGGAATCGTCTGTTTCGGAATGACGGTGGACTTGAGTTCACCGATGTTACCGAGCAAGCTGGAGTAGCGGGCACGGCATTCGACACCGGAGTGTCCGTCGGAGACTACAACTCCGACGGGTACGAAGACATGTTCGTGAGTGGAGTCCATCACTACACGCTCTTCAGAAACAACCGTGACGGCACATTCAGTGACGTGACATCACAGGCCGGTCTTGACCAACCAGATCCGGAACATGGTCCTCTGTGGGCGGTTGATGCAGTCTGGCTGGATTTCGATAACGATTCCTTGCTCGACCTCTTTGTGGTCAACTATCTCAGTTGGGATCCCGACACTGAGCGTGTTTGTGCGGATTACTGCCACCCGAAGGTGTACAAAGGCCTGCCGAACAGGCTCTACAAGAACAAGGGCGACGGCGCTTTCGTCGATGTGTCTGAGCAGACCGGGATTCGCTCTCACATCGGAAAGGGAATGGGCGCCGGAGTAGCCGACTTCGATGGTGACGGATTTCCGGATATCTTCCTGACGAATGACAAAGCGTTTAACTTCTTCTTCCACAACCTGAACGGAGAGAAGTTTTCCGAGATCGCATTTGACCTCGGCATCGCCCTCCCGGAACACGGCTCATATGTCTCTGGTATGGGTGTGGATTTTCGTGATTACGATAACGACGGGCGTCCCGACATCTTCTTCGTTGCTTTGGAACACGAAACATTTCCGCTCTTCCGTAACACGGGTGACGGGGTGTTTGAGGAGGTGACGTTCTCCAGCGGTATGACGGAGCAATCACGGCTAATGTCAGGCTACAGCCCCGCGATCTTAGACTTCGACAACGATGGATGGAAGGATTTGTTCGTGTCCGGCGGCCACGTGCAGTCCACCCGAGAGTTGGGAGGAGTTCTGAAGGTTGATCAGCATAACGCCGTCTTCCGCAACCTTCACAATGGTGAGTTCCGGTTGCTGGTCCAGGAAGCAGGACTGGCAGCGGAGAGGCCGAAACGCCACAGGGGCGCTGCATTTGGTGACCTGAACGGCGATGGCTTGATTGATGCGGTTGTCACAGCACTGGCCGACAAAGCGGAAATCTGGATCAACGAAAGTGCGAATTCCAATCACTGGTTGGCATTCCAACTGGAGGGCACGGAAAGCAACCGCAGCGGGACGGGAGCAGTGGTCAAAGTGGTTGCCGGAGGCGTGACTCAATACAACCACCAGGCTGCCAGCTTCGGGTACGCATCTTCGAGCGCTGGGCCCCTGCATTTTGGGCTAGGCGCGGCCACTAAAGCGGACGTCGTGGAGATAACCTGGCCGTCCGGGACGATTCAGAGGCTCGAAAATGTGGCTGGGGATCAGGTATTGAAAGTCACGGAGCAATAACAACCAGAACCGCCTCACCGGCAGGCAGATTTCGATTCTGCGGGATTGCCGGCCCTCATTGGTTGGACTGCTCTTTTTCAGCAGCTAGCTTTCGCAATTCCAGCGATTTGGCCCTGGCCGCATTCGCCAAGTCGGTCTTACCAAGTTTGCGATACAGGCTGAACAGTCTGTAGTGGAGCGCACCGTCCTCGTCAGATTCGGCGGCGAGTTGAAGATGATGGATCGCACGTTCAGTGCGTCCCAATAGAGCCAGCGATTCTCCGAGGAGCGCGTGCGCATCAAGAAGCCCGGGGTCTAAGCTGATCGCGAGTTCCAGAGCCCCTAACGCCTCATCGGGTTTTCGTAGGGCAAGGAGGCTGGAGCCTTTGAGCAAGGCCGCGTCGGCGTGCCGCGGATCTAGCGCGAGGACTTCTTCGAGAACCTTCAGGGCCTCCTCGTATTCCGGGATGCCGCAGTATGCCTCTGCCAAAGAGTATTTGAGCTCGCCATCGTTAGGGCGCGCGTCAGCCGCTTGCCGGTACTCCTGCACTGCGTCTCTGAACTGCTCCCGGCCGAGGTGGCTGTCTCCGAGCAGTTGATGCGCTCTGGCGGACTCCGGCGCAACTTCCACCAACCGTTCCATGGTTTCAAGCGCCAGCCGCTTGAAACCCGCGCCGGTCCGATACAGGTACTCCGCGCTCTTTGGCGACTCATTCAGGTGAAGAAAGAGAAGGTCTTCAGGGCTCCCCGCCAGGGATATTGCGCGAACAAACTCCGGACCAATCTCCGGGTCAGCAAGGTTCTTCTTCGCTTCCAAACGAAGCAGGGGGATGCCGTTCTCAAATCGTTTCTTCCGAAGAAGGTCGAGAGCAAGATTGACTGAGTTGGTTGCCTGCGATTCCATAGAAGCCGTTGTCCGTCCTGAGATCTCATTCAACAGATTGCGAACCTCTGAAATCCGCGAAGGTTGAACTTGGATGCCGGCTTTGAGATCAGCCATGGCGGCCAAATAGGCAGCACCAAAGCCAGTCTTCGCCTCGGATCCGCCTAGCTTCGTAGTGTCGAGTGTCTGGACGGAGCAAGACTGGGGAATTGGCAACTGAGGCAGTGGATCGAAGAACTCCGGCCGGTTCGCAGCGGCAGCCTCAATCCGGCGGGCAGCCGAGACCGGATCTCCAGAACATAATTCCACAACTCCTAATCCGAAGAGCGCTTCATAGCTGTTTTCATCGACCGTCAGTTCCTCCTGGAAGGCACTCCGCGCGGGTTCCAGGTCCCCGGACCGCAGGAGGAACATTCCGAACGAAGTACGGAGGTCTGGCGTGTTGGGAGCTGTCTGAATTGCCTCCTGATAGCGTTTCTTCGCCACTTCGAACCATCGCGGCCGTTCCGCGTTGAATTCGGCGTCAACCAGGGTGTAGAAGGCGGACTCAGGGAAGTCTTTCAGCCGGTTGTAGGCTTGCTGCCCAAGCGCCATATAGAGGCGTGAAACCGCGTAGAGAGACTCGATGTCAGCCGGGTTCTTCCTGAGTAGCTTGAGATAATACTCGATCGCCTCACCATGCCGGCCGATTCCGACGAGACTTGCGGCCAGAAAGCGGGTAACCATCTCCGTGTTCTGTCCGACGCGATAGGCAGTCTCAAGGAATTTGACGGCCTCGTCGAAGCGAGAGGTTTCGAAGAAGATGCGCCCGAGAAAAAAGTTGGGCACGAACAGGTTTGGAGCATGCCGCAGAGCCTCTCGAAAGCTCTGCTCTGCAAGGTCTGGGCGCCCATCGAAGAAGTAAGCCAGCCCAAGATTGCTGTGCAGTTCTCCGGCTTGCGGCATCAACTTCACAAGGTTCTGGTATCGCTGCGCCGCAAGGGAGTAATTCTTCGAACGCATGGCGGCGGACGCTTCTTGAGCAAGCGTCTCAGGCGTCTGCGAGAGCGCCACGTTGGTACTCGACACCCACAACACCGTTCCAAAAATGAGGACATACCCGGCGCGGATCATTTCGACTTTCGCCCCTCCAGGGCCATCAATTCCCGCTGCGCCAGCACACGAATCCTTGCAGGTCCCAACTCGGCCGCCCTTGTCAACGCGTTCTTTGCCTCTTCAGTCCGGCCAATCCACACGTATGCGACCCCTAAACGGAAATGCTGCGTGCCAGCGGGTTCCGGATTTAAACGCACGGCTGTCTCGAACTCCACGACCGCAATATTCAGCCGCCCGCGCTTCGCCGCTATGTGCCCAAGCGCCTCATGGGCTCTCGCCTCCAAAGTACGACGATAACGCTTCCAGTCGGCATACGGAATCTCCCGGGGTATGTGGGTGCGTTCTATAACTTCGAGAGACTTGTTCGCATACTGTTCCGCCCGGTCGATGAGTTGCTCCGCGTCCGTCCGTCCCGCAGTGCCGTTGGGGATCGCTTCCGCCAACGTGATCAATGCCTCGACATTGTCCGGGAGCAGGGACAAGACCTTTTCACCGGCCAGGAGAACGCCAACGAAGTTATCCGTGGACCGGTAGCTCGTCAACTGGTACTGATAGGCCTGGCCCAACAATTCGGACTGGGGGTACGCGGCGGCGAAGAGATCCACCTTTTCGATTCGTTTCAGATCCACCGTCTCCGCCGCGATTTCGAGGAAAAGATCATACTCCTGCTGTGTTTTTGCCTGAGGTGTGTAACCCAGATTGCGGAAGACGCCGAACTGAGCGTATAGCCCCATGGCTGGCAGCAGGACTGCGACAACACCCAGTAAGGCGGTGTGCTTACTGATCGCCATAGGCTCCAATCAGATCCCTAAAGACCGCCAGTTCCTCCCGGGCTTCCTTGGTCCTGCCTTCTTGACGGTAGAGTCGAGACAGGCGAAAACGGGTCTCGGGATGGTCCGGGGCTAACCGCACTGCCTGCTCGAGTTGTTCCATGGCCTTATCAGCGTCGCCGGCCTGCTCGTATGCGAGCGCCAGAATATAGCGATGCTCCGGCGAGGACGCATCGATCTCCACTGCACTCCTCGCCCATTGAACCGCTGCATCCGGAGAGGACTTCAGCGCGAGTTTCGCCATTCCAGCGTATGGCGGCGCATAGTCTGCACCCGAACGATTCGCCGCCTCGATAGCCATTTGAAAGGCCTTCCGGGCGTCCTCGTCCATCTGCAGTATCGACAAACAATAACCGCGGAAGTAGTGGCTCTCGTAATGATCTTCATCGCGTCCGATGGCCCGGGTGAAATGAATGATTGCTTCGTCGAAATCGTTCTTTACCGCTTCGAAGTACCTGCCAATGCGGAAGTGAGGGTCCGGATTCTCCGGTTCGAGTTCAATGACTCGGTCCATCTGCTGCCGAAAGAGCACGAACTGGTTGACATCGTAATATGCGAGCCCAAGCGCGAGATGTAAGTAGCCATGATCGAGGCCGAGCTTCTCTGCCCGTCGAAATGAAAGAAGCGCTCCTAGCCTGTCACCTTCATGGAAACGCAAGACCCCATGAAGATACTGCAGCATCGGATCGCTGGAGGAGGCTACGCTTGCTTCTTCGGCTAAACTCGACGCAGCCTCCCATCGTCCACGAAGCATCAAGTCATGCAGCCTTCGCGCAGCCTCTCCTCCGGATATCTGCGGCAGGGCCATTTCCTGTTCTGGCATCCTGTTGGGGAATTGAACCTGTGCGCTTAGACTTGACCATTGCGCACAGATGATCGTGCCAACAAAGGCGACAAGCAAATGTCGAAAGCCCGGTATGTGGGTTCGTTTCAAGTCGGTACTCTCAGTCTTACAGAGTGTGCGACCCTTGGCGGTAGAAGGGACGAGCTGTACTCATTGACCGTATAGGTAACGCCTCCAAGGGGCTCGGACCGGCCGGGAAAGCATCCAGTTTGCGGCTTCGTCATTCTCGAATCGCTCTTTGTCTGGATCCCACCGGAGTTTCCTACCGAGCTTCATCGCAATGTTACCGAGGTGACACACGGTCGCGGAACGGTGGCCAACTTCGAAGGGTGCGTAGGCCGGCCTCCGGCTCTTCACACAGTCGAGGAAGTCGCGCCGCTCTCCTCCAGCGTTCGTCCGGATCTTGGTCGTCCCGCTGCCGACATTGTACTGGAGGATCTCCTCGGAGCTTGCCCGTAAGCCCTTTTCTGGAAAGTCGAATGCGACCCAGCCGTCGGCGCCCTCAAACCGGAAACCAGGCTTACCGCTCGTGCAGATCAGCCTCACTCCATTGGCATATTCGTAGGTGATTTCCCAATCGGTGGCCGTGTCGTAGAGACTGTGCTCCAGGAAAACGCCCTGGCCTTCTACGCTCACGGGACCAGATTCCTCGGCGTCGTTGGCGGCTTGCGCAAGATCGATCAGATGGCCGCCCCAATCGGTAAGGTGACCGCCAGAGTAGCTTAGGATCCAACGGAAGTTCCAGTGGCAGCGATCCGGAGTGTAGAACGCTTCGGGAGCCGGGCCGAGCCACATTTCGTAGTCGAGCCACTCAGGAGGAGGTTGTGGTTTGAATTCCAGAGGAAGCGTCCGGTCCTCGATCGGGAATCCGTTGGGATGAACGCTGCAGTAGCGGTGTCCCCTGGGCAACGAAACGCGCATGGTGTGAAGTTTGCCGACAGCGCCATTGCGAACCGCCTCGCAACAAAGCAACCAGTCGGTGCGACTGCGGTTCTCGGTGCCCGTCATCGATATCGTCTTGTGTTTGTTCACCGTATCGCAAAGGATACGTCCTTCCTCCACGGTGAGTGTGAGCGGTTTCTCGCAGAAGACGTCTTTCCCGGCCCGGGCTGCCATTACCGACGGAATGACATGCCAGTGGTCCGGTGTGGACACTACCACGGCGTCAATGTCATCGCGCTCAATAATCTCCCTGAAGTCCCGGTAGACCGAGACGCCCCGGTGGCCGTATTTCTTGTTGACAATGTTCTCCGCATAGGTGAGGTGGCGCTGGTCGACATCACAAAGCGCCACTACCTGAGCATCGGGTTGATGTAGCATTCCGGCGCCAGGCTTGCTTGCGGTTCCGGGCCAATTCAGATTGATCCTTACACCATGAAGACCTGTTCCGATGAATCCGAGCGTTATTCGGTCACTCGGGGAAACGGCTTTACCAAGCCCGAGGGTGGAAGGCGGAACGACAATCGGAGCTAGTCCCACGTTGATGAACTGTCGTCGGTGTATCTGGCCCATGATGGCCCCCCAAGGAATTTGAGCGTCTGATGATGAGCGAATCACCAGCAATTCAAGTGTAGCGGCGATTAGCTCCGAGATGTAGTTAACAGTCCCGGGAAACGGTTACCTCAGGCAATGAATGAACCATCGGCGGGCACGAGCGTGATTCTTGACATGCCGGCATGAGGGATCATTCGGACGGCCAAACAGATAACATTATGAGGAGTGCAAGAGTGTCGCTAGCATTTCAGTGTAGTTTTGATATTATTTAGGGGCGGGTGAAATCCCGCCGAGATCGCCGGTGAGGGGGGATTTGCTCGGGTCCGGTCGTCTCCAGTTCCTCCCTCCAAGTTCGTATCAGGGTTCGTGGCGGGGCGGCGAAAGAGTCGCAGATCGGCCAAGGGCCGGAAAGATCATAATCTATGGGTGTGCTTCTTAGGAGATCCTCCCCGTCCTCAGAGGAGGTTCGCAACCAACTGGAATTGATCTTGGGGTCCCGCTCTTTCCGAGGCGCCACAGGCCAGCAGGACTTTCTGAAATTCGTAACCCTGAAAGCCATCGAGGGCCGGGAAGAAGAAATAAAAGAGTCGACCATTGCCACCGACGTGTTTCACCGCCGGAGTGATTTTGACGGCCGCATCGACACAGTTGTTCGTGTCCAGGCACACAGGCTTCGAGGGCGCCTAAAAGGCTACTACGCTGGAGACGGCGCCGACGATGCCATATTGATAGAAATCCCAAAAGGTCACTACATTCCGCGTTTCTCGCGCCGGGACCCTGCGGCACACGCCGAAGGGCCCGATGCGGGGGACCCTCGGTCCGGTGAAGAACGTGATCCGCCGGAGCAGAGCAGTTACGAACGGCGTGAGCGGGGAACTGACCCGACGCGAGAGGGAGGGAGGCGGCGCTCTCGAGCGATTTTGGTGCTCGCTCTGCTTCTTGCTGGAGCAGCGATTGGTTTTGTTCTTGCCCATTTGGTCGGGGTGGAATCCCAATCGGCGCGGGTCGCTTCGCCAGAAGCAAAGTCGGATTCTTCGCTCAATGCCCTCTGGGGAACCCTCCTGACCGACAGCTCGCCGACGGTCCTCGCTTTCACCAACGCCGTATTCTTGATGAGTCCGGATGGCGATTACTATCGCTACACGGGTCACTCCTCAGGTCCGACGGGAGCCAAGGTCAGCATAACTCCGGAAATCAGGCCGCATTTGAGCGCCAGCGCCCTCAGCGCGGATAGTCTCTTCTACAACACGAACATGACCGCGGTGGGAGAGGTGCAGTCGGTTCACCTTCTGACGCGGCTTTTTGAATCGTCAGGCGCACACATCGAGGTCAAATCCAGCCGGCTGCTGTGGCTGGATGATTTCAAAGTCCGCAATGTATTGTTCCTTGGTTCGCCCTACGGCAACAAGGATCTCTCGGAACTGTGCGGCAATCAGCCGTTCAGTTTTGGAGATGGAGAGATCGTGAACCACCAGCCACTTCCGGGTGAACCCTCTTCCTTCGCTCCCGTGGTTGACGAGCAATCGGGCGTTCGGCTGTTTGATTATGCATTGATTTCCGTTCTACCAAGCTTGAACCCGGCCAAGAAGATTGTCGTACTCGCCGGTCTCTGGACCGAGGGTACTCTGGGCGCGACACAGTTCGTCACGAATGCAAACTCCATGGACAGACTCGTCAACGCCTTTGGCGGGACGTTACCTGAACATTTTCAGGCCGTTGTGAAGACGGAAATCCTTAAGGATCAGGCATCAAGAACAACGCTGGTCGCCCGCCGCAGTGTTCTTCCTACGTCACTATCCCCGTCTGGTAACGATTAATGCAACCGTTACCTGGTAAATATTAACTCACACTCCTTCAGTAACTTCGGGTAGGCTTCCCGTGGGAGGTAGGGAATGTCCTATTTAAGGTTTCGTGCTTCGGTATGGGCTAACATCGTTCTGCTCGTGGTCTCTTTGACAGGATTCGCGGGGGTCGCTTGGGCCCAGGCAACTGCCGGCTCGCTCCGGGGGGTGGTCACCGATCAGACTGGATCCGTTATTCCTAGCGCCGATGTTATGGCAACGAACCTGTCGACCGGTCAGCAGCTAGCGACGCAGACTACCGAGGCTGGCGTTTTCGTCCTCGGGAATGTGCCAGTGGGTGACTACGAACTTGCAGTGGAATCAATTGGGTTTAAACGCCACACACAGCAGCCCGTCAATGTTGGTACGGCGTCGACGACCAGCATCAATGTGACCTTGCAGGTCGGCGAGGTCACCGAGTCCGTGACCGTGGAGGGCTCCTTTACTCCGCTCATGCAGACCGACAACTCCGAAGTGAGTACGGTAATGGAACGAAAGATGGTGATCGATCTTCCGCTGGATCTGGGCGGAAGAACGGCCACGGCAGGGGCTTCTGGCCGCCGCCAGATCGAAGCGTTCATCTACCTCACGCCAGGGATTACCGGCGACCAGTGGAACAAGCACTTTCTTGGATCTCCGATGCATTCCAGCCAGGCGGTTGTTGACGGGATACCACACGCACTCCAGGAATCTCCTGGGCTAACCGGGCGCACCTCCCCGCCATTCGAGGCGGTGGAGGAGTTCAAAGTTGCGACCACGATGTACCCAGCCGACACAGGGAGAGGATTCGGAGTTGTGAACTACACGATGAAATCCGGAACGAACGAATGGCATGGCAACGCGTTTTGGTTTGTTCGCAACGACAAACTCGATGCTAGCGGGTTCTTCAACGACGAGCGTCCCATCGTTCGCCAGAATGAGTTCGGCGGGACGATTGGCGGACCGATCTTGAAGAACAAGCTCTTCGTCGCAGGTGCATACCAGGGTTTTCGGAGACGAGGAGGGGCAACTTCCCGAGGGACTCAAACGATCCCGACAGCGGCGTTCCGGAATGGTGATTTCAGCGAGTTGCGCACTCCCGCCGGCGCTCAGATTCCGATCTTCGATCCCAGGAGTAACAGACCCGATGGCCAAGGCGGAATCGTCCGCGATCCGTTCCCCAACAACATCATTCCCGGCAGCCAGATAAGCAGGGTTGCCGCTGATGTGATGAGTGCGATGCCAGAACCGGACCGCCCTGGGATTGTCGATAACTGGAATGACAGATCGAAGATCCCCACCGACGACGACGTCTACTCGACCAAGGTTGATTACAACGTGAGCGAAAAGCACCGTGTCAGCTTCAGCATGTGGCGTGTCGACCTGGGACAGAACCGATTCGCGGCCTGGGGTGAAGACAGCATTCTGGATACTGGATTCGGCACATTTTTCACGGGAGGCGGATACCGCGTTAACTACGACTTCACGGTACGCCCAACGCTCCTAAACCACTTCGCATGGGGGTATTCGAACTCGGACAAGGACCGGATCGGCAACTTCGAATCGCCAGGAAACGTTTTCAACATCCCCAACATCCCGACTGATGTCGAGCAGGTCTCTTCCTTCCAAGTTCCCGGATACCTCGCCATCGGGAATGCCGGGGGTGGACCGGATATTACGAAGGATAGCGCGAACATCTTCACGGATACGGTCACCTGGATCAAGGGCCGTCACAACATCAAGTTTGGCGGCGAATTCTGGTCCCAGCGGTTCAGCCGATTCGATGGCCGCCAGGCCGCGGGGATATTCCAGTTCAACCGGCAATCCACCAGCCAACCCAACTCGCCTAACTTCAGTAATTGGGGCGATTCGGTCGCCAGCATGCTCGTCGGAGACGTGTTCTCCTCGGAGCGGCTTGTTAACCCTATCGACGCGATCTACGATACGAACTACCTGGCATTCTTCGCGGAAGATAAGTTCCAAGTCTCCCAAAAGCTGACACTCAGCCTCGGTCTTCGATATGACCTCCCATGGTCAATCAAGGAGCGGAATGAGAACATCTCCGCGATCGATTTCAATCTTGCGAATCCCAATGCCGGAGGCCTGCCAGGCGCATACGTGTTCGGGAACGACCGGATTAGGCCAGACTTGGATACGACACAGTGGGCCCCGCGCCTGGCGATGGCTTACCGCTGGAACGAAAAGACGGTCATTCGCGCGGGCTTCGGGTTAATCTATGCGCAAACCAACGCACTCGTTAGTGGAATGGAACTCGGCGGCAGTAGCTTGTTGGCAGGCTTCTTCGACCGATCCAACCCCCGTTCTCTTGATCAAGGGATTACGCCGGCCTACTCCCTGGACGACGGACCTCCGCCCTTCGAGGGCACTCTGCCCAATCTCGATCCGGGCATCAAAGTGGGTGATGTCGCGGACTGGATTGATCCTGATGGGGGCAAAGCGGCCTACACGACGAACTTCAATTTCACTATTCAGCGAGAATTGCCCTTCGGGCTCTTCACTGATCTAGCGTACGTCGGCGCGAAAGGTACCAATTTGCCGTCAAAGCTCGACAACCCGAACCAGGTAGGAACTGAATACCTGGGGCTGGGATCGTTGCTCAACGCGAACATCAACTCGCCGGGGGCGATCGAAGCGGGGTTCACGTCTCCGTATCCCGGGTTCAACGGAACCGTTTCTCAATCATTGCGGCGCTTCCCGCAATATACGAACCTTGTCATCCATGCCAGCCCGGTAGGTAACCACACTTATCACTCGTTCCAGGCGAAAGTGCAAAAGAGGTTCTCGCACGGCCTTTCGTTCCTGGTCGCCTACACCCTCTCGAAGACAATCAGCGATACGCAGGGAAATGCTTGGGCGAACATCGAATCGGCTGCGCGTGACACGGGCAATCGTGGTCTCGAAAAGGCGGTCGCTCCGTTTGACCAGGGACACAACCTTTCGGTGAACTTCGTCTATGAACTGCCTGGGAGCACGTTGACCGGAGCAAAAGGCGCGCTTCTGAAGGGCTGGCAGTTGTCCGGATCGGTACTATACCAGAACGGCGTACCTCTGAGTATTTCGGGAGGCCCCTCGCTCCCGCTCTTCAATGGCGGCAACCGGCCTAACCGGGTTTCCGGCGTCGACAGGTTCACGGGCGTGAGCAAGGGGGATTTCGATCCCGCCCAGGATCTCCTGCTGAACATCAACGCCTTCTCGCAGCCGGCGCCATTCACCTATGGGGATGTGTCCCGGACAGAACCTGATCTCCGCGGCTTCTCGTTCTGGAACGAAAGCCTGAGCCTGGTGAAAAGAACCTACATCCGGGAACAAATGAATGTGGAATTCCGGGCTGAGTTCTTCAGCATCTTCAACCGGGTGGTGTTTACCAACCCGGCAAGCAATGCAAACAACGCACAGAGTTTCGGCCGCGTCTCCGGCCAAGCGAACACACCTCGAACTATTCAGTTCGCGTTGAAATTCAACTTTTGAAGCGGGTAGATATAATGGCGGCGTGCATGCTCCAAGGCTCGTGGGGCATGCACCCGCGATTTGCGTTGACGCTGTCTATTCCAGGGGCAGTATCCCGCTTCTTCGAAGGGCTACTATTGATGTCCCATTCATCCCCACTCGTTCGAGAGAAGACTAGCATTCCACTGGCCACGCTCGCCGTCCTCGCCCTTGCCTCGCCCCTTGCCGCTGAGTCCCTTGTCTGTAACTTCACAGACACCAAAGGAAAGCCTCTCCGAAACGTGGAGGCCAGAATCCTGCTGCAATACTCTCAGGAAAGCCAGGAAGATCTGGTCCTCTATGCGAAGACCGACAATAAAGGCTGCCTTGAATTCGAGAATCTGGTTCCGGGGTCGTATCTCCTGCAAGCTCAGCGCAACCGCTACATGCCGCTCAAGATCAAGGTGGACATTCCGCGCGAAGACTCGATCGAGCGGACGCTTCTCAGTGAGAAGGAGTTCCGGAAACTGGAAGACGAGGCGGTCGAAGCGCTCGAGCAGGCGAAGTTCCAGGCTGCGATCGATGTTCTGAACAAACTGAAGGGCTACTATCCTCTCGACGCGACGGTTCACGATAACCTCGCCCGGGCCTACGCCGGTGTGTCGGATGAGAAAAGGGCAATCGAGGAAGCGAATATCGCCGCAAAGCTCGATCCCAAATACGCGACCACGAGGGAAGAGGTGCAAGCGGTACTGTTCCGCAATCTCGGAGAACAGGCACTGAAGGAGCGCGACTTCAAAACCGCGGTAGCGAGATTTGAAGCGCTTCGGGAGATCGATCCCGACAACTACGAGGCTTACCACGGATTGGCTCTCGCCTATGGTCATCTCGGGAGGATGGACGAGGCGATAGAGGCGATCGACCGCGCGATCGAATTGGCTCCCGGGAACAGCGATCTTGTTTTGATCAAGCAGGCGATCGAGATCAACGCCGGAAAACGTTGAGCGACAAAGGCTAGATTATGGAGCGTCAAGGCATTTTGCGGAGAGATCTATTCCGAGCAACGGCGATGGCGACGACGGCAGCGTCCTATTCGAGGGTGATGGGCGCAAACGACCGCCCGCGCCTCGGCATTATCGGTTGCGGCCGGCGGGGCGCCTACATCATGGACAAGTTTCAGCAACAGTCCGTGCAGGTGGCGGCCGTTTGTGATGTCTACGCGGCAAAGGTCGACGAGTTTCTTCAGAACGCCCCAGGCGCGAACGGATATTCGGACCATCGCAAACTCGTGGAGCGCGGCGACCTGGACATTGTCGTCGTCACCACGCCCGATCACTGGCACGCGGTGACAACCATCGACGCCCTCGAGGCCGGCAAGGACGTATACGTCGAGAAGCCTCTGACCCTGAAGATTGAGGAGGGGCCCGAGATCGTGAGGGCCGCGAGGGTCAACAATCGCGTGTGCCAGGTTGGGATGCAACGCAGATCCGGGCCGCACTACTATGAGGCTCGTGACGAGATTGTCCGAAAGGGGCGGCTTGGCGACGTGACCTTAGTGCGAACCTGGTGGCATGGCAACACAGCCCACTTGCGCGAGGCGCCGAAGGAGATCCTGACGAGACCCTCCAACCTGGACTGGGCCCGGTACCTGGGGCCAGTGAAGTGGCGCGAGTACGACCCGAAGCAGTATTGGAATTTCCGCGCCTATCTCGAGTTCGGGGGCGGCCAAATCACCGACCTCTTCACCCACTGGATCGACGCCGTACACATGCTCCTGGAGCAGGATGATCCCGTAGCGGCTGTCTCCACTGGAGGGGTTTATCATTTTCGCGACGGCCGTACCGCACCCGACACGATCTGCACCCAACTGGAGTACCGGAATGCTTGGGCCGCCACTTTCGAAGGGACTCTCGTGCAGAGCAAGAGAGGAACTGCCGCGGAGATCTGCGGCTCGAACGGCCGGTTGTATTGTGAGTACAACAAGATCACGTTTTTCCCGGCGGGAGGGGAAGGCGATCCGGTTGTATTCGAGACAGAAAAGGACAATGTGGTGGAGCACGTCAAGAACTTTTTGGACTGTGTAAGGAGCCGTGATTTGCCGAACGGTGACGTCTATGCCGGCCATCGCTCGGCTCAGGCTTCTCACCTGGGCAACATAGCCTATGTGCAGCAGCGGCGTCTGAAGTTCGATCCGGATCGTGAGGAGATACTCCCGCTGTAGGTAGCGCACCCGTTGGGGAGGGAATCGTGAATCGACCAAATAGAAGCGAGCAGCAAGCGGCGTCATCCCGTAGACCCGATGAAACGTTAAGCAGGCGCGGCCTCTGGCCCGCTGCCGCTGGCGGGGTCGCCTCTTTGGTGGTTCCCCGGCATGTTCTCGGCGGCCCCGGCTACCAAGCCCCAAGTGACACGCTAAACATCGCCGGCGTAGGCGTAGGCGGGATGGGCAGGCGATATCTTCGTGGCTGCAACAGCGAGAACGTTGTCGCTCTCTGTGATGTAGATCATGACTTCGCGGCTCGCGTATTCCGCACTTACCCCAAAGCGGCCGTCTACCGTGATTTCCGCCAGTTGTTTGATAAGGAAAAGGAGATCGATGCAGTCATCGTCGCCACACCCGATCACAGCCATGCACTGATCACGCTGGCGGCCCTTGCAATGGGCAAACACGTCTATTGTGCGAAACCGCTGACTCGCACGCTTCGCGAAGTGAGGATGGTGAGGGAGGCGGCCCGACGGCAGAAGGTGGCCACCCAGATGAGCGTCCAATCCTGCGGCAGCGACAGGGCCCGCGGAACGGAGGAATTGATCCGGTCCGGTGCGATCGGCCAAGTGACGGAAGTGCACGTCTGGTGCAATCACCCGCTATACCCGGCCGGATTGAGGCGTCCCGAGGAGACTCCGCCAGTGCCACCGCGGCTAGACTGGGATCGCTGGGTAGGACCGGCGCCATTTCGGCCCTATCACCCGGCATATCACCCTTGGCTTTGGCGCTCATGGTGGGACTTTGGAACGGGAACCGTCGGAGACATGGCTTGCCACTCGCTTCATGTCTTCTACAAAGCGCTGAAGCTGGCGACGCCAACGCTCGTATCTGGCAGCAGGACTACGATGTACGAGGGACCCCTCACGATTTCACTAGACGGGAAAGAGACCTTGCCTAAGCTGATTAAGATCCCGGAGACCGAGAGCTATTCTTCGGTCGTAACGTGGGACTTCCCGCAGAGAGGGGAGATGCCGCCCGTCAGGGTTCATTGGTACGACGGCGGAATCCGGCCCCATCGGCCGCTTGAGCTACCCAAGAATCTCCAGATGCCGAAAGCCGGTCTGCTCTTTGTCGGCGACAAGGGCAAGCTTCTCACACCGCCGTACGGAGGAACACCGCTGCTTCTGCCTGAGGACAGGTTCAGAGACTTTCAACCGCCTCCGAAGTCGCTGCGCAGGACAACAGAACATTACAAAGAATGGGTGGTGGCATGCAAGTCGGGAGGTGAAACAAGCTGTGACTTCGAATTTGGCGGCAACATGACCGAGATAGCTCTGCTTGGAACCTTTGCGGCTCGTTCCGGAAGGGCCTTCCGATGGGATGCGGAGAACCTGAGCGTTCCCGACGACCCGGAGATTGACAGTTGGGTGGACCCGCCATACCGGGCGGGATGGTCTCTTTGAGGTAAATGAAATGACTCTGTGCAAACTGAAGTACTTGGTCCTTGCCGCGGCCATGCTTGCCGGACTCGGAGGTCAGGTGCGGGCGGAAGCTCCGGATTCCGCGGCGGAACATCATGGGGATCCTCCGTTTCTGCTAGAGCAAGGCTGGCGTGGTCTACTTGCCGACGGACAGTTGAGAGGATGGCGTTGCCACCCTACTCACGGGAACATGGAGCCAGGCTCCAATACTTGGAAGAGTTCCAAAGCTGTGATGTGGAACGGAATCGAAGATCCTGGTGTGCTTCTGCCTATGGGCGGTCGCGGCGACCGTCTAACAAACGGAGGCAAGACGTGCAATCTGATGACCGACGAGAAATTTGGAGACGTCGAACTCTACGTTGAGTTTATGGTCCCGAAGGGGTCCAATTCGGGGGTCTATCTACACGGCCTCTATGAGGTGCAAATCCTCGACAGCTTCGGCAAAACGAAACCGGGCGCAGGCGATGCGGGTGCAATATACCATCGCTGGATCGACGGAAAGGGTGTCGGAGGCTCACCTCCCAAGATAAACGCCAGTCGACGTCCGGGTCACTGGCAGTCCTTCCACATCTGGTTCCGCGGACCCCGCTTTGACGCTGCGGGCAAGAAGACCGAAAACGCAAGATTTCTTCGGGTTATCCACAATGGCCTGCTGGTCCAAGAGGACGTGGCGGTGGATGGAGGAACTCGGGCTCACCTGCCTCTTCCGGAAGCGCCGCAAAACCCTTTGATGCTGCAGGGTGACCATGGACACGTCGCATACCGGAACATTTACGTCCGCCCGCTCAATTAGCTGCGACCAGTGTGCGCCACTCCGTGCTCGGCTCCTTCGCGTCGTCGGAGAAGAAATGTCCCAAGGTCCTTGGCAACTACCTGCACTGCCAGTGCAACTTCCCGGCGGAGTCGGGCTGTTCGACCTCGCCAGCTCGTAGCGTCACCATCATCGGCAGCTCGACTTGCTTCGCTAGCACAGTTTCATCAACCCTTCGAGATCAGTTCGCCAGTCAAGTCAGCCTCAACGGTTCTGGCACGAGAGTGGCTCATGGTAACCTGAAGGCGCTGGCCGCTACGTCTTGCTGGAATGGGCGGGTGGGCTACGAACGATATTACCTACGTTACGGTTAGCCAGTTTACGGAGTCCTGCAATACGACCCTTACGCGTTCGTCCCTCGCACGGTGCGACCTAGATAGCGATCTGGCTTGCGGGGCTAGCGTTTTCACGGATGTATTGGATACTACGAAGAGCGTGGCGGACAGGTGTCCGGCATGCTGCAACGTTTCCAACTACGAACAATTGGATAACTTTAACGCATCGAGTACAGTCTGCGTGCCAGGTCAACTGGGCCATCTCGGGACAGGTTTGAAGACTATCAAGGTTGGACCATTCTAACGGAGGACCAAAATGCCGATTCGGCACGCGCCTCTAGCAGTCTTGCTCGTCACGATGGGTTTCGTAGTGGTGTCCGCCGCCCAGGAGGCGGCGGACGAGGCGCCGGTTATCTGGCACCTCCTTCGAAGCTCCGACTCTCAGACCGAGCACCTATATCGGTTCTCAATCCCTCGACGTGCCGATGGGACACCACCGAAATCGATCGCCGCTTGGTTAGCGCCAACGGACATCCATCAACTGCAAATGGTCGATGACCGGCTGGTGGTCCTCGGGGGCATCGCCGGTAGCGCGAATACTGTTACAGTCCTAGACGTGCGCCGGCCTGAAACGCATGCGACTTTCTTGTGTTGGCAGCCCGTTTTGTCTCCGTCCAAGAGGGTAGTGCTGTACGTTGGCTTCTATCCACGGTCTTCCGATCACTTGCGTTCGAGCGCGGTGGTCGGATATTTCCGCGTATTGGGTCCGCTTGAGGCCGCCCCGGGAGGGGAGGTCGTGTCCCGCGCATATCCCCTAAGCAACCTGGGTCGACCTGTCTATCCGCGGACGAATGCGGGTTTGCGGTCTTTCGAGCGGGGCGTTGACGGTGTTTACCACAACGCATTCATTAACGCGAAGCTGGTGAGTTGGCTTCCGGCGGACCGGGGAGTTGTATTCATCGATGTTGCGGAGCCTGCATCAGGGGAGAAGGTCGCAAGCGTGGTGGCAGTCGTGTTCGCATCGGACTACGGCGAGCCCCGAATCGAGGAGCGTCAGCTTGAGCTCGGGCAGCGAGATCTTCTCTCGGCCACCGGGCTGGACGGCATCGAACTCGATGGAGCAACGTCAAACGCGGTCATCCGGCTTCGTGATGGCGAGACGATTCGCGTAGCGCTGCCGTCCGACCTGCTTCAGATAGAGTAATCAAGAGAACCTTCTAACGTAGCGGCGGGCAAACGGTTGGCGTTCTACGGCATCCGTAGGTTCATCAGGGCGGCGGTTGTCCCAGTAATGCCCCTTCGGGCAACGCTTGTTGCTTTCGCTTGGAAGGCGATGCGGTCTGTGATTTCTGCCGCCTCCGCATCCCGCCTCCGCTTGGATTCCGCGATCTGGTGCTCCAGAACGGCCACGAGCAGTTGGTCTTCGGGGATGTGGCGCCGCGTTGCGACTGCCACCAATTTGGCAGAGACGAGAG
>CAYXVG010000083.1:0-21242 GCA_964468205.1 uncultured Solibacteraceae bacterium | reverse complement strand
AATCCGCGCCCGACCTCGATCTTCCTGCCCCGGCCGATGACCACCGACAAGCGGCAGCCGGCTCCGTCCGCGCCCGACACCTCGACGGCGACCCATCTGCTCCCGCCACCCTCGCTGCCGGTCTCTCGCAACCGCTTCCGGTAGCGCGAAAGCGTCGACGAGGACACGGCTCTCGCAAAACTGTCTCTGATTTAGGCCGCTGGCCTCATGCTCCGCCACCAACTGCTCGGCCTCCGCCCAACTCCTGAGGCGCCGCACCACTACCGCCCGTTGTTGTTCGTCCATCTCTCCAATCAATCACCCTGCCCAGCCCCGGGGAAGATGGAGTTGCTCTGACGCTTACGAAAGAGCTACGCTGGACACACAATATGTGGTCACGAACGCAATTGACGTTGGCTAAGGATTGTGTCAGTAGTCTCACCCAAGGTGGCTTGTTAGAGAGTTCCGACCTAGCCGAAATTCAGTGAGCGAGAAGTCCGAGCAGATTGATTCACTCCTCCGCGCGTTCGATCGCGCACGGGGCATGTACGAAAGCCTTGTTGAGGAGGTGCAGTTCGCGGTTGAAAAGATGCTCGACGAGCATAACGTGCGATTCGCGGCAATGCTCGGTCGAGTAAAGGAGCGTGGCAGCCTTGAGGACAAGCTTCGGCGAAAGGGATACGCGAACCTTGATCAGGTACCAGACTTGGCAGGCGTGCGAATCGTGACACTCTTCGAGCCGGACAGTCAGCAAGTCGTGTCGCTAATAAGGAAACGGTTTGTGGTGGTGTCGGAGGAGGAGCCTCAGGAGAGGCTTGGGGTAGACCGCATGGGATATGCGGCGTATCACCTAGTGGCTATCCTGGGCTGCCAGAACTACGCCGGCCCCCGATATGATGGCCTCAAGGACCTTCGGTGCGAGATCCAGGTGCGCACGGCTATTCAAGATGCCTGGGCGCTGGTCTCCCACAATCTGACGTACAAGAAAGAGGAGACTATACCGCGTCCGATTCACAGAAAACTCAACCAGGTTTCCGCACTGTTAGAGATTGCTCAGGATGTGTTTGAGTCCGCGCGTGAATCGCGTGAGGCGTATGTTCGGGAAGTTCAGGGCAAGCAAGGTGACCCTCAGGTGTTCCACAACCTGCCGGTTGACTCAGACAGCGTGGTCGCATATACCCGGGGGCTTTTCCCGGATCTGCCGGTTTCAGAGAAGATCCATAGCCTGCTGATGCGTGACCTTGACATGACTCGGTACCAAGTGCTGGGCGATCTTGATCAGATCGTTCAGAAAGCACTTCCGACGGTTCGCGTATACGCGGAGAAAGCGCCACATCTCTTCCGGTTCGGAACTGACTACATCACCAAGGCCTTGGGCCTTGGTGACCCCGAATTCCGCGTACGTCACCCGTTCGGCAAGGAGTCGCTTTCCTTCTTCGACGCCCAAGATGGATGAGCCGTCTGGCGTGCTGCGAGATGTACAGCCGAAACGACGGTAGCTAGATGCGCTGCAACCAGTTGTCTGGACAACATATGTCGCTCGATGTAGTCAAAATTGTAGCTGGTAGGAGCCACCAGAAACATTTTCGTTCAACATGTTTCAACAGGGCTTCCGTAAGCCATTGAAACATAAGCACTTGAAAACAGGTGGTTTTTGGCAATCTCCAAATGAGACTTTTAAGCAGGCTCTCAAGCATGTGCAACTGCCGTGTTTTCAATTAGTTGTATCCCGTGAGCGCCTATCCTTTCGGCAGGCGGTCGCAATCGTGATGTCAAGCCTTCCTTGCGAAGTCGCGAAACACCGGTGTGTGTAGCCAGAACCAGATCAGCCGCATGGTACAACGTTACCTAATGGTCAACTACGGCGGAATCCCCGCTCACGGCCGGATCAGCCAAGCCATACCGTCGGAGAGTCCAAGGAGCCGGTGTGTGTAGAGGAACTGCCCGCCACATGCTCGTGGAGGCGATCTTCTTGGCGTTGAGGTGTGCCGTCCCTTCGAAGTGATGTTCTCTGGGGTCCGGTCACCGCTCGCCGATAACCAACAGGCAGAGACGGTCCATGTTAGTTAGGCTGCTTCACGGCAGGAGTATCGATGATGGAGACCGCCCAGGCGCGGAATCGAAATCAGGGCCGCGTCCGGTGACGGCCTGTTTTCAATTGGGCAGCGGTTGGGAGTGTCTTTGGCCAGAGGGTCGTGAATGCGATCCTCCTGAAAGTCGGCGACGTAGTCACGGCCGAGGCGCCGCAGATGCTGCTCGTTCAGCGCGATGACATGGTTGAGGATCTCGCGGCGGCAGGATCCCACCCATCTTTCCGCGATGCCGTTTTGCCAGGGCGCCTGTACGCGCGTTTGCTTGGGCTTCAGACCGAGCGGAATGCCGGAGCTTCCGGGATGGGCACTCCCTCCAGTCGCCGGAGGGTCCTGGAACGCGCTTAAGATAGTAATAGGCAGCATGCCGCGCAGGAGAGTACGAATGGCCGCCGACCCATCCGATGCCAAGCAACACGCCCACCAGTTGCTGGACCGGCTCGACCCCTCCCGCCTGGCCGCCGTCGTCCACTTGCTGGAAGTCTTTCTCGACGAGGACAGCGATACTCTCAGTCGCGCCGAAGCCAAGGCGATCGCCGAAGCCGACGAATGGAGCCAGCACAACGATCCCATCCCGCATGAACAGGTGCTCGCCGACTTCGGCTTGACCATGGCCGACTGGGAGAAGATGGGCCGCGAGCCGCTACCGGAAGACACTCCCCGGCGCGATGGCTAAGAGTATCGTCTGGACCGAGCAGGCCAGGGCTGATATCCGCTCTATCGAGCAGCCCATCGCCCTACAGATACTCAAGACGTTAGCGCGTTACCTCCAGACCGGCGAGGGCGACACCAGGCAACTTCGCGGAATCGAACCGCCGCTGCACCGCCTCCGCGCTCAGAACCACCGCGTCTTCTTCCGCCACCACGACGACTACCTCAAGATCGAACGCGTACTCGACCGCAAGGCGGCTTACCGGTGATGGGCTACAAAGGCAAGAAGACCGAGTACCGTGGCCCCAAGCGCGACAATCGCCATAGTCTCACAGATTGGGATTGCGAGCGCCGGTGACGCTTTCAATTCCCACCTGCGGGACGGCGTGTCACCCCTCCTCCAGCCGCCAACGGCGGCTCTCCGGCGGTGCTTCGGGCGCTGGGCGGTATCTTGCTGATTTGATGTGAGAGCCGAAAGGCGGAGGGAGCATCGCGGCGCTCTAATCGACGGCACTCGCGGGAGGGACTCAGGATGGAGGCGAAGACTGATACGCCCCGGTGGTAAACGCTCCCATCGACACCTTGAGTCACTGGGATTCGCCGAGTCGTAGAGCAGGTTCACCTGAGCCGGATGTAGATCACACCCGCCGCCCAATCGGCTTCGACGGCGCATTCATTATCGGGCTTCGATTGAGTATCGGTTCAGAGGCAGAATCTCGCGAAGGTCCATGTTCAGGCCCGACGAGGCCGGCACCATCTGGAATACTATCCTCAGATCGTGGGTGCGCGGAACGTCGACGCCGAATCGCAGCAGAATTGCCTTCAGACGCTTCTCCACACACTGTTGGGCGTGGAAACAGACCGTGTCGAAGGGGCAGTCCTCCTGGAGGGTCAGCGTGTGAGTTGCGTTGCGGAGGCCGTTTACCGCTTTTTCCATCCAGCGCGCGACGATATCCGGGCTCTCATCAGACCCGCTCATAAAGCACGATACCTTCCCGGACGGCGGGATGAATCACGGTGCCTGGACGGTTCTGATCGCGGCGGAGTTGTTCCGGAGTGACGACAATCAGGTCAGCGGGCATATTGACGCCGGCCAGCGCGAGTTCCATCTCCGTAGCCAGTTTGCGGCGGGATCCCTGGACCGGTATCACGACCAGCAGGCCGGCGTCGCTGCCGGGGGAGGCCGTTCCCCTGGCGTGGGAGCCAAACAGAATGATCTTGCCGGGCTGGAATCGAGTCGCGAGCCGGCGCACTATCTCGGCGATTTCAGCTCGGCCGGGATCCTGCTTAAGAGTCGAGCTCGTCACTGGGTTTCTGCTTCAGGATAACAGTGTGGCGAACACATTCCCGCGGCCACTCCGATCTTATGCAAGACGAGCCTGAGGAACTCTCAGAACGAGTACCGAAGCTGTAGGAAAAGGCTGCAGCCCTGTTGGACGCCTTGCCCCGTCACCAGCAGCGCCTCGTCCTCACCGCCCTCGACATGCTCCTCACCCCCTTCGCCCGCCGCGTTCAGCAACGCAGCCAGAAGCCGAGCACCCGCGGCTAAAGAGAAAAGCTTGTGGCTGGCAGGGTTTCGTGCAGCACCCTCCACGGGGTGGCGTGTCCGGTCTCCCGCAGCCGCCAAAGGCGGCTTTGCGGCGCTCGTTTGGGCGCCAGACGGTAACTGGTTGATTGGGCGTGCGGTGGCATCGTGAGAACCCTCAGCTCTCATCTTGGTTTCGAGAGAGCCGATAAAGGCCGTCCAAAAAAGTGGCTGCTTGATCTCCAGCGGTAGAACTTCGGTTGGGTTCATCCGGGTGTTCAGGAATTCGACAATTCGACGAAGCTGGCGGGGGATAGAATCGGCGACGAAGACCAATCGAATCTTATCGGCGTGGAGGTTCGTGTCTACCGCTTCCCAGAAGGTGTCGATGGGGGCGGGATCGTCGCTGGAATCGGCGGTGAGGAATTCGGTGGGGCAGATGAGCCAGTCGATTCCGTTGCTAGCGCAGGTATCCTCGACGGTTTCACGGATGTGCCCGACGGGCCAGTACACGACGGCATTTGCGGCATAGTCGAGCATCTGGCCGGCCACTTCGCGGCGGATGCGGGTGTCGGAGGCTCGTTTAACTTCGATGAGGGTAGGGATGCCGTATTGGTCGAGGAAGAGATGGCCGAGAGCCCAACGGGAGTTGCCGGCTTCGGTGTTGGGGACGGAAGCTTCGCGGCTGACAAGCAGCCAGCGGAGGGGTTCCTACACGCTTCTCTACGGCATTGACCAGCGACTGGAGTGATGGACATGGCGCAGAGCCGGGAAGGTTCGCGAGAAGCGCAAACAGGCGCAGCGCCGGTCAGCACACTTCGTGATTGAAGGGTTGTGCCGAAGGACGACACGCGGCCGCCGTGGAGCCATTGAACGGAGCGAGAAGCCGGGTAGCGTCACGCGGACCAGAAGGCTGCTGCTACTGTTTCAGATTTGATTCGTAGATGTAGGGGCGGCTTTCGTTGGCGTAGGTGTCCTGGCCGATGATGTCGAGGTCGCCGTCGGGTTCGAGGTCGGCGAGGACGCCGGAGTAGAGGCCTTTGCCGTGGATGACGGGCTGGCGGTGGGGGAAGTGGCCGGAGCCGTCGTTGTAGTAGATGCGGATTTCGGTGTCGCCCCAGGCTTGGCCGGTGACGACGTCGAGGTGGCCGTCGGCGTCGATGTCGCCGAGTTTGACGGTGTGGAGGTCGTTCCTGGCGGGGGCGATTTCGTGGCGGGGCCAGGGGGCGTCGAGGGAGCCGCCGGGGTTTTTGTACCAGGCGAGGGAGTGGGGCTTGCCGTTGCGGTATTTTTCGGCGGGGGCGAGGATGAGGTCGGGGCGGCCGTCGCCGTCGAGGTCGCCGAAGGCTTCTTTGGTGTTCTGGTTGACGGTGTGGTAGTGGGCGTCGATGGCGATGCGGGTGTAGGGTTCGGCGCGGGGGCGGCGCGGGGCGCGGAGGAGGAAACCGGTGAAGGCGATTTCGGGGAGGCGGTCGCCATTGAGATCGGCGACAGCGAGGCCCTCGGAGCGTTCGAGGCCCGTGTCGATTGTTTTGTGCTCGCTCCAGCCGGCGGGACCGTTGAAGAAGAGGTGGATTTGATTGGGCTCGAGGCTGCGGACGATGATGTCGGGGCGGCCGTCGGCATCGAGGTCGGCGATCTCCATGTCGTTGATGTGGTGGAGCGGCAGGGTTCGGGCGACGGCGGTCAGTGGCCAGGGGGAGCGGACACTCGCGTCCGGCCGGGGGTTGGTGAACACGAAGATGTCCGCTTCGCGTGGCGCGTTGGAATGATTGTCCGCGCTGAGGATTAGGTCGGGGTCGCCGTCGCCGTCCATGTCGGCGAGGCGGGCGGCGCCGAGGAAGCTGCGGAGTTCAGCTTGCGGGTTGAAGCCGTGACGGACCCAGGGGGTGTCTGCCTCGCCGGTGGATTCGAACCAGGCGAAGGTGGCGCGCCCGCCGGCGTGTTTGCCGCCTTCGATCACCGCTATGTCGATGCGGCCGTTGCCGGTGATGTCGGCGGCGTCGATGCAACTGACGCCGCGGACGGTTCCGGCGGAGATGTCGACGGGGGCGCTGAATGGGACGTCCCTGGAGGCGCCGGCGAGCTCGAGGCAGGCGATCAGCGCGACGAAGGTGAAAGTTGTCGTTTTACTCATGCTCGGAACGGTAGGAGATGGGGCCGGTTTCCTTGTGGCCCTTGGAGATTTATACCACGAAGTGAGGTTGGTGGGAGCGGTCCGGGGTCACGGGGGCAGGCTTCGCGGGTTGCGGCTGGGGCAGGAAAAAGAACCGCCCGCCGGAGGGGAGGGCGGGCGGTTTGGGTGCGGCGGCGTGGGGGGCTTCAGCAGCCGCCGCAGTTGCGCGGTCCGCAGCCGTTGGGCGCGGGTTGGAAGGGGACGGAGTGCTGTTTTTCGATCTTCTCGCGGAAGGTGGGTCCGCCGTTGTAGGCGCAGAAGGGGTAGAGCTTGCCGTCGGGGGCGGCGTAGTGGATGATGCAGCGCTTGACGCGCTCGACGTCGTAGTTGTGGTGGTCCATGAAGTGCATGCCGGCCACCATGAGGGTCTTGAAGGTGAAGCCTTCTTTTTCGTTTGCGCCGCGGCCGTAGGACTTGTCGGTGAGGCCCTGGAGGGTCTGGAGGAACTTGTTGAAGGTGAGGCCCTCGGGGGCGCGATCCTCGTGGAAGTGCTTCTTGAACTTGGTCCAGGCGTTGATCTTGGAGAACATCTTGAAGCGGGAGGCGGCTGTTTTGCGGGCCAGGGCGTCCATGTCCTGCAGGAAGGCGCCGACGTCGAGGAAGCGGGTGACGGGGACGGCCTGCTTGTTATTGCCGACGAAGAGGTAGGTGCCGAGGGCGCAGTGGGGATGCGAGGTCAGCGTGGTGATCTCCTCGCCGCGGAAGGCGCCGACGAGCTTGGAGAAGGGGGCGACGCAGGAGAGCGGGAACCAGTCCTCGTAGGGATCGCAGATGCCGGTTTGCCGGTGGACGTCGTGGGCGAAGTCCGACATGGTGTAGCGCTTTTCCTCGAGTTCGCGGCGGTTGATGCGGCCGGTGAAGGCCACGGGCTGGAAGCTGATGGCGCTGACGACGTCGATGTTCTCGATGGCCTTTTTGACGATGTTGCCGACCTGGTGATCGTTGAAGCCCTTCACCACGGTGGGCACGAAGCAGATCTTCATGTCGGCCTTGCGGATGTTTTCGATGGCCCGCTCCTTGACCTCGACCATTTTCTGGCCACGGGTCTTCAGGTAGATGTCATCGGTGACGCCGTCATACTGCAGATAGATGGTGTGCAGTCCGGCTTCCTTACTCTTGTAGGCGAACTCGGGATCGGTGAAGCAGATGCCGTTGGAGGCGCACTGGAGGTGAGAGAAGCCCATTTCGCGGGCCGTGCGGAGGGCTTCGAACCAGGTGGGGGCGATGGTCGGTTCGCCGCCGGAGAACTGGATGATGCGGCCGGCGACGGGACGGGTGTCGCGGAGGGCGGCGAGCATCCGCTTGACGTCGTCGATGGTGGGCTCGTAGAGGTAGCCCTGCACGTTGGCGTTGGCGAAACAGACCGGACAGGTCATGTTGCAGCGGTTGGTGAGATCGAGATTCGCCAGGCCGGTGTGGGAGAGGTGCATGTTGCAGAGCCCGCAATCGGTGGGGCATTCGGTGGCATTGGTGATGGCGGGGTTTTCGACGCCGCGGTTGTCGCCGAACGACCACTCCTCCATCTTGAGGTACAGTTTGGCATCGGAGTAGACGGTGTCCTTGAAGAAACCATGCTCGGGGCAGGTCTTCTCCATGACGACGCGGCCGTCTTCCTCGCTCAGGACGGCTTCAATGATCTTCGAGCACTCGGGGCACAGGGATTCGGTCATCTTCGGCAGGCCCTTCCGGAGGGGCCGGATGGGGTTGCCGGAATAGGTAGTTTCCGGTTGGATGATGTGGAAATCTTCGGCCTTCTTCGCTGCAAAAGCCTGAGTACTCATGCGGTTAGCTATCCTCCTTCGTTTGCCGGTGCGATATGACTGAGTGGGAATGAAACCTTACCCCAGTCCATGTAGAAGTTTAATGCGGCTAAGGGGATAGGGGCAATGCCTCATAGTCGAGCGGGGGAAAATCGGGGGTGAAGCGCGATAATCAGGCCTGAAAAGCGAAACTGTACGGATGGGTAAAGGTTGGGAGGCCGCAGGTGAACGCAAACCGTTGGCTGGGAAGCATTTGCATTCACTTGCGGCGTGCTTTGTTTTCTATGCCTTGGCTTCGGCGTTGACGCGGTCGAGGAGGCTCTTTATGTAGCCGACGCAGTAGGCCCAGGAGGCGCGGCGGCCGCCGACCATTTGGGGGGTGTGGTCGGCGATGGCGACGCCATCGAATTCGACTTCGCGCAGGGCCTTCATAATCTTATACATATCGAAGTAGCCTTCGTCGGGGAAAGTTTCGACGAAGTGCGGCAGAGGCTTGTCGACGTTGCGAAAGTGGATCTTGAAGAGGCGCTTTTGAGCGGCGAAGGCCTTGATGGCGTCGACGACGTTCTTGCCCATGCCCTTGCCGCCCTCGAGCCAGCAGCCGCAGCAGAGGCAGATGCCGATGTTCGGGCTGTTGGCGATTTCGAAGGCCTTCATGTAGCCGTCGAAGTTGCCGAAGATGCAGCGGGGGACGCCGGCGAGCTTGACCACGGGCGGGTCGTCGGGGTGGATGCCGATTCGCATGCCGAGTTCCTCGGCCACGGGGACGACCTGCTTGATGAAGTAGGTGTAGTTTTCCCAGAGTTCTTCTTCGGAGTACTCGCGGCCGTGGGAGAGGGGGTTGGTGAAGACCTTGCCGTTCCAGTGGCCCTTGTGCTCCTTGGAGAGATCGAGGGCGCGGGCGGGGGCGCGGCCGCGGGCGGTTTCGCGCTCGCTCGACCAGATGCCGTTGCCCATGTGGGCGTAGGTGGTGTAGTAGATGCCGGCGGCGGCGAGGTTGCGGAGGAACTGGATGTACTCCTTGATCTTTTCGTCGCGGCCGGGGAGGTTGAGGGTGACCTCCTCCATGTTGTGGACGCTGGGGTTGCCGATGTTCCAGACTTTGAGGCCGTGGCTTTCCACCTTCTGGCGCATCCGCTTGTAGTTGGCGGCATTGGCGCCTTCGAGATTGGTGGACATGGTGACGTGGGTTACGCCAAGCTGCGTAGCGAACTGGTAGTCCTCTTCATCGTCACCGCGGCCGACCTGGAGGGCGAGTTTGATACCCGGGTCCGGGCTCCACATTTTGGTTTTGGCGGGCACGGCGCCGGCGCCGAAGGCGGCAGCGAAGGCAGCCTTTCCGAAGGTTCGTCGGGAGGTTTGGTTGGTCATCGCGATTGCAAGTATATAACGTATGGGACGTCAGGCGAACAGGTGCTGCGCGCGGATGAGGTTGTTGCGCACGTCGAGGCCGTGCGGGCACTGGAGGGTGCAGGTGGAGCAATCCTCGCAGCGGGCGGCGCGCGCTGCGGCCGGCTGGTTCAGCCAGGCTTCGCGGGCCATGGGGAACTGGCCGTAGCCTTCGGCGTACATGAGCTGGCGCTGGGTTTCGGCGACGCGCACGCCCTTTTCGCAGACGGCGCAGGGACCGGTGCAGGCGCCGCAGGCGCGGCAGTAGAGAGGCCGGATGAGGTCGCGCTGTTGCGCCAGCAACTGGCTGTCTTCCGCAGTGAACTTTTCCGACATCGCCTGGATGTCCTCTTCGAGTTCGGAGAAGTCCGTGATGCCGATGATGGCGGTGTCCATGGACTGGTTCCGCAGCACGTATTTGAGCGCGGCTTTCATGGCGCTGGGTTTTTTGAGCTTCGCGGTCAGGTCGTCGGCATCTTGGCCATAGAGGCGGTCTCCGCGCTTGATGCGGGCGTAACCGCCAGCCATCACCTTCATGCCGACGATGCCGAGGCCCTGCCGGCGGGCCTTTTTGATCGCGTTTCCAACTTCGTCACCGACGATGAAGTTGTAGGTGAGTAGGGCGACATCGATAGTGCCGAGCTTGAGGGTGTGCTCGAGCATCTGGGGCATGTTGAAGTGGTAGCTGAGTCCGCGGAAGCGGATTTTGCCGGCCTGCTTGGCGATCTCCTGAGCTTCGAACAACTCGTCCTTGGCCTCTTCGGGCGTGTTCTTGTTGTGGATGAACCAGACGTCGACGTAGTCGGTTCCGAGTTCCGAGAGGCTGGTGTCGAGTTCCTCGAGAACGCCCTGCTTGGTTGGCATGCGAGCCTTGGTGGCAAGGACGATTTTGTCGCGCTTTCCCTTGATGGCGGCGCCGACCATGCGTTCGTTGTTGCCGCCCTGGTAGACGCGGGCGGTGTCGATGTAGTTGACGCCCTGATCGATGGCGGCTTCGATGACGGCGGGGTCAGAGGCCAGCATGCATCCGAAGCCGAGGGAACTGACCTTCAGCCCGGTCTTGCCGAGGTTCCGGAATTCGACTTCGGGAGTGGCGGCTTGGGGGGACGCCAGACCGGCGGCGGGGAGCGCCAGACCGGCGGCGAGGAAGCTGCGTCGGGAGTTGCGGGTTTTCATTTTTCGGCTAGTCCTCTCTTATAGATCTATACCACAAGGTCTGTTTTTCTGGAACCCCTGGCGGGGAAGATACACGAGCGGAGCGGGTTAGTGCGGCGCGCGGCGCGCCCAGTGGCGGATGGCCAGAATCTCCTTGTCGGGGATGCAGAGGAATTCGAGGAAAGCCTGGTGTTGATCGGGGGCGGTCCGTTCGAAGTCGGCGTGCCATCGTTCCATGGCGTCGTCGTCGTAGCCGGCGGCGCGGAGCAGGTTGATCCATTGCTCCTTGTTCATGACGCCGACTTTGCGGATGAGCTCGGGTTTTTCGAGTAGGCCGAGAATCAGCCGCTGTTGGCCGCGGAGGCGGCGAATCTCGCCGTTGATGCGGATGAGGCGCGCCTCGAGGGCGCGGGCGAGTTCGGATTCGGGGCCGTCGAGGATGTTGCGGATCTCGGCGAGCGGGACGCCGGCGTCGCGGTACTGGCAGATCAGTTCCAGCCTTTCGATGTCGCGATTCGTATACTGCCGGTAGCCGGCGCGGCTGCGGCCCGAGGGCTTCAGCAGGCCGATGCGGTGGTAGTAGAGCAGCGCGCTGCGGGAGAGGCCGAACTGGCTGGCGAGTCTGCCGACGGTGTACATGGCAACAGTCTACCCATTGGCCTGAGCGGGGGAGGCGGGGAGGCGGCTGAAAAGAGTTCGATTTGTCATGGCAGAAACGAGTTTGCAGTATGAACTGGTAGACAGCTCAACTGTTCGGCTGGCGGGGGGCGAGGCGGCAGGTTCCGGTGTGATGGCCGCCTGAGTACCATGTGTTCATGAGGCTGAACACGTTGGGCAAGGTGCGGCGGGCGCTGCAGGCGGTGGACGTTTTCCTGACGCGCCGGAACTACCGGACTCCGTATTTCACGCCGCCGGAGCCGGACGCGGCGTGGAGGCGCTGGGAGGCGTTTTTCCGGTCGCTCGATCTGGATCCGGCGGGGGCCGCGTATGTGCGGACTCATTTGCAGAGGCTGGTGCAGACGCTGGCGATTGTGCCGCGGCCGCAGGGGCCGTCGCGGGTGCTGGAGTTGGGCTGTTACATGCAGATTACGCCGGCGCTGGCGCTGGAGATAGGGTATGCGGAGGTCCGGGGCGGCTACTATGGCCCGTTGGGGCGGACCGAGCGCAAGACGGCCATGGTGAACGGTAATTCCTTTGAATGCCAGGTGGATTTGTTCGACGCCGAGCGCGATCCGTTTCCGTATCCGGACGGGCACTTTCAGTGCGTACTCGCTTGCGAGATCATCGAGCACCTGAAGCTGGATCCGATGCACATGCTGCTCGAGATCCGGCGCATTCTGGCTCCCGGGGGCGCGCTGGTGCTGACGACGCCGAACTGCGCGAGTCTGGGCAGCGTGATCCGTCTGCTGCACGGTTTTCAGAGCCCGCAGATCTTTTCATGCTATCCGCACCCGGAGAAGTCCGGCGGCGACAGCCCGCATGTGCGGGAATACACGCCGTTTGAGCTGCGGCGGCTGCTGGAGTCGGCAGGCTTCGAAACGGGGTTGCTGTTCACGGACCGGATCGACGGATACGAGGAGGGGACGTGGGCGTATGAGCTGCTGAAGCGTAACGGCTTCGATACGGAGATGCGAGGTGAGCAGATTTATTGCCGGGCGCGGAGGAGCGAGGCGGGACCGGTGGAGCGGTATCCGCGGTTTCTGTACGAGGCTTGAGGGGCCGGCGGGACCGGTAGAGCGGTATCCGCGGTTTCTGTACGAGGCTTGAGGGGCCGGCGGGACCGGTGGAGCGGTATCCGCGGTTTCTGTACGAGGCTTGAGGGGCCGGCGGGACCGGGCGGAGCGTTCTTCCTGAGTTTGCGTTTCTGAACGGGCGTTTTTTTTCAATACTTTTGCCAAACTCGTGCTATACTCCGGAAAATTCCCGCTGGGAACTGGGATAACTTGGTGGATTACTCTGCCGCCGCGATTTCGGATCTTGTCGACGCCTGCGTCCAGGGCGGCGACGCCGCCGCGTGGGAGGAGTTTCAGCGCCGCTATCACCGGGTAATAGCGGTGACGGTGCTCCGGGTGGTGGCGGCGTTCGAGGCGGCGGATCCCGAACTCGTCGATGATCTCATCCAGGATACCTACTTGAAGCTGTGCGCGGACCGGTGCCGTGTGCTTCGGGATAACCGGGCCGAGCACGCCGAATCACTGGGGGCGTTTCTCAAGAGGATCGCGCATAACGTGGCGGTGGATCATTTCCGCGGATCGACGGCGAAGAAGAGGGGCGGCGGAGCGCGGCAGGAGGCGCTGACGGAGTTGAGTGAGGCCGCGAGCAGTTCTATCGAATTTGCTGGCCGGACAGCCTCCACGGGAGGCTTTGTGGAAGGCGGCGAGACGGGTGCAGTTCCGCCAAGAGACGTCTCATCCTTTCCACTGGGCGGGTTTCCAACTGATTTTGGGATGAGACGCGCAATTCAAGAGGTGCGAGAGGCAAGGTGAGCGCTATCTGGTGCTGCATGGGCTGTACGGTTTTGTCGAAATCGAGGACGGCATTCGAGCCTTGATTCCGATTGGGGGGGGAACACAGGTGTTGGTGTGGAAGATGGGACGCCGGAGGACATCTTCCACGGTCCCGGGCCACGGCAGATCCGAGGCGACTTCAGCGGGCGCGACCAAAACAAAGTTCCGGCGGAATGCATCGTACCGGATGTCCACGTATTCGAGTATGAATTGGAATCGAATCATGGGTTGCCCCGGTTTGAGGGCCACCCGGGAGAGGCCGAGCCGTCCGGGGATTCTTTCGTTCTGCACGTTTTCTCAGAACCGCTCAGGGAAATGGGTGCTGGGCACATCAAACACGCTTTCCGGCAGTGTACCCAGTTGTTCGAAGATTTCGACATGCGTCTGGAGAATCCCGAGCGCCGTGTTGGTCATCCCGGACATCTTGTGATTCCTGACGAACAAATGCGGACACTAGCCCACCGGGAGTACTGCAAAAAAATCGCCAGAAGTGCGGGGAGTAAATGGAGAAGGCGAAGCAAGAGCAGGGCGGCGGACCCAAAATCCCCAGAAGTGCGGGGAGTACATACTTGGCGGGCGGGTCACCTGCTCGTTCAGCATTGTGGCGGGTTTGTAGATTCAGCAGGGCTGTCCGCCACGTCTCGCTGAACGAATTGAGAGCCACGCCGGGGCGGCTCGAAGACCACCCCGGGTAGATGGCGCGCAGCCTTCTCTATGCGGGGCGTTCCAGTTCGGAGACCACCCAGAGGAACCAAGCGTTGTGGGGCTGCCAGTACTCGGTGGTCCGCCAGTCGTAGCCGTTTTTCGTATCGAGCACTGGCTCGTCGTCGGCGTTTCCGGCGATGCCGTTCATGATGGCGCCGTCGATGAGGCCGACGAAGCGGGAGTGCGGGTAGGGCTGGTTGAGGCCGACGCCGGTCATGAGGCTGGCGGCGAAGGGGTTGGCGCCGAGGAGCCATTCGAGCTGGCGGACGGCGACGTCAGAGTAGGCGCGGTCGCCGAACATGCGGGCGCCGGCGGCCAGAAGGGCGGCGTAGCCGCCAATGTGAGATGTGGTGCCAAGCCACCATTGCTGGCGGCGGACCGGCATGAAGAAGCGGTAGGTCAGCTCGCCGGCCAGCGGGCGGTAGCGCTCGGGCGTGGGCGAGCCGGCGAAGACGCCTTCGGGCATGAGCAGGTAGGCGCTACGCTCCACGAGCGGCATGACGTACTCGTCGAGGTGGAGGCGGACGGCGTCTTTCCACTTCCTCGCGTCGCGGTGGGAGGGGAAGGTCTCGGCCATCTTGGCGAGCGCCAGCGGGGCCATCGCGGACTGGGTGGTGCGGCTGAAGTAAGGCTCGTCGTTTTCCTCGGAGGTGTGCCACCAACCGCGGACGAGTTTCTGGCCGTAGCGGTGCTCGCGGTTCTGCATGGCCATCACGCGGCGGGCCAGGGCGGCGGCTTCGCCGCTCCATTTCGCGTCGCCGGTGGCGCGGTGCATCTCCATGGCGGCGAAGGTCCACCAACTGATCTCGCGGTACTCGCCGCCGGGTTTGGAGGCGTTCCAGCAGGCATGGGCGCGGGCGAGGCAGTTGCGGCCGTAACCGGGGTCGACGTCGCGGAAGGCCTGCTCCACCATCGCCTGGACGACGACCCACTGGGCCTGGAAGGCGTTGGGCTTGTTGACGGCGAGGTTGCGGTCGTCCTTGGTACCGAGGATGTTATCGGTCCAGTGGTTCATCTCGTTGCCGGGGTTGCCGGCGACGTCGTGCCAGATGCGGCCGTCGGTGTCCTGCATTTTGAGAATGTAGCGGTTGCCCCATTTCACCTCGTCGAGGATCACCTGGCGGCCGGAGCCGTCGAGGTTCCAGCGGTCGCCGAGGTTGCGGTCGAGCGTGAGTAAGGCAGTGGCGCTGAGCATGGTGGTGCCCAGCCATTTGCGGAGATCGCCGGCGTCGTGCCAGCCGCCGGTGGTGTCGACGTACTCGCCGTTGTCGGTGCGAAAGGCGTCGTCGAGGTGGCAGACCGGGTGAACGTTGGGGACGGCGATGCCGCAGCGCTGCAGCGGATAGTAATTGAAGGCCCGGGGGATGGTCCGATGCCAGACTTCGCGGTTGATGAAGAAGGGCACGGAGCGCTCTTCGCCGATGCGGACCTGGTAGAGGCCGTCGAGTTTGACGCTGCTGAAATCGCCGGTGAGGCAGTCGCCAAGTTCGGACTTCGCGGGGCGGAGCGGCATGGTTTCGTGGAACGGAATGGGCGGGTGGCCGATTTCCCGGATTTCAAACTCCGTGGGCGTATCGCCGCCGGTGAGCCGGTAGATCACGGTTTTGGGGGCGTCCGGTTTGAAGCCGGCGTGATTGAGTGCGATAGCGGGTTTCGGGGGCGCGGTGAACGCTTCAACGCGCTGTGGTTCGGGCGTGCGCTCCTGCGCGGTCAGCGAGGCGGGAAGCGCGCCGAGAGAGGCGAGGAAAGTTCTTCTGTCGATCATCGCCCGTTATTGTATGACAAAAATATCCCCTTATCGCCTGGCCGCAAAGCGGCCGGCTCAACATTGCGCGCGGCTTCCTGGTTCCGCCGTGTCAGGCGTGGTGCGCCCGTGGGCGCTGGCCGCCGGGGTGATGGCGATGCGGGAACAGCGGCGCACAGATTCCCCAAGCGAAGAAGAAGAGGAATATGGCGCCGAACATCAGCTCGATCACCGGAACGTGCCACTCCGGTGGAATCGGTATCAGCCCTACGACCAGAGCGATGACTAAGCTCAAGACGTGGAGATACCAGTGAGTGGCGCGAAATTGATACAGCAGGAACAGAGCCAGGAGCGCCGCAACGCCGTAAACCGCGAATACCAATGCGGTAGGCATCTGTTTCCCTCCATTTCCATCTTAATGCGAAACGCACGAAGCGGAACGCGGAATCTGTCATCATCGTGAGTTATGCGCGCACTGGTAACAGGCGGAACCGGATTTGTTGGCGGGGTGATTGTGCGAAAGCTGCTGGGGCGCGGCGTGTCCGTGCGCGTGCTGGCGCGGGTCTCGAGCGACACTACGGGGTTGGATGAAGAGCCGGGCGTGGAGATTGCGCGAGGCGATATTCTCGACCGCGACTCAGTTGCGCTCGCGTTGGAAGACTGCGACATTCTGTATCACGCGGCGGCGATTTACGAGATGTTCACGACGGATCGCGACAAGCTGATGCGGACGGAGATCGAAGGGACGCGCAACGCCTTTGAGGCGGCTCTCGCGGCGGGAGTGGGCCGGGTCGTCTACACCTCGACGTCGGCCTGCGTGGGGGAGCGTCGCGGGGAGACGGGGAACGAGGAAACGGAGCACCGCGGGTACTTTTTGACGCTCTACGAGGAGGCGAAATACCGGGCCGAGCTGGTGGCGCGGGAGTTTGGCGAACGGCTGCGGGTGGCGATCATCCGTCCGGCGGCGGTGCTGGGGCCGGGAGATCTGAAGCCAACGGGCCAGTCGATAGTGGAGTTTCTCAGTGGGAAGCTGCCGGCGATTTTCCCGGGGGTGCTCACTTATGTCGCGAGTGACGACGTGGCCGAGGGGCATATCCGGGCGGCGGAGCGGGAAAAGTGGGGCGAGACTTACTGCCTGGCGGCGCGGGCTCTGTCGACCGAGGAGTTTTTTCAGATGATTGGAGAGCTTGCGGGGGTGAGGCGGCCGGTGAAAGTCCCAGCGTGGATGGCCGGCTTATTCGCCAGCCTCGAGGAGTGGAAGGCCCGGCGGACTGGCCATCCGCCGCTGTTGACGAAGGCCGCGTTCCGGCTGGCGACGCACGGGTTCCGGGTGGACGGGACAAAGGCACGGCGGGAGTTGGGAATCGAGTACACGCCGGTGGAGCAGGCTCTGCGGGAGGCGATCCGCTGGTACTGGTGCGAGGGCTTGCTCACGAGGGAGCCGAAGTGTGTGCGAGAGGGTGCGGGGACGAGGTGAGACTGTCTCCGAGTTAATGGTAGCGGATGTCGGTGATGTGGGCTTCGAAGAATTCGAATTCGCGGTCGCTGCCGGTCCACCAGGCGGCGGAGAGTTCGCTGGGGATGGTGATGCCGGAGAAGGTTTTCTCGGCGCGGCAGATGGCGGCGGAGGGGATGGTGGCCCATTCGTTGTTGGGGGTCAGGTGGTTACCCCAGCGGTCGAGTTGAAAGGCCTTGGCCGCACCGTCCTCGTTAATCCGGACGGTGATGGGGAATTCCTCGCCGTCGACCGAGAGCCGCACCACGGCGACTTGGTCGTTGATCGGCTCCCAGCGGGCGCCGTAAGCGGGCAGCAGGGCGGCCGGCAGCCAGGCGGCTGCTTCCGCCACGAGGCGGCCGCGGGCGGAGCGGTCGACGTCCGGTCCGGAAGCGGTGAGCAGCGGCAAGACTCCCCAGAGCTTCCAACTCATCTGGCCCTGGCCGCCGGCGTAGAGATCGTAGCCGCTGAACCGCAAGAACCCTCCGATCTCGGCGCGCCAGATGAAGCCGCCGGGCAGCGCGAGCAGTTCGGATCCGCGCATGGCCATCCATTGGCCGCCGGGCTTGGAGCGGAAGCGGCCCTCCATTTCCACCTCCACACAAGTGGAGAGCACGGCCCCGGGAGCGATCGCGTGCAAGAGATAGCGTTGCGCGGCATCGGGCAGTCCCTCCACCATGGAAGGGTCGAATCGCTCCTCGCCGGAGTCGCGCAGAAGGCTCTGCCAGACGGCGTCGGGTGATAGTTCGCTCACTGTTCCCCCAGGATTTCCAGATATCGGGCCACGGCTTCAATCCCGCGGTAGAAGTTCGGCAGGTAGAGCTTCTCGTTCGGTGCGTGCAAGTTGTCATCCGGGAGGCCGAAGCCCATCATCACGCTGGGAATCTTCAGGTGCTGGTCGAAGACGCCGACGACCGGGATGGAACCGCCGGAGCGGATATAGACGGTGGGATTGCCGAAGATCTCCTCCATTGCCCGGGCCGCGGAGCGTATGAACGCGTTACCGGTGTTGACCAGCGAGGGTGCGCCGCGGTGAATCGTCCTCCAGGCGGCCGTGACGCCCTTCGGGGTAGCTTCACGAATGGCGGCTTCGAGTTGCGCTTCGGCCTGCGCCGGATCCTGGTCAGCCACGAGCCGGGCGCTGATCTTGGCCACGGAGCGCGCCGGAATCACCGTTTTGGCGCCTTCTCCAGTGAATCCGCCCCGGATGCCGTGGACCTCGAGCGTTGGCCGCGCCCACACCCGCTCGAGAGGCGAATAGTCCGGTTCGCCGACCAATTCGGCGACGCCGACTTCCTTCTGCCGGTATTGCTCTTCATCGAACGGCAGGGCCTTCCAAGCGGCCATCTCGGCATCGGTGGGCGGAGTCACCTTGTCATAGAATCCCGGAATCCGAATGCGGCCATCGCGGTCTTTGAGCGCTGTCAGAATCTCGGCGGCCGCCTGAATCGGATTGGGAGCAACGCCGCCGTAGACGCCTGAGTGGAGGTCGTGGTCCGCGCCGGTGACGGTCAACTCGCCGTAGACAATACCGCGCAGGCCCACGCAGAGAGTTGGAATCTCCGGCGCGAACATCTCGGTGTCGCAAATCACCACCGCGCCGGCCGCGAGGCGAGCATCACCGCTGGCCACGAATGTCTCGATGTGCGGGCCGCCCACTTCCTCCTCGCCTTCGATGAGAAAGCGGACATTGACGGGCAGCCGGCCCGTGGTGGCGAGCAGCGCCTCGACGGCCTTGATGAGGATGTAGAGTTGGCCCTTGTCATCGGAAGCGCCGCGGGCATAGATGTTGTCGCCGCGGACGTCCGGCTCAAAAGGATGAGACCTCCATTCTTCGACCGGGTCAGGCGGTTGAACGTCGTAGTGGCCGTAGAAGAGGATGGCCGGCTTCCCTTCCGCATGGAGCCAGTCAGCGTAGACCAGCGGATTTCCCCGGCCCTCGATGAGGCTGGCGTTGTCGAGGCCCGCATCCGCCAGACGCTCCTTGGTGAAGAGGGCCGCGCGCTCGATATCCGGCTTGCTTCCGGCCAGCGTGCTGATGCTGGGTATGCGGAGGTACGCCGCCAACTCCTCGAGGTAGCGGGAGCGGTTATCGGTGAAATAGCTCACAGGTTCACCAGGTCCTTTCCAGGATGCATGAGGGAGAGCATGGTCAAGAGATAATCTTTCGCCAGCCGGGTGAGCAGGAAGTTGTGCCGCACGTGTTCGTGGCCGTTGTCGCCCATCTGCTTGCGCATGGTTGGATCAGCCAGGAGTTGCATGGCGCGGGTGGCGGCGCCTTCGGGCGAGTGCACGAGGAAGCCGGTGGCACCGTTAATCACCTGCAGCTTGATACCGCCAACGGCTCCGCCGACCACCGGCTTGCGCTTCCAAAGCGCTTCGCTAACCGTGAGCCCAAAGCCTTCCCGCACTGACTTCTGGAAGACGATGGTGGAGCCCCTCACCAGGGCGTTGACCTCGAGGTCGCTGAACGGCGGCAGCGGCACGACGTGGATGTCCGGGTCCTCGTCGGCCTGCTGCTGGACCTTTCGCAGCATAGGCGCCGATTCCGGGTCCTCCGCCTCTCCGCCGCCGGCCAGGACAAGCTGGCAATTGTGGCGGCGCTTCACCATGCGGTAGGCGGTGATGACGCCGAGCGGGTCGTTCAACCAATCGAAGCGCGAGATCTGGGTGAGAATCGGCCGCGCCGGATCGAGCCCGTATTTTTCGAGCACGCGTTCGATCTCCGACGCCGGCAGTTCCTTGTTCTTCTCGCTGAGCGGGTCGATGCACGGCGGCGCGACATATTGGGGAATCGGCAATTCGCGCGCGAAATCCGGCACGGGGAAGAGGGAGGCGTCGTATTTCTCGGCGCGATCGCTCAGAAACTTCCATAGTTTCTGCGGAGCGTTGGAGAGGTTTACGTGGCAGCGCCAGATCCACGAGCGTCCATGGGACTCCTTGTGTTCAATCATCCCAAGTGGCTGCGGATCGTGCACCATAACGAAGTCGCCGGTGATGGGGGTCTCGCGAAGGTTCATCTGTGTGTTCGCGCAGTAGATATCGAGCATCTCCTCGGTGATTTCGGTGGGCTGGCCGTGGAGGGCGCGATGGAAGCTCCAGCAAACGTTAAAGAAAGCTTGATCGCCCTTGATGGTGTCCCAGAAGGTTGGCACTCCGAGTTCGCGAAGGAACGGAACCATTCGGGTCAATTGCTCGGCGACGCCTCCTCCGACGGCCGTGGCGTTGATGTTCTGGAGGGTTTTCCCAGCGAGGCGGCCGGCGATGATCCGCAGTTCGTCGATAACCTGCTGGCTGACGACTTCGGCGTACTCTCGCAGGTCCATTTTCATCTATCCCTCCGCCAGCCTCCGCCGGCAAAGCACGTGGATCTGGCGGCGCAGCTCTTCGAGCGTCATGGAATAGGGGTCGAGATGGTCGATCTCGTCGGCCAAACGCCGCTCGCCGTTGTCAGTGAGCCAGATGGAAAAATCGTTGGTCTTCTTGCCGAGTCTCAACCGCGCTTCGAAGAAGTGAAAGAAGGTGGAAGCGTTCGTGCAATTGGGCAACATGGAGGCGAATTCCTCGAGGTTTCGGGCCGCCATCCCGGTTGGAAGGATGAAGTTCTTCACCTTGCAGAAGTGGAATTCGTCGCCGGGCGGGCATTCGCGAACGCGGCCATTTGTGACTTCGAGAGCGGAATCGATGGCTTTGACGAGAGCGTTCCGAAGCTCTTCGAGGCACGTAAACTGGAGCATGTCGATTGCGGCCAGCTTCTCGGCCGCGGCCTGCTCCTGTAAGGCGCGTGAGGCCCATTCGGCGAAGTCGTTGAAAAAGCTGGGCTCGCGGAAATGGTGGGTCAGGAAACGTCCGTGAGTGTGGTGAAATATGGCGGCCGTGGGCACGTGGCGGAGCTGTTCCATCAGCCCGGCGAGTGTGCGGGCTCGGCGGCCGGTTAGCTCGACCAGGCGGCGGCCGGTGTAGAATTCGAATGCCATAGCGCTCCGGTTACAATGATAGTAGCCAGCCTCTCGGAGGGGAGAGCCAAACGACCATGTATACCAACAAACTGATTGACGAGAAAAGT
>CAYXVG010000082.1:0-21841 GCA_964468205.1 uncultured Solibacteraceae bacterium | reverse complement strand
AATGACCACGGCCTGAATTACGGTGAAGCCTTTTTCGGCGCGGTCGGCGAGGTAACGGTCCGCTTCTTCCCGGTTAAGGCGCTGGAAGAGTTCCCAGGCGGTGTCGCCGAGGTAGAAGAACGGCGAACCGTCAGCGCGTTCGAGGTAGCGGTTGTTCGAGGCGACGCGCAGATGCTGGGCGGGCATCGCCAGGGCGACGAACAGGAAGATAACAACAGTGCGAATCATTTCCTCCAATCTTAGACCACGTGCCAGCGGTTGCCGCTGCTTCGGGCGGATATCACTCCTTCCCGGGAAAGCCGGTGTGCATGCAAGCCGGGCCGGAAGCTACCGGACACGATCGAGGAGGATGACCCAGTCGTCAGCGTCGGGGACCTCGAGGCGGAATCTGGCGTTGCGGCCCTCCTCCTTCATGATGCCCGCATCCGCCGTCTGCCCGGTGCGGGGATCATAGCGGCTAACACGGAATTCGCCGGGGCGGCCGCCGGGGTCGAGGATGATGGGGGCGCTCACGCCGCGGGCATAGACTATGTAGGTTTCGCCCGGGATGGCGAGGGCCCAGTAGACTGTTTCCGGCGGACGGATATCGGTGCGGGTGCGGCCGCTATCGGTGTAGGTGTGCCGGCGGTCGCCGGTGCGGGGAGTTTCACATTCGATGAGCTGGGAGGCCGGGATGAGGCGCCAGTATTCGACCTGCTCGAAGAACTTCTGGATGTAGCCGATCTGCTCTTCCCAGTCGTCGTTCCGCGGGGCGTCGACGTGGAAGGGGCCGGGGTCGCGGTGGCCGCCGAAGTATGTAGTGCCGAATCCGGTGACGAGATAGGCGCCGGCCATGACGATATCCCAGGAGGCCTGGCGCATGTCGTCGGCGTGGAAGCTGTTGGCTTTGTCGGGCTGGCCGTCGCCAGTCTGGTCGCGGAGGTGATAGCCGTATTCGGAATTCACCACGGGGCCGCCGTGATAACGGGATAGCGCGGCGCGCTCGTGAAGATTCTGGTAGGTCTGCTGATAGTCTCCGAAGCTCATCCACGGAGCGGAGTTGAATTCACGGACGCTGCCGTGACCGGTCATCGGATGAATGCCGATCATGCGTTCGTGGGGGTCGGCGGCGTCGAGAGCGTTGCCGATGGCGACGAACTCGTCGAACACTTCGTCTTCGGTGACGCCGTCGCGGGTGTTGCGTTCGGCGTGCCACTCGCCGGAGACGATGAAGTAAACGTTATAAGCGCCGTAGCGGGCGCCGATGTAGCGGGCGTAGCGCTGGCGGGCCTCGACGCCGGGAATCATACGCCAGGCGAAGGGTTCCTGACGGCGCTTATCGCCCCAGGCGAGGGCGAGGCCGACAGCGACGCCTTGCTCGTTGGCGTAGGCGATGCGGCGGTCCACTTCCTGCCAGTAGGCGGGATTGATCATTTCGGCGGAGATCTCAGTGAACGGAAAGCCGCCATCGTTGCCGACGCCCTGCTCGCTCATCATCATCGTGTGGATCACGTTGAAGCCCTGGGAAGCGCGCACTTTCACGTAGTATTGGGACTGCTCGCGGCCGTGCTTGTCCTCTTCGCTATTGGTGACATACCCCCACGCGGTGTCGCCCATGAACCAGAAGCGTTGGCCGTTCTGGTACTGGAAATGATGTGGGTAGCCGGTCATCGGTTGGATGCCGCCGGGGCGGTTGGACGGGACGCAGTCGAAGGATCCGGTCCGGCGGTCGAGGCCCTTATCGGGAGAGGAGATCCGGTAATGCCACCGGCCGGCGGCATCCGGGCTGATGCGCAACTTCCACGTGTTGCCGCCATCCCAGAAGAGCGGTAAGCGCCAGACATCGCCCGCAGGGCGCGTCACTACGGCGGAGGCTTCCAGTTGGGTATATCGGTTGGAGTAGGCGCCGGCGGCCTCGAAAGGAATTTCAACCAGGCCGAACCGTTCGACATCTGGCGCTCCAAGAGAAGCCATTACAAGCAAGAAGAATAGCGGAACAAATCGCATGGTAATGGAATATATCACGGAAAAGGGGGCGGCCAATTCACGGTTTTGCGGTTTCGCGCGCTCCGGCGGTTAGAATTGCGTTAGGCTCTTAGTAGAGAGAATGAGAGTCGTTTTCGCGTTGGTCCTGGGGGCGTGGGCCGCTTGCCAGCCGGCCTTGGGGGTCGATTTGTGGACTCTCGCGCGAGCGAAGACCAACACCCACCGTTTCTCCACGCTCTTCACGGCCCAGGATGTTCGGGATCATCTTTCCACCGCGGAGGGAATGAAGCGGGCGATCGAGTGGTGCAAGGCGACGGGCGTGACCAAGGTCTACCTGGAATCGTACCGGTCCCGCTACCAAGCGGATCAGGCGGCTCTCGAGCGGGCCCGCGACCGGTTCGTGAAGGAAGGCTTCCGGGTGGCGGGCGCGATCTCGGCAACCCAGATCGGCAAGATTGCCACTGGCTGGAACATGGTCTCCTGCTACACGAATCAGGGGACTCAGACACAACTTCGCTCGATCGTCGAATTCACGGCGCGGCTGTTCAACGAGGTCATCATCGACGACCATTTTTTCGCGCACTGCACTTGCGACGAATGCGACCGGGCGCGAAAGGAGAAGCTGGTTCGCATCCGCACCAACACCTATCCAGTCCCAACGGATTCGTGGGAGGACTACCGGCAGGAGCTGATGCTGCAGCTTTCGCAGTCGCACGTGATTGGTGCGGCGCGGCAGGTGAATCCGAAGGCGCGGGTGGTTATCAAATACCCGCAGTGGTATGACCGCTATCGTGAGCGGGGCTACGACGTGATCCGCCAGAGCCGGGAGTTCGACAAGATCTGGGTCGGGACGGAGACCCGCGACCGCGATAAACCGAATGGCCAGCTTCAGTATGAAGCCTACTTTGTCATGCGCTGGCTGAGCGGCATCGGCGGGGGCAAGACCGGCGGGGGCTGGTTTGATTCGGAGCGCACCACGGAGAAGACATACGTGGAGCAGGCGCGGCAGACGGTGCTGGCGGGGGCGAGGGAGACCGTGCTTTTTTCCTACGGTGCGCTGCAGCAAAACTTTGGCCCCGAGGACGTCGCAGCTCTGCGGTCAAGCATCCCCGAGCTTCTCGACGTGGCCGCCGAGGTGGCGAAGCGCAAGCCGGTGGGGCTGTCCGCCTACAGGCCACCGGGCAGCACCGCCGAGGATGAAGCTTTCGTTTTCGACGTCGTGGGAATGCTCGGAATCCCACTCGTTCCGGTCCATGAGTTTCCCTCGCAGGCGGCCGGGGTGTTCATTCCGATCCACGGCTGGAGCGATCTGGGGCTCGCGAAACGTCTGACCGCTTTCGTCGAAACGGGGAGACCGGTGCTAATCACGGACGGGCTGGCGCGGCGGATCTCCGGTAAGGTGGAGCTGGCGGCGACGAATATCCACGTACTCCGCGTGTCCGGGAACCCGGTGTCGCTGCTTGAGATGCCGCAACGGCATTTGGATGAGCTCCGCGGCAGGTTACTGGAACCGCTCGGATTTACACTCAAAGCTCCGGCGGACGTGGCGCTATATCCCTTTTCGGACGGAAGCTGGGCGCTGGCAAACTTCAGTGATCGCGGGGTGACCGTGGAGTTGAACGGAGATCTCATGATGCTTGGGGCGCGGGCATGGGTGTACGACTGGAAGTGAGCCGCTGACCGGGGCCGCGAAACGATGATGAGAAATGGGCGGGGACGTGATATGTTTTGGATCAGATTATGTCCGATTCTCGTCATGGAAGCTATTTGAATCGCCGCTCTTTTCTCGCGGCCTTGGGTGGCGCGCCGGCGCTTCTTCATCTGAACGGCTGCAGCGGAGGTCCGAAACGTCCAAACATACTATTCGCGATATCCGATGACCAGTCATTCCCGCACGTGAGCGCGGCCGGGGATGCGGTGGTAAAGACGCCGGCTTTTGACCGGGTGGCCGAGCGCGGCGTTTTCTTTACCAACGCGGTAAGCGGATCGCCGGGCTGCGCTCCTTCGCGGGCGGTCATCCTTACGGGCCGCCCGCACTGGCAGCTTGGCGAGGCCGGCACGCACGCGGCTCATTTTTCGACCGGCCTGGAGGTGTATCCGGAGTTGCTGGAGGCAGCGGGCTATCATGTGGGCTACACCGGGAAAGGCGCGGGGCCGGCGAACTTCGAGGCTAGCGGGTGGGAGCACAACCCGGCGGGTAATCCGTGGCAGGAGAAGACTTTCGAGAGCACGCCGGAGGGGATCCGCCAAACGGACTACGCGGCCAACTTCGACGACTTTCTGGCAGCGCGTGACAGCGGGCAGCCGTTCTGCTTCTGGTACGGCGGCAGCGAACCGCACCGCAGGTTCCAGAACGGCATCGGACTTGAGTCCGGCAAGAAGCTGCATGACGTGATCGTGCCTGGTTTCTTGCCGGACTGCGACGTGGTGCGGAGCGACATTCTGGACTACTACTACGAAGTCGAGTGGTACGATACCCAGCTCGGCAAGATGCTCGACAGCCTGGAAGCGGCCGGCGAACTCGAGAATACGCTGGTGGTGACGACCTCGGACAATGGGATGGCGTTCCCGCGGGCGAAGGCGACGATGTACGAATACGGGATTCACATGCCGCTGGCGGTGTCGTGGCCGGCGGCATTCGAGGGCGGACGAACGGTGGAAGACCTGATCAGCTTTACCGACTTCGCGCCGACATTTCTCGAGGCAGCCGGCGTGACGGCGCCGGAGGTGGTGACGGGACGGAGCTTTCTGGATGTCTTGCGGTCCGGGAAAGCTGGACGGGTCGATGCGTCACGCACGTCGGCCTGTTCGGGACGGGAGCGTCACTCGCACGCGCGGTTCGACAATCTCGGCTATCCGGCGCGAGCGCTGCGAACCCACGACTACCTCTATATCCGGAACTTCGCGCCGGAGCGCTATCCGGCGGGAGTTCCGGAGGAGTATTACGACATCGACGCGAGCCCCTCGAAGAGCTACCTGATCGAGAACAAGGACGACCCGGCGGTGAAGCCGTTCTTCGAGATGACGATGGAGAAGGCGCCCGGCGAGCAACTGTTTGACATCAGCGCCGATCCGGCGTGCTTGAAGAACCTCGCCGAGGAGCCGGCGTTTGCGGCGCAGAAATCGGCGCTGGCTGAAGAATTGGAATCCACTCTCCGCGCCACCGGCGACCTGCGCGTAACTGGCGGCGGCGATATCTGGGAGAGCTACCCGCGGTTTAACACGATGCGTCCGGAGCTAGGAGGGTTTGCGGAACCGGGCGCATACAACCCCAAGTACCAGTAGGTCCGGCGCGGGCTTCATGCGGCGCGCGGGGCGTATTTGCGCCGCACCAGCACCAGGTAGCAGACGACGCCGAGCACCAGCCAGACGCCGATCGCCTTGATCGGGGCGTCAAAGGCGCCGGTCTTGTCGATCATCCAGCCGGTGAGCCAGGGCGAGACGATGCCGGCCATGTTCGCCGCCGTGTTTTGAATGCCCACGACCATGGCGATGCTGCCGCCTGGGATGAGCGTCTGGGTAAGCGCCCAGTAGTTTGCCGTGGCGAGGCCTAGGCCGCAAAGGGAGAAGACGGCGAAGAAGAGCATCACGGAAGTCGAGTCGGTATAGACTCCGAAAGTCTGGGTCGCGGCCAGGAGGAAGCCGCCGATGGTAAAGGTTTTGCGCACGGTGATGGGGTCATGCCCGCGCTTGATGAACCAGTCCGCGGCCCACCCGGCGAGAGCGGCCACGGCCGCCATGCCGCCGAAGGCCACGCCGCCGTACCAGCCCATCTCCTTGATCGACATGCCATGGGCCTGTTTGAAGTAGGTGGGCATCCAGGTCATGCAGTAGTACACGAAGTACATGTAGCAGTAGGTGCCGATGATAATACCCCACATCACGGGGCTCTTCATGATTTGGCCGGCGGATATGCGCTGCGTGGCGTCGGTAGCCGGCCCGCTGGGTTGTTTTGACCGCGGCACGGCGGCGATGTCGTCTTTCTTGACCCACATCAGCCACGGGAGGAGCCAAGCCAGGCTGACTGCGCCGATGATCAAGAACATCCCCCGCCAGCCGACGGCGGCGACGAGCGCCGCGCAGATGGGAAGCCCGAGAGCCGGTCCTATTTTGGTGCCGGTCATGTAGAGGCCAACGGCCAGCCCGCGGTGCTTTTCGTCGAAGTGGAGGCGGATGTAGCGCATGCTGGAAGGCGTCACAACGCTTTCGCCGATGCCGACCAGAAGCCGGAAAGCGACCAGAACACTGAGCGCGCCGGTGAGTGCGGTTGCGGCGGAGGCGACGCTCCATAGCAGAAAGCCGATCAAGTAAGGGGTCCTCACGCCGTAGCGGTCCACCAGGATGCCGGAAGGGATCTGAAGCGCAGTGTAGGTCCAGAAGATCGCGGACATGGCCAGGCCCTGCTGCGTCTCGCTCCAGCCGAATTCGCCGGCCATGCCGGGCAGGGCGACGCTCAGGTTCACCCGGTCGAAATAGGCGATGATCATGCCGAAGCTGAGCAGTCCGACGACCGGCCAACGCATCCTATCGCCAGCCGCCTTCAACGCGTCCGCTGTCTGTGATGCCATTCGATACCTCGTTTCCACGCCATGATTCGTGCATTCACAAATGACACAGGTGGCGGGAGAAAAGCAACTGGAAAGAGACGGCCGAAATCTCACCGATGCGCGGCGCCCTGCGGACGAAGGAGCGTAACTTCTCGGGCCGCGGGGGCGAATACAAAGCTCAAGGAGTAGCGGCGGAGTCGGCATGCTATCTGTTGGAGTTTTGTGCTTTGTGGCCGTTAAAATGGAAGCTATGCCGGCCGAAGCCTCCCGGGCAACCGGGAAACGCGCACGCGGGCTCGACGAAACGCTTCTGCGCGACCTCATGGTTCGCTACCAGAATGCCGACCGCGCTGCCGCCGACCAACTCGTACGCATGGTCACTCCGCTCCTGTTCGGCTTTCTGTCGGGACCGACGCACTCACGGGCCGTTACCGAGGATCTAGTACAGGAATGCTGGCTGCGGATTCACAAGTCGCGTCACACTTACCGCCCCGCGGAACCGGTACTTCCATGGATATTCGCCATCGCCCGGCATACGGGACTGGACGGCTACCGGCGGCGGCGGCGGGTGGAATCGCGCGAAATCGTGGTAGAACATCTTCCCGAGCGTTCGGAGAACCCCGCGACGCCCGGGGCGGAGCTGAAGGATGAGCTAGGCCGGTATTTGGACCAGTTGCCGGACAGCCAGAAAGAGGTTGTACTGATGCTCAAGGTGACCGGGATGAGCCTGGAGGAGGTGGCGGGCGCTACGGGCAGCACGGTCGGAGCAGTGAAACAGAAAGCGCACCGGGCATACGAAAAGCTCCGGCGCCTGATGGGTGAAAGCAATGAGCACCGAGGTAAAAGCTAGCATCACGTGCGAGGAGGCTGACCGGCTGATGGACAGCCATTACGGCGCTTCCGGGGCTGAAGTGCCCGCGGAAGTAGCCGTCCATCTCGAGAAGTGTGCTCGCTGCCGGCAACTCTACGGCTGGTTGCTCTCTCGCCCGGCGCCGGCCGCGACGGGTCTCGAGGAGAGCATCGTGGAGCGGCTTGCCGGGTCTTTGAAGCCAGTGAAACGGCTGCCTTCGACCCCGGTGTTGGCATTGCGTTTCCTGGCTGTATTCGCGTTTCTCATCGTCGTTTTCGTGGGAACAACCGGCATGTTCGGAGTGGCGAACATGAGTGCCGGCCAGCTCCTTGCGATCTGCCTCGTGCTGGGAGCGGGCGCGTTGTTGCTCGCGCTATCGTTGAGCTGGCAAATGACTCCGGGCGCCCGCCAGCGCATTTCCACACCCGCCGTGATCGGCATCATCATCGCGGGATTCGCCGCCGTCGTGGGCACACTGTTTCCCTGGGAGGATGCCGGGGCGATCTTCGGTAAGGGATGGAGTTGCACGCGCGCCGGACTCATGATGTCGGTGCCGGCAGCGGCACTGCTGTTGTGGCTCGCCACGCGCGGCGCCCCGTTGAGGCTTGGGATGCTAGGCGCGAGCCTCGGAGCGACTGCAGGGCTGATCGCGCTGACAGCCCTCCAATTGCAATGCCACAATCAGCATGCGGGTCATCTGATTGTATGGCACGGCGGCGTCGTCGTGCTGTGCATCCTTGCGGGCTATTTTCTGGGGCGGCTAGCCTCGCGGTTTTCGCGGTAAGCCCTTCGATGCCGGGCGGTTTCCGCCACGGGGCGCTCAAGTCTTTGCAGCGAGATCTCCGGATTCCGATAAGATGTGGGAATGCGGAGAGTTATTCTGGCGGGACTGGCAACGCTGCTGTTGACGGGAGGAGCCGAGGGGCAACGATCTCAATACTTTTCGAACGCAAAGAAGATCACCGCCGAGGGTGTGAACTCCCGGGCGTCGTGGTCACCCGACGGGACGAAGCTGGTCTTCCAGTCAACCCGCGGCGGACGTGAATGCGATCAGGTCTACGTGATGAACGCCGACGGGACCGGCGTGAAGATGGTCTCGACCGGCAAAGGCGCCGCGAGCCACGGCTCCTTCATGCCCGACGGCGAGCGGATCGTCTACGCCTCGACGCACGGGGCGGGCGAGGAGTGCCCAGTCCTCTTGGAACAGACGCGAGGGTATCTCTGGCCCATCCCTCCGGGTTACGACCTGTACGTGGCAGATCTCGACGGCGGGGAGCCGGAGAGACTCACCAATGCGGAGGGTTACGACGCCGAAGCGTCCGTGAACTGGGCGACCGGGAGAATCATCTACACCTCAGCGAGTTCCGGTGATCTCGAGGTGTGGTCGATGGACATGGCCGGCAACAACCAGTCGAAGCTTACCTCCGGGATCGGCTACGACGGTGGAGGAGTACTGTCGGCGGACGGCCGGAGGATCCTGTGGCAGGGTCATCATCCGTTGGGGCCGGAGGGGATGTCGGAATTTCGAGCGTTGCTCGCGCGGAATCTGGCTGATCCGATGAAGATGGAAATCTACATTGGCGATCAATATGGTATGGCGGCAAAGAAGCTGACCAATTTCGGTTGCGCGAGCCTGTCTCCGCGATTCACCCCGGACGGCCGGCAGATTATCTTCGCATCCAACATGAATAGGTGCGACAGCCGGGAGTTGGAGCTCTTCCTAATGGGGACCGACGGCTACAACCTGGAACAGGTAGCGCGGCTTTACAGCTTCACGGCCTTTCCGGCCTTTTCACCGGACGGCGGAAAAATCGTGTTCACATCGAGCTTCGGGGAGGGGAGCAGCGAAGAATTGCACCTGTTCGTCGCGGATTGGACCGGAGAGTAACTGGGGGAGCCGGTTTCAGATGGTGGCTATGAGCATCCCCTGAAACCGGCGCGGTTTCGGCGGGTTAGATCAACTCGACTTCGTCGGCTTGTAACCCCTTGTGACCGCTCTGGACAACGAACTGAACTCGTGAGCCTTCCTCGAGCGAACGATATCCATCGCCCTGGATTGCACTGTAATGCACAAACACATCCTCACCGCTGTCGCGCTGGATGAATCCATACCCCTTTTCGGGGTTAAACCACTTCACCATACCTGTTTCTTTCATACGTACTTGTTCCTTAGTTCCTTCCTGCTCCCGGAAGTATCGCCATTTGAATGAACCTTTCCTTACAGGTGATTGGCATTGTTTGGAGACGTTCAAACACTTGGCGGGACCTTCCGGAGCTGATTTTAGTCTAGCACGTGATTCGGGCGGCATGGTCAACCGTCCGGCGCCGGTTACAGACGAATGACGGCAGCGGTGGATTCGCGAGCCGCGGCCGATGGGGACCGGCTGGATGTCAGGTTCCGGCCATTCGTTACAGAAATCGCCTTGGAGATATGCTATCCTGCCATTGCAATCCAACTCTGGGAGGGGCAACAAACGATGGCAAGAACGATTCCCGACGGATACTCGTCGGTCACTGCGTATCTGATTGTGAAGGGGGCTGACGAGGCTCTGGAGTTTTACAAGAAGGCACTGGGCGCCGAGGAAAGGTTCCGAATGCCAGGGCCTGACGGCAAACTCATGCATGCTGAAATGCGTCTCGGTGACTCGATTGTGATGGTGGGCGAGGAGAATCCGAATCTGGGCGCCGTGGGGCCGAAGACGCTGGGCGGAGTGGGCGTCTCACTTCACCTGTACGTAAACGATGTAGACACGGCCTTCACCAAGGCGGTGGAAGCCGGCTGCGAGGCGAAGATTCCACCATCCGACATGTTCTGGGGCGATCGTTACAGTAAGGTGGAAGATCCATTCGGCCACCAGTGGGGTATTGCCACTCATAAGGAGGATCTTTCGCCGGATGAGATGAACCGGCGGATGGTCGAAGCGATGGTTCAATGAAGGCGGAGATGAGGCCCGGGGACCCTCTTTATCAGGTCTCGCGATTCGCTGGTTCGGTCACCTGGGAGGCGACCGCTTCGAGCAAGGCCCGCAAGCCGGAGTTGCCTGGGTCATCAGCCGCAGTGTAGGCACAGAGTAAGTAGCCCAAGCGGCCGGAAGCGTCCGCAACCGGAGTCACGGTGAGCGAGGAGCGGAAACAGGAGTCGTCTTTGCGTCTGTTCCCAACCTCGCCGGTCCATGTTTCGAGCGCCAACACGCTCCGCCAGAAACCGGCGCACGAGCGGCCCGTATGTTCTCCGAAGGGGCGGAAGCCGGGCGCGCAGCCCATCACGTCTTCCGGTTCGTAGCCGGTGAGTTCTGCGAAAGAGCGGCTGATCCAGAGTACGTTGCCGGCCCGGTCGGTGATCAGCATCGCTTCCGGACGTTCGTCGAGCTTCGCTACGAAGCTTTTCAGACTGTCCGGCATATCCCGCATCTTCACTCTTTAGCTCTTATCGGTAAGGGGAATCTGTTGTTGAGGCCGATTTCCGGGCCGGCGGCCGGTGGCGGGTGCGCTATCTTGGTTCCGTGAAAGGCTCCTGTATGATATCGCACCTCCAAACCGTTTTCCTGCTCGCCGCTCTCACCGTAACGGCCGCCGGCGCGGACACGAATGGACGGATTCTGCAGCCCGCCGACATCTTCGCTCTCGAGAACGTATCCGATCCACAGATCTCACAGGACGGCGAACGAGTCGTCTACGTGCGCGTCTCCCGGGATGTGATGAAGGACCGCTCGTATTCGAGCCTGTGGATGGCAGACTTTGACGGCGCTTGGCACCGGCCGGTCACCAGCGGAGAGCGGAACGATTCCTCGCCGCGGTGGTCTCCGGATGGTAGACGGCTGCTCTTCATTTCGCATTTTGAGGGGAGGCCGCAAATCTACGTGCGGTGGATGGAGACCGGCGAGACAGCGCGGCTGACAAATCTGACACATGCGCCGTCAGGACCGGCCTGGTCACCGGACGGGAACTGGATCGCCTTCTCGATGTTCGTTCCTGGAGAGGACCAGCCCGTGATCGAGATGCCACGGAAGCCTGAGGGAGCGGAATGGGCGAAACCGCCGCGGATGATCGAGCGGGTGATCTACCGCTTCGACGGCTCGGGTTTCGCCGAAGACGGACACCGGCAGATCTTCGTGCTGCCGGCCGAGGGGGGCACGCCGCGGCAGATCACAAGCGGCGACATCGATCATCCGGGGCCGCGCGGCGGCGCGCTCTCCTGGACGGCGGACGGCAAGGCGATTCTCTTCTCCGCCAACCGCCGCGAAGATCGTGATTACACGCCCACAGATACGGAGGTCTATCGCGTCGATGTCGGGAGCGGCCGGCTGGAGGCGCTCACGGACCGCCGTGGGCCGGACGCGGCCCCGGTTATGTCGCCGGACGGCTCGCGCATCGCCTACACCGGCTATGACGACGCTCCCCTGCCCCACCAGGTATCGAAGCTCTACGTAATGAACAGCGACGGCTCCGGCTCGCGCGAGTTGACCGGCAGGCTGGACCGCAGCGTGAGCTCTCCGGTTTGGACGGGCGACGGCAACGGGCTGTTTTTCCTCTACACGGACGAGGGCGAGACGAAGATCGCCTATACAGACCTCGAAGGAAGCCTGAGCGCGCTCGCCAGCCAGGTAGGCGGGACTTCGCTGGGAAGACCGTATGCAAGCGGCTCCTTCAGCGCGGCTGCGAACGGCCGCTTCGCCTACACCTGGACGGACCCGCACAATCCGGCGCGGCTGGCGGCAGGAGAACGCGGAGGGGCCGGGATCCGGCAACTCGCCGATCTGAATGAAGACGTGCTCGGGCACAAGAAGCTCGGCGACGTGGAGGAGATTCGTTACCGGTCGTCGTTCGACGGCCGCGAGATCCACGGTTGGGTCATGAAGCCGCCGGAGTCCGATGCCGCGCGGAAGTACCCACTCATACTCGAGATCCACGGCGGTCCGGTGGCGAATTACGGGCCGCGCTTCTCCGCCGAGATGCAGCTTTACGCGGCGGCCGGCTACGTCACGCTTTACACGAATCCGCGCGGCAGCGACAGCTATGGCTCGGAGTTCGGCAACCTGATCCACCACAACTATCCGGGCGAGGACTTCGACGACCTAATGTCCGGCGTGGACGCCGTGATCGCGCGTGGCTACATCGATCCGGAGCGCCTCTACGTCACCGGTGGCAGCGGCGGCGGGGTGCTTTCGAGCTGGATCGTCGGCAAGACGGACCGCTTCGCCGCGGCCGTGGTGGGCAAGCCGGTTATCAATTGGTATAGCTGGCTTCTGACGGCCGATATCTACAGCCTGATCGGCAACTACTGGTTCCCCGGGCCGCCGTGGGAGCACCAGGAGCATTACATGAAGCGGTCGCCGATCTCGCTTGCCGGCAACGTCAAAACCCCGACGATGGTGCTGACCGGCGAAGTGGATTACCGCACGCCGATGTCGGAGTCCGAACAGTTCTACCAGGCGCTGAAGCTGCGCAAGGTGGACGCCGCGCTGGTGCGGGTGCCAGGGGCTAGCCACGATATCGCCGCGCGGCCGAGCCACTTGATCGCGAAGGTGGCCTATGTGCTGGAGTGGTTCGGCAGATATGGCGGAAGGTAGCGTCGGGGCCTTTGCGGCCGCGCGGCCAGGCGTGAGAAAATCGCGGGTATGGAGAGGGTACGGGATTCTCGAATGCGTTTTGACCAGTTCATCCGGCCCGGCATGATGGTGCGGGACGTGAAGCGCGAGTATCCGGAGACTGTGGAGATCTTCGAGCGGCTCGGATTCCGCGGGCCGTGCGACGACTGCTCGATTGATCAGGTGGCGCGGAAATACGGCATGAGCCCGCTCGATGTCGTAGGCGAACTGAACAACGCGATTCTGGACAAACCGGCATAAGCGGCAAGCGCAATCGTGAGTCCGCCGCGCCTTGAGGAGTAAAACGAAAATCCCGTGCCCAATACCGCGATCCTTCTGATCGACTGCCCGGACCGCAAGGGTCTGGTGGCAGGAGTCGCCAACTTCCTTTACCGCAACAACGCCAACATTCTCCACGCCGACCAGCACCAGGACAACGAAGCCAAGCTATTCTTCATGCGCGTGGAGTGGGACTTGGACGGCTTCTCGCTACCGCTCGCGAAGTTCTCCGAAGAGTTCGGCCGCATTGCCGCGGAGTTGAAGATGAACTGGCGCTTCGAACTCTCGAGTGTACGGCCGAAGGTCGCGATGATGGTGTCGCGCTACGACCATTGTCTGGCCGATCTACTCTACCGCCAGAAGAGCGGCGAGTTGGCTTGCGAGATTCCGCTGATCGTGAGTAACCATCCCGACGCGCGGCCGCTGGCGGACTTCCACGGCATCCCTTTCTACTACGTTCCGGTCGCGCCGGAGAATAAAGCCGAGGCCGAGGCCGAGCAGCTTGAACTGCTCGCCAAGCACAATGTCGACCTGGTGGTGCTGGCCCGCTATATGCAGGTACTCTCGGGCGCGTTCGTCGCTCAGTATCCGCGGCGGGTCATCAACGTTCACCATTCCTTTCTACCCGCCTTCAGCGGCGCGAAGCCCTATCACCGGGCGCATGAACGAGGGGTGAAGCTGATCGGCGCAACTAGTCACTTCGTCACCGAGGTGCTGGACGACGGCCCGATTATCGAACAGGACGTGACGCGCGTCTCGCACCGCGATCAGCTCGATGATCTGATTCAGAAAGGCCGCGATCTCGAGAAGGTGGTGCTTTCCCGCGCCGTGCGCTGGTGGACGGAGCACCGCATTCTGGTGTATTCGAATAAGACGGTCGTGTTCGACTAGGAGAGACGGGCGATCTGGAAGAGACAGAAAACCCCCGAGGACACAGAGAGTCCAATGAAGAAGAGCGTGCTTGGCTTATTGCTCCTGTCGGTTGCGGGTCTGGGCGCCGATGTGCGGGTGGTTCGCGTGGATACAGCAGCCGCGCCTCCAGCCTGGGCGGTACTCGAGCGGCGGCTCATCGATTCTCTGAACGAGGCCGGCAGGATCTTCGTCGAGACCTACGCGAACCCTGACGGTACGCTGCGGTGGAAGGAACGCTACGAGGGCGGGATGAACTCCTCCGACGACCTCTACGAGGCCTTCCGGGGATTGTCGCTGCACTACGCGATGGGCGGGGACCCGGAACTGGACCGGTTGCACCGGCACGTCTGGGAAGGCATCACGCGGCAGTTCACGCGCTACGGCAACGTGTACCGGGAGTTCGACGGCAACTGGGACTGGATGCATCACGGCGAGGGCTACACCTCGTTCTACACTTTCGGTCTGGCGAAGCCGGATGATGCGAAGTTTCGGCGGCGTTCAGAGAAATTCGCCGGGATGTACCTCGGCGGCGATCCGCTCTCGCCCAACTACGACCCGGAGAAGAACATCATCCGCGCGGTGATGAACGGTAGCCGCGGGCCGAAGATGGAATGGACGGTGCGCGACTGGATTCCGACCAACGCCAACCTGGTCTACTACCACCTGCCCTACAACGACATTCCCGGGGTTGACTCGCCCACCGGCTGGATCAACGACGAGAGCTTCGCCGTGATCGTGAAGACCATGTCGGACCGGATGGCGAAAGGTGACGTTCCGATCAATCTAACCGTGACGCCACTCATCGCCGACGCCTGGCTCTACACCGGGGAGGCGAAGTACAAGGACTGGACGCTGCGCTATGTGAAAGGCTGGGTGGAGCGGACCGAGGCCAACGGCGGCATAACGCCCGACAACGCCGGCCTCAGCGGCCGGGTGGGCGAGTACACCGGCGGCAACTGGTGGGGCGGCTACTATGGCTGGAAGTGGCCGCGCGGCGGGATGGACGTGGTGCGGGCGGAGCTGACCGCGGCGAAGGTGGCCTTGCTGATGACGGGCGACCAGGAGTGGCTCGAATTGCCGCGCAGCCAGATGGCGGTGATGCGCGCGGAGGGCCGCATTGAAAAGGGCGTTTACCTGACGCCCGCCCGGTATGGCGAGGAAGGCTGGCATCACTACACCCCGGAACCGGTCTACCCGTACGTCTGGCTGTGGGCGGTCTCGCACGATGAGCGCGACCGGAAGAACATCGAGCGCCTGGCAGCGAATCCGGGCGGCGAGGCCGAGACGGCCTGGTTCGAGTTTCTGCAGGGGAACGACCCCGAATACCCGGTGCGGGCGCTGCAGACCGACGCGGCGGCGGTGAACGGCCGCCTGCAGACGATCCTCGACGAGCACGGGAACCCGGAGACCTGGTTCGACGCGCACTGGCTGACGCGGAATCCGTTGCGGACGGCGGCGCTTGAACGGCTGACCATGGGCGCCGTTCCGGTGGATCTGCGGGGCGAGATGCTGCATGCGCGGCTGCGCTATTTCTGCCCGGTGCACCGCCGTCCGGGGCTGCCCGAGGATGTGGCGGCGTTGGTCACCGGCCTACGCGCCGATGGCGCAACGGTGGAACTCGTGAACTTGAGTCCGGCCGAGGAACGGCGCGTCATCGTTCAGGGCGGCGGGTACGGCGAGCACAGGATAGCCGCGGTGAACGGGGAGCCTGTGGGAAGCACGGCGTTCGAGGTTCGCCTGGCTCCGGGAGCCGGCGGGACACTGAATATCAAGATGGAGCGCTACGCCGGCGAGCCATCCTACGCGTTTCCTTGGGACCGGGAGGCAGCGCGATGAGGTCAACGGCGGCACTCCTGCTACTGGCGCTACCGCTGGCCGCGCAGATGGGATCTCCCAGCGGAGGCGAGACTCAGGCGATTGCACTCGATCCAACGAATCCCGCAATCCTTTATGCCGGGGCCGCGAAGGGCCTATGCAAGACGACTTCCGGCGGGAAGGACAATTGGCCGGCGGTGGGGCTGGAGACCTACTCCCCGCGGGCGATTGTCCTGGCCCCGGACACACCCAGCGTGATTTACGCGGGAACGCACGAGATGGGCGTCTGGAAGAGCGCCGACGGGGGAGATACGTGGCGGGCGGCGAGCAAGGGCGTCACCGACCCGCGCATCCGCGCGCTGGCGATTCACCCGCGGAACGCGGATGTGGTGTGGGCGGGAACGGACGGCGGCGGAGTCTTCCGGACCTCCGACGGCGGGCGCACCTGGCAGGAGAGCAATCACGGCCTGCTGGACAAGGTGATTCGCGCGCTGCTGGTCCATCCGGAGGACGCGGAGCGACTGTATGCCGCGACCTGGCACGGGATCTATGTTTCGCGGGACGGAGGGGTGAGTTGGCCGGCCGATCCGGAGGGGCTGTACGACGTGGATGTCGTGGCGCTGGCGATGGCGCCGGGCGATCCGGACGTGATGTATGCGGGAACGAATCCGAGGGGAGTGTACCGGAGCGAAGACGGCGGCGCAACGTGGACGCGCGGCCGGAATGTGATTGGCGAGCACATTCTCTCGATCGCGGTTCATCCGACGCGGAGCGCGGAAGTTTACCTGGGCACACGCGCCGGCGTGTGGCGAAGCGTTGACAGCGGGGACACATTCGCACCGGCGGGACTGGCGTGGTCGAACGCGGCGTGGACCCTCATGTTCGACCCGAAGACGGAGCCGCCGACGCTTTACTACGGCGGCGTGGGCGGAGTTTTGAAGTCGGTTGACGGCGGGCAGTGGTGGGATGTGACGGGGCCGCAGCGGAAGTGAGGGAACTGTTTGACGCCCGGGCTACCGGGAGGCGGCATCCTCTCGAATGCAGTAAACGTGAGAGCCGGTACGGTAGAGCATGTCGTTTCCGGAGATAGCAGGTGAGGCGGTAATCCTCTCGCCGAGATTGTTCGTGGCCAGCAACTCAAACTCTTTGCCGGCCTTGATCACGAACGTCGTGCCATCGTTGTTGCTTACGTAGATGCGGCCGCCACCGGCAACGGGAGACGAGCTGAAGGCGCCGCCCAGCCGCTTCCGATAGAGTTCCTTGCCGGTCTCGCCATCGAGGCAGACCAACACGCCGTTGTCCATGAGCGAATACAGCAGCCCTTGGTAGTAGAACCGCGAGGGTTCTTGTGGTCCCGGCTTCTCGCTCACCAAAAGCAAATCAGGCGGCCGCCCGCCAGCGTTCAACCGGATCGCGTGGATCCGGGTGCGCCGCCAAATCGCATCTTGGTGCGCCACCGCCGGCAGCGGGGCGGCGGATAGGAGTTGGCGTCTTGTCATCCGATTTCCGCGGTGGAGTCTGGCGCCACCATTGTGGAGCCGCCTGTAACCCACACGTCACCGCCGTTGCTGATGGTTTCCTCTGGTGGAGTCTGGCGGCCACCATTGTGGAGCCGCCTGTAACGAATGGAGCTAAATGATCTCCTCTTTTTCGCGGTCCCAGCGCACGAGCCGGCCGCGGCGGTACGATTCCATTCCCATGATGAGTGTCACCGCCTCGATAAAGGCCTCGTCGACGTCGCACTTCGGGTTCCGGCGCTCGCGCACGGCGTTGATGAAGTCCTGCATGTGGGTCGGCTGTTCGGGAGTCGCCGCTGGATCGAATTTTCGGATCACGCCGCCTTCGTGCTTCCCCGCGGCGGGGTCGCCGATCACTTCGAAGTCGTTCGCTGCCTGGCCGATTCGGTTAAAGACGATGGCGGCGTGCTTGCCGCGGAGTTCCGGCGTTTGCGGATAGCTGCTGTTCATGTCGCTGAAGAAGGTCGCGGTGCGGTTGCCGGCCTCCCACTGGTAGACGGTATTGCTGGTGTCGGGCACGGTGCGTCCGTCCTTGAGCAAGTTGTTGTGCCCGGTGCTGAAACAGGTATCCGGAATACCGTGCCGCAGGACCGTTTGCACGTAGTCGAGTTCGTGGCTCAGCAGGTCGCCGTACACGCCCGTCCCGTAGGGCCAGTAGCAGCGCCAGTGCCAGAAACGCTCCATTGAGAACGGCTCTTTGTCCAGGCCGCCGAGCCAGCGGTCCCAATCGAGGTCTTTCACTACTTGCGCCGGGTCCGGCCGCTTGTATTCGGAATACCAGCCGTACCAGCGCCAGATGGGCGTATCCTCGGGCCGGTTCATGGCACGCCCGGTGCGGACCAGCGCCACCGGCCCGATAAACCCTTGCTCGACGAGTTCCCGCGCCTGGATGGCCGCTGCCCACTGGCGGCCCTGGTGACCGAGCTGCATGATCCGCCCGGTCCTCTTCACAGCCGCGCGCATGGCTTTCGCCTCAGCGACGGTAATCGTCCAGCCCTTCTCGATGTAGACGTCCTTGCCGGCCTCGACGGCATCGATCAGCATCTTCGAGTGCCAGTGGTCCGGGGTGGCGATCACGACGGCGTCGATGCCGTCATCGGCCAGGAGTTCCTGGTAGTCCACGTAGCGTTTCGCCTGCGGGTTCAGGGCGTACTCCACACCCTTCTCGACGTGGGGTTTGTAAACGTCGCAAATCGCGACCACCTTCGCGCCCTCGGAGGCGACAACATCCTTCACCAGCGTCCCGCCGCGCACGCCGACTCCGATGTGTCCAACCCGGAGTTCATCGCTCGCACCGAGCTTCGGCAGAAGGGCCGGTGCACCGGCCGCAACGGACAAGAAGGCTTTTCTCGTAATCTTCACACTCAGCACCTCACCCCAAGATCACATCACAGATGGGCGGCTCGCGCAATGCATAGCACGGGCCCGGCTTCTCGGCGCCCGAGCGCTTCAGCTTCGATTCCTCGAACGAGTGCGAGCGGGTGGGCAGGCGGAAGCAGCCCGGGGCGTTCTTTCTCTTTTCCGCTTAGACGAGGCCTTGAAATGCAGCCGGCCGCTATTGAGAGCGAAATCGAGCTCGCCGCATCCCCCGGCGGTTGCTTCGCCGACGACACGCACCGATACCAGCATACGCGCAGTATCGCCTGATTCCGGCATAGATCCTAGCGTCTGCTATCCTGCAATTTTCGGTGTTCTTCGTCACATGCCCGAAACATCCGCCCGTCTCTCGCTTGTGTTTTCGTGCCTCGGCCATGCCTACATGCACATGTTCACGGCTTTTTATTTCGTAATTGCGTTGGCCCTCGAGAGGGACTGGGACCAGCCGTATCACGAGCTGATCGAGCTATGGACCATTGGGGCCCTGCTGGTTGGTTTGGCGGCGATTCCCGCCGGTTGGCTGGGCGACCGTTGGTCGTCAGCGGGAATGATGATCGTCTTCTTCGTTGGCCTCGGCGTAGCGGCGATCGTTTGCGGACTGGTGAACAGTTCTTTGGCTATGATGCTGGGATTGGCGGCGATCGGCCTGTTCGCATCCATCTACCACCCGGTGGGTATCGCCTGGTTGGTGCGCAACGCCGAGGCGCGGGGGAAGGCCCTGGGGATCAACGGAGTCTTCGGCGCCGTGGGCGTGGCCATCGCGGGCCTGACCGCCGGCGCACTGATCGATCTGGTCTCCTGGCGGGCCGCTTTTCTCGTTCCCGGGGGCGTATGCCTTGCCACCGGCCTGGCGCTGCTGGCGCTGGTCAAAAGCGGCCGCGTGACTGATGGCGTGCGGGTGGCCGAAAGGGAGGTAGCTCCGGAACGTGCAGTGATGCTGCGCGGCTTTCTTACTCTGATGGTCACGATGCTCACGATGGGGCTTATCTTTCAGTCCACGCAGGCGGCAATTCCCAAGGTTTTCTCGTTGCGAATCCCGAATCTGCCCGGTGAAGGCGTATTCGGGGTCGGCGCCGCAGTCGCCGCTGTCTATACGGTGGGCGGGCTGATGCAGATTCTCGGCGGTCACCTCGCGGACCGGCTGCCGCTGAAGCGGCTCTACATCGGAGCGTTTCTGCTGCAGATCCCGGCGCTGGGGGCCATCGCGGTTCTCTCGGGCTTGCCGCTGCTGGCGGCCGCGGCGCTCACGGTGCTCTTTTCCACCGGCGGTCTGCCAGCGGAGAACATGATGGTGGCCCGCTTCTCTCCCGCGCAGCACCGCAGCCTCGCTTATGGCTTGAAGTTTGTGCTCGCCTTCGGTTCGGCCCCGCTCGCGGTGCAATTTGTGGCATTCATGAAGGAACGGACGGGCGAATTCAACCTGCTCTTTGTCTGTCTGGCAGCGCTCGCGCTTTTCGCCGCGCTCGCCGGGCTCATGCTTCCGGGTGAACCAGCGAAACTCCTGGACGGCCGGCTCAACGAGAATCTCGAGATTGGATGAGGGGGAACCCGACTACTGAAGTTCGCTCCTCTGCGACGAGCGGGTAGGGTAGTCTGGAGGGAATTTGAGGAAAAACCAAGAAGCCGTTCACTATGTGGAAGGATCGAGTTCCCTCATCCGCTATCCAAGGTAGCCTATGCCCCGCCAAGCCAGAACATCTGCCCACCCCCTAAGTACTTGACTTGAATAGAGAAACTTTTTTTGCTGCTGTTGTGATTGCTCGGCATGGTTCCTTCGGAATTGGGGGAGACGGGCGGTGTAAGGGTGCGGGCGGCGTTGGGGGAGTTGCAGCAATCAGAGGCGCGGGCGGGGCAAGCCCTGCCCCTACCTCCTTGATTGGTAGTAGTTCTGCTCCTGCCGTTCCAGGATGGCTGGGCCAAAGAGTTGCCTCCCGCCGAACTTAGCTGCATACACACGCTGCAGTTCCGATGGTGAGCGCTCCAGATACCCGGCTGGAACTTCGAAGAACGAATCGGGCGGTTCGACAAGACTTAGCTGCGTAATCTCCGTCTCATTGCGGGCTCCCGAAGGATGTGTGGCCGTTTCCTTGAGAATCAAACAACCCAGTTCCGCTGATATTTGACTGTCTAGCTCGAAGCCTTTGTAGCTCTCCCACACGTGCGTTGCCTTTGCACCCATGATTTCGACGTCTGTAGACTCCGAGTTCTCGAAATCGGACAGGCAATTTTCTTCACGATGCAGTTGACGGTGCTTCTTCTCGTCCGAGATGTAATAGGTGGTAGCGGACTTCGTGAAAGGTTCGAGCATTACATATTTACCCGCGATTAGCAGAAAACTGTATCGGCTTTGGTGTTTTGCTATTCTCATTTGGCTGATCTCCGGCATTCAGCTTGGAGGAACAAACATCCAGGCAAAGACTTGCACCCTGATCTGCAGCATTACAAGTCGCCAAATTGGCCACATGCCTTCGCGGTATGCACCCCCAGCAAGGCACAACCCAAAACGACAACTAGCACCCACAGAAGAACAAGTGTTTGTCGAGAGATCCGTTCTTTGTTGAAGCTCCGTTACCGTTGGTAGGCGTAACACCGATAGGAGCGATAATCGCTCCCAGGAGTGATCCTTGATACGAACCCAGTTTGAGAAATGAGCGTCAAGACAAAATTTTGGGTACGCATTGCACCCAGCTGTGTTCTGTAATTGGTCGAGGGACGGGGATACCTCACTTTCGACAATATAATAACCGGCAAGGCGTCTATTACGTGTGTCCCGGACACCAGGCAAGCACAAATTGGGTTTGTTTTGGCATCACAAGCCGCCGGGACCGCGCGGGGCGGGTCCAGCGGAGGCGAGGACGTCTTCGAGGATGCGCCGGCCGGCTTCGTCGAGGCCGGAATCCTCGGCCGGGGCGGCTTCGGACGCCTGTTGCCGCCGAAGGGTTTGGGTTTGTTTCAGCAATTCAGCGGTATTGGTGGTGGCGGTGAGCACGA
>CAYXVG010000081.1:0-23275 GCA_964468205.1 uncultured Solibacteraceae bacterium | reverse complement strand
AACAGTGTCCACGCGAGCGGAGCTCTTGGGACACTGAAGCCAGTCCCTGAGTGTCTGCTAGCAAATGCCGGGGCGTGGGACCTGGCGCCGATGGCCACGATTGGGACAAGAGCGATGAGGTTCGCGATGTTGGGCACCGTCCGCCTTTCTTACCGGAGCTATTCAGCAGCTCCGGCCACCATTATTTGGAAGAAGGGCCAGGGCGCGTGAACGTTTCGGGTAATCGGGCGACGGATGGGCAGGGCGGCAGCCGCCATGAAGATGAGACGGGCCGGGACGAACGCGGGGTTCATCCCGGCCGCGGGGTTGTGGTTGCCGTTAGAAGACCAGCTTCAGGCCGAACTGGATGTCACGCTCGCCCTGGGCTCCGGTGATTTCACCGAAGTTGGTGGCGAAGACGTTCCGGTTCGGGGTACTGAACTGGGGAGTGTTGGTGAGATTGAAGAACTCGGTGCGGAATTCGAGGTTCAACTTCTCGGACAGCCGGAAGTTCTTCTGGACCGAGAGGTCGTACTGGTAGAGTCCGGGACCGCGGACGGTTCCGTTGCCGGCGCTGCCGAGGGTTTTGTAATCGACGGCCTCCGCTTCGAATCCCGCGATTAGTTTTGGAAAGGCGAGGCGGTGGTCGCCAGGTACGTCAGGAGGTTCCCCGGGGCGAGGGTGTGCGTTCAATCCACTTCATAATGTGCTCCGCCACCATGACGAGCTCGCCGCGCTGGTTGGTGGCTTCGATTCTGGCCACCGAGCGGGCGCGCTCTTGCTCGAGCCGCTCGATCGTGTAGCAGATGGTTACCGTATCGCCGAGCATCACTGCTTTCAGGAAGCGCACGCGATCATAGCCAAGCGAGACGGCGTGGTAGCGGGCGCCTGTTTCGAGCGATTTGGCCGAGACCATCGTGGAGGCGGTGGAGCTGAGGGCGAGAGTGAGGACACCGTGGGCGATGCGGCCGCCGAAAGCGGTCTGCTTCATGAACTCTTCGTTGATGTGGTTGACGGCGAAATCGCCGGTGATGCCGGCGAACTGGTAGACGTCGCTTTCGCTGACGGTTTTGCTGAAGCGAAACGATTCGCCGACTTGCACACCGAATTCGACCCGGGCCTCCAGACCGGCCACGTCGCCGATGCGGACGATCTCGCCGTCATGGACGGCGAGGCCGGCGCGAACCGGATCAGCGCCGGAGCCGTCGATGACCGAGCCGTTGATGATGAGCAGGTCGATATGCCGCGACCCGGCGCCGCAGCCGGTGAGGACGGTGATGAGGACGGCGAGTAGCAGAGCCATGCTGAGCATTCTACTCAACAGCCAGCCTCCCGCGATGTCTTGCGCCGACAAAACACCGCATTTGCGCGCCGGTAGGAGGGCTCATCGGGAGTGGTGGAAGATGTTGCGCTCCGCGGTCGGTAAGTCAATGGAAGCGCGGGTATTTGAACGTCCCGCCGTGGTTTCCGCATCAGGACAATCACCCGCGAAACCGACTAGAGTGAAGAAACGCCCGCCGTGGGGCGCCGGGAGGTTGCAATGAATCTGGTGGTATGGCGCGACGCGTTGATTGAGTCCGGCAACGAGGTTCTGCGCCGGGTGATGACGTTCGCTCCGAACCTGTTGCTGGCTTTGTCGCTTCTGCTTATCGGGTGGGGGCTGGCGTGGGTGGCGAGAGCCGGCGTGCAACGGGTGGCGCGGGTGGTGCTGCGAAAGGCGGGGAAGGCGCGCTTGGTGGCGGCTGCGCTTGATAAAACCCGGCTGGAAGCGACGGTGCCGGCGTTGACGGGGGCCTTGGTTTTCTGGATGGTGCTGGTGGCCTTCGTCACGCTGGCGGTGGAGCGGTTGGAACTGCAAGTGGCGACCGAGTTGGCAAGCCGTCTGACGTATCTTCTGCCGGACTTGCTGGTGGGTCTGTTGATCATCCTCGGCGGCGTGTTAGTGGGGAACGTGGCCCATGGAGCCATCGTACGGGCGGCAGCCGCGGCGAATCTGCCTCAGGGGCGGCTGATCGGGAGGGCCGCGGAGATCACGGTGATCCTGGTGGCGATCGCCACGGGAGCAGGGCATATCGGGATTGAAAGCACGCTGGTGACGGTGATCATCGGCGCGGCGGTAGGTTCGGTGCTGGGGGCGGCGGCTCTGGCGTTCGGGCTCGGCGCGCGGCAGGCGGTGGGGAACATGATCACGACGCACTACCTGACGCGGCTCTACAGGGTGGGGCAAAGGGTGCGCGTCCAGGGATATGAGGGGCGGATTGTGGAATTCAACCAGAGCGGCGTAATCCTGGAGACGGATGACGGGCGAGTGTTGTTGCCGGGCCGGGTGTTCCAGGAGGAGCCGTCGCTGGCGGTGCGAGGGGAGGGCGAGTAGATGCTGCGAGAGGCTCTGATCGAAAAGTATTTGTCGCGCCATCCGGTGGAGGCGGCGCGGCAACTGGAGCGGTTCACGCCCGGAGAGGCGGCGCGGACTTTGCTGGAGCGCCCGGCGGCGCTGGCGGGCGGCGTATTAGGAAGGCTACATCCAATGCTGGCTTCGGAGTGTCTGCGGGCGATGCCGGAGGAGGCCGGCGCGGCGGTGCTGGCGGCGATGCCGGTCCACGACGCGGCGGCGGTGTTGCGCCGGCTGGATACGGCCGCGCGGCGGGAATTCCTGAAGCGGCTGGATGCGGATGCGGCGCGGAGCATCCGCCGTCTGTTGCGCAACCCGGAGGGCACGGTTTCGGCGTTGATGGATCCGCTGGCGCCGGCGGCTCCCGTCAACTTGAGCGTGGGCGAAGGGCTGGGCCTGCTGAAAATAAGGCCGGCAGCCGGTTTTCTATATTTGTTGGATGACGAACACCGGCCATTGGGGGGCGTGCGGGCCGGAGAGTTGCTGGCTGCTGGAACGGATTCTCTGCTGGGGAGCCTGCCGCGGCAGGAGGCGCCTCCTCTGCCGGCGGGTGTTTCGCTGGAGGCGGCATTGCGTTTGCCGGCGTGGCGCGATTGTGACGAACTGCCGGTGGCCGCGCCTGACGGGCGGTTTGCGGGCGGATTGAGCCACCGCAGGCTGCGCACGGCGGTGGACTCGGCTCCCGTTCCGGCGGTGGAGCGAGGGTCGAGTCTGGGGGCGGTGCTGCCGGCTGCGGAGACGATGTGGCTTGGTCTGTTTTCCGTGCTCGAGGGGGCTCTGTGGAGCGGCGCGGCGGCAAACGATGAAGGAGGGGAGTCGCGATGACGGCACTGGAACCGAATGGCAGCGCAGTGCTGCTTCAGAGCTATCTGACGCGCTACGCCGAGGAGACGGCGGACTTGCTGGAGGAGTATTCGCCGGAGGAGGTAGCGTCACTAGCGGCCGAACTGGATGCCGGGTCGCTCGCGCCGGTTTTGGCGGCCGCATCGCCGGAATTCGCCGCGGAGGTGATCGAGGTTCTGGATGCGGCGGCTGGTGCGGCGATTTTCCCGCGGTGGCCGGTTTCGCGCGCGGTGCTGGTTCTTTCGCGTTTGGGGGAAGACAAGCAAGAGGCGATTCTGGCTCTGAGCGAGCCGGGTTTTGCGCGGCAAGCGCGGGAAATGATGGCTTATCCGGCGGGGTCGGCCGGAAGCCGCATGGACCCGTCGGTTCACACCTTTTCGCCGGAGACATCGATCCGGTCGGCGATCGAGCGGCTCAGGCGGCAGCCCGACCGGCGTATCTACGATGTTTATCTGGTGGACGCCGCGGACCGGCTGGCAGGCGTTGTCCGGGTACAGGACATGGTTACCGTGCGGGACGAGAGCCAGCCTCTGCGGGCTATCGCGCGGCCGGCCGCCGCGTTTGTACGGGCGACCGCGGGTATGGAGGAAGTGGCGGAGCTGCTCGATCAGCACAACCTCACGACGCTGCCGGTGCTCGACCCCGACGGCTGCCTGCTAGGTGTGATTCGCCACCGCGCGCTGGTGGATGCACTCGAGGAAGAGGCGAGCGCCGATATGCAGAGCATGGTGGGCGCAAGCAAGGATGAGCGCGCTCTTTCGCCGGTTTTCTTTGCGGTACGCAAGCGGCTCCCGTGGCTTCAGATCAATCTGGTGACGGCCTTTCTGGCGGCTTCGGTGGTGGGTTTGTTCGAGGAGACCATCGCGCGGTTCACGGCGCTGGCGGTTCTGCTGCCGGTGGTGGCGGGGCAGTCCGGTAACACCGGTTCGCAGGCGCTGGCGGTAACGCTACGGGGGCTGGCGCTGCGCGAGGTGCGAATATCGCAGTGGATGATGGTGGCTTTCAAGGAGGCCGGCGCCGGGTTGTTCAACGGGGTGGCAGTGGCGGTGGTGACGTGCGCCGGCGTGTATGTGTGGAGCGGTTCGGCCGGATTGACAATGGTGATCGGTATTGCCATGGTTGTCTCGATGGTGATCGCGGGAGTGACTGGAGCGATCATCCCGATGGCGCTCAGTTCGCTGGGGCAGGATCCGGCGCAATCGTCCTCGATTGTGCTGACGACGGTGACGGATGTGATGGGTTTCTTCAGTTTCCTCGGGCTGGCGACGTTGCTGGCAGGGTGGTTGTAGAGGCGGCCGGCGTCCCGTGGCCGGGCGCCTCGGGACGGGCCGAGGGCGCGGTGAGGGGACCGGCCCGCATGTGAGAGGGAGTTATGAGCGTTTTGTTTGTCGTGGTGGCGCTGACGCTGTTGATCTCGGCCTTTTGTTCGCTGCTGGAGGCGATGCTGTACTCCACGCGAATGGTGACGCTGGAGGCGGCGGCGAAGGTGGAGGCGAAGCGGTCCGCGGCGCTGCGGTTCCTCGACATGAAGCATAATCTTTCGTCGCCGACCTCCGCGATTCTGATCTTGAACACGATTGCAAACACGGCCGGGGCCTCGCTGGCCGGCATGTACGCGGCGGACGTTATGGGGCACCAGTGGGTTCCGGCGTTCTCGCTGGGATTGACGTTCGGGATCCTGTTTCTCTCCGAGATCCTGCCGAAGACCTACGGCGCGACGCACTGGAGATCGATCTGGACAGTGTTTGTCTGGCCGTTGGCGTTTATCGAAACGGCGCTGAAGCCGCTTATCCGGGTGACCCAGGCGTTTGCCCATATGTTTGCGGGGCGGAAGATTGCGCCGGCGATGACCGAGGACGAATTGCTGGCGATGATCGAGCTGGGCGTGCAGGCGGGCGAGGTTTCGCATGAAGAGATGCGGATGATGGGGGCGGTGCTACGTTTGGACGAGTTGCTTTGCCGCCAGGTGATGGTTCCGCGGGGGGAGGTGGTGTATCTGGACGTGAACGACCCGATTCCGGAGAGTCTGATGCTGGCGCGGAAGACGCAGCACACGCGGTACCCGCTTTGTGACGGATCGCTCGACAAAGTGCTGGGCATTGTCCACGTCAAGGATCTGGTTGGAAGAAGGGTGGTCGATCTGCGGTCGGTAATGCGGCCGGTGCAACACGTGCCGGAAACGAAGCGCATTGACAGGCTGCTGGCGGAGATGCGTAAGAGCCGCCAGCATATCGGCGTGGTGGTGGACGAGCACGGGAGCACGGTGGGGATTGTAACGCTCGAGAACATATTGGAGGAGATCGTCGGTTCCGTGCAGGACGAGTTTGACCGTGAGGCGCGGGATCTGTTTCGCGACAAAGCCGGCAGCTACATTGCGCTGGGCGGGATGTCGCTCGAGAAGCTGAAAAATCAGCTCGGTTTGCAGATTGGATTCGCGGAGGTGAACACTCTTTCAGGGCTGCTGGGGGCGGAGTTGGGCCGCTTTCCGGAGGTGGGCGACCGGGTGGAGTTGCCCGGCGCGGTGGCGGAAGTGCTCGAGGCCGAAGGCAATCGGGCGCGGAAGGTGCGGCTGACGCTGCGGCCGCGCGGTGGGGCAGGTCAGGAGGCTGGTTCGTGACGGCCGGCCGGTCAATCGGGATCATTGGCGCCGGGAGGCTGGGCGGCGCGCTGGCGAGGGTGTTCCGCGAGGCAGGGCTACCGATGGTCTGCGTGGCCAGCCGGAATCCGGAGCGTGCGGCGTGGGCGGCGCGGTTCGCGGGAGGCGGGGTGCGTGCCGCGTCGATTGCGGAGGTGGCGGCGCAGGCCGGAGTAGTCGTGATCACGGTGACCGACCAGGCGATTGCGGAGGTGGCGGGAGAACTGGCCGCAGCGGGAATGCCGGCGGGTGTGGCGTTTCATGCCTGCGGGGCGATGGGGCCTGATTCGCTCGAACCGCTGGCGCGGCGCGGCGTCTCGTGCGGGGTACTGCATCCGCTGCAGACGGTTCCCACGCCGGAGTTGGGAGCGAGGAGGCTGCGTGGCATCTGTTGGGGCGTGACGGCGGAGGGCGCGGCGATGGAGCGGGCGCGGGAGATCGTCGCTGCCCTCGACGGAGACTTGCTGGAGATTGCGGCGGAGGCGCGGCCGGCGTATCATGCGGCGGCGGTGATGGCGTGCAACTACTTCGTGGCGGCCGAGGATGCGGCGCTCGCGATCATGGAGTCGGCCGGAGTGGACCGCGAGCGCGCGCTCAAGGCGCTGGCGCCGATCGTCAGCGCGACGTGGCAGAACATACAGGAATGCGGGCCGGAGGACGCCGCGACCGGGCCGCTGCTTCGCGGGGACGCGGGCACCGTGCGGCGGCACCTCGAGGCGGTGGAGAAACTGCCGCCCACCGTGCGCGGGCTCTTCCGGGCGGCGGGCCTGCATACGGTGGACATCGCGCGGCGGCGGGGGCTGCCGGACGGGGCGGCGGACCAACTGATACGGCTGCTGCGCGACAATAGAGTCGGAAATGGCTGAGATCACCCGGCGCGTCCGGGTCACCGATATCAAAGCGAAGAAAGAGCGTGGCGAGAAGATCGCCATGCTCACCGCCTATGACGCGACCATGGCGCGCATCTTCGAGCGGGCCGGTATCGAGATTCTGCTGGTGGGCGATTCGCTGGGAAACGTGGTGATGGGGGAGGAGACGACGATTCCGGTCACCCTCGACATCATGATCCACCATACCCGGTGCGTGGCGAACGGCGCGCGGAAGGCGCTGGTGGTGGCCGACATGCCGTTCCTCACCTGTCAAGCGGGGGTGGAGGACGCTTTGCGCAATGCCGGGCGGGTGATGCGGGAAGGCAGGGCGGGCGCGGTAAAGATCGAAGGCGGAACGGCGGTGCTCGACGTGGCGAAGCGGCTGGTGGATATCGGCATTCCGGTGATGGGGCATCTCGGGCTGACGCCGCAGGCGGTCCATCAGCTTGGCGGGTACGGGCAGCGCGGACGTGGCGAGGAGGAGGCGGAGCGGCTGATTAAGGAGGCGCTCGAGTTGGAGCGCGCGGGGGTGTTTTCGCTGGTGCTGGAGTCGATTCCGGCGGAGCTGGCGCGGCGGGTGACCGCGGAGGTCGGGATGCCGACCATCGGTATCGGAGCGGGGCCGCACTGCGACGGGCAGGTGCTGGTCTGCTACGACGTGTTCGGGTTGTTCGACGGGGTAGTGCCGCCTTTCGTCAAGCAGTACGCGAAGCTCGGCGAGCAGTTGCGGGCGGCGGCGGAGACGTATGCCGCCGAGGTCCGGGAAGGGAAGTTTCCGGCGGCCGAATGAAGGTGGAGGTACTGCGCCGGATTGGGGATGTCCGCCTGCGGCTCGGGGCGCTGCGGAAGCCTGGCGTGGTGATCGGCCTGGTCCCGACCATGGGGGCGCTGCACGCGGGGCACGGGAGCCTGATCGAGGCGGCGCGGCGCGAGTGCGCGGTGGTGGTGGCGAGCGTCTTCGTGAATCCGATCCAGTTTAATCAGGAGTCCGACTTCGAGGGGTATCCGCGAGCGTTGGAAAGAGACCTGGAGTTTTGCGAGGCGCGCGGCGTGGATTTTGTGTTCGCGCCGGGCGCGGAGGAGATGTACCCGGCGTCGCTCGATACGTATGTCACGGTGGAGCGGCTGACGGACCATTTGTGCGGGCCGCGGCGTCCGGGCCATTTCCGGGGGGTAGCGACGGTGGTGGCGAAGCTGCTCCATATTGTGCAGCCGGACCGGGCGTACTTCGGCGAGAAGGATGCGCAGCAGTTGGCGGTGATCGAGCGCATGGTGCGGGACCTGAACATGCCGGTGGAGATTGTGCCTTGTCCGACGGTTCGCGAGGCGGATGGGCTGGCGATGAGCTCGCGGAACAAGCTACTGACGCCGGCACAGAGGGAGCGGGCGGCGGTTCTGTATCGCGCGTTGCGGGCGGCGGCGGAGGAGGCGAAGGTTCGCCCGGAGGCGGCGGCGATGATTGCGGCGGCGAAAGCGGAGCTGGCGGAGGAGCCGGGGATCAGGCTCGAATACATCGAAGTGGTGGACGCCGCGGAGATGCAGCCGGTGGAGCGGGTGCAAGCGCCGGTGCGTGTGGCGATTGCGGCGTGGGCCGGTGAGACGCGGCTGATCGACAATATCCTGGTGGGTTAGTGGGGCTTCCTGCGACAAGGGCTGGGCACGAGAAAAAGGGGAAAGAGTAGCCTGTCACCGAATTATGCTGCCGTCCGGCAGCGGAACCTTCTGGTCTTGCGGCACCGGGGAGACGTATGGTTTGCCGCCGGTCTTTTCGAGGAAGTCGGCCTTGGCGTTTTGGCGCAAGTCCGCGTCGAGCAGCAAGTCGACGCCGGTGGCGGCCATCACCTTGGCGGCGACCACCGCGCCTTTTACCGCGGCTTCGGTGCCGTGGCAGGCGCTGGCGGCCCAACTGTGCCAGGGGATGCCGTCGGCGGCGGTGGTCACTTTCAGTCCCGCGGTGGGCGTGATGTAGCTGACCTCGGCGACGTCCGTGGATCCGCCTTCCACCGGCTGCGGCTTATCGGCCAGCGGCTTCACTTCGCTGGAGAATCCCTTCTGCTCGATCTCGAGCGACGCTTGGAGCTTCTTGGCGAACTCCTGCTCCTTCTCGGTGAAGCGCGGCGGGCCGACGAGCTCGAGGTTGGCATGCATCGCCTCCTGAAGCGGGCGGTTCAGGTTGTACTCATGTACGCCGGTGATGAGGAAGCTCTTGTGTTCCGTGCGGGTTCCCATCGCCGCGCCGGCTGCGATCTGGAGGATCCACTTGTACCAGTTCTCCACCGCCTCGCGGTCTTCGTCGCGCACGAAATACCAGACCTTGGCGTACTCGGGGACCACGTTGGGGGCGTCGCCCGCGCTCGGGATCACGTAGTGGATGCGGGTGGTGGGTTTGACGTGCTCGCGCATCAGGTTGACCCCGTAGTTCATCATTTCGACGGCGTCGAGGGCGCTGCGGCCGTTCCACGGATCGCCGGAGGCGTGTGCGGCCTGGCCGAAGAACTCGACTTCGAAGTTGTTGAGCGCGCGGCCGGGCTGGTTGCGGACCTCGGTTTCGGTGCTGGGGTGCCATTCGACGACGCCGTCGAGATCGTCGAAGACGCCTTCCTTGGCCATGTAAACCTTGCCGACCACCGTCTCCTCGGCGGGAGTTCCGTAGAGGCGCACGGTTCCCGGGATCTTGTGCTTCTCAATAGCGCGGCGGATCGCGATTGCCGCTCCCACCGATGCGGCTCCGAAGAGATTGTGGCCGCAGCCTTGGCCGCTGGTCACTCCGTCCTCCCGTGGCTGTCTTCGGGGGACCGCGGCGTTGCCCACGCCCGGCAGAGCGTCGTATTCGGCCAGCACTCCGACAATAGGCTTTCCGCTGCCGTAGGAGGCGATGAACGCGGTCGGCATCCCGGCAACGCCGCGCTCGATGGCAAATCCCTCCTTCTCGAGCACGCCGATGAGGAGTTCGGCCGAGCGGCTTTCCTGGAGGGCGATTTCCGAGAGGTCCCAGAGCTTTCTCGACATTTCGCGGATCTCGGGTTGGATGGCGTCGACGGTGTCAAGCGCGGTGCGCTTCTCGAGGGAAGGTTGGCCGAAGAGCGCCGGGACGGCGGCGAGCAGCAGTAGGAGCTTATTCATACTCCATCAGTATGCCATCGCGGGGAGCGAGGCAATCTGGGGCGCCGTCGAAAAGGAAAAAAGGGAAAGAGTAGCCTGTCACCGAATTTGGGCGGCTTCGACGGCTTTTGTGGAGATCCAGTATTTGGCCAGCATGTTCGGTTTCTCCCAGTCCGGCAGGCGTTCGGCGCCGCTGAGATAGCGGAAGAATTGGCGGGCGACCTGGGCGAAGTGGGCTTCGTGGCCGACGCGGAGTTCATCGGGGATGGTGACCACGAGCTCGGAGCCGCGGCGCATCACTCCCGTGCCCGGGTACCGGTCGCGCACCGCCGCAAGGCGCGCTATCACGGCCGCTTCGGCCTCGTCCATCTTCAATTCGTCGGCGGGCACGACGTAGAGCTCGGGGCGGAAGTTTTCCGCCTGCCCCTGGCGCACTTCGACGTTCGCGTTTGTCCCGCGGTATACGGCGTAGTGCGTGTCGCCCGCGCCTTCGGGAGCCTCGTAGTTCCACAAAACATCGAGCTTCACGTGGACGCCGCGCAGGGTGTAGCTGACTTGGTTGTTGCAGTAGTAGTCGAGATGCCCGTCGCGGATGGAGGGCTCCAGGTAGTCCGGGAAACCAGCCTCGCTGGTGACGTGTCGAAATTCTTCATGGGAGAGCGGGGTCGGCCAGCGCTTGGCCGCTTCGATCATGATGTCGGTCTTGAAGTCGATCGCCTGTTCGGGGAAGAGGGTCCATTGCACCAGGTCAACCAGGTGGGTGCCGACGTCGGCAAGACCCTCGCCCTGCTGCTGGATGTCGAAGAACCAGGCCGGCCGCAGTAGCGCCGCTCCGGCGACCTGCTTCAGGATGTGGTGGACGCTCTCCATATAAACGGCCGGCTCCTCCGTGGAGCCGGGGCAGATCTCGCCGAAGACTCGAGGGTCGTTCACCAACTCCCGCTGCAGCATCGAGGTCACCTCAAAGCGCTCGGTCATGATGTCGTAGGCGATCAGCCTCTGCTCGTCCGCCACATCGAGAGAGGAGGCGAGCTGGGCATGGTCTTCCGAGCGGATGATCCACGGCTTATCGGCGAGCACGTTCAGCCCGGCGTCGATCGATTGCTGGATGTAGTCGATCTTGCCCCGGTTGCGCCCCGATAGCACCACCACGTTGCCCGGCGGGTCGGCCAGCATGCGGTCAAGGAAGTCGCGGCTGGTGTGAACTTCCTCTTCCCACTCGGTCGGATCCTGGCTCCGCTCATTGAAGCGCGCGATCCGCGCCAGGTGCTCCACGAGATCCGATCCCATCGGCGCGAACACGTTCACCCGCGCGGCGATCTCCGGATACATCTCCTTCTGCACCAGCGCCGCGTGGAAGTGGCCGGGATCGAGAGTGATGAGGCGTATGTCAGGCATAACGCCACTATTTAAGCACGCCTCCGGAAAGAAGGGGGCGATGCACGGACGGATCCCGGCGGCGGCTCCGGACCGGGCTACAATCTTGGTCATATGCGTTGGATCGCCGCTATGACACTGGGCGCCTGCCTGCTCGCCTGCACGTCCTCATCGCCGGAGCCGGAAAAAGCCATGTCCGGCATTGAACGGAGACTCGCCAAGTACACCACCGTGAAGCTGGAAGCCGACCTCAGCCTGTTAACCGGGAAGGAGCGCCAGATGATCCCGCTGCTCAAGGACGCGGCGGCGGTGATGGACGAACTCTTCTGGATTCAGAACTACGGCGACAAACTCAGCCTGCTCGCCGGCATCGAGGACGAGAACGTGAAGCGCTTCGCGCGCATTAACTACGGTCCGTGGGACTGGCTGGCCGGGAACGAGCCCTTTATCGAAGGGTTCGGTCCGAAACCGCCCGGCGCGAACTTCTACCCGGCCGGCATGACGAAGGAGGAGTTCGAAGCGGCGGTCGCCGCGTCTCCGGACCAAGGGGCCGCGCTGAAGAGCCTCTATACCCTGGTTCGCCGCGGCGCCGACGGCAAGCTGATGGCCCGGCCCTACCACGAAGCCTTCGAGCCGCTGGTAAAGGCCGCTTCCGCGAAACTCGCCGAAGCCGCGAGGCTGGCCGAGGATCCCGGATTGCAAAAGTACCTCGAGCTGCGCTCCCTCGCCCTGCTCAACGACGACTACTACGAAAGCGACCTCGCGTGGATGGACATGAAGTCGAACACCATCGACGTCGTCATCGGCCCCATCGAGACCTACGAGGACCAGTTGTTCGGCTACAAGGCCGGCTACGAGGCGTATATCCTCATCAAAGACAAAGAATGGAGCGCGCGGCTGGAAAAATACGCGGCTTTTCTGCCGGAACTCCAGCGCGGGCTGCCCGTCCCCGCGGCCTACAAGGCGGAGACGCCGGGTTCGGACGCGGATCTGAACGCCTATGACGCCATCTACTATGCCGGCCACTGCAACATGGGCTCGAAGACCATCGCGATCAACCTGCCGAACGACGAGCGGGTCCAGCTCGAGAAAGGGACGCGCCGGCTGCAGCTCAAGAATGCGATGCGGGCCAAGTTCGATAAAATCCTGCTGCCGATCGCCGATGTCGTGATCGGCGAGGATCAGCGCCGGCACATCACCTTTGACGCCTTCTTCGCCAATACGATGTTCCACGAGGTGGCGCACGGGCTGGGCATCAAGAACACCATCACCGGCAAGGGTCCCGTGCGGCAGGCCATGAAAGACAACGCCTCGGCGCTCGAGGAGGGCAAGGCCGACATACTCGGGCTGTACATGATCACGAGCCTGCACGAGAACGGCGAGTTGGGGGCGGCGGACCTGATGGACAACTACGTCACCTTCCTCGCGGGGCTCTTCCGCTCCATCCGCTTCGGCGGCGCGAGCGCCCACGCGCAGGCGAATCTGCTGCGCTTCAACTATTTCAAGGAGGCGGGCGCTTTCACCCGCGAGCCCGCTACGGGCGCCTACCGGGTGAACTTCGAGAAGATGCAGGAGGCGATGAACTCGCTTTCCGCGAAGATCATCCGGCTGCAGGGAGACGGAGACTACGAGGGCGCTTCGGCGTTTGTCGCCGAATTCGGATCGATTGGACCGGATTTGCAGAGCGGCCTGGACCGCATCGCGGCCGCCGGCATTCCGATCGATATCGTCTTCGAGCAGTAAAGCAGAATGCGGATCCGCGCCGCCGGCCGCTGAATCCATTCCATTGTGGCTACATTCGTGAAGAGTTCGGTGATTGACGCTCCGGTGGAGACCGTCTTCGGCTTCCACGAGCGCGACGACGCTCTGCCGCTGCTGACGCCCGCCTTCCCGCCCGTCCGCCTGGTGAGCCGGAGCGGCGGCATCGAGCGGGGCGCGCGCGTGGAGCTGCGCGTGACCTTATTCCGCTGGGTGGCCCTGCACACGGCCTGCGAGAAGAACCGGCTCTTCGTCGACGAGCAGATCGAGGGGCCATTCGCGAAGTGGGTCCACCGGCACGAGTTCGAAGACCTCGGCGGCAAAACCCGCCTGACTGACCGGGTGGAATATGAGTTGCGCGGCGGCCCGTTGGTGAACGCCCTGTTCGGCTGGACGGCGAAGCCCGGTCTGCATCAAATGTTCAGCCACCGGCACCGGGTGACGAAGCGTTTCTGCGAAGAGACTCCGGCGCGCGAGCGTTGACATCCCGCGCGGCGACGCCATATGATCCGTTGATTCGAGCCGGTACGGTTCGCGAGAGGAGAAGCTGTGAGAACAATCCACCAACCGCTTCGCTGCCGCGGTCTTTGTGTTGCACTATTCCTGGTGCTGGCGTCCTGTTCGGGACGGCCGGAGCTGGCGGCCGCGCTCCTGCGCGGCGAAGAAGGCGCGCGCAGCCCGCACGAAGCCTTCTTCTACTATTTCGAATACGAGATGCAGAGGGTTGCTGCCCGGTGTGCAAACTGCGCGAGCTGGATAAACGGTTTCCCGTCGAGTTCCGCGGGTGGCTCGATAACCTTACCCGCCCCAACTTGTGGCGGAAAACCGGTTATCCGATTGGCCGGGATGAGCTCAGCTTCGATGAGTGGCAGGCGTTGGCGGTGATCACGCGGTACTACGAGGTGACGGATCTCGAAGCCCAAGTGCCCGCCCCGCAAGCGTCATGAGAAGAGCGAGGCAATAGATGGTGATGGCGGCGGCTCGAAGTGACCAGCGGCGGACCGTCCAGCACGCTGAAAGCGCGAGGTACAGTACACAAACGATCAAAATCAGATCCAACACTGGTTCCATTATCCGCCTGCCCCGCGCGCTTTGCAATGGCTGCGAACACGGTTGACGCAACGCTCCGCTCGCGCTTCGAGGGCGCCGAGTTTGACGCCGTCGCCGAGCTCGCGTTGTACGGCCTGGCGGCCGATTTCGGAGAGACGCGCAACGTGGCTGCCGAACATCCGGCCGTAGTGGAGCGGTTGCAGGCCCTCGCGGAAGCCGCGCGCCGGGAACTCGGCGACTATGACCGCATCGGCAGCGGCGTTCGCTTCTTCGAGGAGGGTCCGAGGTGGCCCAACCGGGCGAAGTGGCTGCGCGAGCCATAGCTGGAGTCTTTCTGTTTCGGCGCCCGCGACTCCGATACAATACCGCTATAGTCAGATATTGACGGAGGGTACACATGGAAAATCCGAAATTCTCGAGACGCCAGTTCTCGAAACTGGTGGCCGGCTCCACCGTGGCCGGCACGATCGCTTCCGCGGCGGGGACCCTGCCGCGGCGCCCGCTAGGCAAAACCGGCTTCGAGGCGAGCATCGTCGGCCTGGGTGCGCAGCGAATCGCGGACCGTCCGCTCGAGCAATCGGCGGTGAACCGGCTCCTCGCCGATGCGCTCGACAACGGCATGAACTTCATTGACACGGCCCGCGGCTATGGCCGTTCCGAGGAATTGCTCGGCCCGGCGCTCAAGGGCAAGCGGGACCAGGTCTTCCTCGTCAGCAAGACCCGCTCCCCGGACCGCGCGGGCGCCATGGCCGATGTGGAGCAGAGCCTTCGCCTGCTGCAAACCGATCACATCGACTGCTACCACATTCACAACTTCGGCCGCTCAGAGCGCTTCCCGGACATCGAACAGGCGCTCTCGGAGGACGGCGTGCTCGGCGCGCTGATCGACGCCAAAAAGCAGGGCAAGATCAAGCACATCGGCGCCACCTCCCACATGCGCACCGAGCGCGTCCTCAAGGCGTTCGACACCGGCGAGATCGAGCTCTTCATGTGCCAGCTCAATTTCGTCGAGCGCCACAGCTATAACTTCGAGGAGAAGGTGCTGCCGGAGGCCCGCCGGCGCGGCATCGCCATCATCGGCATGAAGGTGCTCGGCGGTCCCGGCCGCGGATCCCCCGTGCCCAAGCTCGCCTCGCCGGAGGACTATCAGGCGACGCTGCGCTACGTGTGGAGCGTGCCCGGCGTCGCGGTCGCGAACATCGGCATGCGCAGCATCGAGGAAACCCGCCAGGCCTTCGCCGCCGCCCGCAACTTCCAGCCGTTCACGGACGCCGAACTGAGCGCCCTGGCCACGCGCGGAAAGCAGATGGCGGCGGAGTGGGGCGAGCTGCGCGGGCCCTTTGCGTAAAGGAGAGTACACGCCGCCGGGGAACGCCCATCGTTGTCCGCGTTCCTCCGCGGATTTCACGGACCATGAAGTATCGCAGACTTGGCAAGACGGACATGGACGTTTCCATCCTCGCGTTCGGCGTATCGCCGATTGGAAACGTGTTTGGCGAGACCGACGAAGGCGAGGCGATACGCGCGGTTCATCGCGCAATCGACCTCGGCATTAACTATTTCGACGTGGCGCCGCTCTACGGCTTCACGCTGGCCGAGGAGCGGCTGGGCAAGGCTCTGCAGGGCAAGCGCGATCAGGTGTTCGTCGCCACGAAGTGCTGCCGCAACACCTTCACGGAATTCGATTTCTCGGCCGGCGGGGTGAAGCGCGGCATCGATGAGTCGCTGCGCCGCCTGCGGACGGACCATGTCGATGTCCTGCAGCTTCATGACGTGGAGTTCGGCACGCGCGGCCAGGTCTTGAACGAGGCCCTTCCCGCCGCGCGGGAGGTGCAGGCGGCCGGCAAGACGCGCTACGTAGGCATCACGGGACTGCCGGTGCGTTACCTGCGCCTGCTCGCCGAATCGGCGCCGGTGGACACGATCCTCTCGTGGGGCCACTACAGCCTGGTGGAGGACGAGCTCGACACCGAGCTGCGCCCCGTTTGCGAAGAGCGCCGCATCGGCCTCATCAACGCGTCGCCGCTCCACCAGCGCCTGCTCACCGAAACGGGCGCCCCGGAATGGCACCGCAGCCCGCAACCGGTCCTCGACATGGGACCGCGAATCGCCGCTCTGTGCCGCGGCCACGGCGTCGATGTAGCCGACGTCGCCATGCGCTTCGCCCTCGACTATCCGCACATCGCCACCACCATCGTCGGCATGAGCAAGCTGCGCCACGTGGAGTCGAACGTCAAAGCCCTCGATTTCGAAATCCCCGCGGGCCTGCTCGACAAAATCGCCGCCCTGGTGGCCCCGGTCAAGAACATGATGTGGTTCGAAGGCAACCCGGAGAACAACATCCCGCCCAGCGACCCCAACACGTGGGTCCCGCAGATTCCCGCAGCGACGCACGGTTGATTGGTTGGGCTTCAGTCCCCTTCTAATCGGGGCGTCGCATGCGGCGAGATCTCCAATCGGAGCGTGGCATGTCCGTAAGTTTCTCTCGCTGCTGACTCCTCATTGGCATCTGCGCCGCGTGAAGTGTCGCAGTGACGAATTCATCATTCGACGGGAACGTCTCAATCAATCCAGAAGCCATGCTCTCCAATGCAGCAAGGCGCTGCTCGACGCCCACATCCATTCGTCTCTTCGCCTCGATTCGGGCGAGACAACGAGAAAGCGGAACAATAGAGCTGACCCGGCTCAGATGAGATTTGCGAAAGGGATTGGGATTCGGCGATGCGGTTGAGCTTGAACCGGGCACGGTGAGAACGGGGTATTGGGAACTCTGGGGGCGGCACGAGGGCGGGCGGAGGGGTTTCCGCGTCAGGGCGGAGAGAGGCGTTATGGAGTGTCGAGTAGGGAGCGGCGGCACCCAGCGGTCAAAGCGAGAATGAGTGTGTACGCTGTGCAGGGTAGAACGGGGCCTGCGGTGCAGACCCCGTGAAAAGCGATGGGTAGTCGGGAATCCCGCAGTCCTACTGGGCGGTCGCCTGGCAGACCGCCCCGTGGGTATTGCGAAAGGCTTCGAGGTGGTTGTAGGAGCCGTTTAACAGGTTGGTGTAGACACGCTTGACGTCGAGCTTGTTGGTGCGGAGCAGGGCCTCCTCAAGGTCAGCAATGTCGGTCTCCTCAACGATGATGCCGACTTCTAGCGCGGCTTGTACCGAGACGTCTCCCTGGGCGGCCAGCGTTGCGTAAAGCTGGTTGAGTTCCTGGTTCGCGTAGACGCCGGCAGGATATTGGGCTCCGGGATCTGCCACGCCGTAGCGGGCCAGCTTGCGTGCGATTGCGTTCATGTGTTGATCCTCGCTGGCGCTGATGTTTTCGAAGATGACCAAGTTCCACTTCTCGAAAAAGTGCTGGTAAACGTCCCGGGCGAGTTTTTCCTCCTCTCGCATATACAGCAGGTCAGCGGTTTCCGCTTCGGTGAGCGCCTCACCGGCGGCGGCGATACCCGTACCGGGACCGTTTCCGCGGCCGCGGGGACCGTTCTGGGCCAGGGTCGGGGTGGCCAGGACAAACACCAGCACCGCGGCGATTATGGCAAATGGGAATCTCGTGTTTTTGTCGATCTTTGTCATCCTTTTCTCCTTCGCCCTCTGAGGACGGCGTTATTTGATTACGGCGTATTGTGAGGCAGGGAGACGGCCAGAGTCGCATGGCGAGTCGGATGGTCGAGTCAAGTAGTTGATTCCACTGTGGATCGCAGACGCCGCTCCAACTATTCGGGTAGTCTCTCGAAGTAGCTCGGTGTGCACTTCGTGCAGGGCTGCCGGTACTGGAGTGTGCAGGTAATGCGGCTAGCCGTTATCGCCACCAGCGACGATCTCCATTCACCGGTCGAGGCGCGGCTGGCGGGGGTACGGCTAACTATTTACGCGGTCCGTGTTGGTAGGCAAGGTTTCATCCTCTCTATAATCTATAAACAGTGAGGCCAACCAGGCCGATGTCTAAAAGAATCTGCTTCAGCTTCTCACGAGCGCGGGTATGAACACACTGTCGATAGAAAGAATCCGTCAGGGCCAACGGATCCCGTTCAGCTCGCTGGTAGAAATACGAGTTGAAACGGGCCTGATCGTCGGCGCATGTCGAAATCTCTCGCTCGGCGGATTTCGGGCGGTAATAGACAGGCCTCTCCCCGCGGAATCATCGGTTCAGTATCGAATCGTGGAAACCAAGCTTTCCGGCAGGGTTAGGAAAGGGCGAACATCTGCCCTTCAGTGTCTGAACGCACGGTACCGACGAGCGTCACACGTGATGATTGTGTTGATAGTGCTATGAGCCCCCGATTTCTTGAGCTGACAGTCGATGGCTCATAGGGAATCAGTTGCGACCTCTTTTTTAAAGACGTGCCAAAGCAGCGTCCGAAGTCGGAAACGGATCGCATAGCTATCATTTGGGGATTGTGCGAAACGATCAAACTCGATGAGATCATACTCAGCCATCGTTATGTCCGCTTCGGCCTTCTGCCTATTCGCCTTTCGAAGATTCTCGAACTTGGCGAGACGTCTTCTAGTGATCTCAATCTCCCAGCTCTGCTGGCGCGCGACGCGAAATAGGTGGTAGTAGAGCATCACCATTCCGACTTGCCGAAGCAACGGATCCTTCTGAGTGAACACACTGGCCATCTCTGCGACAGTTTCTTCTGCATTCTTCAAGAACGGGACTGCTTGGTTTCTGGGCTGCCCCGCGAAACTCTTAACAAACTTGTCGAGGTACGCTTTCTTTGTATCCGCAACCTTCCCTTCATGTTCCGCAAGAAGGAACTTGGTAGCCATGTCGAAGTGTCGGAAACGCCTATTGGGGAACGGCAGGCAAGTCTGGAAGAATTCCTTACCTGCCAGCTTCCGAATGGCCGTCGGTAGCGGACCCCCATACGCGTTACGTTTTTCGGGTGCGGTAAGCGGAGCTGCCTCATTCAATCGCGAAAACATCTCCTCAATCATCTCCAGTTCCTTGGTCTCAATAACTACAACATTTAGCTGGAAGCTGTCGAATTGGACTTTCAGATCCGGATACTCCTTGCCCAACTCGTTGTAAGTCATGTCGCCCGCCTTGACCTTAGAATCCTTGAAAAACTCGAAGTCGGACTGTAGGGCAATCGCGCCGGTTACGAAGCTCCACATGGTCTCGAGCCGCTGCTTCCCGTCAATGATAGCGTAGTCGTAGCTTTTACCGTGTTTTGTCAATGGTTTATCGAACTTGTGTAGGTATAGCTTCGGAATGTCAAACTCGTTGAGAATTGTGTCGATGAGTAGCTGACGTTTGTCCAGTGTCCATATATCACTAAGCCGCTGATAATCTGGGTCAAGTTGGATACGGTCTCGCATCCGATAGAGATTCCAGACAGTGCTACCTCGCAGATCAGTGAGTTCGAATTTCATGCCAACAGCTCCTTGCTCAGATCAGCGACTCGATCTAACCCAGGAAAAAGTGTCAGGGGTGAGAAGCCAAGGTGTGCCAGCTCTCTCAGAATGGCCTCCTTGCAGTTTGCCGGAATGATCCATCGCCAAACATGCGCACCTTGGCTGATGTCCTCAATTGGCGTGTGAAGGCGATGGTTTATTGTGAAGGTTCCAAGCTGAGCGGCCATTCGCGGGGTGTTCCGTGGGCCGACAATTGCGACGGGGAAGAGCTTGGCTGGACTTTCTTGGACGTGGCTGGGAAGATAGCTTTCCAGCCGCGTCTCTTCCAAACGCAGGGATCTCCAGTTCAAATCCGAACTTGAGGTTTGCCTCTTTGTTCAATGCAACCGGATCGAGGCACCACACAGCACCGGCTGCTGTCATGGTCACTTTCTCTTGCACAGCAAAATAGAGGGCGGCCAACGGGCTCTCACTCCAGTCAAGAAGCCGTGTTGGAGCTCGGTGATGCTGCATTAGGAAGATCCACTCCCATTCGTCCCGTGGCGGCGATGCAATATGAGGAGCGGCGTTCTGCATGAAGCGTTTAATCAGAGCGCTCTCCGCCTTCAGGTGCGCCTCATGTCGCGCAAGCGACGGCACGAGTTTCCAGTTGGCTTTCGCCTGACCGCGAAACCAGATCGTCTGCTTTGTGTTCGCTTGCTGTTTCAAGGCTCCCAGCATTTTGGCGACCGATTCGATTTTGCGGTCTCTGTAGCGCATAGAGTGATGCTTTCCGTTCTGCTATGAGATCGCCCGTATCTCCGATAGGAAGCGCCGGAGAATCTCATCTATTGACTCAAAGGGTGGATACTTGGCGAGGTGTCGCTTGATATCCTTTACGATGCGGTCTGGTGGTCGCGCATCTTTCATTTTGGGATCTCGGTAAGCCCAGTCACGACCTGGATGAAGCGTATCCCAGGGGGAGCGCAAGTTCGCACGCGTTTCCGGAGCGTCCCCGTGTTTGCCGATCCCATAGCAGATTCCAACTTCGCTATTCCAGATGGGCTTGAAGAGGTGGATGAGGTAGTCTTCGGCCGAGGTCTGCCATCCACTTTGGACGACAAGCGCACGATACTCGAAGTCTTCCAACCTGAGGGTACTTTCGGCCTTGGCGATGTTCTTGCGGTGGTCGTTAATCAGCCGATTGGCAAGGCGGTCTCCCTGCTCTACGACAGTCCTACCAGCAGGATTGACGGGATCCGCTTTCCCCACGTAGATTGGGTGCTCTTTCCGCGAAATGCCTGCATAGGCCGGAAAGTCTCCCTTGTAGTAAATCGCGTAAACTCCTGATCCGTAGAAACGCTGAACGCCAGCGAGGGGCCGTCGAGGTTGAGCGATCATCGTGATCCCAATGATGCGACCAACCACGTTCGGATTGGAGAGGTCAAATACAAAGCCCGGCTGCCGTATTGGGTCGAGGTCTTCAACGACCTTATGAAGCCTGTCGCAGGCCTCTGTGATCACCTGACGCACGCGCCGTACTCCGCGTTTGGGAACGCCACCCGCTTCTTCGGCGGCGAGTGTCTCCGCCAGTTCCTTGAGTTGGTCCGCCAGTTGCACCAGCCTTATCGGCTCGTTTGGCATTCTCCTAATGTATCGTCATGGCGCAACTTCTGCGCAAGGGAAATTGCCACTGCCTCCGCGAGGCGAACCGGAACGGCGTTCCCAAGCTGACGCATCGCTTCGCTCCACGGCCCCCGCAAGACATGAGTATCGGGAAAAGTCTGGAGCCGGGCAGCCTCGCGAACACTAAAATACCTGACAGAACCATCGGGCCGTAAGAGCATATTCTCACCACCAGGAACGCCATGATCGCCGGCTTTCAGAGTCTTTGCCGGCTCGTCCAATTGACTGCCTGTATGTCCCGGATAGCTTCGGGCGCCCGGATTGAAAACATGGTTTGGGATTCCATTCCGGGGATGCTCCTCCGGGTCCGGCAAGTCACTAATGGCGTCTCGAACTGTCTGCCATGGTTTCATGTCATCAGGGAACAACTTTCCACAACGAAGCTGGGCCACTCGTCTCTCCTGGCGAGCCGGAAGCTGCGGCCGTCGTTTCCTTGGTACCTCGTGCCGGTCCCAGTACTCGCCCGTGATCCATTGCGATCGTAGAAGGGCATCCGCGGAATGAGTCTTCTCGGGAAAGGTCCACTCGACGCCAAGGTCGGACCGAAGACCAACAATGAACACGCGTTCCCTGCGTTGCGGAACACCGTAGTCCGCCGCGTTCAACACTCGATATACAACGTTGTATTCCAGACACGACTTGTTCGCGGTATGCTTCGTTTCAAGCCGAGAGCGGTGATCCGTCCAAGTTTCTGATTCTCGGCGCGTGATGCTAGGATACGTGAGCTGGAGATAGATGTATTGAAAATAGGCTGCAAAACCTTGGCGCAGTAATCCTTTCACGTTTTCGAAGATGAAAGCCAGGGGGCGCAGTTCGCGCACGGCGCGTACGGCCTCTGGGAACATGTCGCGTTGGTCAAGATACCCCCTGTGTTTTCCGCCCACTGAAAACGGTTGACACGGTGGTCCACCCGAAACTACCATCACATCTCCGAGATCTCCATAGTCGAATTCTCGGACGTCTCCCTCATAAAGTGGCCATTTCTCCACCGAGTCTAGGTGACGACCTTGGTTTTCACGGAACGTCTCGCAAGCGTTGTGATCCCACTCGAGTACGGCCGCGTGGTGAAAACCCGCCTTCGACATTCCAAAGGCAAGGCCTCCGGCGCCAGCAAACAATTCAACCGAGCGCATTTGCGACATCAGCCCTCTAGAAACTCTTCGACACGCCGCGCCACTTCTTGTAGATCCGCCAGTTCACATTCCCAAATCACCAACACATCCCACTCCATTCGCCTTAGTGCATTCTGATTCCGCACATCGCGTCGCCGGTTGGCTTCAAGTTTCGGCTTCCAGAAGCCGAGTCTTGACTTCGGTAGCCGCGCCAGTCTGCATCGACGATGCCGATGCCAGAAGCAACCATGCACGAATATAACCTTCCGTCTCTTCCCAAACACGAGATCGGGGTGTCCTGGTAGCGCTCTGCCGTGCAGCCGGTAGCGATAGCCCATTCCATGAACCAGACGTCGGACGAGCAGTTCCGGTTTGGTATCCTTGTTTCGGATGAGCGCCATTCGCTCGCTCCGCTCGTTCGGGTTGAGCGTATCCATACTCTACTCCGCATGAGAGCGGCCCCGGAACAGCGGTGCTTGATCATCGAGGTAGCGCTCGACAGCTTCACGCACCACCCAAGCGAGCGAGACCCGCTTGTCTTTTGCCAGGAGCAGTAATTCGCTGTGGTGCTCACTGGGCAGCGTGATGGAGATGCGAATGGTTTCTGGACGCTCGTTTGATACATCCATCAGGATCACCGATCTTCACCACCCTACACCACTCCGGTGAACAATGCAAGACAAATCTGTCACTCAACCGAATCTGGACTCAATAAGATTCTTAGTTTCAATACTATAGCTCTCTACGCTAGTGTCAGCACCATCACAATCTGGGCAAAGCCACCCACTTCGACCCTCCTATGACCCTCCTATATCGGGTGGCCCTTTGAGTAGGGCCGAACAGTGATGCGGGGCAGGTTATCCTTAAAGGCGATCCGCGGCACATTTTAGCCCGTGTGAGTTGGCCCGTGAGGATTTGCCCCGGCTCGTCCAAGAAACGGCCATACCAGAGCGAAATGCCAATAATCGAAACCCTAAATCCCCGCTATCCATCACAACTCCCACGTAGCATACCACTCCCCCCGCGCCCGCTTCCTCCCCTCTGTGCCCGCTGTGGTTAAGAGTCACACCCAATTCCCCCAATAAAATCAACAACTTCCCCGAAAACCCTTCCCCCGCCATGCTACACTATCACCCAAAGGG
>CAYXVG010000080.1:0-23278 GCA_964468205.1 uncultured Solibacteraceae bacterium | reverse complement strand
CCGGGAAGGCCGCGAACTTCTCCAGCATTTTCTCCGGAGTATCGCCCTCGAGCGCTTTTTTTCGGCCTTGAACCAATTGGACGACCTTGCCGTCCATCAAATCGATGCAGGGGATGATCATGCCGTGGTCCTCACGGGAATGCCGTGCCGGTCGAGGTGCTCCTTGAGATCCGCGACAGTGTATGTCCCGTAGTGAAAAATAGAAGCCGCGAGCGCTGCGTCCGCCTCGCCTTCTGTCAACACCCGCAGGAAGTCGTCCGGGCGGCCCGCGCCCCCGGAGGCTATTACCGGGATCCTCGTCGCGCGGGAAACCGTCCTCGTCAACTCGCAGTCGAACCCGGTCTGCACGCCGTCTGTATCCATCGACGTCAGCAGGATCTCTCCGGCGCCCAGCTCCTCGCCCCGCGCCGCCCACTCAATCGCGTCGATGCCTTCATCGGTCCGGCCGCCGCGCGTGAACACATTCCAGCGGCCCTCCCCGACTCTCTTCGCATCGATCGCCAGCACGGTCGCCTGGGCGCCGAACTCTCCGCTCAACTCCGTCAGCAGCTCCGGCCGGCGCACAGCCGCCGTGTTCACCGATACCTTGTCCGCCCCCGCTCTCAGGATCTTCCGCGCGTCCGTCGCCGTGCGAATGCCGCCCCCGACGGTAAGCGGGATAAAGACGCGCTGCGCCGTTCGGAAAACCACGTCCACCATCGTGTCCCGCTCGTCGCTCGACGCCGTGATGTCGAGAAACACCAACTCGTCGGCGCTCTGCCGGTTGTAGCGGTCCGCCAACTCCACCGGGTCGCCCGCATCCTTCAGATTCACGAAGTTGACGCCCTTAACCACGCGCCCGCCCGTGACGTCGAGGCAGGGGATTATGCGTTTTGCCAGCATCGTTCTATAGCTCCACGAAGTTCTTCATGATCCGCAGGCCGAGAGGGCCGGATTTCTCGGGATGGAACTGCACGCCAAAGACATTCTCGTGCTCGAGCAGGGCCGTATACGGCTCGGTGTAGTTGCACTCCGCGCCGGTCGCGCTCGTCACCGGAACGTAGTAGCTGTGAGCGAAGTAGACGTACGGCTTCTCCTCCACCCCTTTCAGCAAACGGCATTCCTTCTTCGGGTTGAGCACGTTCCAGCCCATGTGCGGGACGCGCGCGTCGCGAGGGAATCGTACGACGGTATCCTCGAATAGTCCAAAACCCTCGAGTTCGGGCGCCTCCTCGCTGCCGGCAAACAGAGCGTGCAGTCCCAGACAGATGCCGAGAAACGGCGTGCCCGTCTTGATCTTGTCGAGAAAAACGTCCCGCACGCCCATGGCGTCGAGCGACCGCATGATCTGCCCGAAATGCCCCACGCCTGGCAGAATAATCTTGTCCGCCTGCCGCAATTCCTCGGCGTCATCCACCACCATGTGCTCCGCGCCGAGTTCGCGCAACGTGTTCTGGACCGAACGCAGATTGCCAGCCCCGTAGTCGAATATCGCAATCATAAAAGCCCCTTCGTCGAAGGCAATTCGTCTTTCAGCCGTTCGTCCTTCGAGCACGCAAACTTCATCGCCCGCGCGAAACACTTGAATATCGCCTCCAGCTTGTGGTGGTTCGAGCGCCCGTAAAGAATCTTTGCGTGGAGGTTTGCTCCGGCTTGGACCGCGAAGCCATCGAAAAAGTCGTGCACCAACTCGGTCTGCAGGTCACCCACCATGCGCACCCGCACCAGGTCTTTGTAAACGATTGCCGGCCGGCCGCCCAGGTCCACCGCCACCACCGCCAGCGTCTCATCCATCGGCATCACGAAATAACCCGCGCGGTTGATGCCCTTCTTGTCCCCAAGCGCCTGCTTGAAAAGCTGTCCGAGCACGATTCCGCAGTCCTCCACCGTATGGTGCTGGTCCACGTCAAGGTCCCCCGTCGCCTTCAGTTCCAGGTTGAAGCCCCCGTGCCTGGCGAACAGCTCGAGCATGTGGTCCAGGAAGCGGATGCCTGTCGAGATATCGTACTTCCCGCGGCCTTCGATCCGGAGTTTGCCCACAATCTGCGTCTCTCGCGTAATGCGCTCTATCGTGGCCTGTCTCACGGCAGCACCCTTTCCAGATCGTTGACGTTTTCCACCACCGCCACGGCGCCGTCCGCTGCGAACAGGGCCGTCAACTCCCTCCGCCGTATGTTGCCCGCCGCCGCGACGCCATAGAACGGAACCCCGGCCGCCTTCGCGCTCCGGGAGTCGTCTACGGTGTCGCCGACAAAGTAAAGCGGCGCTCCCGGATGCACCGCGGCAATCCTGTGCAACCCGTCCGGAGCCGGCTTGCCCATCGCCACGTCCCCGGTGCAGACGATTGGCGCAAAGCTGACACCGTCGGCGAATCGCCGCAGCGTGATCTCCATCTCCTTGCGCAGGCGTCCCGTGAAAATCGCCAGTTGAAAGCGCTCGGCTAACCGCTCGAGCGCTCCGGCGCGCGGCGTCCAAACCTCATGGCGGATCAACCCGCCCTCGCCGTCCTCATTCGGCCCCAGGAAAAGCCGGTAGAATTGCCGCGCTACAACCTCATAGGCGAGTTCAACGCCGAGATCCGCGCAGATGCGCTGCGAAAGCGCTCCGTCATCGTTCCACCCGCCTCGATTCTTGAAGTCCTGAATCATGTCGCGGTCAATCAACTTACCGGTAAAATGCTCCACCGTCCGCACGACCGTCTCCCGGTAGGATTTGGTCACCTCGACCAGCACCCCGTCCATATCGAACACCAATATCGGGCGCGGTTCCTCCATTACCAGATCTCCTCCAATGCCGCGAAGAATCGCTCCACCTGCTCGCGCGTACCCACCGTGACCCGGACACAGCCGGGCAACTCGTAGCTGCGGTCCCGCACCAGCACGCCCCTGTCCCGAAGATAGTCGCGAATCTCGATCGCCCGGCCGCCGGCGCGAAACAGCACGAAGTTAGCCTGGCTGCGGTAGTAGTCGATGCCGCGGCGCCCGAACCCTTCGTAGAGCGCGTCGCGCGCTTTTAGAATCTCCGCCACGTACTCTTTGACGTAATGCGGATCGTCAACCGCCGCTGCCGCCGCCAGCGCCGCCAGCCCGTTCACCGAGTAAGGCGACTGGCACTTCCGCATATAGGCTACATTCTCGGCCTGCGAGAACAGGCAGCCGAGACGCAGCGCCGCCATCCCAAACACCTTCGAGAATGTGCGGCTCACGAACAAGTTTGGGAAGTCCTTCACCAGTGGCAGCGCCGTAATGCCGCAAAACTCGTAATAGGCCTCGTCAACCAGCACCGCGGCCCCTTCGGCCTGGCCGAGAATGCGGATGATCTCGGCCAGGCCGATGCCCGTTCCCGTCGGGTTATTCGGATTCGCGATCAGCACCGCCCGCGTCCCCGGACGGATCGCTTCCATTAACTCCTCGAACGGAAACGAGAGATCCTCCCGGTAGTCAATCTCCCGGATCTTCGCCCCCGCCACCTCGGCGTAGAAACGGTACATCGCATAGGAGGGCCGCAGCGTCACCACTTCGTCGCCGTCTTCGACATACGTGTTGATGAGCAATTGAATGGCCTCGTCCGTGCCGTTCGCCAGTACGAAATCGTCCCGGGCCACCCCGAAGTATTCCGCCAGCCTCGGCCGCACCTCCTCGTACTCCGGATACACCGCCAGGCCGCTCTCGCTCAGATGCCTCCTGAGGTGTTCAACCACCCGCGGCGAGGCCCCGACCGTGTTCTCGTTGAAGTCCAGCCGTAGTTTCCCCGCGCGTCCCGAGGAGGGCGGCTTGTACGGCGCCATCACCCGCACCGCCTTGCGTGGCTGGAGTGGTTTACTCATCGCTGCGCACCTCCACGCTTCGCGCATGCGCTTCCAGTCCCTCGGCCCGCGCGAGTGTCGTGATCGCCGGAGCCAGTTTTCCGAGCGCCGCCGGGCTGAGCTGCTGGGTCGAGATCACCTTCACATAATCGGCCGCCGAAAGCCCGCCGCGCACCCGCGCCGCGCCTGTGGTCGGGAGCACGTGATTCGGCCCCGAAGCGTAGTCCCCGGCCGCCTCGGGACTCGCCGGGCCCACGAACACGCTGCCCGCGTGACGCACCAGCCGGAGCAATTTCGTATCCGGAACGCTCAGGTGCTCCGGCGCGAAGTGGTTAGATAACTCCACCGCCTCCTCGAGCGACGAAACCAGGATGATAGCGCTGTTCTTGTCAATCGACTTCCGCGCCACCGGCGCCGTCGGCAGCGTTTCAAGCTGCATCTCGAGTTCTCGCGTTACCGCCAGCGCGAGCTTCTTCGAAGTGGTGAGCAGCACCGCGGACGCGTCCACGTCATGCTCGGCCTGCGCCAGCATGTCGGCGGCGATCCAGCGCGGATTGCCATCCGCCGCAATCAGCAGAATCTCGCTCGGGCCGGCGATGAAGTCGATGCCCACCTCTCCGGCGAGCAGCTTCTTCGCCGCCGCCACGAAAACGTTGCCCGGACCGACAATCCGGTCCGCCCGCGGCACGGTCTTCGTCCCGTAGGCGAACGCCGCGATCGCGTGCGCCCCGCCCATCTGGAAGAACGTCGTCACCTTCAGCAGAGCCGCCGTCCCCAACACCTCGTCCACCGCCCGCGGTGAGCAGGCGCACACGGTCGGCACGCCGGCCACTTGCGCTGGGATCACGGTCATCATTAATGTCGATGGCAACGGATACCGCCCCCCGGGAATGTACGCCGCCACCGTATCCAGCGGGCGCACCATCTGTCCAAGCCTGATTCCGGGCGCCACCATGCGCGACTTCGCCTCCGGAAGCTGCAGCTTCGCGTAGGCCCGAATGTTCTTCGACGCCTCCCGCACCGCCCTCCGGAACGCCGGCGTCAAGCGCTTCCGCGCCGCCTCCAACTCCGCGGCATCCACCAGCACGCTCTTCCGGTCAAACCCGTCAAACTTTCGCGCGTACTCCACCACCGCCCTGTCGCCGCGCTTCCGCACCGCCTCCAGAATCGGACGCACCGCCTCCTCGGCCTCGTTCATCCGCGCCTCCCGGCGCCTCAGAATCCGCCCTGCGTCCTTTGCTTCCACAATCCGAATCATCACTCTTCCCCTGCAAGACCCATAGCGAAGACTATGGACAAACTCTGTAGTCCTTCCGCGCTTCTCGGCGCCCTCTGTGGTTTCAAAGTTCCCGCCTCACTCCACAATCTTGTTCAGCGGATACTCCACAATATCCTCCGCCCCCGCCTCCTTTAGCCGCGGTATCAGTTCGCGCACCGAGGCCTCCTCCAGGATCGTGTTCACCGCCAGCCATTCCTCGTCGCTCAAGTGCGACACCGTCGGCTTCTTCATCGCCGGCAGCACATCCAGGATCTTCTGCAGATTTCGCCTCTCGACATTCAGCATCAACCCAACCTTGCCGAGCGCGTTGATCGCTCCTTCAAGCAGCATCTTGATGTCGCACAACTTCCGCCGCTTCTCTGCATCCGCCCAGGCCATCTTGTTCGCGATCAACTGCGTGTTCGACTCGAGCACTGTCTCCACGATTCGCAGCTTGTTTGCCCGCAGCGACGACCCCGTCTCCGTCACCTCGACAATCGCATCCGCCAGCACCGGCGGCTTCACCTCCGTCGCGCCCCACGAAAACTCCACCTTTGCCGTCACCCCGTGTTCCTTCAGATAACGTTCGGTGGCGCCCACCAGTTCCGTCGCGATAACCTTTCCTTCCAGGTCCTTCACCGTCTGCACGGGCGAACTCTCCGGTACCGCCAGCACCCAGCGCACCTTGCCGAAACTCTGCTTCGCGTAGACGAGATCCGTCACCTTCACCACATCGGCGTCCACCTCGCGTACCCAGTCCAGGCCCGTCAAGCCGGCGTCCAGCACGCCGTCCTGGACGTACCGCGCCATCTCCTGCGCCCGGATCAGCATGCACTCGATCTCCGGATCGTCAATCCCCGGAAAATACGACCGGCTCGAAACGGTAATGCTGAATCCCGCCCGCCGGAACAAATCCACCGTCGCATCCTGCAAACTCCCCTTCGGAATTCCCAACTTGAGATTCATCTCTATCCTCCGTACACTTCCTCCGGGTCGAACGTCCGCTCCGCGTTCACCACCCACTCGCCATCCCGCAGCGTGCGGAAAAAGCAGCTCGCGTAACCCTCGTGGCACACGCCCGGACCCAGCGCCTCGGCCAGCAGCACCACGCAGTCCTGATCGCAATCCGTCTGGATCTCCCTCACCATAATCGTGTGGCCCGAGGTCTCCCCCTTCACCCACAGCTTGTTGCGGGACCGGCTGTAAAACGTCGCTTTCCCCGTCTCCACCGTCTTCCTGTACGCCTCCTCGTTCATGAACCCCACCATCAGGACGCGTCCGGTCCTGTGGTCCTGGATAACGGCGGGAACGAGGCCGTCGAGTTTCTTGAAATTGAGTTCCATAGCTTGCACCAATCGGGACAAAGAAAAAGCCCGCCGAACTCTGCGGCGGGCTGCTTTTGCGATTCCTTTTCTAGGAGAACTTGCTCAGAAAGCGGCCCGTCGCGGCGCATGATGGCCGTGATGATGGCGATGCTCTGCGACGAACCGGACCATGAAACCGTTAGTATATCATGACCTCGCGGGGCGCACGCTGCCGCTCCGGCCTGCACCCAAAGCGCACCCGGCTTGTCTGCACCTGGAGCGCGCCCGGCTTCTCGACGAGCGCCTCGACGCCTACCGGAAGTCCATCGACGCTCCCACCGCCCGCACAAACCCGGAATACTAACCCCATGAGGTATCCACTTCTCTGCACCAGATACCGGAAGCGGTGGTCAGCACCCCGGCCCCGCGACATCCTGTAGAGTGGGCCGCCAGGCCTGCTTTGACGCCAGTCTTGGCGTCTGTGTACGGTCCGGCACATCGGTAATAGATGTATGGATCGCGGCTCCGAACTCCACCAAGCAGGCCCTCTCCGGCCGCATTCAGGAACGAGCATAAGGCCTTCTTATCTTATTGATTCTATTGGTACTTCGCCTCCGTGGCCCAGCCCCGCCGTGCCATAATATGTCAATGACAGTCAAGAATCGTGCGGCCACAATCCTGGTCCTTTGCGTGTCCCTCGCAATCCCCGCGCTCGCTCAACCCCCGGCGTCCGCCTTCATCATCGACACGCTTGCCGGCTCCGATCCCGTCCGCGACGGCGGACCAGCCGCCGAAGCCCTGTTCGAAGGTCCGCTCTCCATCGCCATCGACGCGGCAGGGAATATCTACATTGCCGACACCGGTCACGGTATGATCCGGAAGATCGCCACCGATGGCTCTATCTCCCGCCACGCAGGGACCTGGGACTGGAATGGCGCCCAGGAAGACCAGCCCGCGGACGAGGCTGAGCTCGCTGTGACCGGCATGGCATTTTCGCCGGATGGCGTCCTCTACATGGCGCTTACCCAGCACCAGATTTTCCGCATCGACAATCAAGGCCAACTGCGAGTAGTTGCAGGTCAGCGCTATCAAACCGGTTTCAGCGGCGACGGCGGCCCGGCCTCCAGCGCGAACCTGTTCTCCCCAAAGGGCCTCTCCTTTGCGCCAAACGGCGACCTCTATTTCGCCGACACCTTCAACCACCGCGTCCGCAAGATTGCACTGGACGGCACGATTTCCACCGTGGCCGGGAACGGGGAACGCGGATTCGCCGGCGACGGCGGCCCGGCCGCCGAGGCCACTCTGGACCTCCCGAACGACGTGCTCGTCGCCCCCGATGGAACCATCTACATCGCCGATACGAACAACGACCGGATCCGCATGATCAACGCTGAAGGCGTTATCACCACCATCGCCGGCGTTGGTTCCGGAGCTTTCCAAGGCGACGGGAGCCCGGCCCTTGAAACCAACGTTGATGTCCCTACCAGCCTCGTCCTTGATGCCGAAGGCAATCTCGTCTTCGGCGACTGGAATGCAGTCCGCGTGATTGCCGCCGATGGCACGGTCCAAACCCTCGTGAACCGCTCTTCCAGACGCGATTACGGCGGTGACGGAGGACCTGCCGTCGACGCCTTGATCAGCCGGCCCGCTGACCTGCTTTTCGACTCCCAAGGCAATCTCGTAATTTGTGACAGCAGCAACAACAACATCCGCCGCGTCTCTCCGGACGGCATCATCGAAACCGTTGCCGGAGCCTCGCACTGGCAGGGCGACGGCGGCCCGGCCAACCAGGCTCAACTGAACCGGCCCACCGGCGCCGCCATGGCCGGCGACGGTTCCATCTACATCGCGGACAGAGACAATCACGTCGTCCGGCGCGTGTCGCCGGCAGGTGTCATCACGACCGTCGCCGGTATCGGCACGCGGTCGTTCGGAGGAGACGGTGGCCCGGCCACGGAATCCAGGCTTTCCAGTCCGGAGGACGTCGCTATCGATCCCGCCGGCAACCTCTACATCGCCGACACCGGAAACTCGCGGATCCGGCGTGTCACGCCCGCGGGAACCATCGAGACCGTCGCTGGTGGTGGCGGCTCGCAAGAGGACGGTATCGCCACTGAGCACTCCCTGTCGCGCCCGGCCGGGCTCGCCATCGCCAAGAACGGCGATCTGATCATCACCGACTCGGGCCGCCACAAGGTCTACCGGGTCACCCCGGCCGGAATGATCAGCACAGTCGCCGGCGACGGTGCGCGCGGCTTCTCCGGTGACGGCGGCCCGGCCACTGCTGCCATGCTCAATCTCCCCCGATCGCCTTTCTTCGACGCCGCCGGCATCCTCCATTTCGCCGACTCCTTCAACAGCCGCATCCGGCGCGTCGCCTCCGATGGCTCCATCTCCACCGTTGCTGAAGTCATCGGCACTCTCTCCGGCGCCGCTATCGAACTGAACGGTAACTACCTCATCGCCAACAGCAACAACTCCATGCTCCAAATCGCCACTCCGGATGGCACGCGCTCAACATTCGTTTCCAAGGACTTCGACTTCGCCGGCGACGGCCAGACCGCCGGCAACGCCGCCTTCCGCTTCCCCGTCGCCGTCACCGCCCTGCCCGACGGTCGCATCTTCGTTTGCGACCAGTTCAACAACCGCGTCCGCGTGCTCACCCCGATTCCCGTCGTGGAATCGAAGGGTCTGTTGCACGCCGCCAGCTTCGAGGAAGCCCCCTTCTCCCCCGGCCAGATCGTCACCCTGTTCGGCTGGAACCTCGCCAACCGGGTCCAATACATCTCGCAAACGCCGCTGCCTACCTCCGCCGGCGGTTCCACCCCCACCTTCGTCGACGCAGCCGGAACCCGCCACCCGCTCAGAGAGTTCTTCGCTTCACCGCGGCAACTCAACCTGTATCTCGCTGACGGCATCGTCCCCGGAACCGGTTCTATTGAAGTGCGGAACGACTACGGCTACATGGGCTCCGCTCCTGTCGAAATCGGCGTCATTGCTCCCGGTCTGTTTTCGATGTCCGCCTCCGGCGCCGGAGTTGCCGCTGCCGGCGCCCTGCGTGTCTCTCCCGGCGGCGTGCGCTCCGAGGTCGCTCTATTCGAATACAACGCCGCCGAATTCCGCTTTGACCCTGTGCCGGTCAACCTCGGCCCCGAGGGCGACGAAATCTACCTCACCCTTTTCGGCACTGGTATCCGCGGGCGCTCCAGCCTCGCCGCCGTCAAGGTCACCATGAACGGGGTCGAAGTTCCCGTCTCCTACGCCGGTGAGCAGGGAGAGTTCGTGGGCCTCGACCAGGTCAACGCCGGACCCATCCCCCGCTCCCTCGCCGGCGCGGGCGAAGTCGCCATTGTTGTCACCGCCGACGGCCAAGCCTCGAACGCCGTCACCATCACCGTTCAATAACGCGGCTCGAAACCTCCGGTTGGGGCCGGTATCCGCGCCGGCCTCAGCCCTTCACCAGCAACACCGTCGACCGCGCTTTCACCACGTACTCCCCGCCTTCCGCCACCGGCCCCGCTTCCTCCGGAAACAGATCCTCCGGCGACGCCTTGGCCGTATCCGCGAACACACGCCACTGCCCCGGGGCCGCTATCGTGAACGTCAGGTCTTCCCAATAGGCGTTCGACATCAGGTACAGATCCGTGTCATTCTCCGCCGCGCCCTCCAACCGCATCGCGAATGCCCGCGCCTCCGCCCCCCAATCCGGCATGCCCCCCGAAACACCGTGCCAAAAGACGTCCTCCCGCCAAAATCGGTGCCGGCAGATCGACGGGTGCCGCTTGCGGAACGCGATCATCTCTTTCATGAACCGGTGGATGTCCGTGAATTCCCGCAGCCTGCCCCAGTCAAGCCAGCTTGTCTCGTTGTCCTGGTTCCAAGGGTTGTTGTTGCCCCCCTGCGTCTGCGCGAACTCGTCGCCCATCCGGATCATCGGAATCCCGTTCGACACCATCAGCAGCAAAATGAAGTTCTTCATCTGCTTCCGGCGCAGCGACATCACCTCCTGCGGAACGCCTGTATCTCCCTCGTGCCCGCAGTTCCACGACCGGTCGTCGTGCCCGTCCCGGTTCCCCTCGCCGTTCGCCCAGTTGTTCTTGTGGTCGTAGCTCACCAGGTCGTAGAGCGAAAACCCGTCGTGTGACCCGAAGTAGTTGATCGACTGCCACGGGTGCCGCGCGTAGAACACCGTGTCCGGAAACAGATCGGCCGATCCATAGACGCCGCCCGCCATCTCGCCAATCGTTCCCGCGTCGCCCCGCACATAGCGCTGGATCGTGTCCCGGTACTTCCCGTTCCACTGGCTCCACCGGATACCCCGGAATGCCCGCCCTAGCTGATATGTGCCGATGTCCCACGGCTCCGCAATCAGGATCGTGTCCCGCAATACCGGGTCCGTGCTGATCTGCGTCAACAGCGGCGGGTCTGACCAGTTGATCGATCCGTCCGAATCACGCGACAAAATCGCCGCCAAATCGAACCGGAAGCCGTCCACCCCCATCCGCTCCACCCAGTAGCGCATCGAGTCGATCACCAGGTTTCGCACCGCCGGGTTCGCGCAGTGCAGCGTGTTGCCCGTCCCGGAATGGTTCTGGTGGAACGGCGTGTCCGGGATCATCATGTAGTAGGTGCTCTGGTCCACCAGCTTCAACGAGAACTTCGGGCCCCGCTCATTGCCCTCGCCGGTGTGGTTGTACACCACGTCGAGAATCACCTCCATGCCCGCCGCGTGCAGCGCCTCCACCATTTGCTGAAACTCCGCCTCCACCGCTTCCGCGTTCTCCGGGTTCATCCCGTAACAGTTGTGCGGCTCGAAGAAGAACAGCGGATTGTAACCCCAGTAGTCAGACTCCTCCGGATTGAATTGAAACACCGGCATCAACTCCACCGCGGTCACCCCGAGATCCTGCAAGTAGGGAATCTTCTCGATAACCCCCGCGTACGTGCCCCGCTTCCCGGCGCTGAATCCCGAACTCTCGCTCGCCGTGAAGCCCTTGACGTGCATCTCGTAAATCACCATGTCCGACGAGTGCCAGAAGCCCTCCTCGAGCGGCCGCGTGACCGGCCGCGTTCGCTCGAGCAGCGTCCCCAGCGGCGCCCGCCCCGAATTGTCGCCGGGACTGATGGCCGCCATTGTGCTGAAACCTGGCGGAAAAAAGACGTCACGCGCAAACGGATCGCAGGCCAGCTTCTGCGAATCGAACGCGTGCCACATCGGCACTTCCCCCGTCGACGGCCCCGCCACCCGGTATGCGTAGTATTTCGCGCCGTTCGTCTCTCGCCGCGGCACTCGGCAATGCCACACCCGGCCCGTCTTGTTCACCAGGTGGTCCAGTTCCAGCGTGTAGCATGGATTCACCAGGTCGTTCTCGCGAAACAGCACCAGCGTCACCGCCGCCGCGTGCTTCGAATACAGCGAGAAGTTGTAGCTCTCCGTTGCCGGAATCCAGGTCTGCCCTGGCGGGTGCGGCATCCCGTATTTGTCGTCCCAATTGCTGCTCATACGCGCAGGATAGGCCAACCCGGCCCTGGCGGCAATGAGAAAATTGTTACAGTACGGTTCGCGGCTCCCGCCTACTCGTGCCGAAGCGCTTCAATCGGGTTCATCCGCGAGGCCTTGACCGCCGGTACCAGCCCCGCGATCAACCCCACCAGCATGAGGACACCCGCCGCCAACAACACCGTCGAGGCGGAGAGGCCGAGCTGGATGTCGCCTTTCCCGCCCACATTCTCTTGAATCGGCCCCAGCAGAGGCATCGTGCCGATGATCTCGATGGCCAGCGCCCCTAAACCGATGCCCAGCAGCCCCCCGGCCCCCGTAATCATCGCCGCCTCCACCAGAAACTGCCGCAGCACCACCCGCCGGTACGCTCCCAGCGCCTTCATTACGCCGATCTCCCGCGTGCGGTCGATCACCGAAGTGAACATAATATTCGCCAGACCCACGCCTCCAATCCCCAGCGTCAGTGCCCCGACAAACCCCAACAATGCCTGCACCGCGAGGTTCATGCCGTCAATGATGTGCATGAACTGGTTGAACGCCAGAATCTCCACCGCTTTCTCATCCGTGGGCGAAAAGCGGTGAAGCTCCGCCAGCTTTGCCCGCACCGCCTGAATGGCTCTGTCCTGCACCTGCGGGCTGGATGCCTTCCACACCAGGAATGCCGGATGGCGCCGGTCCCCGAAAAGCCCGAACGTACTGTAAGGAATGAAGACGCACTCGTTGTCGCGGCGGTTGTAGTTCGCCAGTTGCAGCTTGGTCTCGAGCACACCCACCACCGTGAACCGGATCCCGTTCAAGCGGATCTCCTCGCCCACCGCGGGCAGTCCCCGAAACATCTCGTGCGCTACCTGTGATCCCAGCACGGCCACTCTCCGCTGCTGCTGCTCGTCCTCGGGTGTGAGCCACCGGCCCGTCTCCGCCCGCTGGTTCCGGATAACGCCGTACTCGGGCCAAACCGCTCGAATCGTCCCCTCGGTTTCTCTCGTCCCGCGCACCAACCGGACGTCCCAAAGCATCATCTCCGGAGAAAGATGGGCAATCTCGGAAACCGACTCCTTCAACACCGCCGCATCGGAATAGTCCAACCGGATGCGCCGGCCCGCCCTGAGTCCCCCCGCCTGCTCGCTGGTCTGCCCGGACATGGTCAGGATCAGATCCTGCCCCACCGCCGTGAACGCCTTGGTCAACGTCACCTGAAATCCGTCGCCATAAGAGATCAGCATCAGAAAACAGGTAATCCCCCACGCCAGGCTCATCACCGTCACCACGGTCCTTCGCCGGTAGTGCCGCATCGCGGCCAGCGACTCCGATATCAAATAGCTCCAGCTCATCGTCCTATTTCTCGTTCCGTAACGCTTCCACCGGCGTCAGCCGCGCCGCCTCGCTCGCCGGCGGCAGCGCCGCCGCCACGGCCACGCCCCCCAGCGCCGCCGTGGCGATCGCCAGCGCGGACCACCGGATCGGCAGGCCCGCGAACATCGGCGGCATCGGCAGCGCGTTTACCGCCGCCGCCACCAGAAGAACCAAGGTCATCCCCGCCGCTCCCGCCAGCACCGCCAGCGTCACGCCTTCCAGAAAGAAATCAAGCAGAATGCGCCGCCGCGTGGCCCCCAACGCCATCTTTAGTCCGATCTCGTTCGTCCTCTCCGATACCGCCATCATCATCGTGTTCATCACGCCCACCCCGCCCAGGCTCAGCGTCACCAGCGCAATCACCGCCAAAAAGATCTCCATCGAGTCGAACACGCTGTCAAACAGCTCCGCGCTCTCGATCGTGTCCCAAATGTGCACCGCCGACTCGTCCCGCGGATCGAACCCGTGTACCCGGCCAAGCGCGCGCTTCACTTGATCCTGCGCCTCGGCCCACTCCTCCAGCGACACCGGACGGTAGAGTAAGGCGTTCAGTCTCCCCTCGGCGTAGACATGCCGGTCCGCGGGCATATCACGCGTTAGCGCCGGCGCCGGCACTATCACCTTGTCGTTATCCCATCCGTCATAACTGCTGTTCTGGTTCTTGTCCGCCATGTAGCCGATCACGGTATAAGGGTATCCGCGAAGCATCACCTCCTCGCCGATCACCGTCGGGTCCTTCGGGAATAGCTGCTCCCGCACCGAATGCCCCAGCACCGCTACCCGCCGCGACTCGGCCACGTCCTCCGCCGAGATATTCCGGCCCGCCTCCACCCCCAGATTCCGTAGCTTCAAGTACTCCGGCGTCACGCCCACGGTCAGGAACTGCCCCGAGTTATGGGAGCTTCGCGCCGGCACGTTCCACGTCTTCTGCTCGCCCGCCGCCACCTCCACCGCCGGGCATTGATCCCGGATCAACTCGACGTCGCTATCCTCGAGAAAAATCCGCCGGCCCGCCCGCTTGCCCCCCGCCTGCATCTCCGTCCGTCCGCCGAACACGAACACCAGGTTGTCCCCGATCTGCTGCATGTTCTTCCGCTGCCCCTGCCGGAATCCCTCAGCTAGTGTCGAAAGCAGCACCAGCGATGCGATCCCCCACGCGATTCCAAACAGCGTCAAGAAGCTCCGCAGCTTATTCCGGCGGATGTTGTCAAACGTTTGCCCGAGCAGATCCTGGAAGCGCTCCCCTGCGTGCATCCGGCGAATCACGCCTCCACTACCCAGACGCACTTCGACTACAGTTTGCTCGTCTGTCCTTTCTTCCGGTGCGATTTCGGGCAAGGCAGCCATGTGTCTGAGTCAAACGTCTCCCTGAAAAGAGACTACGATCTCTCAAGACAACATGTTCCCTCAGGTTGATCCCGCCGCTTTGCCACCCGGCCGGGCCCCGGCGCCGCCCGGCGGCGCCCTCTACCGCTGACTCACTTCCAGCCGCCCCAGCCGCCGCTCCAGGTCGATCTCCACCTGCCGCTGGATGTTCGGGTCCCGCAGCAGATTCCGCGGCCCGATGCCCCCGTGATACTCGTAGAACAGCTCGATCGCGTATAGCGCCGTCGCGTACGCCGCCGTCGCGTGTACCGTGCTCATCCGAGCCCACGTCTGGCTCAGCTTGTCCAGCCGTGGCAATTGCTTGGATTGCGCCATCCTCTCCACCAGCGCCCGGTCCCCCGCCGACAGCGTCTCCCCCGACAGCTTCTGCGCCAGCCCTTCGTGCAGCCACACCGGATAGTCTCCGAGCCCGGCCATGCAGGCGTGTACCAACTCGTGCGCGAAAATCTGTCGCGTCCGCGCGTCAAACTGTGTCTGGTCGTCCGCCGCCACCCGGATCCGCCCGTTGTACTGACCCGCGCTCCAATCGGCGGCCGCCGTCGTCTTGCGGTATTCCTCCGGCGTTTGCACGATAGCCACGATCCGCTCGTCCGCGCGGCACCCAAGCTGCTGCGATATCCGCGACCACTCCTGCTCGAGCGCCCCCACTATCTCCCTCGCCGTCCGCGAACTCATCTCCTCCCGGTTGTAGCGCAGCAAAAACCGCGACCCGTGCAGCCGCTCCCCGCTCTGGTCCTCCCGCGATTCCCGCTCCGCCATCTCGTAGATGCGCTGTACCGGCGGGCTCGGCCGCAACGCCAGCGACCGCCCCAGGTACTCCTTCGCCAGCCTCATGTCATCCGCCCGGTATGCCGCGTACCCGGCCAGCGACAGCAGACCCGCATCCTGACCGTGCGCCTTCACCAGCGGCTCCAGAATTCGCAGCGCCTCCCGTGGCCGGTTCTCCTGGATCAGTTGCGCCGCCCGCGAGCCCGGATCGGAGGCTCCCCGCGTGACCGCCGCCTTCTCGATGGCCGCCGCGTCCGCCCGGATCGTCGCTGGAATCTCCGCTGCCGGAGCCGCCTGCAGGCCACGGTCAAACTCCTCCATGCCCGTGATCCCGTTCCCCGAAACGTAGCCCTGCAGCGTCTTCCCGCCCGACTCGGCGCTCACCTTCAGGCATGCCCCCTCCCCCCCGGCCAGCCGGAAGCGAATCTCCACCGGGTCGCCCTTCTGCAGCGTCGCCACCACCGGTTCCCCCGCGTCGCATCCCTCCCGCAGCGGCAGGCTCTCCACGCTCACCACGTGCGTCGCCAGCGCCACCGACACCAGTGCCGTCAGTATTCCCATACCCGCATCCTACGGCCATCCACCCTCGATTACCCTCGGGCAAACCCCTTACCCCCTCTGCCCCTCTGTCCCCTCACTCGCCTAAAAAAACCACTGAGTCGCCATCCCCTGCGCTAAAATAGCGAAACACCAATGGGCATACTCGACTTCCTCAAAGGCGAACTCATCGAAATCATCGAGTGGACCGACGACTCCCGCGACATACTGTCCTGGCGGTTCCCCGATGAAGACAAGGCCATCAAAAACGGCGCGCAGCTAATCGTCCGCGAATCCCAAACCGTGCAGTTCCTCTACCTCGGCGAATTCGGCGACACCTTCGGCCCCGGCAAGCACTCGCTCACCACCGATAACATCCCCATCCTCACCCGGCTCAAATCCTGGAAGTACGGCCTCGAATCACCGTTCAAGGCCGACGTCTACTACCTCAACACCCGCCTCTTCACCGGCAACAAGTGGGGCACCTCCAACCCCATCATGATGCGCGACGACGACTTCGGCATCGTCCGCGCCCGCGCTTTCGGCACCTATGACTTCCACATCGTGAACCCGCGCCTCTTTCTCAAGGAAGTAGCCGGCTCGGACCACACCTTCCGCCTCAACGAGTTCGACGACACCATGCGCTCCCGCATCGTCAGCGTCTTTAGCGAGGCCCTCGCCGAATCGAATGTCCCCGTGCTCGACGTCGCCACCCGCTACAGCGAGCTCGGCGCGGCGCTGCTGCCGCTCATCAACCCCGTCGTCACCGCCAAGTACGGCCTCGAAATCGACAGCTTCATCGTCGAGAACGTCTCCGTGCCGAAGGAGGTCGAGGAGGCAATCGACAAGCGCTCCAGCATGGCCGCCGTCGGCAACCTCAATGACTTCGTCAAATACCAGATGGCCCAAGGCATGGCCAGGGGAGAAGGCGGCGGCGCCGGCGGAATGGCCACCGAAATGGCCGTCGGCCTCGCCATCGCCCAGCAAATGATGCAGCAGCAGGGCGGCATGCTCAGCCCCGGCGGCATCCAGCCCACCGTCCCCGGCCCCAAAACCAACGCCCTCGCCTCCCAGCCCCCCGCCGGACTCCCCGAACTGCTCACCCCCGAGCAGGTCGCCCAAACCCTCGGCGTCTCGGAAACCGACGTCATGGTCATCCTCGAATCAGGCGATCTCAAAGCCAAGAAGATCGGCGCAAGCTGGCGCGTCAAACGCTCCGCCCTCGACGAATTCCTCGCCGACTAAATCCCGGGGGAGCCGCGTCATGTCCCAGATCGAAGCCCTCGAGCACAACACCTGCCCCGCCTGCGGCGCCGCCGCCAATTGGAACCCCGCCAAACAGGCGCTCATCTGCCCCTACTGCGGCACCGAGGCCCCGGCTGAGCTCGACTCCGGCGCCGGCAAGGTCCGCGAGATCCCTCTCGCCGCCACCCTCCGCGAGTTGCCCGAAAATTCCCGCGGCTGGCAGGCCGAGAAGGTCTCCATCCAGTGCCAGAGCTGCCGTGCCGTGATGGTCTTCGATGCCACCCGCGTCGGCCAGAATTGCGAATTCTGCGGCTCGCCGGCCCTCGTGCCCTACACCGAGGTCAAGGCCCCGCTCACCCCCGAAAGCCTCCTCCCTTTCAAAGTCAGCGAGCCGCAGGTCCGCGAGACCATCCGCAAATGGTACGCAAGCAAATGGTTCGCCCCGAACGCCCTCAAAACCAAGGGTATGGTCGACACCGTTACGGGCGTCTACATCCCCTACTGGACCTTCGACGCCTCCGTCCACTGTCCCTGGACCGCCGACGCCGGCCACTATTACTACGTCACCCAAACCTACCGCGACAACAGCGGCCGCACGCGCACCCGCCAGGTCCGCCGGGTCCGCTGGGTCCCCGCCTCCGGAACCCTCGATCACTTCTTCGACGACGAGCCCGTGCCCGGAACCCGCGGCGTCCACCCCAAACTCCTGCGCCAGGTCGAGCCTTTCCCCACCCGCGAGCTCATCCCCTATGACAAGGCTTACCTTGCCGGCTTCGTCGTCGAGCACTACCAGGTCGTCCTCATCGACGCCTACCAGAACGCTCGCAACTCCATGCACTCTCAGCTCGAACGCATGTGCGGCGCGCAAGTCCCCGGCGACACCTATCGCAACCTCCGTATCCACCCCGCCTACTCCGGCGAAACCTTCAAGCTCGCCCTCGTCCCCGTCTGGCTCCTCACCTACACCTACGGCAGTGAAGCCTACCAGCTCCTCGTCAACGGCTACACCGGCAAAATGGCCGGCGAATACCCCAAAAGCGCCTGGAAAATCGCCCTCGTCGTCATCGCCGCAATCCTCTTCATCCTCCTCGTCATTTTCCTTCGCAACCTGTAAATCGCGCCGCCCCTGTTCAGCCGCCGCGCCCAAATCCTCCCCCCTCGACTGCCAACCAGGTACACCCAATTCCGTCCTGCGATCGAAGTTACCCCATGCCCAACCTCGATAAATCCGAACGTGAAATCCTCCGCTCTTTCGAAGCCGGCGAATGGAGGCCCGTGCGCGCCAAGACCAAGGTTACGAAACAGCATGCGGACAACGCCCGCGCCACATTCAAGAAGGATCGGCGCGTCAACATTCGCATCTCTGCCAAAGACCTCGAAGCGCTCCCAAAACGCGCTCTCATCGAGGGAATCCCCTATCAGACTCTTATCACCAGCTTCCTCCACAAGTAGGTTTCCGGACGCCTTCCCGGCAAGTAATGCGCTCAGTCTACTGGCTGGCGAAAAGTCTTCACTGACTCCCCCGACACGCGGCCGCTCGTTCTATAGGCGGCCATCTTCATCCGGACAGATTGCGAAATGCCACCGCCTCCTAAACCCTCACCACCCCGCCAGCGTCCGCACCTCCTCCACAATCGGTGCCGCCACCTCACTCGCCGCCGCATGCATCGGCGCCGCGGTCAGCCACATCTGCACGCGCCTCGACTGCGCGGCCACGTCTGCCCGGTGAAACAGCCGGCCCCGCTCCAACAACGATCGCCACGTGCCCAGTGTGCAAGGGTAGACCAGACAAGCGATCGTCGTCGCTGTGTGCGAAAGGTTCGCGTAGGCCAGCACCTGCAGCAGATCCCGCCGGTGCTGCTCGTGCAACTCCTCGGACTGCTCCCACCACGGCCGACCCTGCAGTTCCTCCCAATGGCGCTTATACTTCGCATCCACGAATACCGTGCACCCCTCCCGCCGCAAAACCAGGTCCGGCATCAACGATTTCTGCGAACCCAGGTGCGCCGGCTCCCATGCCAGCGGCGATTTCGTCTCGCCCCGGCGCCCCACGCGCAACTCTCCGCCAGTCTGCACTGTCACGGCTTGAAAGAGCGTCTCCACCCAAGACTCGAAGAACGCATCCATCGAGAGGCTCCACGGGATTCCCTCCAAATCGCTCAACCCCGCAAGCCCGCGCTCCTCCACCGTCCATTCGATCGCCTGCAACCCTTCCTCAAAGCTCGCGTTTCGCAGCGGCCCATGCAGCCAGTTCGTCAGCAGCCGGGCTGAAGGACGAATCGCCGGAACGGTCTGCACCCTTCTAAGCAGAACCTCCGCCAGCACGATCAGGCGGTGCACGAATGACCCGTGCCCGCTCTGCGATTCAAGCGATCGGATCTGCTGCTCCAGCGTGTACCGGATCGCGCCCTTCAATTGGCGGTCATCGCCAAGATCCGGAAACCGGCACGGTACCTCCAGAAACGCCCCGCGCGAGACCCGTGACACAGCGTACTCCCCCCAACGCACCGTTCCCTTCGGCGCGCGAACCACCTCCTCCGCGTATTCAAAACGGCGCTCGAGCCGTTCAATAAGAATTCGCAGTCGCGCCAGGATCAAAAAGGAAAGCACCCACGCGGGCACCTTTCGCTCCGAACGCCGCAGCAGCGGCAGCCGCAGCGGAGCCGGCGCCACCCGCCAACCCATCTCCGCCAGCATCGGGCCGATTCCGGACCACGGAAATCGCGGCTCCACCACCAGCCCGTAATCAGGTTTTCCGCTGAACGGCGACAGCAGCGGCACCGCCCCAACATGGCTGGTCGACTCGATCCGCAGCTTCACGTCCGAACCGTCGAAATCGCGGCGCATCGTGACGCCGAGCCTTGCCATCGCGCTCCGGTTCTGTCCGGCAAACTGATCCGTCAGTCGGGCCGCCTGCCCTCTCGCGTCCGCGCTGTTCCTGGTGTGGAAGAAATCGATCGCCGAGAACTCTTCAACGGAATGATCGGCCACTCGCAAGCAGTCGTTACGCGGAGTCGCCGCCGCTGCCCGTTCCAGGCGCCGTGAACGCCGGCGCGTTACAGGCTTTCGAGCCACTGCAAATAACTCCGCACTGATTCGCCAAATCCCGCCACGTAGCCTTGCGCCAGATACTCCTCAAGCAATGGCCGCAAACCCGTCTTCAACTTCAAAATCGCCGTTTCCCTGTCTGGAGCCAGGAAGTAGGAATGTCCCGGCATCAGCACCAGCGCATCATCAGAGGCGTGTTCCATGAAGATCTCCAGCAGGCTCTGGAAGGCTTCGATGCTCGGTTCGCAGCCGTGCTCGTTCACCACCTCCATGCTCGGCCAAAGAGAAGTGAATGCGAATCGGCGCCGGACAGCCACATCCACGATCGCGATGCTCCGATCCGCCGTGTTCATGGTTCCGAGAATGTGCAGATTATCCGGTAGCGAAAGCCTCCGTCCCACACCATTCGGAAACTCAAGCGGCAGATCAATCACGCGTTTCGATTCAGCCGCCGGCTCCAGTAGAAAGACCGCCTCGCCCAGCACCTTCGCCAGATCCGCCCGGTTGATCTCGTCAATGTGCAGCAGGTATGGTTTCCCACCGGAGGACTCCGCCTCCGCCACGGCCTTCATCAAGTGCCCGGGTTCTGGCTGAAACCGCAGCCCGATCGCACCTTCCCCCTGCGCCGGGGCGAGCCCGCCGACGAAGCTCTCATAAGTCGTATTCGGGTGAAATTGGATCGACGTGCCGTTGCCGGCATACTCCGATTCCAGGAGTTGCCGCGCCAACCTCGTCTTCCCGGTCCCCGGCGGCCCTTGGAGAATAACGTACCGCCGCTGTGCGAGCAATTCTCTCACCTGCCCGCGCGTCGCCGAATCGAGCAGGTGAGACAGCCACTCCGCCCGCAGCGCCGCCGCCTCGTCCTCGCCCTTTTTCACGAACCTTTGTCCGCGTTCGCGGAACATTACGTCGAGCATCGCCGCGGCCGCCGCAGCCGTCGCCTCCCGGTCCTCGGTGGGCCTATATACCGCGTACAGTTCTTTGCCGTACTTCTCGAAAACCGGACCGTACTCCGCCCACATCTGCTGAAGCCGCTCCGGAATCGGCAGGTCCACCCTTGTCGGGTCATGTTTCGCCCACGCAACCTGCTTCCCCCGCCCAAACTCCTGATTCAGCCAGCCGCAGATCGCCCGCATTTTCCGCGCATGACCCGGCCGCCCCAAAATCAACTCATCCGGGGCCAATCCCCCCGTCCCCACGACCATCGCCACCAGGCAGGGTGCCTCTTCCGCCGGAAAGATCACAAACGACATCCCGCCATACATCCCCGACGTCGAATTCGCCGGATGAATATAGGCCGCGAACTTCACGCCACCCCCGGCAAACTCCGGCGCCCTCACCCGTACCGATTTGCTCGCATCGCTATGGTACCGCCCGCCGCTCGCCCCAAAAAGTTTCTGAAACGCCTCTTCATTCCGCTCCGCCCACTTCTCCCCCACGCCCGAGTGAACAATCTCTACAATTCCCTCAATCCCTGTCATCATGTCTGAGAGCCACGATACTACAACCTCACCAACAGCAGTGCGCCTGATTGTCTCTCGTGGTGCCGGAGCAAAGCCGCCCTCTCCCCCGGCGCCTCCCGCCCGGAAACACCGCAAATCCCGCGTCCTCCAACTCCCGATTTCTCCCAATTCAGGTCCGTTTGATGTGGCATCTGGTATATCTACCGGATGCCACCAATGCTCTCAGACCGAAGTGCATATATACTGCCCGCCCCGTATCCAATCTTGCGCAATTTATCGGTCTTTTAGGGCGTGCTCATCCCCCATCTGCTCAACTCCGCCCCGCATATCACCCCGCCCGCGTGAACCCCGCCCCGCCCCAACCTTCCCGCCCGCACCCTGGCGCCGCGGCCGCAAGTCTGACTAGACTGAGAGGCGATGCACCCGCCGGAGAAAGAGCGCCGCCACTTCTTCGTGTCCTTCAACTCCGCTGACCGCGCCTATGCCGAGTGGATCGCGGCGGAATTGGAGGCGGCGGAGAAGACCGTCCAGCAGCCGCAGCAGCTTATCGGCCACCACGATCGGCGATCCCTCCCAATCGAGAAACCGAAGCGCCTTCTCAATCTCGCCGCTCAGCGGGTATCCACCCAACGCATCACGAATCATCGTCTGCCGGCCCCGCACCGTCGCGAAGTGCGGCGTGTCGCTCAACGCATCAAGCAACACGTTCCGGTCCCGGTGCTCAAGTTTTCCCACTCATTCGCCTTCCCTTTTCAGCAACCTGCCAAATTCCCTTCGGTATAGTCTATTCCATCGATCATCTGCATATAGCCTTACGGCGATCCGGCCGCCGCCGGAGCCCCCGCCCTCGGCCTCACCGCCGCGGACGTTTGCGGCGCCGTTCAGCATGACACCGCGCCCGCCGCCCTCGCTGCCTTTCTCGCCGGATGGTCCGGCTCCGGCTGGACCGGCCGCCTCTCCGATCTCCGGACTCAGCTTCCCGGCCACCTCGACCCCGGCTCGGCCAACTCCCTCGGCCGCGCTCTTCGCCAGGCAACGGCCGAGCTCAAACGCCACGGCATCACTGTCGAATTCCACCGCACCGGCGCCGCCCGCACCGCTACCATCACCCGCCGGAGTGACGGTTCTGTCGCTTATTCCAGCTCCAAACCAAGCGAATAAGCGTCAAAACCGTCACTGGTCCGATTATCCTTGCCCGCCGTCCCCGCCAGGTTCATACTGGAAAAGGAGGGACCGATGCATAAAAAGTTTGCCATCGGCGTCGCGATCTACGTCATCTTCTTCGCCGCCATCGCCCTTTCGAGCGCCGGAGCCCAAACGGCGTCCATCGCACTTGTACTCCTCAGCGCCGGCGCCGCCTTCTGGCTCGGATTCTCGGTCTACCGGATCACGCAATGGATCCGCCACCGCGGCCGCCTGCCCACCCGCCGCGAGGCGGCCATCGCCAACTACCCCCACTGGTTCGCCCACTTCGCCTTCGACGAAGACGAACCCCCCGAAAAAGGCCGCCCCACCGGCCTCATCGACACCGTCTGAACCCGACTTCGCGTTCAGTCCCTGTACCTTCGCCGCCCCACATCCGCGTTCCGCCACCCGCGCCACCCGCGCCCCAGCCCCACCGCCCGCGCC
>CAYXVG010000079.1:0-24128 GCA_964468205.1 uncultured Solibacteraceae bacterium | reverse complement strand
GAGAGCTTGCTCGAATCGCGGTCCACCCCGAGCACCAGTTGCGTTAGGTCATTGGTCCCGATTGAAAAGCCGTCGAAGTGCTCCGCGAACTGTTCGGCCAGCGTGATGTTGGAAGGAATCTCCGCCATTACATAGACCTCCAGTCCGTCCTCGCCGCGCTTCAACCCATTCTTGGCGAGCACATCGAGCACCTTTTCGCCCTCCTCCGGTGTCCGGCAAAACGGAATCATCACGACCACGTTCTTCAGGCCGATTTCCTCGCGCACCCGGCGGATGGCCCGGCACTCCAGGGCGAAGCCTTCCCGATAATCGTCGCTGTAATAACGGGACGCGCCGCGGAAGCCCAGCATCGGATTTTCCTCTTCCGGTTCGAACTCGGCGCCGCCGATCAGGTCCGCGTATTCGTTCGTCTTGAAGTCGCTCATGCGAACGATCACCTGGCCGGGGTGCTGCGAAGCGGCGATCCTCGCGATACCGTGCGCCAGATGGTCGACGAAATACTCGGTGGGGTCGTCGTAGCCCTTGGTCAACTCGCGAATCTGCCGTTTCGCCTCCTTGTCCTCAATGTCGGGATAGCGAACCAGCGCCATCGGATGGATTTTGATGATGTTGTTGATGATGAACTCCATCCGCGCGAGTCCGATTCCGTCAGCCGGCAATCTCCACCAGCGGAAAGCTGAACCGGGGCTCGCCAGTATCAGCATCACTTTTGTATTGGTCTCGGGGATCGAGCCGAGATCCACTTCTTCTTCCTCGAATTCCAGCCGGCCCTCGTAGACATGCCCTTCGTCCCCCTCGACGCATGACACCGTCACCTCTTGGCCGTCCTCGATCTTCTCCATGGCGTCCGCGGCGCCCACCACGGCCGGAATGCCCAACTCGCGGCTGACGATGGCGGCGTGGCTGGTGCGCCCGCCTTGCTCGGTGACGATGCTTGCGGCCTTCTTCATGATGGGTACCCAATCCGGATTCGTCATCTCCGTCACCAGCACCGATCCCTCCTCGAAACGATCCAGCTCATCCGGGCTCTCGATCACCTGACTACTGCCCGCCGCCACCGCCTGCCCGATGCTGACGCCGCTGGCCAGCCGCTTGCCCTTCTCCTTCAGGCGGAAGGTCCGGAGTGACGAAGCCTCTTTCTGCGACTGAACCGTCTCCGGACGCGCCTGCACGATAAAAAGATCGCCGGTCTCGCCGTCCTTGGCCCATTCGATGTCCATTGGCCGCTCGTAGTGCCGTTCGATCACCACCGCCCACTTCGCCAGTTGCAGGGCCTCGGCGTCCTCCAACACAAACGCCCGCCGCTCCTTCTTGGGCGTGTCCACGTTCTTCGTGGTCGCACTCCCCCCGCGGCTGTAGACCATCTTCTTCTCCTTCGTGCCGAGCTGCTTGTCGATGATTGGAGCGAACTTCTCCTCATCGAGCAATGGCTTGAAGATGGTGTATTCGTCAGGGTTCACCGTACCCTGCACCACGTTCTCCCCCAGGCCCCACGCTCCGTCGATCACCACCACGTCGCGAAATCCTGACTCCGTGTCCAGCGTGAACATCACGCCGGAGCAAGCCCGGTCCGAGCGCACCATCTTCTGCACCGCAACCGAGAGAGCCACCTTCAAATGCTCGAATCCGTGCTCCTCGCGATAGGCGATCGCCCGGTCAGTGTAGAGAGAGGCGTAGCACTTCTTGCAGGCTTCCAAAACGTCATCCTCTCCGGACACGTTCAGGAACGTCTCCTGCTGCCCGGCGAAGCTTGCCTCGGGCAGGTCCTCCGCCGTGGCCGAACTGCGAGCGGCGATGTCGGTCTCCTGCTGGTCATACCGCCCGGAAAGCTCGGTATAGGCTTTGCGAATCTCGCCCGCAATCTCTTCCGGAAACTCGCTCTTCTGAAAAAGCCGCCGGATCGCCTTGCCCACTTCCTGTAGCTTCTTCCCGTCGTGCAGCGCCTCAAGTTCCTCGCGGATCTTGTCCTCTATGCCGTTCCCTTTGAGGAACAGCCGGTACGCCTCCGCGGTGGTGGCGAATCCGTCCGGCACGCGCACTCCCTCGTCCTTCAAGGCGCCGATCATCTCGCCGAGCGACGCATTCTTCCCTCCCACGATTGCGACATCACCGGCATCAAGGTCGTCAAACCACCGGATGTAGCCCCCTTCTTTCTTCTGGCTGCCGCTTTTTTCTTTCCCTTTCGTCTTGGTCGAGCTTGGCATCATTCACTCCTTCGGGACACTGGTTCTCGCAAGGAGATCAACCGGATTGACCGAATGTTACCACTCTGCCCTCTTGGTCCCGGCAATCGGACTGCGCTGGGTCTCGCATGCAAGCTCGTTCATTACCGTCCTCCCGGCGGGAGCCAGCATCGGTACGCATTGGGATCCTGTGAAAATCGATCCAATTCCGCTCTGTGGGCTGTTCGGCTGCCCCATGATGGTCACCCGCGAGGACATCCACGAGTGCGGCACGTGGCATGTCGAGCCGTGCCAGAACTGGGGGCTTGACATGCTGTTCGATGCACCTTCGGATCTTGTGAGGGCGACGTTTCCCGATAGGTCTGCTGGTGCGCACTTGGAACGGCTCACGGTGTTCTGTGGGCTTTGCTGTGGAGTGCAGCTGAGGGGTGAGGAATCTCGTCAAGCCGCCCGACCGGAAAGCCCCTGCTTCCTTTTTGACAGCCGCGTTACACAGATTCAACAAACCTGGAATCATATTCTGCTTGTGGCGCTCCACAAACGGCTCAGAGATTGACCCGGAGACGCAGGAGGGTGGCTGGCTGCAAGAGTGTGGCATAATTCCGACGTGACAATATTCGTTGAGTCCTTCATCCTTCCGATCTTGGTAATACTGTTCACGGGGGGACTTCTGCTGAAAAATCCCCTTAACTTGGATGCGAAACGGCGATGGGCCATTGGTATTGTCATCGCGTTTACTGCGTTTGCCCTTCCTCACGCGATCCGGGAACACGCGACTTTGCCTGCAGACACCTCACAGCAAGGCGTGCCGGTTCAACGTGGGGAGAACGGTATTGTTGTCCTCGTCGCAAATTTTGACGGACCTGACCCCGAGAAGTACCGTGTCACCGAACACTTAATAGCGGCTCTCAGGAAGGCTACGCAACCGTTTCCTGACGTGCATGTGGTTGCTCTAGGGGACTGCATCACTGAGCAACAAGGCGGCGCGCTTGCCCGGGAGAAAGCAAAGCAATACGAGGCATCTCTCGCACTTTGGGGATGGTATGGCAAGACTGTCGAGAACGTTAATCTCAGAGTCCACATTGAGTTCGTCCGACGACCCCCTCATTTCCCGTTTGACAACAGAGGTAAGAATCTGATCACGAGCAGTGATTCTTTGGATTCGTTCGTGGTCCAACAGGAATTGTCGGGGGAGTTGAGTTATGTGGTCCTGGTTGCCGTCGGTCTGCTGAAGTACGGATCCAAGGACTACACCGGAGCCATCCAGAGCTTGAGCTCCGCCCTGGAGCAAGTGTCAGAGCAAAGCACCTTGATGCTCAGCAAAGCTCCAGTCCTGTTTCACAGGGGAAACGCGCACGTCCGAACTGAAGACTGGGATGAAGCGATTAGAGATTTCACTTTGACAATCGAGAGTCTTCCGGATGAGATAAATGCATACCTGAATCGCGGTAATGCGTTTCAAAAACAGGGGTTACTCGATAACGCAGTTCTTGACTATGACGAAGTTCTCAAGCGGCAGCCTGAGCACCTTCCCGCTTTGCTCGGCAAGGCCTCAGCGCTCGATCTTCAAGCAAGGTTTGAAGAAGCGCTAATCACCTATGAAAAGATTCTCAGCCTCGACCCTCACAGTGCCCACGCATATAATAACCGGGGAAACGTGTACTTCAAACGTGGAGATATCGACAGGGCAATCGAGGATTACACACGAGCCATAAAACTGGATTCGACCGTTATAGAGCCACGAAAACAGAGGGCCCAATGCTACATGAAGCGTCAGCGATATGCCGATGCTGTCAAGGACTACACTACTGCGATCCGAATTGATCCCAGTGATTACAAACTCTATTGTATGAGAGGACTTGCTCGAATGAGCATGCAAAACTGGGCGATAGCGGCGAAGGATTTTCGAGCAGCGCTAGATATTAGCCCGAGAGATATTCAGGCGCGGATTGAGCTAGCGGGGCTCTACGTTCGACTCAACAGGGACCGAGACGCCATAAATGAATTGAATACCGTCATCGTGTTTGAGCCTAATCATGGTCAAGCTCGCTATCTCCGCGCGACGCTCCATGAAGCAAAAGGGCAGAACGGCTTGGCATTGGCAGACTATCAAGCAGCTGTTAAATTGAACACAGAAGACGTTATTGTTAGAAAATGTCGAGAGCGAATTCGGGCTTTGACCTTGGAGTGAATCTCACGATAGGACTTTTCGGAATGGACTCGGGAGAGCGAGGGGGAATCGACGTATTCCGCATCTCTAGCCTCATATCCACCTGCTGTTACTGACGATGAGCTCTTGGGGGGGGGTGGTCACGGATTGAAGAAAGTCGTAAGTAATGATATCGTGCTTATCGAGAGAGGACCGTCATATGGCACGTTCCTTCGGTACGGACAAATGAGGAGCACTCTCAATAACTTCACGTAGCGCAAGGCCATCGGTGAAAGCCAGCAAATCGGTCGCATTGGGTTGCCGCTTGCTTTGCACGGATAACAGCCGGTTAACGGAGACTAGTGCCTAAGAAGAAAGACGTCGGCGGATCATGGCCGATCGAATCGACTACAAGAAATTCAGACCGTCGCTTGCTTGAGTACAGCACGAGTGAATTGGTCTTCGGGCTGGTCTATGCGGTGGGGACAGACTACCGGAGCGGAGTGGACTGCCTGTCGGAGCAGATCCGAAGGTTCGGGTATCAACCAGTCGAAATCCGGATGAGTGACTATCTTGCAGCGATGTCGACAAGCGGCTGGAACACCGAACAAGAGAGGCTCACTGTTCTTATGGATATCGGCGACATGGTGCGTGAGCAGTCCGGACGTGGAGATATCGTTGCACTATCTGCAATAGCAAAGATTGCAGCAGATCGGCGACGAAAAGTCCGGAGAAAAACCCCAGAGCCGATGGGAAAAGTGGCATATATTCTGTATTCGCTGAAACACGAAGACGAAGTCGCTGCTCTTCGTCAAGTCTACGGTTCTGGTTTCTACCTCATCGGGTTCTTCTCCCCGGAATCCCAGCGTCTGAATAATCTCATGCATTCTGTGAACGTTCCAAAGAGAGAGGCCCAGCGCCTGATTGAACGAGACCAGGCTGAGCAGGCCGATTATGGCCAACAGACAAGAAGGACCTTCGAGTTGGCCGATTTCTTTGTCACATCGGATAACTTCAAGCCAGAACTTGGCCGCCTTCTAGACCTTATCTTTGGCCATCCCTACACAACACCGCACATCGACGAGTATGCGATGTTCTTCGCGTATGCTGCATCTCTCCGATCCTGCCAGCTTGGTCGCCAAGTCGGTGCCACGATTGTTGGGGAATCGGGAGACCTAATCTCGGTTGGCTGCAATGATGTGCCTTGTGTTGGCGGTGGTCTGTATTGGCCGGGAAACTTGGATCAGCGAGACCATGTTATTGGTTGTGATTCAAACGACGAAAGCCGCGATGCAATGATTGAGAGCATCATGGCGGCACTAAAACCGAGAATGCGCAAAGATAGAAGACTAACACAGGGCAAGCGACTTCTCAAACATTCGGGGTTATTCGAGATGACCGAGTACGGTCGCGCAGTTCACGCCGAGATGGATGCCCTTCTTGCATGCGCAAGATCCGGCATTAGTCCGCGCAACGCCACGCTGTATACGACTACCTTCCCGTGTCACAACTGTACTCGCCATATCATTGCCGCCGGTATTCGCCGGGTGGTCTATATCGAACCGTATCCCAAAAGTAAGGCAACGAAACTGCACCCTGATGCGATTGCATTGGAGACGCAAGTGGTTGGGGCGGAACGCAAAAAGATTCCTTTCGAATTCTTCATCGGAGTCGGTCCCCGCCGATTCTTTCAGCTATTCTCAATGAGGCTCGGCGGGGGGTATGAGATCATTCGGAAGAAAGACGGCAAGATCGCCAAATGGGATCCCAGGGATTCAACACCGCGCGTCCCCATGTTGCCAATGGCGTACCTGCAGAGAGAGCAACTTGCAGCGGAGTTATTTCACGATACAATACTGGAACTGGAGTCAAGACGTAATGACCGTCCAAAGAAGAAGAGACACCGTTGAACGTCGGCGCTTCTGGAGTGATGTCGATATGCTGGCGGCCCAAGCGAAGCATCTGCCGAAATGGATGCGCGGCCAAAGTGGACAGTCGCAGCAATCTAATGGCACCGTGCGCAGACTGGAGCGCTCGAAGGCTGCGAAAACGGATTCCCAAACTCGGTGATGTTTGCATTGCGTTGCTGCGCGAGCTGGCGAACACATTAGTCCGATGCGAAAGGCTGCCCCCCCCGCACCCCGAAATCCAAGTCATCCCGGGGAGCCGTTCACATGCATTTCATATCTCGTAACCCGCTCACCCCAAACCACTTCCCTCTGCGCCCGTCCCTCGTTGCTTCCACGCCCATGCTATAAATATCAACGACGATGACTACTACCGCTGCAACTCTACAACCTGCCCGGCCCCGCGGCGCGCCTCGCCCGTCGAGCGTGTTGGCTACTCGCGTTCCCGGCCAAGCTGCCCGCGCCGGCTCCACCCGCCGGGGTGCCGGTTCTGACCCTTACCTTCGTGATAATCATTACGAATAAGCCCTCAAACTGGCACCTGCGTCCCGAGTCGAGCAAATCCTGCATGCCGGATGCACAACGTTTGGGCACGATGTTTGGCTGAGGTAGCTAACCGCCCCCACGTATGTGTCTCTTCCCGAAACGGAGCGACCTACGCAAGGTCTTCCCGGTAGCCGTGTGATGAGCAGGAACAAAACACTCCGAAAGCTGACGGAGGCCGACCCTGCTTCCGTCAACAAGACGAAAGCGGAAGACTTTGTTCAGCGGCTCCGCGAGGAAGTCCGCCGGCACGACTACCTCTACTACGTCAGGAACAAGCCGGAAATCTCCGATCAGCAATACGACAAGCTCTTCGAATCCCTCAAAGACTTCGAAGAGGAGTACCCGAACCTGCGCGCACCCGACTCACCCACGCAGCGTATCGGCGGCCCCCCGCTGGAGGAATTTGCCGCGGCGGAACACACAGCCCGGATGCTCAGCCTCGACAGCACCTACGAGGAAAAGGAAGTCCGCCGCTTCCACGAGCGCATCGCCAAGGCTTTTGGCGGAGAAACCGCTTACTTGTTGGAAGAGAAATTCGACGGCTCCTCCATAGAGCTCGTTTACGAAGAGCGCGCCCTCGGCCGCGCCGTTACCCGCGGCGATGGCAGTGAGGGAGAAGACGTCACCGCAAACGTCCGCACCATCGGGTCCGTTCCGCTCCGGCTCCGGGACGACGGAAGGGATCCGCCCGATTTCCTCGCCGTCCGGGGCGAAGTCATCATGGAACTCGACGCCTTTGACAACCTGAATCGCAAACTGCTTGAAGCCGGCAAGGATGCCTTCGCCAACCCCCGTAACGCTGCCTCCGGCTCGCTACGCCAACTGGATCCGAAGATTACGGCGGAGCGGCCGCTGCGGCTGATAGCGTATGAGATCCTCGATGCCGGAGACGAGGAGTTTGAAAACAGCGGCGACGTAATTGAGGCCCTCTCCGGCTGGGGATTCCCCGTCCCCGAAAGAGTGGACAAGGTCTCCAGCCCGGACGAGATCATCGCAAAGCACGGCCGTTGGGAGGAGGAGCGCGACAAGCTGCCCTATGAGATCGACGGTATTGTCATCAAGGTTGACAACCTGGAGGCGCGCGAGAAACTCGGCTCCACGTCCCACCACCCCCGCTGGGCGCTCGCCTACAAGTTCGCGCCCCGCCAGGAAGAGACACGCGTCGCGGATATCGTTGTCCAGGTCGGCCGGACCGGTGTCCTGACACCCGTGGCCCTGCTGCGGCCCGTCGAGGTGGGCGGCGTCACCGTCTCCCGGGCCAGCCTTCACAACCGGAAAGAGGTGGAGCGCAAAGACGTGCGGCCCGGAGACCTTGTCGAGGTGCAGCGCGCCGGTGACGTCATCCCCGAAGTTGCCCGCAGAATACCAAAAAGGGGCCGCCAGCGGAAACCGCCGTTCCGAATGCCGGAGAAGTGCCCCTCCTGCGGCGCGAAGGTCGAGGACGACGGCCCCCGCACGCTCTGCCGGAACCACTTCGGCTGCCCCGCCCAATTGAAGGGGCGCATCGAGCACTTCGTTTCGCAAAACGCAATGGATATCGAGAATCTCGGCGAGCGGACGATCTCAACGCTGGTAGACCGCGGCCTGCTCGACAGCCTCCCCAGTCTCTACCGGCTGGAAGAGGACGATCTGAAGAAAATCGAGGGCCTCGGCCAACGGTCCGCCGGCAAGCTGCTCCGCGAGATTGAGGACAGTAAGCGCCCGCCGCTGCACCGTTTCCTCTATGCGCTCGGCATCCCCGGGGTCGGCGCCTCCGTCGCCCGCGACCTGGCCGAACACTTTCAGACCCTCGACGCACTGCTCGATGCCGGGGAGGACGATCTTGCCGCTGTTGCCGGCATCGGCGGCAAGACTGCGAAAGCCATTCACGGCTTCCTCCACCTGAGCCAAACTCAAGAGGCGGTCCGCCGCCTTCGCGAAGAAGGAGTAGAGCCCCAATCAGCCAAGCGCCGGCAGAAGCAGCCGCTGAGCGGCAAGAAGTTCGTCTTCACCGGATCTCTGTCGGAATTCTCCCGGAGCGATGCCAAAAAGGCCGTCGAGTCCCTGGGCGCCCGCACCGCTTCCATCGTCAGCGGGGAAACCGGCTACGTGGTGATCGGCGAAGACCCTGGCCAGAAGGCCGATGACGCGCGGCGCCACGGCGTCCGCACCCTGGACGAAGAGGAGTTCACCGCTCTCCTCCGCGAGGCCGGCCACAAATGAGTACGCCGCCAGCTCCCTTTTATTGCCTCATCCTTGCAGTAGGTGCAATCATAACGTTTCCAGCGTTATCCGCGCGAAAGGATGGGCCGCACAGAATGCTGAAGAATTCGGATCTGGTATCCACTGGAATAGAGGGCTTGGACACAATCCTCGAGGGCGGGCTCATCCCGAACAGGGTCTACCACGTGCAAGGCGACCCTGGTACTGGCAAGACAACGCTCGGCTTGCAGTTTGCCATGGCTGGCGCCAGGGCCGGAAAGCGGGCGCTGTACATCGCGAACGCAGAATCCGAGCAGGAAATCGCCCAAGTCGCCCGTTCGCACGGCTGGTCGCTCGAAGGGATAAATCTGGCCCATCATTCCACGAGTGAGGCAGAGGAGCCCGGCCCCGGGCAGACCGTGTTCCTTCCCACCGAGATCGAGTTGCCGCGCACGATCGAATCGATGCTCTCACTTGTCCAAGAGCACAGCCCGTCGCTCCTGGTGATTGATTCCGTGTCGGAGATCCGCGCCCTCGTCAGCGAATACTATTTATACCGCCGGCAGATCGCATTCTTGAAAGAGCATTTCCTCAATCGGGATTGCACTGTCTTGCTGCTCGACGATCAGACCGGCGCGGACGAATCGATCATGAGCGCGGTCAGCGGGGTGATTCTGCTTGAGCAGATCTCCCAGGGGTACGGGCCCGACCTCCGCCGTATACGCGTCATCAAGATGAGAGGGCGCTCATTTTTCAGCGGTTACCACAACTACCGGATCAAAACCGGTGGCATCAAAGTCTTTCCCCGGCTTTCCATGACGCCACCTCCAGACTTGCGCGCGGTGGAGATATTCTCCACTGGACTCCCCCAACTGGACACGTTGGCCGGCGGCGGCCTGGACCGGGGCGCCAGCGTTTTGTTACTCGGTCCCGCCGGCACGGGCAAATCTCTCACGGCTACGCAGTGCTTGGTGGCCGCCGCCGAGCGAGGCGAGAAATCGGCAATGTTCCTGTTCGAGGAGCGCATCCAGACCACTCTGCAGCGCTCCGCCGGAGTCGGGCTCCCCCTGGCCGGCCACTACCGCTCGGGCATGATCGAATTGCACCGGTTGGATTCCGCCGCTACGAGTCCTGGCGAGTTCAGCAGCATGGTCTGCGGCGCGGTCGAAGACCGCGATGTCCGGATCGTGGCCATCGACAGCCTCAACGGTTACGCACAGGCCATACCGGAGTTACGGTCCTCGCTGATGCACCTTCACGAATTGGTAAGTATCCTGGGCCATCGGCAGGTCACCACGCTGCTGCTCGAAACACAACGCGGCTTGCCCGGCTTCCCGAGCGAAACGCCTGTCGATATGAGCTACATAGCCGACACCGTGCTCCTGTTCCGCCTGTTTGAGTACGCCGGAGAGATCCGGAAAGCTCTCTCGCTATACAAGCGCCGCGGCGGACCGCACGAAGCGACGATTCGAGAACTCAAAATTGGCTCCACGGGACTCATGATCGGTGAGCCCTTGCGGGAATTCACCGGCGTTCTGAAAGGCGAACCGAAATACTTGGGAGCGTCGATTCATGAACCCAAAAGCTTCAAGTAGCGCTGCCTCTTCCGAAGTGCAACCGGGCCCGGTCCTGGTGCTCGCTCCCAGCGGCCGCGACGCGGAGCTGCTGTGCGAGACGTTCTTGAGCGCGGGTCTCACCCCCGTCGCCTGCGCCACTCCAAAGGATTTTTGCGCCGCCATGGACGAGCGCGCGGGCTGCGCTGTAATCGCCCAGGAGGCGATCAGCGATGAAACCAGGGATCTGTTACTTGACAGGCTGAATACCCAGGAGCCCTGGTCGGATTTCCCCATGATCGTGATGGTCAACCGTGGGAAAAGAACAGACGATTTGCGGCTGCGGTTTCCCCGTCTCATCGGTGCGAACCACGTAATCCTGCTTCAACGCCCCCTCCCAAAAGATACGCTGCTCAGTGCCGTGCGTAGCGCGCTGCAGTCCCGGCGCCGCCAGTTTCAGGTGCGGGATCACATGGCCCAGCGCCAGGCTCTCATTGACGCCCTTCCGGTGCTGGTCGCGCAACTGGAACCGGACGAGCAATGCAGTTTCCTCAATCGCACATTCGCGGAGTGGTTCGGCCTCGACCCGAATCGGGCGCCCGGCCGCCCGTTTCGCGAACTCGTCGGCGGCGATCTCTACGAACGGCTTGGGCCCCACTTGCGGCGTGCGCTCACGGGGTGTGCAATCGAGCTCGAGGAGACGATCGCGGGGGAGCCCGCGCGGCATGTGCTCCTGCGGCTGACGCCCCGGATGGGCTCCGGAAATGAGGTCGCGGGACTGTACATCGCCGCGGCGGACATCACCAGCCTCCGGAAATCCCAGGAGGCGCTCGTCGAGAGCAACCGCCTGAAAAACCTCGCTCTCGAGGGCGCCGCGCTCGGCGTTTGGGCTTGGGACATCGGCCGCAACACTATCGAATGGGACGCCCGTAATTACCGGATCTTCGAAGTTGCAGAGAACGAGCCCGTGACCCTTGAGAGATTTACCGCCCTCGTCCATCCGGACGATCGCGCGCGGGTGTCAGGCGAGATTCAGCAGGCACTTGATGGGCGAACTACTGGAATGTACTCCACCCGTTACCGCATCGCGCTATCTGGTGGAGAACGGCGGTGGTTGCATGCGCAGGGTGGCGTGATCTTCAAGGGAAAAGGAGACCAGCGGCGAGCCGTTCGCATGGTCGGAACGGTGCAGGACATCACGGAACTGGTAGACCTCGACGAGACGGTGCGGCAGTACAGAGAGCGGCTGGAACTGGTGCATTCGGCCCTCGGTATCGGTACCTGGGAGTGGGGCGTCACAGCCGAGACTGGATGGTGGTCGCCGGAAATGTATGAGCTCTGCGGAGTCCCCACAGGGAGAACGATCACCCTCAAAACCGTTCTCCAGACCGTCCACCCGGAGGACCGCCCGGGCCGGCTGCGCAGGCTGGCGGACGCCGTGAGAACAGCGGAACCTGGCTGGGACGAGGAGTTCCGTATCTTGCACCCATCCAAGGGTGTCAGGTGGCTGGTGAGTTACGGCCGGATGGCGTTCGATGCCGCGGGCCGTCCGGAGCGGTTGTTCGGCATCACCCTCGACATTACAGAGAAAAAGGCCGCCGAGGAGAAAGCCCGCGACGCAATCGCCACGCATGCCCTGTCAGCCGGCCTGCTCCGCGGTCAGGAGGAGGAGCGGACGCGGTTGTCCCAGGAACTTCATGACGACTACGTCCAGCGTCTGGCCCTCATCTCCATGGGATTGGACGTCCTGAAAACAGATGGGGAGGCGCCGGCGGACAAGATCGATAAGCTGCAAATGTACGCCGACAGACTCTCCGACGACATGCGCGAGTTATCCCACCAACTCCACCCGTCCCACCTGGATCATCTCGGCCTCATGGTGGCTGTGGAGGCCGAATGCAGACGCATCAAGGAATACGCGGGAATTGACATCATTTTCCGGGGCGAGGGCTGCGTGGACCAGGTCTCCAACGAACTGAAGCTCAGCATCTACCGTATCGTGCAGGAGGCACTCCAAAACGTCATCAAGCACGCCGCGGCCGGCGCGGCCCACGTCACCCTTGTTTGCGGCCCCGAATCGATGAGCCTCGTGGTTGAGGATGATGGAACCGGCTTCGACGGCGACCCGCCCTCCGGCCTCGGCCTGACAACCATGCGGGAGCGCCTCCGGCCATTCAATGGCCGGCTCCACATTTATTCCCGCCGCGGCGCCGGGACCCGCCTCGAAATAGTAATCCCCACCTCAGCGCTCCCCTCCCAGAATTCGCTCTGAAACACCCGCGACGCTTCCAGGTCTCCCTTCCGGATCATGCCCGAACTCCCCGATGTCGCTACCTACGAGACCTACCTCAAGGCAACCTCGCTCCACAAGCGCATCGAAGAAGTGGACGTCCGCGAGAAGCAAGTCCTCTCCGGAATCAGTGCCGCGAAGCTCCGCTCCCGGCTGCACTCTGCCGAAATCGCCTCCGCCCGGCGCCACGGAAAGCTCCTGTTCGCGCTGCTCGAAAGCGGCCTGGCGCTGGCGCTGCACTTCGGCATGACCGGCAATCTGCAGTACTACAAAAACGGCGCCGCCGGAACCGAATACGCCTGCGTAATTCTCCATTTCGGCAACGGCTACAACCTCGCCTATGAGTCCCGTCGCAAGCTCGGGCACATCTTCCTGGTCGAAGACGTGGACGGCTTCATTCACCGGGAGGGCCTCGGCCCGGACGCGCTCCAATGCGGCTACCCCGCCTTCGAGGAGGCCGTCTTCGCCACGAAGCGAGCGGTCAAATCGGCATTGATGGACCAGCACCGCATCGCCGGCATCGGCAACGTCTACTCGGACGAAATCCTCTTCCAGGCCGGCTTCACCCCCAAACGGGACACCAGCGAATTTGACGCGAAAGCCAAAAGAAAACTGTTCCGCACGATGAAAAGAGTCCTCGAAACAACGATCCGCCACAAAGCCGATCCCGACCGCTTCCCCCGCACCTATCTCACCCGCTACCGCCACGACGGAGCGGAATGCCCTAAGTGCGGCGTTGCGCTCCGCACCGTCAAAGCCGCCGGCCGCCGGGCCTGGTACTGCCCGAAGCATCAGCACTGATTGCGCGGAGGCCTCCCTTGAAACACGCGAAAGCCTGGATCGGCGCCAGCGGCTGGAACTACCCCCACTGGAAGAAAGTCTTCTACCCCGAAGACCTGCCCCAATCCAAATGGCTCGAATTCTACTCGCGCCGCTTCGACACGGTGGAGGTCAACAACTCCTTCTACAAAGTGCCCGGCGCCGGCGCCGTGAAGAATTGGGCCGCCACGGTCCCGCGCCGCTTCCGGTTCGCCCTGAAGGTCTGGCGCGGCATCACCCATTTCAAGAAGCTGAAGGACTCCGCCGTTCACATCGGCAAGTTCGTGTCCCCGGCCGGTGAACTGGGTTCACGGCAGAGAGCGCCGCTGCTGGTTCAGTTGCCCCCGAACATGGGCAAGAACGCCGGGCGTCTGGACTCCTTCCTCGACGAGTTGAAGCGCGCCACCGGAGGGCGCTGGAAGATCGCCGTCGAGTTCCGCAACGAGGAATGGCTCTGCAACGAAATCTACCGCCTGCTCGACCGGAAGCGCGCCGCCCTCTGCCTCCACGACATGCAAGGCGCCGCCCCGGCAACCGAACCGAACGGCGCCAGCTTCATCTACGTCCGCCGTCACGGCTCCGCCCGGAAACAATACACAGGCCGCTATCCGCCCCGGGACATCGAAGAAGACGCGAAGCGCATCGCCCGCTGGACCAGCGAAGGCCGCACCGTCTTCACCTATTTCAACAATGACCTCGAAGGCCACGCCGTCCGGAACGCCGGGAAGCTGATCGAAATGCTCGAGGCCTGAGAAGGCCGCCTACTGCGCCGTGTACCCGCCGTCAATCACCAATTCGCTGCCTGTCACGAACTTCGACTCGTCCGAGGCCAGATAGACAACACCCCATCCGATATCATCCGGTTCTCCCACATGCCCGATCGGGTGGCGCGAGTCGAGCTGCTGGCGAAACTTCTCCACTCCTTCGCCGCTCTCCTTCGCCAGCTTCTCGACCAGCGGCGTCCAGATGTAGCCGGGATGCACGGAATTCACCCGGATCTTGTCCGCCGCGTACAACAGGGCGTCATTCTTGGTCATGATCCGCACCGCCCCCTTCGAGGCGTGGTACGGAGGAATGTCGGCCGCCCCGATAATGCCGTAGATGGACGAAAGGTTGATGATGCTCCCGCCGCCGTTCTCCTTCATGTAGGGGATGGCGTGTTTCGTGCAAAAGAAGACCCCCTTCACGTTCACGGCCATTAACTGATCCCACTCCTCCTCGGTGATCTCGTGCGTCGGTTTGTCCACCCCGGCGACGCCGGCGTTGTTCACGAGCACATCGATCCGCCCGAACTCTTTCTTCACATCCTTGAAGGCGGCGGCGACCTCTTCCTCCTTCGCCACGTTGCAGCGGCGATAGATCGCCTTGCCGCCCGCGTTCTGGATTTCCGCCGCGGCTTTCTCGCCCTCCTCATCGAGGATGTCCGTGATCGCTACATGAGCTCCTTCCTGCGCAAGCAGATTACAGGCGGAGCGGCCGATCCCCACCGCTCCTCCCGTCACAATGACAACCTTATCCTTCACTCTATGCATATGAATTCTCCTGAATACTGGGGCGTGCCGTGCACTAGTGGGCCGGTCGCCCCATGAATGGGACCACCCGCGCAGCGCGCCGTTACCTTTTTGAATCGAATACCCCGGAAACGCAGGCGTGAGCTAGGCTGTCTTCTCCACAAGGAGGTCTGTCAACAACTATGGCGTCACCGAAACGAATATCACCTGCGAAAGTGCGCGAGACTCGAGACGAAGGCAAGGAGGTCCTGCTCGTCTGCGCGTACAAAGACGAAGAAAAATGCGAGAAGTTCCACGTAGATGGAGCCTTCTCCCTCGCCGAGTTCCAACGGAGGTTTTCCGACGCACCGAAGCAGAAGCGGATCGCCTTCTACTGCAATTGACCGGACGACAAGACTGCTGCCCGGCGGGCGGCTGAATATAAGAAAGAGGGGTATGAGAACGCCATGATTCTTGACGGCGGCTACGGCGCCTGGAAAAAATCCGAGCCGGGGAATTGAGGCTTGTTGACTGCACCCTGTTTACCCCCGAGGAGAATCTTGCCTTCGATGAGGCCCTGATCGACGAAGCGGAGGCAGCCGGCCGGCCGCTCGAGACGCTCCGCTTCTGGGAGAGCTCCTCTCTGTTCGTCGTGGTCGGCTCCTGCGGAAGGCTGAGCGAGGAGGTCTTCGCTGAAACCTGCCTTCGCGACGGCGTGCCGGTACTCCGCCGCCATTCCGGAGGAGGCGCGATTCTACAAGCGCCGGGCTGTCTGAACTTCTCGCTCGTCCTGTCGCTCGAGTCCCGGCCCGGATTGCGCGGCATCCACGCAAGCTACCGCTTCATTCTCGAAAGAACCGCCCGGGCGCTCGGCATTAGCGGACTCGAGAAGCGCGGGACATCGGACCTGGCTCTCCACGGCCGCAAGGTCTCGGGCAACGCCCAGCGGCGGAAGCGCCGCAGCCTGCTTCACCACGGCACGCTCCTCTATGACTTTGTCCCCGGGATCATGGAGGCATACCTGCCGCCGCCGCCGCGGGAGCCCGATTACCGCTGCGGCCGTCCCCACGAAGCCTTCCTCGCCAACCTGCCGCTCCCCCTCGATGTCATCAAGACAAGAGTGGCCGCGGCCTGGGGAGCGCACCCGCGCAATGGCCTTCCGCTGCCCTCCGTAACGGAACTCGTGAAACGCAAGTATGCGAACTCGGAATGGATCCGCCGGCTCTAAACGCGCTCGGCCGGACGGCTACTTCTTCCCAGCCAGGTGCGTGGGACTTCCCAGAAACAGTTCGGCTGCCTCGCCCAGGGTCTCGGAGAGAGTGGGATGCGGATGGATGGTGTAGGCGAGGTCCTCGGCCACGGCGCCCATTTCAATCGCCAGTGCCGCCTCCGCGATCAGTGCCTCCGCCTGGCGTCCGGTGATGCCGGCCCCGAGAACCCGCTTCGTCCCGGGGTCGAGAATCAGCTTCGTCAACCCTCGCGGCGCCCCCATCGATTGCGCCCGCCCGGAAGCCTTCCACGGAAAGCGCGCGATCTCCACGTCCCGCCCTTGCTCCTTGGCTTCCCGCTCGGTCAGGCCGCACCAGGCCACCTGCGGATCCGTATACACCACGGCCGGCGTCGCGCGGGCGTCGAAGGCTGCCGCCTGGCCGCCAATCACCTCGGCCGCCACCCTGCCCTCGTGCATCGCCTCGTGCGCCAGCATGAACCCCCCGGTCACATCGCCAACCGCGAATATATTCTCTTTCTGTGTGCGCCGGCCCTCGTCCGCCGGGATGAACCCGTGCTCGCCAGCCTCCACACCGATGGCATCCAGGCCGATCTCCTCGCTGTTCGGCTTGCGGCCCACGGCCACCAGCACTCGCTCAAACGTCTCTTCAGCCGTCTCGCCGCCGCGCTCGAGTTCCACCTTCACGTTCTCGCCGGATTCCTCCATCCCGGCCACCTTCGTCTCCAGGCGGATCTCCTCGAACTCCTCCTTCAATCGTTTCGCCAGCGGTTCCACCAGGTCGCTATCGGCGTTCGGCATCAACTGCCCGGTCATTTCGGCTACCGTGACCTTGCTCCCCAGAGCGGAGTAGACCATCCCCATCTCCAGCCCCACATAACCGCCGCCAACCACCAGCAGCGATTTCGGGATATCCGGCAACTCCAGCGCCATCGCCGAATCCATAATCCGCCCGTCCGGACGGAACTCCACCCCTGGCAGGGCGACCGGCCGCGACCCCGTGGCGATAATTGCCTGTTCGAACTCCAAAGCGTCCGGAACGTCGTCCCCTCCCTGCGCCGCCTGCAGATGCAGCCGCCGGTCGCTCTCGAACCGGGCCACCGCCTGGTACAGCTCGATCTCGCGTTTACGGAATATCGACTCCAGCCCCTTGGCGAGCCCGCCCACCACCTTGTCCTTCCACTCGCGTAATTGTTCCAGGTTGACCTCCGGCTCCTCGAACTTGAGCCCCGCCGCCCGCGCCTCGCGCGTCATGAACAACAGCTCCGCCAGGTGGAGGAGCGCCTTCGAGGGAATGCAGCCGCGCAGCAGGCATACGCCGCCGGGACGTTCTTCCTGATTCACCACCGCGACGTCCAGGCCGAGATCGGCCGCGCGAAACGCCGCGGCATATCCTCCGGGCCCGCCGCCGATCACCACCACGCCGGCTTCCGCCGTCAGGCTTCCCATTACCATGTTTCGCTTCCCTCCAATCGGCTATACCGCCAACACGAACGACTCCGGATCGGCCAGCAGTTCCTTGATGTGGCTGGCGAAGCGGGCGGCGCCGGCGCCGTCATTCACCCGGTGGTCAAACGCCAGGCAAAGCGGCAGCCGGTAGCGCGGCACGATCTCATACTGGTCGAGATCGCCCTCGATCACGGGCTCGATCGTGGCCTTCGCCAGCCCCAGGATCGCGACTTCCGGGTAGTTAATGATCGGGGTAAAGGACGTCCCGCCGAGCGGACCCGGATTCGTCACCGTGAAGGAGCCGCCCTCCATCTCCTCCCGCTTCAGCTCGCCCGCGCGGGCCCGGCCGGCCAACTCGACAAGCTCCTTCGCCAGCTCCTGGATGCTCTTCCGGTCCACGTCCCGTATCACCGGCACGAGCAGGCCCTGCTCCGTATCGACGGCCACTCCGATGTGGCAGTAGTCCTTCAACACCAGTTCCCCCGCTTCCGGATCCAGGCTCGCGTTGAAGCGCGGAAATTCCCGCAGGGCCGCGGCCACGGCTTTGAGAACGAACACGGTGACCGAAAGGGACGCGCCCTCGGCGTCCAGCTTTTCCTTGCTGCTCTGCCGGAATTTCTCCAGCTCCGTGATGTCCGCCACGTCCCGGTGCATCACGTGCGGAATCTGCGACCAGGCCAGCGCCATCTGCTTGGCCGTGGCCCGGCGGATACCCCGCAGCGGCTCCCGTGTTACTTCACCCCACCGGCTGAAGTCCGGCAGCGGAGGAACCTCGGCCAGCGCCGGCAGCGCGCCTTCCTTCGCCTCTTCCTCTTCCTCCGGCTCTCTCTTTTCCGGGGCTTCCTTCTTCCGTGGCTCCTCCTTCGCCGGAGGTGGCTCTTCCTCTTCCGGTTCGCCCGCGAACTTCCGGACGTCATCCGACGTTACGCGTCCGCCGGGGCCGCTTCCCTCCACCTCGCGCAGATCGACGCCGAGTTCCCGCGCCATGCGGCGGGTCGCCGGGGAGGCTGGCACCGGTCCTTCGGAAGGCTTCGCCTCCTCGGGTTTCTCGCGAGACTCCGCCTCCTCGGGCTTCGCTTCTGGCTCGCGGTCGCCCTTCTCTACTTCCTTTTTCTTGCCTTTCTGTTTCTCTTCCGGCTCCTTTTTCTGGGCCCCGGATTTCTTCTTCTTGGCGGCAGCCTTTTTCTTCTTCCCTTTCTTCTTGTCTTTTTCTTTCTTCGGCGCGTCTCCCTCGCCGTCGCTGAAGGTGATCAGCACGTCGCCCACCTCCACCACGTCGCCTTTCTTTACGTGGATCTTCTCGATGGTCCCGCTATGGGGCGACGGGGCCTCCGTGGCCGCCTTGTCGGTCTCGACCTCGAATACGGATTGCCCCTCCTCGACGCGATCCCCCTCCGACACCAATACGTCGATGATCTCGGCTTCGTGGATTCCCTCGCCCGGGTCCTGAAACTTGAATTCTTTCGCCATGCCTACCCCTGCTCGCTCATCGCGTCCCGCATGCCCGCCAAAATCCTCTCCACGCTCGGCAAGTAGTCCTGCTCGCGCGCGAAGTAAGGAACGGTTATGTCATACCCCGTCACCCGCCGGACGGGTGTCTCCAGGTAATAGAAAGACTTCTCCACGAGCCTCGCAATGATCTCCGCGCCCGGCCCAAAACTGCGGTGCGCCTCGTGTACCACCACCGCCCGGCCGGTCTTGCGCACGGATGCGGTGAACTTCTCGTCGTCGAGCGGCGAAATGCAGAGCAGATCAATCACCTCCGCCTCCACACCGTCTTCTTCGGCCAGCTTTTCGGCGGCCTCCATTGTCCGCCGGAACATCGCTCCATAGGCGATCACCGTGAGATCACCGCCTTCGCGCACCACGCGGGACTCACCGAGCGGCATCGTCTCCTCCTCGTCGGGCACCTCCTCCTTGAAGGCCCGGTAGGCGAGTTTCGGCTCGAAGAATACGACCGGATCGGGGTCCCGGATCGCGCTCACCAGAAGCGCCCGGGCGTTGCGGGGACCGGAGGGAATCACCATCTTCAGTCCCGGCACTTGCGCATAGATGGCCTCCTTGCTCTCGGAATGGTGCTCCAGCGCCCGCACCCCTCCTCCGTAAGGCATCCGCGCCACCATCGGCACGGTGAAGCGGCCCCGCGAGCGCCAGCGCATGCGCGCCGCGTGGGACTCCAGTTGGTGAATCGCGTAGTAGCTGAATCCCGAGAACTGCAGCTCGCACACGGGCCGCAGACCGTAAACGGCCATGCCGATCGAGCTTCCTACAATCACCGACTCGGAGAGCGGCGTATCCATAACGCGCTCCTCGCCGAACTTGTCATGAAGGCCTTTGGTGACCCGGAAGACCCCCTCGTCCACCCCCACGTCTTCTCCCAACACAATCACGCTGTCGTCCTTCTCCATCTCCTGATGGAGCGCCAGATTGATCGCATCGATCACAGTCAGTTCAGCCACTCTCTTTACCTCCGTTCCGTCCGAGAAATTGCTTCATCTCTTCCCGCTGCTCTTCAAGGTAGGGCGGCGTCTCTGCCAGGCAATGATCGAAGATCACCAGCGGATCGTCCAGTTCCTCCATCTTTTCCTGGGTCTCTTTCCAGGCTGAGTCGATCTCTGCTTCAATCTCCGTCTCCAAGGAATCGATCTCATCCTTCGAGGTCAAATCTTTCTCGATGAGGTATCGCTGAAACCGCGGCAGCGGGTCGCGCTTCTGCCATTCCTTCACTTCCTCGTCCTCGCGGTACTTCGACGGGTCGTCGGCGGTGGTGTGGACTTCCAGTCTGTAGGTGACGCATTCGATCATCGTCGCTCCGTCGCCCGACCACGCCCTCTCCAGCGCTTCCTGCGCCGCGGTGTAAGTCGCCAGCACATCGTTGCCATCCACCTGTATACCCGGGATGCCGTACGCCAGAGCCTTTTGGGCGAGCGTCTTGGATTTTGTCTGTTGCTCTCGCGGAATGGAAATCGCCCACTGGTTGTTCTGGCAGAGAAACACCGCCGGTATTTCGAATACGCCCGCGAAGTTCAACGCCTCGTGAAAATCCCCTTCCGAAGTGGCGCCGTCGCCGAAGTAAACCATCACCGCCGCTTCATCCTGACGGTACTTCATGGCATAACCGATGCCCGCGGCGTGAGGGATCTGGCTTGCCACCGGTACCGCTATCGGCAGGTCGTTCTGGCCTTCCGGAATTGCCCCACCCTCGTTGTAGCCGGCGTTGTAGAGCAGGAGCCCGCTGAGCGGAGCGCCACGCCAGATGCTGACAGCGCTCTCCCGGAATGCGGGAACTAGCCAATCGTCCTTCGTGAGCGCCGCGGCCGAACCTACTTGCGCGGCCTCCTGGCCTTTCACCGGGGCGAAGGTGCCGATGCGCCCCTGCCGCTGCAGTGAGAGCATGCGCTCATCGAACCGCCGCGCCAGCAGCATTACCCTGTGCATCTTGAGCAGCTTGTCATCCGCAATGGACGGCTCGAGTTCCTCATCCAGCGTGTCGTCTTCGTCGAGAATAGAGAGGTAGTCAACTTCTCCCGGCAGTTCAATCTTCCGTCTTGGCATCGCACTCCCTGGGCAGGGGACAATCCCTGCCTGCGGCCGTTTCAGAATGTGTTCGGTTTACAGAGTGAGACCCCTGTCCGCGCGCCGGACGGGACGCTCCTGGCTCGGATGTCAAAGGGGAGAGTCTCTCAAAGGCGGGTTCTCTAAAGAGGATTAACCGGCCATGAGGCCCGGTCCCTCCTGGTTGACCGGGCCTCCGCGCTTCCGGGCGCGAACCCCTCCGTTCGCGCCACGGAATGTCTATTGGTTTGGCGGCGCCTTGCTGATGGAGCCAAGCACCGAATCGGGGTCCAGTTTCTCCGCCAGATCGCCCAATGAAACGATGCCAACGGGCTTGCCGTTTTCCACGACGGGAAGCCGCCGGATCGCCTTTTCGCGCATCAACGAAATTGCCTGGTCGAGATCGTCATTGGGGGATATTACGTTCAGCTCCCGGCTGCAGATTTCACCCAGAGGCGTGGATTTCGGATCTTTATCCTCGGCCACCGCGCGGATCGTAACATCGCGGTCGGTGACAATACCGCACGCTTCTCCATCAAGGGTTACAACCACGCTGCCGACGTTCGCATCTCGCATCGCTCTCGCTGCGTCGTTTATCGGCGCCGACGCTGGGAAGGTGGACGGCTGAGCCGTCATTACGTCTCGAATTGTTCGTCCTGTGGGCATACTCAAATATCTCCTTTTCTGAGTTGACCGATACCTGCTAAAGGCGTTTCCGAAGGATGGCAAAACCCGGGTGAGCTGCCTTCCTTCGGATTCTGTCCTTAGCCGCTCATCTTGCCGAGTTCCTTCGCGACGTCCGCCCATTCAAGATAGCGGTCGATGCTCTGCACAATCGCGTCGGCCTGGTTGTAAGTCCCGTCCACGTACTCCTCGTAGGTGGGTTTAGCGTCCCACTGAGGGTTCTCGTCGATATACTCGATGGCTTTGTCGATATCAGTGGTAAGTGCATCCATCTTCGGCAGAATCCGGTTCACCAACTCGGCCTGCCACGTCTCCAAGTCTCCGCGGTTCTTGTGCAGCTTCTGGACTATGTCTCCCATCTGGTTCGTGTTTTCTTTTATCCGCAGGAGCATCCGCTCGTGAGACTCGTTCGAATAGCTCGTCGGGAACCGCACGTAGGTCTGCATGATGCCGGCCCCTTCTCGGACTTCCCGGGCCAGCATTTCAGCCTCGGCAAGCATTTCTTCTCCATTCAAGTCAGCTCCCGCCGCCGGAGCCGCGAGAACAACCATGGCAATCGTCAAAATCGTTGTTTTCCAAAGTCTTTGCATTTGTTTCCTCCCTGGCCGGAAAATTTCCATCGTTCTGCTTCTGAACAGGGGACCATGGAATGAGCTACCCGTTTCTCGGAGCGCGGCATTGTTTCCCAATGAGCTACCGTCTGCCATTCAACCGGAAATTCGCGCCCGTGCAGCAGTGCAGCCAAGCCAGGCTCACGATACGGATAACCTCATCCTGCCTGAAGGGTTTGACCAGTACATCGTAGGCCCCCAGGTTCAGGACCTCTGCCCAGAGGTTCACATCGTCGTTGCCGGACGCCACGATCAGTAGCGGAGGGCTGGGCAGTTCCCGGAGGTTCCGCAAGAAGCTCTTCCAACTCCCATCCGGGAGTTTGGCGTCACAGATCACGACGCCTATCCTCCCATCGGCGAGTCTCTCAATTGCTTCGCGGCAACTCGAGACCCCGGTCATTCTCCAGTTCGTGTGATCGAAGATGGCTCGCAGGCTCTGGTGATCCTTCCCGTTATTGAAGATACTCAGTACGGAGACAACCCCGGGCCGCAACACCTCCGCGGGGAGATTTCTTAACGCCCTTGCGCTTGCGCTCATTTATCCCTCCAGTCCACGGATCCCGCCGTGGGCCCGTCGATCTCGCGACCCTTTTTGTTTGTCAGTCGAGTGGTTGCGATTGTGAATGCAGAGTCTCAGGCGGCGGGCCACCCGGTCCCCGCCGATCCCGTCGTTTCATGCCAAATTCTTTGGCGGTCCCTCGCGGTGTTCACAGCGTAACTCACCCCCTCCATGTCGTATGGTCCCATCAACAGATCTGATGCGCCGCGCTGAAAGACCTTTCCGCACAGCTCGGGAGTGGGGAATTCGGTGCACACGATAACTTGCGCGTTAGGACGGATCCGGGTAACCCGTTGGAGAACGGTTTCCCAATCTCCATCGGACAATTCGACGCTGGTGAGCACAATGCTAACATTGCACTCGGGGCGAAGAAATCCCGAGGCTTCTTCACACTTCGAGGCGGCAAGAACCGGTACTTTCATTTGTCCGAGCAGGTCAACGATTAATTCCCGCTCGGTTCGGGGCATTACCAATAGCACATTGCCGTCTGTCATAGTACTTTCGAGTTTAGGCTCGGCAGGCGTTTAGGGGAACTAGGGAGTACCCCATATTCGGAACAGGAGTACCCTTGGCGAGGTTACGGTCGTCCGGCCGCCATCCTCGATGGTTGGCGCGCATATTCCCTAGCGGCCCGGAAATGCAGTGCCGCCCGCTGAATTTCGTCAACAAATCGAAGCGCTGCCGCGGCTTTGTGATTACTATAGGAATGTCCGCTCAACGGAGGCGCGCCCATGCCGGTCAAGAAGCAAGCGGCGAAGAAGACGCCGCGCAAGGAATCACAGCACGAAACACTTCCTCTACCAATCGCGGGCATCGGGGCTTCGGCCGGAGGGCTCGAAGCGTTCAGCAAGCTGCTCGAAAACCTGCCGGCCGATACCGGCATGGCCTTCGTGCTGGTCCAGCACATGGACCCCACTCACGAGA
>CAYXVG010000078.1:0-24297 GCA_964468205.1 uncultured Solibacteraceae bacterium | reverse complement strand
CGCCGAGTTGGGCGGCGGGGCCGCTGTCGAAGGCGGCCCGTCGCCCCGTTTCAGCCGGTCGCCGGAAGCACCCGGTCTGCCGGCTTACGCGAACACCTTGCGCAGAGACTCGACCGCTTTTCGCATCGAGCCGGCCTGTCCGGACAGTTCCTCGGACGCCGAAGCGGCTTCCTCGGAGCGGGCCGCGACTTCCTGCACCACCTGCTGCACCTGGTTCACGGCTTGGTTCACTTGCTCGACGCCCTGTGACTGCTCGCGCGAAGCGGCCGCGATTTCGGCGTTGATCTGCGCCGCGCGCAGAGCGCTTTCCCCGACTATCTGGTACTGCTCCTTGGCCGCGATGGTCAGATCGGAGCCGCGGGCGATCTTCTGGACGGTGGTTTCGATCAAGGCGGCGGTGTTTTTGGCAGCGTCCGACGCCCTTTGGGCGAGTGCGCGGACTTCATCGGCCACCACCGCGAATCCCGCCCCCGCTTCGCCCGCGCGAGCCGCCTCAACCGCGGCGTTCAGTGCGAGCAGGTTCGTCTGAAACGCGATCTCGTCAATCGTGCTCACGATCTTCTGAGTCTTCTCGCTGGCCTGCCGGACTTCTTCGATCGCGCTGACGAGGTCCGTCATGCGTTCGTCGGAGCGCTTCACCGCCTGGGCGGCTTCGTCCGTGATCTGGCGGGCTTCCTGGGAGCGGTCGCCGTTTTGATGCGCAACGGAAGTGAGCTCCTGCAGAGTCGCGGACGATTCCTCGATGGATGAGGCCTGCTCGGAGGCCCCCTGAGCGAGCACCTGGCTGGCCGAAGCCACCTGCTGCGCGCCGAGGTCCACCTGTTGAGCAGCGTCGTCGATATCCAGAGCGACCAGCTCGAGCGGCTTCACGACCTTGTGGTTCACGAACAGGATGACCACCACCACCAGAATCAAGACACCGAAACCGATGATCAGGATGTTCCAGAGCATCGCGTCACGGTTCTTCGCGGCTGCCTCGGCGGTGGGCACGTAGGCGTTTACGCTGCCGAGCAGGATCCGGCGGTCGAGGTCCGCGTCCACGCCTTCCACGGTTGCGATGTGACAACTTCCGCAGCCGGGATGGGCGTCGCTCCACAGCGGAAGTGCGATGCGGATCACGCCCGCTTCTTTTGCCTCGTAGACGTCGGCTCCACTCTGGAAGGCCCGGATCGCTCGGTTTCAAACGGGATTTCAGGGCGCACGGCATCGCCGCCCAAGGGCTTGAAGCCGACAAGCTGTTCGTCGCCGATCAGACGCACGCGGTTTTGGCCCTCGCCGAAGTCATGAATTACGGCCGTATCCACCGCCGCGATGGTGCGCTTCCAATCATCAAGAATTTTCTGTTTCTCCTCCGCGGTGGCGGCGGCTTCGAACTCGGCGTCGTAGCGCCGCGTGGAAACCATGAACATCTCAATGCTTCGTGAAAGCAGATTGCCTGCGCTCTCCTGGGCTCGCGCGGTTACCTCCTCCGCGCCGCGCCGGTATGAGTAGACAGCGAAGACGACTGTGGCCGCCAAACCTAGTCCCGCGATGACGAGCGTAATTCGGGTTCTCAGGGTCAAATGTGTAGTTCTCCTCAAATAAATGATTCGCCGCCGGACGGACGGCTTGCCCCGGGCATGCTCCAGGCAGGAGGCACGAATCGTGTGCCCGCGGGCCGCTTCTATTCACATCGGCCCGAAAGAATCTCTCGTACCGGAAATTTCGATCGCGGCCGCGAGGGTCAGTCGCGGCCTTCCTCGAAATGCACCATGCCGCGGGAGAATCCGCGCGTCCGCACGGCCCCCCACAGGACGCCGAAGAGCAGCCACCCGAAGCCGGCCGCGCGGGCCAGCCAGCGGAGGTTGGTCCAGATATAGAAGCAGATGACGAAACCGAGCAGCGGAGGGGCGAAGTGGGTGAGGCGCTTCTTCTCGGCCCGCAGCCAGTAGCGGGTGAAGGCTGCCAGGTTCACTCCCATGAAAGCGATGAAAGCGCCGAAATTGAGCAGTTCGGCCGCAAGCTGAAAGCTCAGCACGAACGCGCCGGCCACGGTCACCGCTCCGAGGAAGAGCACGTTGTTTCGCGGCACGCCGCGCTTCGGCTCGACCTGGCCGAAGAAGCGTCTCGGAATGGCGTCGTCGCGCCCCATCCCATAGAGCAGGCGCGCCGCGCCGAGCATCGCGCCGCTGCCGGAGCCAATGGATGCGATAAGCAGCGAGCCGTTCACGAGCTGGAACAGCCACTCGCCGCCGGCCCGTCCGGCGACGTGAACAAAGGCCGTGTCAACGTCCGGAAACTCGTTAAACTGCGGCCAGATCAACTGCCCGAAGTAGACTTCCAGGCTGGCCAGGATGCCGGTGATTAGGCACGTGAGCACTGTGGCGCGGAGGACATTCCGCCGCGGGTTCTTGACTTCCTCGGACAGCGTGGAAATTCCGTCGAAGCCGATGTAGGTGAGCACGGCGATCGATGTCCCGGTGAAGACGTGCTGCAGGTTGAAGGTTTCCGGATTGTAGAACGGCCGCGTCAGTTCAGCGGCGCTCAGAGGTCCCATGCCCACCAGATATCTGATGGCCGCGATGAAGAAGAGAAGAACGACCACGCCGAGGCCCGCCGCCAGCACTTCATTGGTTCGCGCCGACGCCTTGATGCCGCGCAGGTTCAGCGCCGTGAAAAGCATGGCGAAAAACACCGCCCACAGCGCATAGGGGATCTCCGGTGCGACGTTCATGGCCGCCTTGCTGCACCAGACGGTGCAGAGGATCGGATTGAGCATGTAGTCCATCGCCATGCTCCACCCGGTCATGTAGCCGAGGGCGGGATGCAACTCGCGGCCGACGTAGGTGTAGGCGGAGCCCGCGGCCGGGTAAGCGCGCGCCATGCGGCCGTAGCTGAGGGCGGTGAAGAGCATGCCGGCCATCGCAATCAGGATGGTCGTCACCACGTGGCCGCGAGCCTCTACGCTGACGATCCCGAACAGCGGGAGCGGTGCGGTGGGCTGGATCAGAATGATGCCGTAGAAGACGAGGTCCCACAGGCCGAGCGCCCGCCGCAGCCGAGGCTCCGGGCTGGCGGGGGTCTCCGAGGAGACCACCTACGCCTCCTGGCACGCGCGGCGGAAGCGCTCGCCGGCCTGCCGGATCTCGTCTTCGGAGGAGTGGATGTTGATGCCGAAGCCGGACCCGAGGCCGGCGTCCACCACGCCGGCGCTGAGGTTGATCGACCTTTCAAGTAGGTCGTCGGTACGCGGAAGAGCGCCCTTTCCGTGAGGCTGGCCGATCTCCTCGAGATGGCGGTTGACGTGATCCATCTGATGGTAGACGTGCCAGCCCGTCCGGTCGGCGGTAACGCTGCCAATTTTGGCGGCCACCCGGGCCGCGCGGGCGGGGTCGTCGAAGATCACCGTCAACAGGGTGCCGCACTCGCCCGCGGCGTCATGGAGCCGCCGATAGCGCGCGCCGTCAATTTCGCCGATTGTCTCTTTGAGCAGCGCCTTCTTCCGCCGCAGCGTGGCGGTCATCTTGTCGAGCTTCCGCAACTGGGCGAGCGCCACGGCGCCGGTGAGCTCGGTGACGCGGAAGTTCAAGCCCAGGATGCTGGGCTCGGCGATCCGCGGTTTGCCCGCGCCAGGTTTGTAGCCCTGATCTTGCATGGCGAACGCCTTCTCGTAGTACTCTTCATTGTCCGTGACCAGCATTCCTCCGTCGCCCGCCGTAATCGTCTTGAACATGTTGAGGGAGAATCCCGCCATCTGGCCGAACGATCCCACGCGCCGGCCCTTGTACATCGCCCCGCAGCCTTGGCAGCCGTCTTCGATCACCGGCAACCCGTGCCGGTTCGCGATCCGCAGCACCGTCTCGATATCGCATGGGTTGCCAAGCATGTGAATCGGCATGATGGCCTTGGTCTTGGCGTTGATGCGATGCTCGATGTCATCCGGGTCGATGCAGAGGCTGTCGTCTATTTCCGCCAGCACCGGCACTGCGCCGAGGAAGATCGCCGCGCCGTAGGAGGCGACAAAGCCGTAGCCCGGCACGATCACCTCGTCGCCGGGCCCCACGCCCAGGGTTCGCATCGAGATCATGAGGGCGCTGGTACCGGAGCTTGTGGCCTGGCAGTAGCCGACCCCACAGAAGGCTGCGAATTCCTTTTCGAAGGTGAGGACCTTCTGTTTAAACTTGGGGTCGTCGAGATCGCCGTAACGGGAGAGGTGGCCGCTCTCCATCACGTCCATCACTTCTTTCTTCTCTTCCTCGCCGATCCAGTACCACCCGGGTCCAGGCATAATACCTCCGCATCCGCAATCGAGTTTCTATCATACGACGGACCGGTTGGGCGGAGGAGATGCTAGCGCAGCTCTTCCGGGGCGCGCTGGCGGTCGTGCTCTCCGAGCGTGAATTCCCAGCGGAGGGGCACGGACTGCGGGCGATAGCAGATCTTCTCGTCGCAGGCCTGGTAGCGGAATTCGCCTTCCACGACAATTTTTCCATCCTGCAAGAGCGGTTTGAGCTGATTATTCTGTCCGATGACGAGGTCGCGTTTCACGGTGAAAGTTCCTTCGTGGACCGGCACGGTTTCGTTGATCGCTGGGAGGTGCATCATCTTGGATTCCGGGTAGAGGGCTTCGGCGGCCGCCCACCCGGCCGTGTTCTCCACGGTCCAGCGGATGGGGATATAGCCGCCCTCCACTCCGGGGGCGTAGACGTGCATCTTTTCGCCCAACTCCACCTCGATCGCGAGCGTCACGAGGTTGCCCGGCCGGACGGTCTCCTCGCTCGCCGACGTGGTCAGCTTCAGATGCTTCGTCTCCACTGTCGAGACGGCCCGGCCCGAGGGCTCCCGGAAGTGTTTGGTGAGCATTGTTGCCGCCGTATGGCGCTCGCCGTGATCCTCCTCGAAGAACTTCGCTTCCACCACGCCGTTTTCATCCACGATGTACGTTCCGGGGAAGGGCATTCCGTAGTTGGCGTCGTCTTGGGGAACGTGGTGGTTGACGATGCCGAAAGATGCGGAGAGCCTGCCCTCGCGGTTTGAAAGCAGCGGATAGCTCAGCCCCTTGCGATCGGCGAAGTGCTTGAGAACCGCCACCGAGTCATGGGCGGCCGCCGCGACCTTGAGCCCGCGCTTGTTGAAGTCAGCCTGCGTGCGTTCCAGCTCCACGAGCTGGGTTTTGCAGTACGGTCACCAGTCTGCCGAGCGGACGAACATCAGCACCAGGCCGTGCTCGCCCTTGAGGGTGTCGAACGTCTGCCTCTTGCCGTTTTGATCCGGCGCCGAGAAAGAGGGAATGCGCTCGCCCACAGCGGGGCCGGTGGTCATGCCGGTATCGTTCTTGGGCACCGGCCGCAGCCGCGGCCGCTCCTGCGGAAAACCGGCTGCGGTGCATAGCAGTATGCCCAGTGTGAGAGCCGCCCAGATTCTCATCCCTCTTACCTCCTCAGTTCCTCCGGCGCGCGTTCCGGGTTATGCAGCAGCGCCTGCACTTGCCATTCAAGTTCCACTTCCCGGGGCCGGTAACACTCTTTATCGTCGCACGCCTGATAACGGAAGGCGCCCTTTACGGTGATGATCCCCTGTTTGTTTACGACTTTTGCGAGGTCCTGAAGCTGGCCCATCGTAATGTCGCGTTTGATGACGAAGTTTCCGTCAAAGACGGGCACGGTTTCATCGATCACCGGCAAGTGCAGCGTCTTCGATTCCGGAAACTCCGCCTCATGCGCTTTCCACGCGGGGGAACGAATTATTCTCCACTCCACGGGCTTGTAGCCGCCGGTCACCCCAGGAGCATAGACATGCAGGCCATCGCCTAGCGCGACGTTCAGCTTCAGCGTCACCCGGTTGCCTGGCCGCACCTGGTAGTCGCTGGCCGTGAGGGTTATTCTCAGATGCTCCGTTTCGGCCCGGTTGGAGACCACTCCATCCATCGCGTCGATGTGGTGGAGCGCGCTGGCTGCCGTGTAGCGCTCCACAACGCTTTCCTCGAAGAACTTCGCCTCGACGATTCCCGTGGCGTTAATGACGTACATTCCGGGGTGGGGCACGCCATACCACTCGTGGTCCTTGGGGATCTCGTCGTTGAGGATGCCGAAGGCGCGTATCACCTGGGAATCGGCATCGGAGAGGAGGGTATAGCCGACCTTGTAGCGGCTCCGGAAATGGCGCAGCAACTCCGGCTTGTCGTAGGTGAGCCCGGCCACGCCGTAGCCGCGCTCGGCGAACCCGGCGGCCTGTTCTCCCAACTGCACGAGTTGGGTTTTGCAGTAGGGTCACCAATCGGCGGAGCGGACGAAGAGGAGCACGAGCCCCTTCGGTCCTTTCAGATTCTCGAAGTGGCGCGGGTTCCCGTCGGCGTCCTCCACTTCGAAGGCTGGGATTCTCTCGCCTACATCCGGCCCTGTCTTCACGGCGCCGCCAAGGCACGCGGCCGCTAATGCGGCGATCAGCGCTAACCGCCTTTTGCGTCTCATATTCTGGAACCACCCCCTATTTCAACCGGCGTCTTGGACGCGGCACAGCCAGCCCGCTTCAGATCTCCGGGATCGGCTCGTCCGGCGAGATTGGAGTGCCTTCCCACACGGGGACGCCGTTTTCGTAAGTCAGAATCCGGGATCTGCTGCCCGGAGCAGGCTTGCGGCTCGGTTTGGGCAGCCACTTGCGGTGCTCGGCGATGATATCCGCGTGCTTCGGATCACCGGCGAGGTTATCCCACTCGTTCGGATCCTTCTTCATATCGTAGAGTTCCTCGGAGCCGTCGGCGTAGCGTATGTAGCGCCAATTCTCGGTGCGCACCCCGTGGTTATCGTGATTGTGCGTGGTGATGGCGGGCCGCTCGCGTGGGGCGTTGGGATCTTTTAGCTGGGGCGTCAGGCTGATCCCCTCGAGATCGCTTTTGCTCGGGAGCCCGGCGAGTTCCACCAGCGTCGGGTAGATATCCAACAGCTCCGCCGGCTTATTGGATTTCGCGCCGGCGTTGATTCCCGGTCCCGCGAAAATGAGCGGGACGCGCGTCGACCGGTCCCACAGGGTATTCTTGCCCGTGATCAGCTTCTCCCCCAGGTGCCAGCCATGATCGGACCACAGGACAACGATTGTGTTGTCCTTGAACCCATTCCGCTCCAGGGCGTCCAGAACGCGCTGCACCTGGCTATCCACGAAGGTCGTCGAGGCGAGATAGGAGGCCACGAGGTTTTCCCACTCCTTCTCCTCCTCGAGGAACTTCAGGCGTGGCTCCGGCAGCGTCCAGTGCAGGTACCAGGAGAAGCGCGGCGTATCGGCGCGGTCGTCGCGGCGCATGGGAGGGAGCTTCACGTTCTTGTACATGTCGTACCACTTCTGGGTGACGTAGCACGGCACGTGCGGGAGGAAGAAGCCGGTGGCGAAGAAGAACGGCTTCTTCGGCTTCGCGTCAAGCTGCTCCACGGCCCAGCTTGCCACCTTCCAGTCGCCTTTGTCTTCGTCCTTGTGGGGGAAGACGCCCCAGTCCACCAGCGGATGAGGAGCCGGAGTGTCCACCAGTTTCCGCGGCGGGCGGGCGCCGACGCTCGCTCCGGGACCGAGGTGCTGGAATTCGTTGTCGGTCTCCTTCCGGCCATAGCCGCCGTGGTAGATCTTGCCGGTCATATATGTCTCGTAGCCGTGCTTCTCGAAGTACTGCGGCAGCGAGACGAGATCCTTGAACTCGTCGACTTCGCGAAACCACGGGGCGAGGCCGTAGATGCCGGTGCTGTCCGGGCGCCTGCTCGTCATGAGACTGGTGCGCGAAGGATTGCACAGCGGCGACTGGCAATGGGCGTTCAGGAAAAGCGTGCCACGTTCCGCCAGCCGGTCGATCGCCGGGGTCTTGATCTGGGGGTGCCCGTCCATCGCGCCGATCCAGTCGTTCTGGTCGTCGATGGCGATGAAGAGGACATTCGGCTTGTCGGCCGCCGCCAGGGAAACCAGCAGCACGCCGGACAACAGGACAACCTGAATAATGGTGCGCATGGGAGACAGTATATTATCTCTTCACGTCCGCGACCATTCTCGCCACCGTGCAGCGAAGCAGTTGGTTGAGTTCCGAACGTTGCCGCAGGGTGTAGCCGGCGGTCGGGATCGGCTCGCCGAAGACGAGGTCCACGGGCGCGCCCTTGACGTGTATGCTGCCGACGGGCAGCACTTCGTGCGTGCCCCGGATGGCGAACGGGATGACGGGAACTCCAGTCTTGATCGCCAGATAGGCGGCGCCTTCCTTGAACTCGCCCATTTCGCCGCGCGCGCGGGATCCCTCGGGAAAGAGGAGAATCGAGAGCTCGCGCTCCCGCACCGCCTTTGCCGCCTGGGAAAGCACTTTCAGCGAACTCCGGGTGTCATCCAGATCGATAGAGAAATGCCCGGTGCGCCGCAGGTGGGTGCCGAGGAAAGGCAGCTTCACGTACCTCGAATTCACCAGGAACAGAAAGCGGTTGGGGACGTGAGTCAGGACTACCGGGGTGTCATACAGGCTGAGGTGGTTTCCGACGAAGACGTAGTTCCGGTCCGGGGCGACGTTTTCCAGGCCGCGGATGCGGACCTTCACTCCCGCCACGATCAGTAGCCAGTGTGCCCATGTGCGGGCGATCCAGTCCGTCACGCGGCCGTCACGGTCGAGAAAGGAGACGATCACCGAGACCGCGCCGAAGATGACAGTTGAAACGATGATCACCGGGGCCTTGACCAATACGGCCCAAAGATAGCTGAGGCTCATGAGGGCAGACCCGTCATTGTAAGCTAGAAACGGTAAGGTTTGGAAGGTATAGTATCGTCCCATGAGATTCCATCTCTTTCTCGGTGTGGCGTTTGTGTGCATGGCGATTCCCGCTTTTCCACAGCGCACTGATGTCTCGGCGGTCGCCGGTGGCGGATTCAGTATAGAAGAGGAGGGGGGAACGTCCGGCATCGTGGCGGTTGGGGCCTCGGCCGGCTTTCCGTATGATGGCAGGCACCGGCTCCAATTCGACTACATGTTCCATGAAGTCCTGGCGCGCACCGAGCAAAGGCATTTCCTGACTGGAAGCTACATGATTCAGAAGAAGGCTGGACGAACCCGGCCGTTTTTCCAGATCGGTTGCGGGCTGGCCATACGGAAGCTCCAAGTCCAGGCACAAGGGCCCGGAGGCCCGATCTTCGTTCGGGACGATTGGGAAAACGCGCTTGGAGTGGTGCTCGGAGGCGGGGCTACCGTGGACCTCGGACGTTCTCTGTTCATTCGGCCCCAATTCCGGATCCATGGACACGTAGGACCGACGCTGACGCTGTTGCCCAGCATGGCGGTGGGATGGCGCTTCTGAAAAGAGCCGCTGGCTCTCTGTTGCTTCCTCGCGACGGTCGCGGCGGGCGCTCCCTTGCAGGGTTCGAGCGCGGTTCCGTATGATGAGATAATCTTATGGTCCCAGACACTATCCCGGAAGGGCTTACCTTTGATGACGTGCTTCTGCAACCAGCACGAAGCGCCGTAGTTCCGGCACAGACCCAAACCGCGACCAATTTCGCCCGCGCCATCCCCTTGAACATTCCGATTTCCAGCGCCGCGATGGATACCGTCACCGAGGCCCGGCTCGCCATCGCCCTGGCGAGGGAAGGCGGCATCGGCATCATCCACAAGAACATGCCGGTGGAGAGGCACGCGGACTCGGTTGACCGGGTGAAACGCAGTGAGAGCGGGATGATCGTGGATCCGGTCACCATCGAGCCGGACCGCATGGTGTACGAGGCGCTCGATCTGATGAGGCGCTATCGCATCTCGGGCGTGCCGATCGTCCGCGGCGCCAGGTTGGTCGGCATCCTCACCAACCGCGACCTCCGGTTTGAAACCGAGTTCGACCAGCCTATCCAGAACCTGATGACCAAGGACAACCTGATCACGGTTCCCGTCGGCACCACTCTCAAGGAAGCCGAGAAGCTGCTCCACAAACACCGTATCGAGAAGCTGCTGGTGGTGGACGATGACTACAATCTCAAGGGACTGATCACCGTCAAGGACATCCAGAAAAAGCTGAAATACCCGCACGCCGCCAAGGATGAGCAGGGCCGCTTGCGCGTGGGCGCCGCCATCGGGGCGACCGGCGACTTCCTCGAACGGGCGCAGGAGCTCGTGGCGCGCAAGGTGGACGTCCTGGTCATCGACACGGCGCACGGTCACAGCGAACGCGTGCTGGACGCCGTGGAGGCGGTGAAGCGGGCGCTGCCGGATGTGCAACTGATCGCCGGCAATGTGGCCTCCTACAAAGGAGCCAAGGATCTCGCGGATCGCGGCGTCGATGGCGTGAAGGTCGGCATCGGTCCCGGTTCCATCTGCACCACCCGGGTGGTGAGCGGCGCGGGAGTACCCCAGATCACGGCAATCAGCGAAGTCTTCCGGGCGCTGCGCGATACCGGCATTCCGCTCATCGCCGACGGCGGCATCAAGTATTCCGGCGACGTCACCAAGGCGATTGCCGCGGGCGCCGACTGCGTCATGATCGGCAGCCTGTTTGCCGGCACCGAGGAGAGCCCGGGCGAAACGATTCTCTACCAGGGCCGCACCTTCAAGAGCTACCGGGGCATGGGTTCCTTGGGAGCGATGGAGATCGGCGGTTCGGACCGCTACGCGCAGGATTCGGGTGCTAAGCTCGTGCCCGAGGGCATCGAAGGCCGCGTACCGTACAAAGGGCCGATCTCGGAGATGGTCTTCCAACTCGTGGGCGGACTCCGCTCCGGCATGGGCTACACCGGCTGCGCCAATATTCAGGAATTGAAGGAGAAAGCGACCTTCCTGAAGGTGTCCCCGGCCGCGCTACGCGAGAGTCACGTTCACGATGTGATCATCACGAAGGAAGCGCCGAACTACCGGATAGAGTAAAGCCCAGGCGCTCAATCCCAATACTTCGCGCGGACCTTCATCAGTTCCGGGTACTTCTCATCACGGTCGCCGATCTCGTCTTTGACCCGCAGGAGTTCCGCCTTCAATTCGCGCTGGATGTCCGCATAGGCCGGGTCGCCATAGACGTTGTTCATCTCGTGCGGGTCTTTGCGCAGGTCGTAGAGTTCCCAGCCCGGCTGCGTGGCTCTTTCCATCGCTCCGTCTGCATCGAGCGGTAGTCCGTAGAAGAAGATCAACTTGAAGTGTTTGGTGCGGATGCCGTAGTGGGCAGGATTGTCGTGGTGAGCCATGTGCATCCAGTAGCGGTAGTAGGTTGCGGTGCGCCAGTTGGCGGGGGTCTCGCCCGTCAGGATCGGAACGACACTGCGTCCCTGCATGAAGTCCGGCGCGGAAACGCCCGCCAGCTCGAGCAGAGTGGGCGCGAAGTCCGTGTTGTTGACGAGAGCGTCCGCGACGGCGCCTGCTTCGGCGAGCTTCGGGTAGCGGACGATGAACGGGACGCGCATCGACTCCTCGTACATCCAGCGCTTGTCAATGTAGTCGTGCTCGCCGAGCATGAAGCCCTGGTCGGAGGTGTAGAGAATGATGGTGTTGTCGAGCTCGCCGGTTTCCTCGAGGTAGTCGAGCAGTATGCCCACTGCGTCATCCACGCCGCGAACGGTGCGGAGGTACTTCTTCAGGTAGCGCTGGTAGGCCGTCAGCTTGTACTGTTCGGCGGAAAGTTCCGGGTCGACGAACATGTGATGACCCATGTTGCGCCGCTGGTTCCGCTTGCCGATCGAGGTACCCATGCCCTTGGTCGCCTCCGAGCCGTGGTTCGGCTCCTTCCACAGGCTCACCGGGGCGGGGATGTGCGCGTTCTCGTAGAGGAAGTCATAGCGCTCGGCGTTTTCGAAGTTGTCGTGGGGCGCCTTGAAGTGATGTTGCAGGAAGAACGGCTTGCTTTTGTCGCGGTTCTTCAACCACTCAAGCGAGAGCTCCGTGATGACATCGGTGGAGTGAAGATTATCATAGGCGGCAAAACGCTTCACGTTGTCCGGCCAGGTCCCCTCGGTTTTCACGCGCAAAATCGGGTTGAAATACGACCCTTGGCCGGGTAGCACCGCGTAGTAGTCGTACGCGGCCGGCTCTTCGCTGAGATGCCATTTGCCGATCATCGCCGTTTCGTAACCGGCTTCTCCGATAAGCCGCGGCAGGTGCTGCCGCGCGGGCTCGATCCGGCCGTTCAGCGTCTTGACGCCATTGGCATGCGAGTACTGGCCGGTCATGAGCGTGGCGCGGCTGGGGGTGCAGATGGAATTCGTGACAAAGGCGTTCGTGAGCCGGACGCCCTCCGAAGCCAGCCGGTCGAGATGCGGCGTGGGATCAAGCCCAGCCAGCCGGCCGCCATAGGCGCCGAGCGCGTGGGCGGCGTGGTCGTCGGTCATCAGGAAGAGTATGTTGGGCTTCTCCGCCCCGAAGAGGCAGGCGGCGAGTAGGAACAGGACAGGTAGTGATTTCGCTCGCATGATTTCTCATCCTACTGCATGATCTTGAAGGCGAAGGCGTGCTCGCAGGGTTGCTCGGCCGGAACCGTGATCTCGAGGCCGTCACTGCCGGCCGCAAAGGCGAGTTCGCCTTCGTGGCCCAAGAGCGAAACGGACTGCACCGGAGCGCCGGCGAGCGATTTCACCGTCAGCTTGCCATTAGCGGGCCAAGCCAGGGCGATCGCGTACAGAGCATCGCCTTTGGTGGTGAACCGGATGTCCTCGGCGGTGTGGCGCACGTCGCGGAACTTGCGCTCGGACATGTGCCCGCCGGAGGTCTGCGCGCTTCCCTCGCCGTAGGTCTTCCAGGGGCGCGAGCCGTAGATGGCTTCTCCATTCACCGAAAGCCACTGGCCGATTTCCTTGAGCATGGCGACCTCGGGATCGGGAATCGTGCCGTCCGGTTTCGGGCCGATGTTCAGCAGCAGGCAGCCGTTCTTGGCGACGATATCGGCCAGGTCATCCACCAGCGTGTCGACCGACTTGTAGTCGTGATTGCTGATATAGCCCCAGGAGTTGTAGCTCACCGATGTGTCTGTCTGCCAGTAGCGCTCCCGGATGTCGTCCAGCTTGCCGCGCTCGATGTCCAGTATGCCGGCCTTTTCCGGCATCGCGTTCAGCTTGTAGTTGATGGCGCCCACCTTGCCGAGCGCGGCGGCCCGGTTGTAGTAGAAGGCGGTAAACTTTCGCAGGTGCTCCTGGAACGGATTGGCTTCCGGGGACTCCACCCAGCGGGGGCCGATGCCGAAGTCGAACCAGACGAGGTCCGGCTGATAGCTCTCGACCAGTTCCGCGGTCCGCGCCAGCCAATCGTCCTTGAACTCCTCGGTTTGCGGCGGCCATTCCCCTTTCATGTCGCCGTAGAGCCATTCGTGAGGCTTGCCGTAGAGGCCGAAGTTCTCTTCGTCCACGGTGTCGAACTCCTCGCTCCGCGGGTAGTAGGCGTAGTTGAAGGCGCGGTGGCTGGAGACGCCGAACTTCATGCCCTCGGCGCGGACGGCGCCGGCGAGTTCGGCGATCACGTCGCGTCCCGGGCCCATTTCACTCGCGTCCCACTTCGTGTAGCTGCAGTCGTACATCGGGAAGCCGTCATGGTGCTCGGCGACGGGCACCACGTAGCGCGCGCCGGACGCCTTGAAGAGGGCGGCCCATTCGGGGGCGTCGAATTGCCCGGCCTTGAACATCGGGATGAAGTCCTTGTAGCCGAACTCTTTCTGAGGGCCCCAGGTTTTCCGGTGGTGCTCGAAGATGTTGATGCCGCGCTGCTGGTCCATCTGGTTCTGGTACATGCGGCGGGGATACCACTCGTTGCCGGTGGCCGGCACGGCGTAGACCCCCCAATGAATGAAGATTCCGAACTTGTCGTCCAGGTACCATTCCGGCACGCCGATGGATTCGAGCGACGTCCAGGAATCGTCAAACGGGCCGGCGGCGATCAATCGGTCCACCTCGGCTAGGTCGCTGGGAATGTTGCCGGTGAAGGAAGGCGGCTCCGGCGCGGACTCGGGTTCGGGTTGGGACGCGCAGGCGGCCAGGAGCAGGAGCAGTGCGAAGGAGAGGCAAGTCTTTGTCATCGTGTTGTTCTCGTATAAGTAAACGATTTAGTACGTACAATCTTATTGCATCGGGGTGTGGATGTGTCAAGCCACAAAGCCGCCGGGACACGGGGCGAAATCGTGTCCGCGGCGGCTCTACCGTTGCACTCCGAAACTGCCTGCTAAATCGAGCTGGTCCACTTGTCGAGATACTTCGCGGCGAGATCGCGGCCGCCGATCCCGAAGGCGATGGCCGCGGCGACCGCGATGGCTCCGACGACGAGGCCGAAGGCGAGCACGATGATCTCGTTGGCGAGGCCCATCTGCCGCAGGGCCATTGCTCCGGTGAGGATCAGGATTGCGACGCGGGCCAGCAGGGCGAGGATCCAGCCTTGCTCGGAACCGGCCGCTTCGATGGTTTTCGCGGCCAGGTTGGCGATGTAGAGCCCGAGAGCGAAGATCACCAGTCCGAGCGCAATGTGGCCGGCGAGGTTGAGAATCTGCATCAGTATATCGGAGAGCGCCGTGAAGCCGAGCATGCCGGAGGCTTCCATGGCGGCGAAGAGCATGAGCGCCACGAGGGTGAGAGAGCCCACCACCTCAGATGGGGTGCGTTCGCCTTCGGCGGCTTCCTTGCCGATTCCGAGCCGGGCGAGAATGTTGTTGAAACCGACGCCGCTGAGCAGGTTCGTCACGAGTCCGGCCGCCATGCGGGCGAGCACGTAGGCGATCACCAGCACGAGCGCCGCGCCGAAGACTGCCGGCAGAGCGTCGAGCAGGGTGTTCAGCATGTTCGATGCCGGGGTTGTGAGCGAGTCCAGGCCCAGGGCGTTGAGCGACGCGATGAGGACCGGAACGAGCACGAGGATGTAGACCACCAGACCGAGCACGTCGGAGAGCTGCTGGCTGCCGAGCACTGTTTTGAGGCCGACCCGTTCGCCGAGGCCGTTCAGCCCCGCCGCGGCCAACAGGTTGCTGACGATCTTGCGCAGGATGCGGGCGAGGATCCACCCGGCGAGAAGCGTCACGCCGGCGGCCACGATGTTCGGCAGATAGCCGAGCAGTTCGTCCATCATGCCTTGCACGGGCCCGAGCAGGCCTTCCAAGGCCAGCGCGCCGAGGATAGCCGGGAGGAACAAGAGAAAGACGAGCCAGTAGAGGGCGTCGGCGAGCGAGGCCGACAGAGGCGCCTTCTTTCCCTCCTCGAGACCGGCGCCGGCCGAGAGTCTTTCGTCAAGTTGCGTGGCTCCGAGCACGCGGCTCACGATCAGGCGCAGTATCGTCGCCACGAGCCAGGCCGCCAGCACCAGGGCGCCGCCGGCAAGCAGCCGGGGGGCGTACTCGAAGAGCTGTGTCAGCAGGCGGTTGAGCGGGTCAGTAAGGATCGTGAGGCCGAGCGTCTGGAAGAAGGCGATGAGCACGAAGAGCATCGCCAGGTAGTAGACGCCCTTGCCGATCCAAACTTCGAGATCGATCTTCTTGACCTTTTCCTCGCCGGCTATCCAGTGGGCGAGGCGGTCGTCGATGGTGGTGCGCCGGAGAAGAGTGCGGGTGACGGCGGCCAGCAGCAGTGCGACCAGCCAGCCGAGAACGAGGACCGCCGCGCCGGCCGCTAGCCGGGGCAGATACGGACCAACAACTCGGGTAGTTTCTTGCCAAAGAGCTTCCATGATGAGTTTTCCTCCTAGACGATTGGGTTATTCCGATTATCCGTGATTGACCGGCTGAGCGATACCCTTCTTCAGAGTTTCCTGGATATTTTCGCTTGCGGGACCGGTGTCGATGCGCGGCCCGGGGGATATACTGTCAGTCGGGTTCCTCATGAAACTTCGCCGACGCACTTTGCTCTCCGCCACCGCGGTTCCGTTTGCCCGCGTGTTTGGGCAGGCCGGGGACTGGATTGACTCGATCCGCCGGGACCACCCGCGGCTGTTCTTTAATGCGGACAGTTGGCCCGCTATCGCCGAGCGGGCCCGGACCGTGAACCGGGATCACTTCGAGGCGGTGCGGCGGCACGCCGAGGGTCCGGCGCCGAAGCCGTATTGGGACGACCTGAAGCTTCCGCCGCGGCGGCCGGGCAGTTTGGCCGAGACCCGCGACTGGGGCAATCAACTGATGAGCGCCGCCTTCGTGCACCGGGTGGAGCCGTCGGAGGAGCAACTGAAGCGAATCCGCGACATGCTCTGGGCGAGTCTGGACTACTACCACGCTTCCTACGAGGCGAACCTTTGCGTGAACTGGTATTCGACGTCCCGGGTTTCGTGGGTGGCCGCGCTCGACTGGGTCTGGAACGACCTTGATCCGGAGGAGCGGATCGAGATGGGGCGAAGCATGCTGCGGCACGCCCACGAGACGGTTCACAAGCCGGGGGTCGTGCGGCGGAACAGCGGGGATCACAGAGGCGGCTATTACGGAGGCCGCAACGTGGCCTGGTTCGCCGGGCTGGCGCTGCTCGGCGAGGGGGCGGACGATGGGCGGGCGCTCGAACTGCTGCGGGAAGGCCACTCGAACCTGCGCCGTCTGCTCGAGCACCGCTCGGCCGCCGCGGGCGACGACGGAGGGGCCGCTTCGGCGACGCTTTCCTATGCGCTCAACGCCTATCCGTGGGTTGAGTGGAACTTCCTCTACACCTGGCAGTCGGCGACGGGAGAGGATCTCGCTCCGAAGTGGCCGTACATCGGCCTGTTCCCGAACTACGTGGTCTGGAACTGGCTGCCGGGCGGGTTGGAGTTCGGATACGGCGACAGCCGGCATCTGACGAACGAGATCGAGAGCCGGTGGCTCTACACGCACCTTTCCCAGGCCATGCACTTCTACGCCCGCTCGCACCCCCGGTACGCGGCGCTCGCGGCCTATCCGCGGGAGCGCGTCGGCGGCGGCTACATCGCGACGCAATGGTCTGTTTATCCGTTCCTGATGACGCGCCTCGAAGAGGCTCCTCCACCGCTGGCCGTCGAGTCGTTGCCGCCGGCCCGGCACTTCGAGAGCATGGGCCAGACCTTCATGCGGTCGGGAGACGGCCCGGACGACACGTACGCCCTGTTCGCCTGCGGCGGAATTCTTAGCCAGCACCGGCACTATGACGCGAACCATTTCGCCATCTTCAAGAAGGGCCATCTCGCTCTGGACAGCGGGACTCGGGTGGGGACGACGGACAATCTGCAGAACTACTTCGCCCAGACGGTGGCCCACAATTGCGTGCTGATCAAGATGCCCGGCGAGGCTCCGTCGAATTACTGGAACGGTACGGTTTACGGCCAGGCGGGCGGGCAGTACCAAGCGCTCGGCTCGAAGGTGATCGCCTTTGAAACGGGGCCGCACTTCACCTATGCGGCCGGTGACGCGACGGCGACCTACAACCCGGCCAAGTGCCGGCTGGCGGTGCGCCAGTTCGTGTTTCTGCCGCCGGATCATTTCGTTGTTCTCGACCGGGTGGTTTCGACGGACGCGGCGTACGCGAAGAGGTGGCTGCTGCACCACGCAAACGAACCGGTGGTGGAGGGCAACGTCTGGCGGAGCGATCAGAACGAGGGCCGGCTCTTCTGCCGCACGCTGCTGCCCGCGGACGCAGTGCTTGAGAAGGTGGGCGGGCCAGGCAAGGAGTTCCTGGCCGACGGGGTGAACTACTCGATCTTCGCCGGGCCTTCAGAGCAGGCAAAACGAACCCTTCCCGGTATTGAGCCCTTGCCGTTTGACGAGGTCCCGGAACTCGTGGGGCGCTGGCGGATGGAAGTGAAGCCGGGCGCCGCCCGCGAGGGAGATGTCTTCCTCCACGTGATCGAGGCCGGCGGCCAGGGCAGGGAATCGATGGTTCCGGTTGCGCTCCGGGAGGAGGCGGGCATGGCCGGCGCGTCGCTGGCGGTTGGACGCCGGACGATTCAGGTGGACTTCCGGACCGGCGGAGAGACCGGCGGCCATATCCGCATCGAGGAGGGCGGCCGCACACTCGTCGACAGGGCTCTGACCTCGGAGGTGATGCCGCAGAGCGGATTGGCGGGGAGCGAGGGATAGCGCGCGGCCGCGTTAGCGAATATAGACGTAGCGCGTTTCGGCGTGGGTTTGCATGACCTGTTGGGTGACCCAGTCGGTCTGGATGGCGCGGTGGGCGGGGGCGGCGAGCGGGGTTCCGTCGAGGACGTGGTCGACGAAGTTCTTGACGCAGGGGTAGTGGACGTTGGCGTGATTCCGGATTTCCTCGACGCCGCCGGGGTGGAGCAGGCGCGGGCCATTGAGGGGCGAGAGGTCCATTTCGCCCTCGGTTCCGAGGATGCGGAAGGCGTCGCGGCTGACGTGCGAGTGCCAGCGGACGTCGACGATGCCGCGGACTCCGTTCTCGTACTCGATGAGGACGGTGGCGCAGTCCTCGACGTTGTTGTCGTGGACGACGTTCGAGATCTGGCCGGTGGCGCGGACGGGCCGTCCAAACATGTAGTTGAGCAGGTCAATGCGGTGGGAGCCGATGTCGTAGAGCGGTCCGCCGCCGGCCATCTCGGGATCGAGCAGCCAGGCGCGCCATCCGCCATCGGCGTTGAAGTACTCGCCGCAGTTGATCTCGGCCAGCAGGGGCCGGCCGATGACGCCCTGGTTGATCAACTGCCGCGCCCGGTTGACCTTGGGGTAGAGCCTCCGGTAGTAGGCGATGGCGAGAGCCCGTCCGGTTTCCTCCTGCGCCTGGACCATGCTTTCGGCCTCGGCGTAGTGCATGGCGACGGGCTTTTCGCAGAGCACGTCGCGGCCGGCGCGCATGGCGGCGATGGACCGCGGGGCATGGTAAACGACGGGCGTCGCGATGTAGACCGCGTTCACGGAGTCATCGGCGAGCGCGCTTTCGAGGTTCGTCCAGGCGCGGCAGCCGTAGCGATCGGCCTTCGAGAGGTCGCGGGTCACGATGCCGTAGAGCCCGCTCCGGGATTCGGCCTGGATCGCGGGGATGACCCGGTTCTTCGCGATATCGCCTACGCCAACCACCACCCAGTTCAACATCATTGCCATACTACCGAACTTCGTTGCCGCGGGCGGGCGAATCGTGGCGATAATGGGCCATGGCCGATCCTATCACCCGCAAGGTTGTTCTTGAAAACGTGCGCGCCGAGGTGACCGAGCGCGTGATCCCTCCGGGCGGTGAGCGAGTCCCCTATCTGCGCGCGACGGACCAGATCATCGTGTTCCTGAACGATACGAAGTACGAGCGCGTGGATCCGGAGACGGGCGAGAAGACGACGCGCGAGCGCAAGGCCGGGGAGGTCATCTGGCATGACCGCTCCGAGATGGCTCCTGCGCTGATTAACGTGGGCAAGGGGCCGATGCGTTCGCTGGTGATCGCGTTGAAGTAGGTGCGGGGCGGCGGCGCGGCGGGCTCCCAGCCCCGTGCATCGCGCGCGGCGGGAGATTCATCCGATGAAACATGGATGGGAATCTCTGCACCGATATGTTCGCGCGGGCCGACGAAGCCGACGATGCGCTTTTTTACGAAACGAACCGGCTGGTGCAGCACCTTGACGAGGAGGCGCTGCGGACCGTATCCGAGGTGATCGGGAGGGTGGTGACGCACCCCTCGCCGGACATCCTGGATCTGATGGCGAGCCACGACTCCCACCTGCCCGCCGGCCTCAATCCCGGCACGGTGACCGGACTCGGACTGAACGAGCGGGAGTTGGCGGCCAACCAAGCGCTTACGGATTTCGTTCTCCACGACCTGAACCGCGAGCCCGCGCTTCCGTTCGCGGAGGACTCGTTCGACGCGGTGATCTGCACGGTATCGGTGGACTACATGACGAAGCCGGTGGAGGTGTTCCGGGACGTGCGGCGAGTGCTGCGCCCGGGCGGCGTGTTTCTGGTGATCTTCTCGAACCGGTTCTTCCCGCAGAAGGTGGTGAAGGTGTGGGAGGAGCTTTCCGAGGACGAGCGAGTGATTCTGGTGAAGGAATACTTCGAGCGGGCGGGCGTGTATGGAGACACGCGGATTTTCGTGTCGCGGGGCAAGCCCCGGCCGGAGAGCGACAAGTACGCGAGCGCGGGTATCGCGAGCGATCCGGTGTACGCGGTGTTCGCGCAGGCGGCGGGCGAGCCGGCGGTGGAGGTGGCGGCGCTTGCGGATGCGGAGACGGTGGCGGCGCGGAAGGAGCGGGTTGGGGAGACGCTCCGGTGCCCGTACTGCCAGTCCGGGCTGCGGAAGTGGGAGGTGCCGCAGCATATTTGGACGGAATGGCCGAACGATTTTCTGTATGTGTGCATGAATGACGATTGCCCTTACTTCGTGCGTGGCTGGGACGTGATGGAGCGGCAGGGGGCTTCGGGCTCCTACCGGCTGATGTTCGATCCGTTGAACGGGAGCTGCGAGCCGATCCCGGTGCTGACGAACAGCATGCTGCGGGACGGGATTATCGAGTGACCCCGGGGGGGCACAGAGGGCTCGGAGATTGATGGAGTTCACGGAGGGGGCGCTTCCGCTGCGAAGGGGTGCCAGTTTGGGACCTTAGTTGGAATGTTTATCACGCAGATAAGCCCCTGAACTGGCACCCCGCCGGTGGCGGATGCGATTCGGAGGCGGGGGCCGCGGGCGCGCTGGGGGCGGAAGGGAGCGGTGTGGGTGTGTTCGGCGGGGGCGGCTGTCCGGGTTGTGCGTGCGTTGGTCATCCTGCTGATTGTTATAGCACGGCGGATGAAAGGGTAAGCGGCGTGTGAAGGAGGAAGTTGTTTGGTTTCAGGGGGATGGCAGGGTGAAAAAGGGTGTGAACGGGAGAGCGGGGCCGAGCGAAAACGGGTGATTCGGGGGGATCGGAGTTATTGGGCGCGGAGTGACGATTTGCGAACCTAGGCGTGGTCCGGTTAGCAGGACGCACGTGATTCTTCGAGGGTTTGCGTCACTCGGTCGAGATAGCCTTTCTCCTGGAGTTCGTGCAGCGCCGCGGCGATCAGTTGCTCTGGGAAGTGTGGCTTAACCTGACGGACCTGCTGTATCAGTTCTTCGTCCGTTCTGTCGGGTTTGGCGAGGTAGGTAATTGTGGATCGCAGTTCGAGATCCTTTGCGGAGGCGCGGCCGTAATCCCCGATCAACTGGTCGAGTTGATTGCTGATCTGGGCGAGGAAGTTCTGCGCCCGCGCCCGCAGTTCATCGGTGGCGGGACCGGGCCGGAGATCGTATCCTCTGCAATTGGGGTCGTATTCCACCGTGACGCCTCCGAAGCTTTCCACGATTTCGAGATCGCGAGCAACGTCGGCACAGAACGGGCCATAAGTGTAGAGGGTGTAGTTGTAATCGCAATCCACTCCGAAGGATCGTTCGAGCAGGAAGATCATCTTCTGCAGGGCTGTCTTGCGCAGCGTCACTGAATTGCTTTCGAAACGCCGGACGAGTTCGGCGATCAGCGCATACCGTTCCCAGGGGATTTCCGAGTTCAAGCGCATTGTGTCTCCTACGATATCATACTTCGCACTGCAATCTTCGCTTTTTCTTTGCTCTCAAAAGGGACGTATACTCGACGTTGGGTAACCTCTTCCAACGCTCGGACAAGGGAAGATCTTTCCGACAACGGCACCGGGTCTGGATCGATGCCGCTGTCTGTTGTCGCCACCCTTATGTCTGCCGATTTGTCGAACTTGTACCAAGAGTTATCGGCTTTGTCGACCCGTCCCCCTAAGGTTTTCAGCGCCGGTACCACCGTTTCGTAGAAACGATCCATTTCGCGGGGCGAGGGGAAATGCGGCGTTTCGTAGACGCGGCGGTCATGGCGGCGGCCCCTGATCCGCTGGCCATCTGAACCAGCGGCGTCAGAGTCGATAGCCAGCCAGACACGAGGGTCCGCCCAGCCAAGATACTCCTTCAGATTCTGCTGGACAGACTTGTCTGGAAGATTTCTTGGCGGGGGGAAGGTTCCCGATTCCCCATAGTCATCCTGATATTGTTGTTTGAGCAGGTGCGCGAGTACTTGCGTGACATGGTGATCATAGGCCCGCCGAGTGTGATGAAAGTATACTTGCACGAACATCATGTACCGGGCCAAGATCAAGCCTTCGACGGCCTGGATACCACCTTTCTCGACGCCAATCATCAAGCTTTCGGTTTCGGGGTCTCGAACAGCGCGCAGCGTGGCAACGAGACGGCTGATATCGTATTGGCCATATGCGACGCCTGTGTGATGTGAGTCCCTCAGGAGGTAGTCGGCACGGTCCGCATCAATTTGGCCAGTGATCAAGGGACGCCAAAACAGCAATTGAAGCGGAAGACTGCCGTCGTTGTGCAGAAAATCGCATATCTCGTCGACCGAGATCTTCAGATTGTTTGCCGGGTGGTTGTCGATGACATCGCGCAGGAGGTATTGAATCAACGCCCTCGAGTAATCCTCATGTTTATATTTCTTGCCCGTAGCCGGATTTGTCGGCATTACGTCCTCGCCGGCATGTGAGAAGGGGCAGTGTCCGACGTCATGCAGCAGCGCAGCGAACCGAACAATCAAGCGGGCCCTATTGAGATCCTCTCCCGTGAACTTCGGATGGATTTCTTCAGATTCTTCCAGCCGCTGCCGAAGCTGGTCGAACATCATTGTCGCGACCTGCATCACTCCCAGGGAATGCTCAAACCGGGTGTGGCAAGAACCCGGGTAGACCATTTCGGTGAGCGCCAACTGCCGGATGTGCCTAAGGCGCTGGAAAACCGGATGATCGATTACGTCAAGCTCCCAAGTGGAGAGCTTGACGAAGCCGTGAATAGGGTCGCGGATGATCTTGTCCGAAACGGCCATGGCGACTGTTCGACATTCTGAAGAAAAAGCATAACATCTTCACAACAATTCCGTCAGATAGTGTGCACCTATGGAGCGGATGAAGGCCGGCGGCCGCAATCCGGGAACATAGAGTCAGAGCTGACAACTTGCGGGATCCAGAGCGCCACTCGGGGCAACAGCCGTGGAATCCCTTCGCAGGCTTCTTCAGTCGCGATTCCGACGATGAGCGGCACCAGCCGGTAGGGTGGGGAGTGGATGGGCGAACCGATCGAAGCGGACTTTCAGTGGCCCGGCAGCGCCGGCCGACGAGTTCACGGAGGGGGCGCTTCCGCTGCGAAGGGGTGCCAGTTTGGGACCTTAGTTGGAATGTTTATCACGCAGATAAGCCCCTGAACTGGCACCCCGCCGGTGGCGGATGCGATTCGGAGGCGGGGGCCGCGGGCGCGCTGGGGGCGGAAGGGAGCGGCGTGGGGGTGTTCGACGGGGGCGGCTGTCCGGATTGTGCGCGCGTTGGTCATCCTGCTGATGGTTATAGCACGGTGGATGAAAGGGTAAGCGGCGGGTGAAGGAGGAAGTCGTTTGGTTTCAGTGGGATGGCGGGGTGGAAAAGGGTGTGAACGCATAGATTTGTTGGGCCGGTTTCGCGAGTGCCGAGGCGGGGGCCGCGAGCGTGGGGTGGGCGCGAAACTGGTCTAACAGACCGGTGAACGAAACCGCAGGCAGGGGTCGCTGCTATGGGGATTGCATGGAAAGTTGCGGCGGGATGCACCGCGATTCCGGCGATGCGTCGAGGGTGGGAGGGCTGGGACTGGGCTGGCTGTCTTTGCCGCCTAACGTATCCGCGTGCAGCCGGCGGCCACACGATTGCGCCGGCCGCCGGCTGCAAACGGTTGTTATGCGGCGCCTCCGAAAGCCTTCGTCATCAGCTCGGCAAGGAAGTCCTTGTGCTTTGTGGTGTCGCCCTTGGCCAAGCGGATTCGGTAGCGCCCCCGTCGGGCGTCGTAGTCCATGACGTCGAGGCCAGAAGCGTCGAGCTGCGCCCGGGTTTCGTCTGAGCGATCAAGCCGCACCTCCAGACGCAGCCAGTCCTTCTTAGGCCGAAAGATAACGAAGTTGTTCGGTTGACCGCCCTTCGCAAGCCCAATGTAGAACTTGTTGTACTTGAGCTCGATGGCCGGATCGAGAGCGCGGACGACTTCGAGCATCTCGTCTGCCATGTCGAGAGTGTGTTTGCTCGCGCGAGCCTCCCAATACGAACGGTCAGCCACAGCCTGAACTTCCTCGTCCTCATCTACGAGCCCGAGGCGCATTTCGTCGAGCACCTTGGAGAACACCAAAGAAACTGAGTCGCCAAGCCGGACTGCGCTCAGTTGGATTGCCACGAGAGGGATGGACCCGTTGAACAGGCTGATGACGTTTAGGAATCGACCAGTGATATCCTCAGCGACAATCACTGCCGAATGGTCATATTGCGGATATCGCTTGCGCTCAATATCCCAGTACTCGATAGTGCGAATGATGTGCGCCGCGTCGGTCTTTCCGAGTTGGAGTTCGACCTCGTACCGCTTGTTCGTTTCGGCGTCTTGGAGAAGCAGGTCAAGACGCCCCGCCCGCGGCTGCGGACGCTCCTTGTCCTTGAGCACCAGATCTCCGAG
>CAYXVG010000077.1:0-24609 GCA_964468205.1 uncultured Solibacteraceae bacterium | reverse complement strand
GGATAGAGCATCGGCCTTCTAAGCCGAGGGTCGCAGGTTCGAGTCCTGCCGCGCCTGCCACTCAACAGTTGTCCGGCTTGCCTCCTCAGCCGGCTCCCCGCCCCTCCATCCGGCGCCAAACTCTGATAAGCTCGACGGCCATGAACCGCCGCAACTTCCTCTCCACTCTCCCCGCCACCGGAATCATGGCCGCCGCCCACCCGCCAGCCAAAGCCGCCGCGAATGACCGCGAGTTGCGGATCTCGATCCTCTCCTACTCCTTTCGCGGCGAGCTCAAAGCCGGCCGGATGGACGTCTTCGGCTACCTCGAGTCCTGCAAACACCGCTACGGGCTCGGCGCGGCCGATATCTGGAACGGCTTCTTCCCCAGCACGGACGAAGCGTTCCTCAAGGAAGTGAAAACCGCGCTCACCGAACGCGAACTCGTGCTGGCCGATCTCTGCGTCGACCAGGCCCACATCTGGGAAGACGACCCGCGGGCTCGGGCGAAGAACCACAAAAACGCCATCGCGCATCTCGAGGCCGCCGCCTACCTCGGCGCGCGGTTCATGCGCGTGGACGCGGGCGGGCGCGGCGAGACCTGGACCAGCGAGCAGTTCGACCACATCGTCAGCCGCTATCAGGAATACGCCCGGTTCGCTCACGACCACGGCTTCAAGATGGGCGCCGAAAACCACTGGGGCGCCGAGAAGAATTGGTCAAACCTGCGGAAGCTCTACGAAGCCGTGAACCACCCGGGGTTCGGCATCTCGTGCCACCTCGGCGGTTGGGGTGGATCCGAGGAAGACAAAACCGTCGCTGACCGCGAAGTCGCGCCGTGGGTCTCTCATACCCACATCGCCTGGAACATCTGCACCGGACCGCTGCTCGAGGAGAAGCTCGCGAACCTTTGGAAGGCCGGCTACGCGGGCTACTACAGCGTGGAGCACCACTCCGGCAAAAACGAATACACGGAAGTGGCGATCCAATTGGCGCGGGTGCGGAACGTGCTCGAGCAGTTCCGCGACAACGGTATTTGACCTCCGAAACCCGCAGCGGCAAGTGGCGGCGGATATAAGCGGATATAATGATGGGCACAAAGAAGGGAGAGTCCTGGATGAAGACGAATCGAAGAACCTTTTTGACCGCGCTGAGCGCCGCGCCTGTTTTCGTGCCGAGAAAGGCCTTCGGCGCCAATGACAAGATTCAGTACGGGGTCATCGCGGTCGGCGGCCGCGGCCGCTACCTGAACCGAAAATTCACCGGGATCGGAGCGAAATGCGTAGCCGTCTGCGACGTCTACCAGCCGTATCTCGAACTCGCTCTCAAGGACACGCCGGACGCGAAGACCTTCGCCGGCTACAACGAACTGCTGGCCATGCCCGGCGTCGACGCCGTGGTGCTGGCCGGGCCGGATCACCAGCACTGGCCGATGCTGCGCGCCTCGCTCGCCGCCGGCAAGGACGCCTACGCCGAGAAGCCACTCTCCTACTCGCTGGCCGAAAGCGAGGAGATGGTGAAGGGGGTGCAGGCAAGCGATCGCATCGTCCAAATCGGCATGCAGCGCCGCAGCGCGCCGTCGGTCCACCGGGCCAAGCAGATGATCGATGACGGGATGCTGGGCCGCATCACGCATGTTCGCGCGAAGTGGCACTGGAACGTCTCCCGCCCCATCGACAACTCCCCGTTGCCGGGCGAACTCGACTGGAAGGGTTTTCTGGGACCCGCGCCGCAGCGGCCCCTCGAGCCCATGCGCTTCCGCAAGTGGCGCGTCTTCCGCGACTACGCCGGCGGCAACATGACCGACCAGGGCACGCACCTGATGGACGTCGTCCAGTGGTTCACCGGCCGGGGCCGCCCCAAGTCGGCCGTGGCGCAAGGCTACGTCGCCAAGATGGAGGGCGCTGAGCATCCCGATGTCTTCTCCGCTGTTTTTGAGTTCGACGACCTCATCACCACCTGGACCCTCAACTACTGCAATGACTTCCAGGACAGTTGGTCCATCACCCTCCAGGGCGACGAGGGCACCATGCTGCTCGACGACAGCGGTTTCTCAATCTGGGCCGAGCCGTGGAAAAACAACCGCGAGCCGATAATGTATGCCCGCGCGCCCGTGCCCGTGGAGCCGCATATCGAGAACTTCCTCGAGTGCATCAAGTCACGCAAACAGCCCAACTGCACCGTGAAGATCGCCGCCGACGCCGTCTCCGGACCCCACCTCGCCAACATCGCTCTCTTCGGCGAGAAGAAAGCGAAGATGGCCGAGGTGATGCGGGCGTCCTAGCAGAGTTTCACTCCGGGGAGCTCACCGCTCTCCGGAGTCCACTATCAGCCGCCCGCCCCGCAGGGCGATGCGGTAATCGAATTCCCCGGCGCAGTCGCCCACGACGTTACCGTCCCGGATCAGCGAGACACCGAGCGAGCGGTCGTTGTACACCAGACGGGTGATGAAGTACATGTCCCAATCCTTCTTATGCGGACTCTCCGTGACAAGTGTGCATGTTCCGGGCGCGGGCAGGAAATCCGAATCGCGAAAGGCTTCAATAGTGGATGCGGTCCGGCGCTGGGCTTGCAGCAGGGGCTCGTGCCGTTCCGGAGAGAACACCGTCGAAAAGAACATCAGCAGGAACGCGATCGTCATCGCGATCGCGAGGCGGCTCTCGCTGGAGCGCTGCGATTTGCGGAAGACCCGCTCCACGCCCCATTCGAGGAACAAGGCGCCGCAAATGGTCCATCCCGCCAAGGGCAGATAAAGCACGTGGCCACCGCGCATGGGTACGAAGTTTACCGGCAGCAGTCCGGCGACCCCGATGAGCAACGCGATGGCGAGCGGGACCGAACGCCGCCAAGCGGCAAGCCCGAGCAGCCCCGCCCAGAGAGCAATCATCCGGAGGGAGTTGAACCGGACGGCGTGGTGGAAGATCTGGGTCATGTAGGCCCGTGAGGTGTGGAAGTACTGCGACGCGGTCAGACTGGGCGCGTAGTCGTGCCAGCCGAGAATCGAGTCGGCCGCGCCTGCCTTAACGGCGGCGAAGACGGCGGACAGAGCAGCCAGCAGTATGGTGAAGCGGCCTTCCCGCGCAAGCCACCGGGGCAGCCCTCTGATGCCCGCCGGGCGATGACGGAGAAATTCCCAGCCGCCGGTGAGCAACGGAAGCAGCACCGCCATCTCTTTCGCGTTCAACGCGGCGGCCGCTCCCCCAAGTAACAGCAGCGTTTCCCCGGCGGCGGGCAGCCGTCCCTGCCGGCGGATGCGGATGTAGCCGGCCAGCGTCGCGTAGAACAGCCCGTAGCAGAGCAGCTCATAGATCGTCGAATTGTTGAAGTAGAGCGGCTGCAGCGCCGGGTGCACGGCGCCCAGTGCGACGGCGATCAGGGCCGTTTGCCGGCGGCCGGTCAACTCGACCGTGAACCAGGCGAAAATCCCAAGGTTCATCGTGAGCAACAATAAACAGACCAAACGGAACGGAAACGGATTCAGACCGAAAATGGCGTGGAGCGGCAGGTAGTAGAGCGCGCCCATCGGGCGGTAGCGGTCAAACCGCACGAGGTCGAGGAGAGCCTCACCCCATCCCTTCGCCCAATAGCCGTGAAGGTTCATCATGTCATCAGGGGCGAAACCGGCCGTCAGCCCACGGCCGGCGTAGAACAGAAAAAACGCCCCCACGACGCCCATCAACAGCGGGACCATCCTGCCGCCAACCTCCCGGGAGTTGCCGAGCGGCTGAATCCCGAGCCATTTCCCGAACCGACTCATGTGAACCTCCATCTTGGCACCGGCCGCCACGGCCCCGCCTTGGCGAGCGTCTCTAGAATAGGGCTATGGAGGAGCTGTTCCACGTCACCGGCGCCGGACTCTATTGCGAGCCTGGCGGCTTCCACGTCGATCCCTGGAAGCCGGTGGACCGGGCCGTCATCACCCACGCCCATGCCGACCACGCCCGGCCGGGCGCCGGCAGCTACCTGACCACGCTCGACGGGCAACCCATACTGCGCGGGCGGCTCGGGGACTCCGCCTCCATCCAGGCGGTGCGCTACGGCGAGGAATTGCATTTCTCCGGAGTGCGGGTTTCCCTGCATCCCGCCGGCCACGTGCTCGGCTCCGCCCAGGTCCGGGCCGAATACCGCGGCGAGGTCTGGGTCATCTCGGGCGACTACAAAGTAGCCCCGGACCCGACCTGCGCTCCCTTCGAGCCGGTGCGCTGCCACACCTTCGTCACCGAATCCACCTTCGGCCTCCCCATCTATCGCTGGCCGGAGCAGAACTCCGTTTTCACGCTGGTGAACGAGTGGTGGACCGCGAATCGCGATGCCGGCCTCGCCTCCGTTTTATACGCGTATTCTCTGGGCAAGGCCCAACGCCTGCTGGCCGGCATCGACACATCCATCGGTCCAGTATTCACGCACGGAGCGGTGGAGAAGGTAAACCAAGGATACCGGGCAAGCGGAGTCTCGCTCCCCGCAACCATTCCCGCCGCCGAGGCCACCCGGCAGCAGTTGCCCGGCGCTCTCATCATCGCCCCTCCGGCCGCGCAGGGGACCCCCTGGTTGCGGCGCTTAGGGGACTTCTCGGACGGGTTCGCCTCGGGCTGGATGCTGCTGCGCGGCGCGCGCCGCCGCTTGGCCGTGGACCGTGGCTTCGTATTGTCCGATCATGCGGACTGGCCGGAGTTGCTGGGCGCCATCCGCGATACCGGCGCCGCCCGCGTGCTGGTCACGCATGGAGTGCAAGAACCGCTGGTGCGTTATCTGCGGGAATCCGGGCTCACGGCCGGAGCGCTCGAGACACAGTTCGAGGGCGAACAGGGCTCGACCGCCGCAACGGCCGGGGAGAACGGCGAGTGAAGGCCTTCGCGGATCTCTACGTCGAGCTCGACAGCACCACCAGGACGAACCGCAAGGTCGCGGCGCTCACCGCATACCTCTCCACGGCGCCCCCCGCCGACGCGGCCTGGGCGGTCTACTTCCTCACCGGCCGCCGCGTAAAGCGGCTCGTCCTCGCGCGGAATCTGCGGCAGTGGGCCGCCCAGATGGCGGAGATCCCGGATTGGCTGTTCGAGGAGTGCTATGACCGCGCCGGCGATCTCGCGGAAACCATAGCCCTGCTGCTGCCCCCTCCTCCCGTCGCGGCGCACGGCTCGCTCGCCGGGTGGGTGGAAGATCGTCTGCTTCCGCTGCAAAGGCAATCCGAGGATAAGCAACGGGACACGCTCCGCGCCGCCTGGCGGGAACTCGACCACCAACAGCGGTTCCTCTGGAACAAACTGCTCACCGGCGGCTTTCGCGTTGGAGTCTCCGAGCGTCTCGTGGTCCGAGCCCTCGCAAAGGCAAGCGGGCTGGAACCGCCAGTGATTGCACACCGGCTCATGGGCGCCTGGGAACCCACACCCGCGTTCTTCTCCTCTCTCGTCTCGCCCGGCCGGCCCGATGACGACCGCAGCAAGCCTTATCCCTTCTTCCTCGCCCATCCCCTCGAACGGACTCCCGAAACTCTCGGCGACAGCAGCCACTGGTTCGCCGAGTGGAAGTGGGACGGCATCCGCGCCCAGGTAATCCGCCGCCAGAGCGAGTGCTTCATCTGGTCGCGGGGAGAGGAGTTGATCACGGACCGTTTTCCGGAAATCGCCGCGGCGGCGCGCTTGCTGCCGGACGGCACGGCGCTCGACGGTGAAATCGTCATTTGGAAGGACGGCATACTGCCATTCGCCCAGTTGCAGCGGCGAATCGGCAGAAAAACCATCGGCAAGAAACTGCTGGCCGATGCGCCCGCGCGCTGCATCGTCTTCGACATGCTGGAGCGCCGCGGCGAGGACATCCGCAAACAGCCGCTCCACCAGCGGCGGCGCGCGCTCGAAGAGCTCTTCGCCGAGCTTCCCGGCCAAACAGGCCTGGCCCTATCGCAAACGGTGCCGGCCGCGAACTGGGTGGAATTGGCGCGGGAACGCGGCCGCGCCCGGGAACGGCGGGTAGAGGGATTGATGCTCAAGCGGCTGGACTCCGCCTACGGCGTGGGCCGGGAGCGCGGCCCGTGGTGGAAGTGGAAAATCGATCCGTACACGGTCGATGCGGTGCTCATCTACGCCCAGCGCGGCCACGGCCGCCGGGCCGGCCTCTTCACCGACTACACCTTCGGCGTCTGGCACGAAGGGGAGTTGGTTCCATTCGCGAAGGCCTACTCGGGACTCACCGATGAAGAAATCCGCGAGGTTGACGCTTTTGTCCGGCGCAACACCCTCGAACAGTTCGGCCCAGTCCGCAGAGTGGAGCCGCAACTCGTATTCGAGCTCGCCTTCGAGAATATTCAGGATTCCCCGCGGCATAAATCAGGAATAGCCGTGAGATTTCCGAGAATGTCGCGTTGGAGGAAGGATAAACAGGCAGAGGATGCGGATTCTCTGGCGCTGGTTCGTTCGCTGATCAAGCGCCATTGAGCAGCAAGCCGAACAGTCCGCGCAGAGAGGGAATCGAGGTTGGCCCGAGATTCAGAATCCGGGCGAGGAGCCCTGGTTGGGCTCCGGCGCCCAGAATCAGCAGGGTGTTGCTGTTCCTTCGCACCTCTGCTGTCAAACCGGCCTTCGCCAGAAAACTACCAGTCGTGCGAAGCCGTCCCCGCCAGTAGCCCAGGTTGGGTCTGGCCGAAGATCTTTCGATTTCGAAGATAAGGCGCGTTCCGGAAGCGACGAGACTGGCTTCCATGCCATCCACCCGAATCTGAACCACACCTTCAACGTCTAGCATTTGATCCCAGCCGTTCTAAGATCTCTCTACTTCGTGGCCGGCTCGTAGGTCCGGACCCGAATGGTGCCGTCGATGTGCCAGTTCGCCTTCGGCGCGTCCGAGCCCGTGTCGCGGGGAACGGAAACGTTCATGTTCTCGAACTGGTATTCGATGGTGGCTCCGCGGCCCGTCAAGAAGCTGTACAGGCCTTCCGCCAGATCCGGCCACGTCGTCACTTTGTTATTCTCCATACTTCCTCCCAACTGCTCTCAACTCACCGGAAGGCCTCTGGCCCGCCGGTTACGCTTCTTTCGATGTCGCCTCGGCCGGGTCGGCGTCAAAATGTCTTCTCCGGGACGCAATCGCTTCAGCCATCAACCGGCCGGCCATCGCCGCCCCGCTCAGAAACGCTCCCTCCACGCGCGGTCCCCCGCACCAGTCGCCGCACGCGCCGGCAAAGATCCGCCCGTCCCACAGGCAACGGTCCGCCAAAGGATCCTCGGGCAAAGCGTAGCGCCAGCGGTGGGCGTTCACGTAGGCCGGCTCTGCGCCGCGCGGACCAACCAACTCCGCAAACGCTGCCATCAGCCGCCCGGCTGCGATCTCGGGCGTTTCCTCGAGGTACTCCCGGGACCACTCGGGCCCCGCGTGCAACACCCATGAATCCCCCTCACCTACGCGCCCCGGCTTGCTGCTGTTCCGCGCCACCCACGAGAGCGGAGAGTCATGCACAAACGCGGCGTCGAAACCCGTATTCAACGGCTCTTCGTACTGCACCATCACCACCCAGCAAGGCGCCGCCACGGCCGTCCCGGCCGTCTGCGAAAGATGCGAGTGGCCGGCCAGCAGAACCGCGGCCTGTTGAGCCGGTATCGCCACCACCACCGCATCCCACCGGCCGCGATCCCGTCCGTCTTCGGCCGCCAGCCGCCAGCCCTCCGCGGCACTCTCCAGCCCCGTCACCCGGACGCCCGTCTCGACATTTATATCGCTGGCCAGATGGCGGCAAACAGCGCTCATCCCCGGCACACCCACGAATCGCTGCGTCTCATTCTTCCGCTCCGGCGGCTCGATCAGTCTTCCCGGAGCAACGGTAGCAATCCGGCCCTCCCACTCCGCCACCACCCCGCGTTCCCGCCAGGCCATCACGTAACGGCGAAAACGCTCATCGCGGGCGGTGAAATACTGCGCGCCGTGATCGAATTGCCGGCCGCCGGGAGCGCGTCGCGTGGACATCCTCCCTCCCACACCGCGCCCCTTATCAAACACCCGCACCGTGAAGCCATGATCGGCGAGAATCCGGGCGCAGGCGAGCCCGGAGATGCCCGCGCCGATCACCGCTACCGGTGGCAGCCCCCTCGACGCGCGATTCACCTTCGCCGCGTAGGCCGCCGGATCGAGTCGCGCCGCATGCTGTGCCGTAGTGCGTTCGCGCACCGTCCCCACCACCGGCCGCTCCGGCGAAAAGGGCCGGTCAAACTGCCCCAGGCACCACAGAATACCGCCGTAGGAAGCGGCGCTCCGGCCGTCGAGCGCATACCGGTGATTCAAGTCAATCAACGTCGCCAGCGCTTCCGCCGGGTTCCGGGTCCAGCCGGCCACCGCCTTGCCCCAAGTCATGCGTACGTTGTTGTGGAGTTCGCCCGCGGCCAGCAGCGAACGCTGGGCTGCATCCCAGAGGCCATCGCCCGTGCGGCCGCGCGCGAGCGTCTCCCAATCGAGGACGCGCTCCCGCGGGTCGTCTTCGTGTTCCCCAAGCGTCCCCCGCGCCCACTCCGGAAGGGCCGCAAGCTGGCCGTGATCGGCCCGGTAATGGCAAAAACAATGAGCAAGCTCGCGCCAGATCAGCAGCTCGTCGAGAAACTTCTCCGCTCCACGTGCGCCCTTCATCGCCGCTTCTCGGGCAATGCGGAGAGGAGAGACCATGCCGTAGTTCAAATACGCCGACATCCGGCTCACTCCTTCCGCCAGCGCGTCATTGCGCGCCTCCGCGTAGCGTCGAAGAAGGTTGTCCCGGAAGCTCCGCCAACGCGCGTAACCCGCCTTCGAGCCGCCTGGCGTCCCGATGACCGGACCAATGGAGTGATCAATGTCGCACTCGGCCACCAATTCCGGGATCGACCGCCCCTCAAGCGCAACCGGTTCGAACGGAAGGTTCCCCGGCAGCCAGGCCTCGCCCGCGGCAGGCTCATCGGACCACGCAGCAGTCAAGCGGTCCCGGTAGAGTTCCTCGGTCGCCGCTCGGTATTCAAACGCCCGCTCGTAAGGTTTCCCCACCAGCCGCGGCGGCACGACGCACGCCGCCTCCACGCACCACAGCGGCGCCGCGCCGCCCGCGGCAAGGTCCTCCACCTGCCACCGGCGCGGGTAGGCCGCCGATTCCTCGGTCACCACCAGCGCCGCGCGGCGGGCCAGGGCGTCGATATGAACTCCCGGGCTCCGCCGACGCTCCACGTGCAGCGCGTAGCCAACCCCGCGCCGCGCCATCTCCGCCGCCAAATCGCGCGCGCCTTCGAGCGCGAACGTGTGGAACCGGTCACAGGCGTAGGGTTCGCTCTCGCCCAGCTCCTGAAACGCGAACACGGGAAGCTCGAATCGCCGCGCCGCCGCCAGCGCCGTGTCGAGCGCCGGGTTCTCGTGAGCTCGCATCGCCTCCCGCACCCAATAGAGAACGAATTCTCCGCCTGGCCTCGCCAGCGCGTCCCCTACGAATCTCACTCGCTCGCCCAGCACCGGCCGCAGCCAATTTAAGTCCAATTTCGAATCTCCCATGTCATTCTTGAGATGCGCCGCTTCCCGCCCCGACCACACTTTTGCAGCTTCCCGCCCGCCCCCGGACATCGAACGAACACGCGTTCGCCGATCCTTCCCGCACTCACCATTCTCGGGGGCACGCTCGCTATCCTGGGACTATCCGCTATTGAGCAGCGCCGTGATCTCTCGCCCGTGAGAGTCAATAGCATCGGCATGAACACGCTCTACGTGGCCGCCGGTACGTTTCACATGGGCTCGCCTCCGGGCGAGTCCGGACGGCTCTTAAACGAAGGCCCGGCCCGTCGCGTAACGCTCACCCGCCCGTTCTACCTCGCCTCCACGGGAACCACCATCGAGCAGTTCCGTACCTTCGTCGAGGAAACCGGCTACGTGACCGCAGCCGAGCGGGACGCTTCGGGAGGATTCGGAATCGACTTCGATACAGGGCAGGTAGTCCAGCGAAGCGGTATCCACTGGCGCGCTCCCGGCTTTCCCGGCCTCAGGCAATCCGGCCGGCATCCGGTCGTGCTCATCAGTTGGAGCGACGCCGAGGCGTTCTGCGTCTGGCTGTCCGCCAAGGAGGGCCGGAGCTATCGCCTGCCAACCGAAGCCGAGTGGGAGTACGCCGCCCGGGGAGCCTCCGCCGGCCCCTACTGGTTCGGCGGCGAGGTGTCTTCGCTCGCGGCCAATGCCAACGTCGCGGATCAATCGCTCCAAAAGGGCCATGGCAGCTCTCACTTGAACCATAAATTCGCCGTTGCGGCCACTTTATGGTTCCCACACTGCGTTCACTGAGTGGTCCCAGCGTCCCCTCAAGCAATTACGTTAGTAACGTATGCGTTACCATTAATCCAGGCAGAATGACCATCACTGTGAAGGAGTGCCTCGATCCGGCGGGGAAGTCTCCGTACGCTCGCTGGTTCGACGCCCTCAATGCTCCTGCGGCCGCCAAGAGAGCCTGGACGGCCTACAAGATGGCCAAAACCCAACCGAATGATTAAAAGGAGCTTGCCCGGAAATGGCGCTGACTAGAGAATTCCGTGAAACTGTACGCCTTCGTGCCGAACGCGATCCGGCGTTCCGGAAAGCACTATTCACAGAGGCGCTGAACGCACATCTCGCCGGTGACGAGGCCACCGGCCGAGCGATACTGAAGGATCTGATCAACGCAACGATCGGCTTTGAGGAACTCGCTCGCCTTGTAGACAAACCGAGTAAGAGCCTCTACCGCATGCTCGGTCCTAACGGCAACCCAAACGCCGCGAACTTCTTTGCGATTGTGCGAGCCCTGCAGAAGAAGGTCGGCGTGCGCCTGACGGTGAAGGCCGCGTGACTACGACAGACTCGCCGATCAGGTAGGCGGTGGAAGTCACGGCGGCGGCGGCGAAAGCAAGGCGTGGCTGGGGCTTCGGCAACTTGCGTCAAGTGCTCGTGCCAGGATCTCGGAAGCCTGCTGCCAGTCAGGGGATTTCGCGAAGCTCTCGATCAGTCCGTTTCCTCCTCGACTCAACTGCTCCAGCTCCCGGAGAACTACGCCCTTGGCCTGCGGGCTGTCGCCACCGCGCAGCCGATCTGTATTATCCATTCACGCTTTCCCTCTATCCCCATACGGCTGGTTCAACGCCGCAACGCAGAATCGGTCCGCGCAGCGAATCTATTTCGATCCAACGTTTCGCTATTGCCTGCTCAGCGGCTTTCGAGTCCTCCTCGAGGCGAACTAGCGCATTCCAATCTGCGTCCCGATCACCTCGCCGGAAACGATCAGCTCAACCCGCCGGTTTTGCTGACGCCCCTCCCGTGTATCGTTCGGCGCGACCGGCATCGACGGGCCGAGACCCATCGCGCTGAGCCGGCCCGGGCTGATCCCTTGTTCGACCAGGTACTGCTGCACGGCTTCGGCCCGTTGCAGCGAGAGGGTGTTATTGAACTCCAGGCTGCCGGTGGAATCAGTGTGGCCCTCGCATGCGATGTTGAGCCCCGGATAAGCCATCAGTATCCCCGACAACTGCGCGAGCTTCTCTTTCGCCACCGGCCGCAGGTTGTACTTCCCCACGTCGAACAGCACGTCGGACATGTTCACCACCAGGCCGCGCTCGGTGTCCCGGGTATCCAATACCCGGTTGAACATATCGAGTAGCCGCTCGCGAAGTTCTTGCTTCTCGCGCTCGGACTGCAGGGCGGCGAGCCGTGCCTCCTGGGCCGCACGATCCGATGCAGCGGCTTCCTCCTGGGCCCGCCGCTGCTCCAGTTGCGCTTGCGCCCGGGCGGCTTCGGCTTCCGCCTTCCTGGCGTCGGCCCGCGCCGCCTCGAGTTCGGCCTTTAGACGCTGCGCCTCGGCCATCTTCCGCTCCGCCTCGGCCGCCATGCGTTCCGCCTCGGCTTTCGCCCGGCGTTCCGCTTCAGCCTGGCGTTCCGATTCGGCCTTCTCGGCCGCTTCCGCTGCGCGCCTCGCCGCTTCATCGGCCTCGCGCTGCTGCTTCTCGATCCGAGCCTGCTCAATCCGCTCCAGCGCCACAATCCTGGCGTCCTCGGCGCTTTGCGCCGCCTGCCGGGCGTGCTGCATGGCCATCTTCTTGTCCTTGGTCTTCAAGGCGTTCTCGGCTAGTTGCAGCCCGCCTTCCGCCTTTTTGTAAATGTCTTCCGCCCACTCCGTCGCCCCGACCGACTTCGCCACCTGCACCGCGTTGCGCGCCTGATAGACCTCCAGCGGAGTATCCTTCAGGTTCATCGACATCCCCAGCGGATTCGCCAGCTTCTCGTACTGGCCGCGCTTCAGCAACTCGTACTGAGCGTCGATGAAGTGGATGCGGCCCTTCGTGTCCTTGCGGACCTCATTCTGCAACACCACCAGATCGCTCGGCTGCGATACCGAAAAGTAAGGCTCGGCGGTCATGATCAGCCCGAACACCTGCAGGTCCGTGCTCACCTTCAGTTTCCCGCGGCCATTCTTCAGCAGCATCTCGCCCAGGTTCACGGCGCGGCCTTCCGGAGAAATCGCCCAGAGCACGTAGGTCAAATACTCGGCGCCGAACTGCGTCGCCAAACCGACATTCTCCACCTTCGCGTCGACTTCCACCCGCCCCTGCCTACCCCCGACCTTAGCCTCTCCGCTCGCGCGTGGCATCAACGACGTGCCCGCCAGATTGACCCTCGTGGAGCCGCCCTGCACCCTGTAGCTCACCGCGTTGATGGACTTCGAGACGACATCCGCCTTGAAAACCGGAGTCGACTCCAACAGAACAATATCTTCGTCGGTGATTTCCTTCACCCGCTCCTGCGCCGGCAGCGCCAGCGCAAAAATCGCCAGGAAAACAATCGAAATCCTAAACATGATCTAAGTTCCCTCCAGATAAGAGACGGCATCTAACAAGGCGTGGTTCTCATTCCCAAACTTGCATGGCCCTGCACGGAAGTCAAACGACAAGCATGCAAGAAGTTAGATGGATTGCACCGTCGCGTGGTTGCAGCTTCCGGCGCCTCGGCCAGGATGTCGAGAGTATCGGTCCGCCTGCTTAGCGCCACCCTGCTGATAGCCCACGCCGTCTCGGCCCAATCTCCGGCCCTGTCGCTCGAGGAGAAAGAGCGGTTCCTCGAAACCGCCGGCATCCTCTCCAGAAAGACCCTGTCCGAGGGCATCACCCGCTCCAGCCGCGCCACCCTCTCCGACGGGCGCATCACCCACGACGCCCACATCCAAACCATCGACGAGTTCAAGCAGGTGTTCACCTCCGCGGCCGGAACCGAGCTGAACTTCCAGGATAGCTACCGGTGCAACATCGCCGCCTACCGGCTGGCCAAGCTGCTCGGTATCGGCCACATGGTCCCCCCGTCGGTTCGCCGAAAAGTAGGCGGCGAGTGGGCCGCCGTCACCTGGTGGGTTGACGGCGTGCTGATGACCGAGAAAGACCGCTTTCGGAACAAAACGCAGCCACCGCAACCGAACGAATGGAACCAGCAGATGTGGATCGTCCGCGTCTTCGATCAGCTCATCGACAATACTGACCGGAACCTCGGCAACCTCGTCATCGACAAAAACTGGCGCCTCCACATGATCGACCACACCCGCGCCTTCCGGCTGCACCGCCGGCTGCGCGGGCCGGAAAACCTGATCCGCTGCGACCGGCAGCTCCTTCAGGCGCTGCAGGATCTGGACATCGACACCCTCGAACGGGATCTGCGGCCGCTGCTCGAAAAATCGGCGATCGCCCCCATTCTCGCGCGGCGCGACGCAATCGTGAAACACTTCGAGGAGAAGATTAAGCGGTCAAGCGAAGCCGCTGTCCTCTACGACTACCTCTCCACCCGCTGACGCTCCCGGAGCGCCGTCCGCCCGCCCTACTCTAACCTGACTTTCCCGTCCGATTCTCGATATAGTGGGCGTATGGGCAACGTTCTGACGGCAGCCGCCGCTCTGCTGTCGATGTTATTGGTCGTCTCTGGGTGCAGCCGGAAACCGGAGGCGCCGGCCTCCGGCTTTGTCGGCTCGGCCTCCTGCCGCGGTTGCCACGAGCAGTTCTACGAGCTCTGGGCGCCCTCCCATCACGGCCTCGCCATGCAGCCGTATACGCCCGAACTCGCCGCCGCGGAATTCACACCCCATGCCGAGGACATCGTCATCGGTGAATACCGCTATCGCATGGATGTCACCGGCCAGCGCGGCCAGGTGATCGAAAAGGGACCCGATGGCGAGAAACGCTACCCCATCGAGCACGTCATGGGCGGCAAGAACGTCTACTACTTCCTCACCCCATACATCCGCGGCCGCCTGCAAACACTCCCCATCGCCTACGACGTGCGCGAAAAGATATGGTTCGACACCGCGGCCAGCGGCGTCCGCCACTTCCCCGATGTCGAAGACGCCCCCATCCACTGGACCGACCGCCCCTACACCTTCAATACCTCCTGCTACGGCTGTCACGTCAGTCAGCTCACCATCAACTACAACCTCGAAAACGACGAGTACGATACCACCTGGTCCGAGCCCGGCATCAACTGCGAAACCTGCCACGGCCCCGCCGGCGAGCACGTCCGCTTCTGCGAAGAGGATGAAGAAGCCTGCAAGGAGGACCCGCGCATCATCGTCACCTCGGATTTTACCGTCGAGCAGAACAATTCCAACTGCGCCCCCTGCCACGCCAAGATGATCCCCATCAGCGACGATTTCCGCCCCGGCGACCGCTACTTCGACCACTACGACCTCGTCACCCTCGAACACCGCGACTTCTACCCCGACGGCCGCGACCTCGGCGAAAACTACACCTACACCACCTGGCGCATGAGCCCCTGCGTCAAGTCCGGCCAGCTCGACTGCACGTACTGCCACACCTCCAGCGGCCGCTACCGCTTCGCCGGGGAAAAAACCAACGACGCCTGCGCCCCCTGCCACTTCGACAAGGTCAACAACCCAACCGCCCACACCCGCCACCCCGAGGGCTCGCCCGGCAACCAGTGCGTCTCCTGCCACATGCCGATGACCGACTTCGCCCGCATGGCCCGCAGCGACCATTCCATGCGGCCGCCCGCGCCCGCCGCCACCATCGCCTTCGAGTCACCCAACGCCTGCAACATCTGCCACACCGATCAGAGCGCGCAATGGGCTGATCGGCTGGTCAGACAATGGCGCGAGCGCGACTACCAACAGCCCATCCTCGAACAGGGCCGCCTCGTCCAGGCCGCCCGGAACTCTGACTGGAGCCGCCTGCGCGATATCGGCGAGTACGTCACATCCCCCGGCCGCGACGAAATCGTCGCCACCTCGCTCATCCGCCTGCTCCGGAACTGCGAAGACAGCCGCAAGTGGGAGATCCTCTATCAAACCGTGAAGGACTCCTCGCCGCTGGTCCGCGCCGCCTCCGCCGAGGCCTTGCTCGGCAATCCCGCGCCGGAGGCGATCACCGCTCTCGTCAACGCCGCCCGGGACGACTTCCGCCTCGTGCGCATTCGCGCCGCCTCCGCACTCGCCGGTACACCCCTGCGAGGCGTCAGCGCCGAAGACCGCGCTGTCGTCCAAAAAGCGACGGACGAGTTCCTCGCCTCAATGCAAACCCGGCCCGACGACGAATCCGCCCGCACCAACCTCGGCAACTTCTACATGAACAACGGCCAACTCGCCGAGGCCATCGCCGCCTATGAAACGGCCCTCACGCTAAATCCGATGAGCGTCGCCACGGCCGTCAATCTCTCGGTCGCCTACAACCTCAACGGCGAGAACGAAAAGGCTGAAAAATGCCTCCGCCTCGCCCTCGAGACGGACCCCAAAAACGCCGCCGTGAATTTCAACCTCGGGCTCCTCCTCGGCGAAATGAACCGCAAGGATGAGGCTCGAACCGCCCTGCGAACCGCCCTCGAAGGCGACCCGCAAATGGCGCAGGCGGCCTACAACCTCTGTGTCCTCGAAGCCGAGCGCAGCCCCAGCCAGGCGGTCCGCTACTGCCGCATGGCCGCCGAGCTTCGTCCTGATGACGCCAGATACGCCTACACCCTCGGCTTCTATCAGTTCCAGAGCCGCGACACCTTCGGCGCCGTGCAAACCCTCGAGGGCGTCATCACCCGGCACCCGTCCTACATGGACGCCTACTCGCTGCTCAGCCAGGTTTATCGCGCTCAGGGCAACATGGAAGCCGCCGCCACCGTCGCTGCCCGCGCGCGGCAGGCCGCCCCGTAGCTGGCTCCCCGCGCCTCTACCGCCGGACCCCTCTCTATCGATTCGCCAGCAGGAACTTCCCCCCCGCCTCCGCCACCACGCGAATCCGCTCCCGGCCCACGAGCGACTCGATCCGCTGCATCTCCGGACCCTCCACGCACAGATACCAGCGCCCGCCCCCGAGCCACAACTCCCGGAACTCCTCGTCCGTGAGGAACACGTCCGGCGCCCCCGGAGCGTAGGAGCCGTATTCGAGATTGTTGACGCGCCCGTTGAGAAGCAGCGCTTCCATATCGGCATAGAAAAACACTGACGAGAAGGCGTAGTACTGGTTATCCACGATCAGTCTCCCCGGCGGCGCCTGCTTCAGAGCTTCCGCCAGCGGCCGCGAGGAAAGATACGGATCGAACGCGATCAGCGCCACCCGGGCGGCGTGGAAAAAAACCACCATCATCAGCGCCAGCACGAGCGTCCGCCGCACGCCCCGGAACCTCCACGCGCCAATCGTCCCAATAAGAAACGCCGCCGCCGCCATCAGCACAGGCGTCCGCAGATAGGCGAACGAATGCAGGGTTAGGTCGGCCATGTGGCCCAGCGAGAGCGTATAGAGTTCGGGATTCGAGCTCAGTGCCTCGGAGATATCCTTCGGCGTCGGCACGTTCCACACCGCGGCGAAAATGCCAACCAGCGCCACGGCCGCCAGTAGACAAACCACCCCCAGCGCCTTGGCGCCCCACTCCACCGCCTTTCCCCCCTTGACGAGCCCACCCGCCAGCAGCATCGCCATCGCCGGATAGGCGGGTATCGAGTAATACTCCTGCGTCGTGGACAAGCTGAAGAAGAGCAACAGAAAACCGGCCCAACAAAGCAAAAAGAGGCGCGTGCGCCCCGCCCGGTCCACCGGGCGAAAACGCAGCTTGGCCAGCCCGCCCACAAACGCCGTCCACGGGAATAACCAGATCAGGTGAAACGCCCAGAACAAGTAGACCGGCACCCGGTTGTAGTCCTTCGGCCAGCGCGTGCCCAAAAACCGGAACAAATGCTCATTGAAAAAGTAAAACCAGAAAAAGCCGCGATAGTGCCCGGGACCGCTCTCCATCGCGAAATCGAGCAATGGCGGATTCCGGATCGCGGCCAGCACGTGCCACGGCGCGGCGATGAGCAGAATCACCCCAATCCCCCGCAACGGCATCAGCCGCCGCCATGTCTCCCGGCGAAACGCCCGGCCCGTGAACAGCAGATACAATCCCCCCGCCGCCACCGGGAACACCGCGCCGATCAGCCCCTTGAACAAAAGTCCCACGCCGATCGCTGCATGGAACACCAGCATCCACCGGCCGGGACGCTTCTCTTCCTCCTCGAACGCCCGCAGCACGCCCCACATGGCGAGCGTTATGGTCACCGTCAGCATTGCGTCGGAGATCTGCACCCGCGTGAAAAGCCACAGCCCCATCGAGCACGAAAGAATCAGCCCCGCCAGGAATCCCGTCAACTCCCCGAACGCCCAGCGCCCAAAGCGAAACGTGAGCCAGCACAGCAGCACCACCATCGACGCCAGCGGAATCCGGGCCACCCAATCATGCACGCCGAAAATCAGATAGCCCACCGCTATCATCCAGTACTTCAGCGGCGGCTTCTCCAAATACCGTATGCCGTTCAGGTGCGGCGTCACCCAATCTCCGGACTCCACCATGTTCCGGGCGATCTGCGCCTGCACCGCGTCCACGTCGTCCATCAACGACGGCGGACTCGCGATGCTCACTAGGTAGATCGCCGCCGCCACGAGAATAACAATCGCCTCGTAACCGAACGGACCCACGCGCCCGCTTCTCTGCTCGAATTCCTGCATGAAGCCGAAACCGCTGTTATAGCACGGCGCCCGCAAACGGCCGCGGTGACAGAACTGTTTCATTCCCCCAGCGCTCCCGGGCCGCTCCCCCAAACGTCCTACAATAGGAATTCTAAGGACTGGATGGGCTGATGAAACGCATTCTCATGGTCGCGGGGGCATTCGTCTGCCTCGGGATCCTGCCCTCTCGGGCCGCGACACAGTTTTCCGTCGAGCTCCCCACCCCCCGGGAGCACTACAAAACCTACGACGCCGACGCTGCCGCGCTCGACCTGATGGCCAAGGTCCTCAACGATCTCGATCCGGAAACCCGCGCCCTCGCCATGAGCTTCCTGCAATCCGGCGCCGGCCCGCACGAGTTGCCCCCGCTCGATCAAGGCCAGGCCCTCGCCATGATCGAGAAATTCGGCCTCCGGAAATACAAGGCCGAAATGCTCGAGGTCTTCCTCCACAAGTCGCAAGTGCTCGAACTTGTCCCCGAAGAGAACAGGGAAACGGTCCTGCCGATCGTCCACGACGCCCTGCTCGCGTTCATGGACGGCCTCTCCGATGAGCGGCTCGCCGAGCGCCTCGTCACCATGGCCCGCGTCCCCCCGGACACCCCGCGCGGCGAAAAAGTCCTCATCCTCGCCTCCAAAATTCCCACCCTCCAGAAATTCGGCCAGATCATCGCACGCGCCGGCTTCATACCGCCGGACGTCAGCGAATTCCTCCAGACCCTCGAAAGCGGAATCCGCACCATGAGCCGCGATGAACTCGTCGGCTACATCGAGGAAAGCGTTGGCGAGGAAGCAATCCGTCAATACCGCATCGAATTCGACAGCAAAATCCTTGCCGAAGCGAGCGTCGGAGCCGTAATCAAGGGCTCCTTCCACGACCCGCGCGACGGCCGCCGCAAGCCGATGGTCTGCAAGCTCATCAAGCCCTACGCCGTCGTCGGCCTGCCGGAAGAAATCAAGATCATTGACGGCCTCATCGATCTTGCGGACCGCAACGCCGAATTCTACGCCCTCAAGGGCATGCCGCTCAAGGACCTCTTCGCCGACATCCAGGCGAAACTCCGCGAAGAGATACGCGTCGCCCAAGAACAGGACAACTTCCACCGCGCCTACCAATACTACGCCGGAGTCCCCGGAGTCTACGTCCCGGAGATCTTCCCCTTTTCCACGGAAACCATCACCTTCATGGAGTTCTTCGAGGGCGTCAAAATCAGTGACGCCTTCCCAGGCGACGACAATCAAAGAGCCATCCTCGCCAGGCGGCTGGCGGACGTCATGGCCTATGACGCCCTCTTCTCGAAAAGCCCGGTCACCCTCATCCATGGCGACCCGCACGCCGGCAACGTGATGCACCTTCACAACCGTCCCGGCGAACCGTACGCCATCGGGCTCCTCGACTGGGGCTTGATCGGGGAATTCGACCAACAACGCCGCATGCAGATGGTTCAGTTGAACCTCGCCCTCCGCTCCAAGAACAGAAAGAAGCTTCACAAAAACGTCGGCGCCCTCATCCGGGGTGGCCTCCCCGCCGACCCTGCCCGGCGCAGCCAAATTCTCGAACTGGCCGACGGAGCCCTCGAAAAGGAATGGACCTCCTCCTTCCAGGCTTACGCCGATTTGATCGCCGACCTCACCAAAGCCGGCTTCATCCTCGATTCCAATTTCTCCGTCTTCGTCAAGTCGCAGGTCACCCTCACCGGCATCTATAGGAGCCTTGATCCCGATCTCTTAATTGACGATTACCTCGAGCAACGAACCAAGAAGCAAGTCCTCCGCGAACTGCCGCACCGTCTGCTGCTCTTCCCCGCTATCTCCTACCGCGGCTACCGGAGCATGCTGTCCAACGGCGACGTGTTCCGCCAAATCTTCTAACCCATTCGCCAACCCAACAAACCCCTCCGCAAGCCTGCCGTTCTCCGGTCGAAGCGCTCCCGGAAGCCTCCCTCCGGCGTCGAAACCCTTACCACCCCTCCACAAGCCTGCGGTTCTCCGGTCGAAGAGCGCCCGGCACCTCCCTCCGGCGTCGAAACCCCTACTCCCCTCCACAATGTCCTGCTCATGGCGCGGGATCCCGCGCCAGCGAACATCCCGGCGTCGAAACCCTTACCACCCCTCCACAAGCCTGCGGTTCTCCGGTCAAAGCGCTCCCGGAACCCTCCCTCCGGCGTCGAAACCCTTACCACCCCTCCACAATGTCCGCGTCCCCCGCCTCCGAGGCTAATTCCTTCTCGACGAGTTGACGACGCCCCCATCTTTATCCCGCGGCCCCCGCCTCCGAGGCTAATTCCCCTTCTCTGGTACGGAGCAGTACGGAACAGTACCCGGGATGGTTGCGGTCTAAGATCCTGAACCTTAGAATAGGACCTTGCACGCTTAAATTAAGAATACAGACGAAGATCTGTTTACGGAGGAGAGACATCATGAAGTGCGGTATTGCCGGGCTTATACCCGTAGTACTGCTGGCATCCCTGCCGGCTCTGGGCGCCACAATCACGTTTGAAGATCTGACCACGAGAAGCAGCTTCTACTCCCTTGGCATCAGCAATAGCTACCAGGGGTATGTCTGGAGCCCCTTTCTGAACGGAAGTGCAATAAGCGACACCGGCTGGGCCTCCGCAACCGTGGCAAGTCCCGCCGTGGCGCCGGCGCCCACACCAGTCAGCGGAACCAGCTACGCATGGAACTGGAACGGCCCGCAGTCCTTGTTTATTCAATTCGGCGGCGCGACGGACTTCACTTCCGCCTATCTCGCCACCCTGTCCTCTGCCTACCAAGACAGCGCAAGTACAGTGCAGTTGTTCGGCTACGACGCCCTCGATAGCCAAGTCGCTGCCGGACCGGTCCTGCGCCTAACCGATAGCTTCCAACTCTACTCCGCGAACTTCAGCCAAATCCACAAAGTTGAATTCCGCGCCGATTCCGCTTCACGATGGTTTTCAATTGACGACATAACCCTCGACGCCAACTCGCAGGTTCCCGAACCGGGTTCGGCTTTCCTCCTGCTGCTCGGTGGCCTGGCCCTCGTCGCTATCGGCCGCCGCCGGCGCGGATCGATTCCTTAAGCGGGTTCCACCCGCACCGAACGGCCCCGCAGCCGCGGCAAGTCCGCCTTGTTAATCACCTCGCCGACAATGTTCACTCCGCTCGCGGCGCGGCATTCGTCGCCCTCGCTCGCGGGCGTCGGCCCCCAGAACAAACAAAGGCAGTTCCCCACCGTCCAGAAGGCGACCGTTCCCGGATCCACCACGTCCGTCGCATCCGGCTCCGGTGCGGAGTCCACCGGCACGCCGAAGTAGAATTCGCTGCCCCAGTAGCTGCCGTTCGCCTCGATCGGAAGAGCGTCGAGGATCTCCCTCGCGGTAGGCGTGTCCCGCAGTTCCGCCTCAATCGTAACGTCGCCGATCACGAAATGCACAGTGGCCATCTCTCGCTCCTTTCCGGTGTTCAATGATACAATCCTCTCCAAACTACCAGGAGTCACGCCATGCCGGCACAACGCAGAACTTTCCTCTCCCGCGCGCTCGGTTGGACCGGTCTCGCCGCCGCCGCCGCGGCCGTTCCCACCCCCGCCGCCGCCAACCCGCCCGCCGCCGCCACGGCCGGACCGAACCCCAGCGGGCTCGGCAACCTCTTCCTCGCCCGGCAGGGACGCCGCCGGCGCTCCTCGAGTTGGAACCGCACCGGCAAGAACGCCGACCGCGTGACCGTCGATCCCGGCGCCTCCGCCACCATCGCCGATATCAGCGGCGCCGGCTGCATCCGCCACATCTGGATCACCATCAATGACCGCGAACCGGACTACCTCCGCCGCCTCGTCCTCCGCGCCTGGTGGGACGGCGAAGCCAACCCCTCCGTCGAATCCCCCATCGGCGACTTCTTCGGCGTCGGCCACGGCCGCGTCACCAACTACTGGTCGCAGCCCCTCAACATGGTCACCGGCGGCGCACCCGAATCCCAAAACCGCGCCGCCATGAACTGCTTCTTCCCCATGCCCTTCGCCCGCTCCGCCCGCCTCGCCGTCGAAAACCAGGGACAAGAACCCGTCGGCGCCCTCTACTACTACGTCGACTACGAGGACTACGACTCTCTCCCGGACGACGCCCTGCGTTTCCACTCCCAATGGCGCCGGGAGTATCCCACCACCGCCACTCTCGACCTGAGCCAAGACCACAACTTCCAAAGAACGAACGATGTCGTCAACCTCGACGGCAAGGAAAACTACCTCATCGTCGAAGCCGAAGGCCGCGGCCACTACGTCGGCTGCAACCTCTCCATCGACCACCTGAACCCGATCAGGAATTTCTCCTGGTTCGGCGAAGGCGATGACATGATCTTCATCGACGGCGAGCAATCCCCGTCCATCATCGGCACCGGCACCGAGGACTACTTCTGCGCCGCCTGGGGCTATCCCGGCGGCCACAACTCCATGCCCTACCACGGCATCTCTCTCGCCGGCCCCATGAATACCCCAGACATCTACTCCGGCAAGTGGACCATGTACCGCTACCACGTCGAGGACCCCGTCATGTTCCAAAAGTCCATCCGCGTCACCATCGAGCACGGCCACGGCAACGTCCACGCCAACGACTACTCCTCCGTCGGCTACTGGTACCAAACCGAACCCCACCGCCAATTCGCCGCCCTGCCGCCCGTGGACAAACGCCTCCCCGTCCCCGATCGCGACAGCCTGCGCGAATACTGGAAAACGTTCTAACCCGAAGCTCACTGGCACAGAGCAAAAGCGGAGCACCCGAGACTGCCCCAGAGCCCGCCCTTCGCCCCCGAAGCGGAACACCCCCGCGACTGCCCCAGAGCCCGCCCCTCGCCCCGAAGGCGGACTCTTCAAACGGCTGATGAACTCACCCGGAACCCGGTAACCGCAACAACTCCCTGCCGCTCTCTCGGAAAGATTCTGGTTAAGAGGCCTATGCCCGCCACCGTCCGGTTCCCCCACCGGTCATAACCGTAGCTCTGCCACCAGCCTCCCGCCTCCCCCGCCGTCTTCAGCCGGACCAGGGAATCATTAGCGAGGATGCGCGAAAAATGGAAAGAGTCCTCCGGTTTGTCCCCGGATTCTCTAGGAAATCGCGTCCGGCGGCGTCGCGTTGGGCTCGCCAGAGCCGGGGCGTGATGTTCGCCGGACGCTTCTGCCGGGCGAGTTCGGCGAGCGCTTCCTCAAAGCGCCGGGCCTGCGCCTTGCTCATGCGGTTGCGTGTCATGTCTCCGGCTCTTCAATAACAGTTTGCCTCGGCATCGCTCGCCATGTGCCGGTGCACACCTCGTTGCCGGGTTTATCGAGACGACAGTCACCCGTCCATCCGGACTCCAGTAGATCCGGTGATCCCCAGTGGTCCGTACGTGCCGCCAGCCATGCTTTTGCAGCAGCCTGAGAACGTCGCGAACCTTCAACGGCGCTGACTCAAGGATAGGGTACCGGCACGATTGCCGATGCCGGAACGTAGTTTTCCCCTTCGCACAGTAAGCGGGACGGGACGGAGCCACGGCGGGACACTGGGGTCTCCCGCAACTCGAAGCCCGCATCACGTGCGAATTCGACCGGCAAATCCGCACAACTGTTGCCGTCAGATAGGTTCATCACCACCAGAAAAGGCGTCTGCGCAAAAGACGGCAAAAAGCCCGCCTGGCGACGGTCGAGGTGGAAACGTCCGGCCTATTCATTCAAACAAAGGTCAGTGACATCAAAACAGTGCCGCGGGACATGGACACTGTAGCTCGTTCTTTCATGGACGGCCGACCGCATAGCGGAGTTCCGCCTCAGCGACATTGACCGTGTATGTTTCTATCACGCGGGCGGCCTCCGCCTCGGCGAGCCTCGTTTCCGCTTCGTTCAGCTCCACGATGGTGCCAAGCTGTTCGCGGTAACGGGCCTCGGCGAGTCGAACTGCCTCCCGCGCGTGCTCCACCTGCAATTCGCGGACGGGCAGCGACTCCAAAGCGTTCTGCAGCCGAAAATAGGAGTTCCTCGTCTCCAGGCTGATCTCCTGATGAAGTTCGTCGAGTTGGTTTTCCAGCGAGCCGATCTGGGCCGTCGCTTCCTCTACTCGGCCCTCGAGCTTGCCAAACGTCATCAGCGGAATCGCGAGCCCCGCGCCCGCCGCCGCGAGGTTGCTGATGATCAAGGGAGTGATCCGGGCCCAGCCGCCAGTCGAGAAAAACGACAAAAGGGGTTTGCGCTGGCTGCGGGCCAACCGAAGGCCCGCTCTGGCGGCGTCTAGCCGCCTTTCCAGCGCGTTTACCTCGGGGCGGTTCCGGGACGCTTCCTGGACCAGTTCCTCGAGTGGCCCGGGCTGCGGTGGAGAAAGGTCGGGCGGCTCGATACTGTAGTTCACAGATTGTGATGCTCCCATGACCCGTCCCAATTCTGCCTGTGCGGAACGAATATGGTTCTCGGCCTTGATTAGTGCGATCTCGGCCTCTCCGAGGGTCACCCGCGCCAGATCCAGCTCGAGTTTCGAACGGAGTCCGCCCTCATAGAACGCGCGGGCCTGTCGAACGTGCAGTTCGCGGCTGTCCGCGGCCCTCCTGGCAGCCACCTGCAACTCTCGCGCGCCCAGCAGACCGTAAAAGGCGCCATGTGCCTGGAGGACAACGAGCGCTTCCACCTTTTGGAGGTCACTCTCGAGGGCCTCCTGCTGGAACTTCATCAC
>CAYXVG010000076.1:0-24639 GCA_964468205.1 uncultured Solibacteraceae bacterium | reverse complement strand
GCTGAAATTCATCTTCTCCCACTCGGCGCTGCGCGAGGGCTGGGACAACCCGAACGTTTTCCAGATTTGCGCGCTGCGCGACATCGGCAGTGAGCGCGAGCGCCGCCAGACCATCGGCAGGGGATTGCGCCTGTGCGTCAACCAGCAAGGGGAGCGGCTGCGCGGCTTCGACGTGAACACGCTCACCGTGATCGCCACCGAAGCCTATGAGCAGTTTGCCGAGAACCTCCAGAAGGAGATCGAGGAAGACACCGGAATCCGTTTTGGCATTGTCGAAATGCACCAGTTCGCTTCCATCCCGGTGACGGACGCTGAGGGCCGGACGGCGGCGCTGGGCGTGGCCCAGTCCGAAGCGATCTGGACGCACCTCAAGGACTGCGGCTACGTCGATGCCAGAGGCAAGGTGCAGGACACCTTGCGGCAGGCGCTCAAGGAAGGCATGCTGACGCTACCCGAGGCCTTCGAGGACAAGCTGCCGCAGGTTAAGGAGATTCTGCGCAAGCTCGCCGGCAGGCTCGACATCAAGAATGCCGATGAGCGCCGCACTATCAGGGCGCGGCAGGCCATTCTCCACAGCGAGGAGTTCCAGGCGCTGTGGGACCGGATCAAGCACAAGACCACGTACCGGGTGCAGTTCGACAATGAAAAGCTCCTCGATGATTGTGCCACGGCGATCCGCAAAGGCCCGCCGATCACCAAGACGCGCGTCCAGATCCGCAAGGCGGACCTTGCCATCGGCCGCGGCGGCGTCCTGGCCGAGGAAACCTCCAGCGCCGCTCCCGTCGTGATCGAGGAAACCGACATCGAGTTGCCTGACCTGATCACTGATCTTCAGGACAAGACCCAACTCACCCGCCGCAGCATTGTGCGCATCCTCACCGGCAGCGGCAGGCTGGACGATTTCAAGCGCAACCCGCAGCAGTTCGTCGAGCTGGCGGCGGAAGCCATCAACCGCGCCAAGCGCCTTGCGCTTGTGGACGGCATCCGCTACCAACGCATCGGCGAGGAGGAGTACTATGCACAGGAGCTCTTCGAGATGGAGGAGCTGACCGGATATCTCAAGAACATGCTGGAGGCAACGAAGTCCGTCTACGAGCATGTCGTCTACGATTCGTCTGGGGTCGAACGCAGTTTCGCGGAGCAACTCGAAAGGAACGAGGCCGTGAAAGTCTACGCCAAACTCCCTGGCTGGTTCAAGGCGCCCACGCCGCTTGGCACGTACAACCCGGACTGGGCCGTGCTGGTCGAAAACGACGGCACGGAACGCCTCTACTTCGTCGTTGAGACCAAGAGCAGCCTTTTCACCGACGATCTGCGCGACCGCGAAGGCGCAAAGATCGAATGCGGCAAGGCGCACTTCAAGGCACTGGCCGTTGGCGAGAATCCCGCTGAGTTCGTACAGGCCAGGGACCTCGACGACGTGCTCGCGAAATGTTGATGGGACGGCTGATGGAACATGATGGCAAGTTCGCAGCACTCGTAGAGAGCTTGATAGCAACTGATGATTTAGAGTAATCCTTCATGAGGTCGGGACAGCAAGCCGTAACTAGGCCGGCAATCGAGAGTATGGACTTCCGCATCGCCGACACATTCACCGACAGCCTGGCGCGGTTGACTGGCGAGGAACAGAGAGCCGCCAAGACGGCTGCCTTTAACTTGCAGGTGAATCGCAGTACTGAGCAGGCAGGAGCACAGGCAGCCGCACATTTTCGCGGCGGTGCTGGGGCCGGCCCGCCTGAATCACGGCTCGGCGGCCTGTGCCTGGGAAGTGGTTTGGTGATAACCGATGCGGATGCCACAGGAGCATGCAGTGGGCGTGTTCGTTTCAAAGGCGCCAACCCTCCCGCCAGCGCAAATAGCTCCATTTGCAATATTTATGGAGATTCCGTGTTGCATTTGGCTGAACGATGCGATAGTCTAAGTGTGTGGAGTTCTTCACCAGGAGCGCAGGTGTTGTGAATAGCCTGCGTAAGGTGCGACTGAACTCCGTTGCTCTTGTTGCCGTAGAAATTCGAATTATTGAGGTCATCGTAGGCAGCTCCGCCTGAGCGGGCCAATCTGGATTCACAGAAAGGCCACCGGCGGAGCGGAAAGCTCAACCGGTGGCCTTTTTTCGTATCCGCACCTGCGTGAAACCCACCACGGCAAGGGGACTCGAGAACTTGACTGAAGAAAGGTACTGCATATGTCGAACTTGAAGAGTGGTTCGGAAATACTGCTCGAGTGTCTGGTGAGGGAAGGCGTTGATTGCGTCTTCGGATACCCCGGCGGCGTCATGCTGCCGTTGTACGATGCGATGTACGATCACCCTCTCAGGCACGTGCTTGTGCGCCATGAGGAAAACGCCGCGTTCGCTGCTTCCGGTTACGCCATGTCCACCGGACGCACCGGCGTCTGCGCCGCCACTTCGGGCCCCGGCGCCACGAACCTGACCACCGGCTTGGTGAACGCGATGATGGATTCGCTGCCCATCGTTGCCCTTACCGGGCAGGTACCCACCAAGCTGATCGGCAGTGACGCGTTCCAGGAGGCCGACACCTTCGGCATCACGCGCCCGGCCACGAAGCACAACTTCCTGGTCAAGAACACGGCGGACCTCCCGAAGATCATCCACGAGGCCTTCTACCTCGCTTCCACGGGCCGGCCGGGTCCGGTGCTGGTCGACGTACCGAAGGACGTATTGCAGGAACAAAGCCACTATGCTCCCGTAACCGAGATCCATCTGCCCGGCTACAAGGTCTACTCGGACGGCCATGCCGGACAGATCCGCCGCGCCGCCCAGATGATTTGGGAGTCCGAGCGTCCGATGATCTACGCCGGGGGCGGCATCATCCTCTCCGGCGCATCCGAGGAACTCCAGTCCCTGTCCGAAGCGGCGGAGATACCCGTTGTCACCACCCTGATGGGCCTTGGCGCAATGCCGGCCAATCATCCCAACTACATCAGCATGCCGGGCATGCACGGCAGCTACGCGGCGAACATGGGGCTCACGAATACGGACCTGCTCATCGCCCTCGGAACGCGGTTCGATGACCGCGTCACCGGCAGGCTCTCCGCCTTCGCCCCCCACGCCAAGGTCATTCACCTCGACATCGACCCGGCCGAGATCGGCAAGAACCGCGCCGCGGACCTCCCTATCGTCGGCGACGCCAAGCGGGTTCTCAAGAAGCTCGTCAAGGTGCTCGAAGAGCTCGCCCCTTACCACAAGGAGCGCCATGCCGGGGCTCGCGTCGAATGGTGGAAGACCATTCGCGAGTGGAAAGAGGAGCACCCGTTGAAGCCGGCCATGGCTGTCGACGAGATCAAGCCGCAGCACGTAATGGCGGAGATCGACCGTATCTCCGGCGGCGACGCCATCGTCTGCGCCGACGTCGGCCAGCACCAGATGTGGGCCGCCCAGTTCATTCGCTTCAACGGCCCGCGGCTGTGGATCAACTCCGGCGGACTAGGATCAATGGGCTTCGGCGTGCCCTCCGCCATCGGCGCGCAGTTTGCCTGCCCCGACAAACTCGTCTTCGCCGTGGTGGGAGACGGGGGTTTCCAGATGTCGATACCCGAACTCGCCACCATCGCCAGCAACGGACTGCCGGTGAAGATTATTGTCGTCAACAACGGCTACCTCGGCATGGTTCGCCAGTGGCAGACTCTGTTTTACAATGACCGGCTCTGCGCGGTGACCCTGGACGCCTTCCCGGACGCCGAGAAGTTGGCCGGCGCTTATGGCTTCCCCGGACGGACCATCGAAAAGCCCGAGGACCTGCGGTCCGCGCTGGAGGAGGCCGTCAACGAGAACGGGCCATACTTGCTCAACGTGAAGGTCTCGCCAAACGAGAACGTTTACCCGATGGTGCCGGCCGGCGGCGCCATTAACGAAATGATTTTCGGCTCTCCGGAGCCAGTGGAAGTCGTGAAGTAGGAGAATACGAAAATGCTGCAAGTGATTTCACTGCTCGTGGAGAACAAACCCGGCGCACTGCTGCGGATTACCGGCGTGCTCGGCGCCCGCGGCTACAACATTGAAAGCCTCACCGTCGCCCGGACGATCGACCCGGAGCTTTCCCGGATGTCCATCGTCGTTGATGTCGACCCGCAGCTCCGGCGGCAGGTCATCAAGCAGATGAACAAGCTGATCAATGTGCTGCAGGCGATTGACGTCACCGAAACCCCCGCGGTCACGCGGGAAATGCTGCTCATGCGCGTTCGCGCGCCAAAGGATCAGCGCACCGCCATCCTCAAGGAGGCGGAGATCTTCGGCGCGCGTGTCGTCGACTCCTCCGTGGAGGGGTTTGCGCTGGAGGTGACCGGCGAGACCGAAAAGCTCGACGAATTCGTGAATGTCATGCGCAGCTACGGGGATATCGAAGTTACGAGATCCGGCCTGGTGGCCGTCTCGCTCGAATCGCGCAAGCTGCGTCTTTCCCCCCCGGTTCCCACCGGCGAGGAAGCAAAGAACAACCATGAAACCAAAGGAGTTTTGAATTAAATGGCTAACCGTTATTACGAAAAGGATGGGGACCTGGCCGCACTCAAGGGCCTGAAAGTGGCCATTATCGGCTACGGCAGCCAAGGTCACGCGCACGCGCTTAACTTGCGCGATTCCGGCATTGACGTGATTGTGAGCGAGCTGCCCGGCAGCGACAACTGGAAGAAGGCCGAGCGCGCGGGCCTGCCCATCATGACCACCGCCGAGGCGGCCCAGGCGGGCGACATCATCATGATTCTCGTCGCCGATCACGTGCAGGCCCCGATCTACGAGAAGGAGATCGCCCCAAACCTCAGCGCCGGGAAGACTCTCATGTTCGCGCACGGGTTCAATATCCATTTCGAGGCCATCAAGCCGCCGGCCGACGTCGATGTCTCGATGATCGCCCCGAAAGCGCCCGGCCATCGCGTCCGCGAGCTCTACGTGGATGACGTCGGCGTGCCCGCTCTCGTCGCCATCCATCAGAACCCCTCCGGCAAGGCGCTCGAGCGCGCCCTCGCCTACGCTCTCGCCCTCGGTTGCCTGAAGGCCGGCGTCATCGAGACCACCTTCAAGGAAGAGACCGAGAGCGATCTTTTCGGCGAGCAGGCCGTACTCTGCGGCGGCGCCGCCGAACTCATCCGCGCTGGATTCGAGACGCTGGTGGAAGCCGGCTACGCCCCGGAAATCGCCTACTTCGAGTGCCTCCACGAGCTGAAGCTCATCGTCGACCTGATCTACGAAGGCGGCCTCTCATACATGCGCTTCTCCGTCTCCGACACCGCCGAATACGGCGACTACACGCGCGGCCCCCGCATTATCAATGATCAAACCCGCGCCGAAATGAAGAAGATGCTGGCCGAGATCCAGTCCGGCGAATTCGCCAAGGAGTGGATCAACGAGAATAAGACCGGCCGCAAGAACTTCCAAAGAATGCGCGAGGAATCCCGTGGCCAGCTCATCGAGCGTGTCGGCGGCGACCTTCGCAAGATGATGACATTCCTAAAACGAGAAAAGGAGGAGGGCGTACCCGAGGACGTAGTATCGTCTCAGTAACAACCGCCCGCCAACGGGACTATGAAGATCCAAACCTTTGACACGACTTTAAGAGACGGCACGCAGGGTGAAGCCGTAAACTTCACCGTTGACGACAAGCTTGTCATCGCCCAGAAACTGGATGAGTTGGGTATCGACTACATTGAAGGCGGATGGCCCGGCTCCAACCCGAAGGACAAGGAGTTTTTCGTCAAGGTCCGCGATATTGAGCTCAAGCACGCCAAGATCGTCGCCTTTGGCTCGACCCGCCTGGCCCGCAATCCCGTCGATCGGGACCCCAGCGTGCTGGCGCTCGTCGAGGCCGGGACGCCCGCCGTCTCCATCTTCGGCAAGAGCTGGCGCCTTCACACCGAGCGCGCGCTCAAGGTCACCGAGGAGCAGAACCTGACGCTCATCTTCGAAACCGTGAAGTTCATGAAGGATCACGGCAAGGAGGTGATTTACGACGCCGAACACTTCTTCGACGGCTACAATGACGACCCGGACTTCGCCTTGCGAACGCTCGAAGCCGCCGCCAAAGCCGGAGCGGAAGTGCTTTGCCTCTGCGATACCAACGGCGGCGTCATGCCAGATCGAATCGGCGAGGTCGTGGAAGAGATTTGCAAACGCTTCGATGTCCCCATTGGCATGCACGCTCACAACGACGCGGACGTGGCGGTGGCGAACACGGTGGTCGCCGTCGCGCACGGCGCCACACACGTCCAGGGCTGCATCAACGGCTACGGCGAGCGCTGCGGCAACGCCAACCTATGCTCGGTGCTACCGAACATCGAGTTAAAGCTCGGCCATGAAACCATCGGCCGGGAGAAGCTCGCGAGCATCACCTCCGTGGCCCGGTTCGTTTCGGAGTTGGCCAACCTGTCGCTCCGGAACGACCAGCCCTACGTGGGCCAGAGCGCCTTCGCGCACAAGGGCGGCATTCACGTCAACGCCGTGCTGAAAGCAGCGGCCACCTATGAGCACATTGAGCCCGAACTCGTCGGCAACCGCCAGCGCGTTCTCCTGAGCGACCTTTCCGGCCGCAGCAACATTCTCTACAAGCTCAAGGAACACGGCCTCGAAGACCGGCTCACCGACGAGGCCCGCCGCACATTGCTCGAGCGCATTAAGCAGCTCGAATTCCAGGGCTACGAGCTCGAGGCCGCGGAGGGCACTTTCGAGCTGTTGGTTCGCGAGGCGATCCATCCGGGCCTCAACCTCTTCGAAATCGTCAGCTACGAGGTCACCACGCGGGGGAACAAACACCTGAACTCGACCGCCACCGTGACCCTCAAGGCAAAGGACGGCATCCACTCCGCCACGGCCACCGGCCACGGCCCGGTGAACGCCTTAGATCTTTGCCTCCGCCAATGCCTCTCGGCGCTTTTCCCGGGCATCGCCAAAGTCCAGCTCACCGACTACAAAGTGCGCGTGCTCGACTCGAAGAAGGGCACGGCCGCCAAGGTGCGCGTACTCGTGGAATGGACCGACCATCACCGGAGCTGGACGACCGTCGGCGTCTCCGAGAACGTGATCGAAGCGAGTTGGCTGGCGTTAACCGACGCCATTCGACTCGAACTGATGCGCCTCATGGAAACCGACGACACAATCGAAAGGGCCGTCGAAGACTACTGCTGGGGCGTCTAACAACTGTGGGGACGCTGACGGACAGAAGGGGACAAAGGGGACACCCATGGCTTTCCACGCGGCGCAAAGCGCGCCTTGGGACAGCCATGAGTGTCCCCCTTCTGACTAGCGCAAAGCGCGCCTTGGGACAGCCATGAGTGTCCCCCGCTCCTAAACCCCAATGAAATACTACCTCCGCCGCCGCGTCCCCCCCTTCACCCGGCTGCTGCTAATCGAATCCGGCTCCCGTCACATTCTCGAAAACCTCATCCCCCGCCTGCGCGAAGCCCACGGCGCCGAACAGATGGACCTCGTCACCTGCTACGCCGGCGAGCCAGCCACTTTTGACCCGGCTAACGGCCGCGTCTTCCGCGTCACCGACTACGCCGGCCGCGCCGCGCGCAAGCGCCTCCTCTCCGAGCTCCGCAACCGCCGCCACACCATCGGCGTGATGATCTGCTCCGGCGAGCCGATCATGACCAAGTGGAAGTGGATGCTCGCCGCCCGTCTGCCGCTCAAATTCCTGATCGTCAACGAAAACGGAGACTACTTCTGGTGCGACCGCTCCAATTGGAAGACGATCCGGCATTTCTTCCTCTTCCGCGCCGGACTCACCGGCGCCGGCGCCGTCCGCACCATCGGCGGCTTGATGCTCTTCCCGTTCACTCTGGCCTACCTGGTGCTCTACACTGCATACATACACATCAAACGAAAGGTGCGTCACGCATGAAAGCTATTGTTGTGAAAGAACACGGCGGCCCCGAACAACTCCGCCTCGCCGAGATCGACCCTCCGTCGCCGGCCGCCGGCGAACTCCTGATCAAGACCGAAGCCTCCGGTGTCAACTTCATCGACACCTATCACCGCACCGGCCTCTACCCCGCCGATCCGCCCTTCACCCCCGGCATGGAAGCCGCCGGCACAGTGGAATCCGTTGGCGAGGGCGTCGACGGTTTCTCTGCCGGCGAACGTGTCGCCTATGGGATGACCCGCGGCGCCTACGCTGAATACGCCGCCGTCCCCGCCTGGCAAGTTGTGAAGGTCCCCGACCCGGTGGGCTTCGAAACCGCCGCCGCGTCGATGCTCCAGGGCATGACCGCCCATTACCTCACGCACTCGACATTTCAGCTAAAGGAGGGCGACACGGCCCTCGTCCACGCCGCCGCCGGCGGTACCGGCCTGCTGATCGTTCAGATGGCGAAACTCCGCGGCGCCCGCGTCATCGGCACGGCGTCGACAGAGGAGAAGGCCGCCCGCGCCCGCAGAGCCGGCGCCGACGAGATCATCCTCTACACTGAACAGGACTTCCTCGAAGAGACCAAGCGCCTGACGGACGGCAAGGGCGTCGACGTGGTCTACGACTCCGTCGGCGCCGCGACGTGGGAGAAGTCGCTCGACTCCCTCCGCCCCCGCGGCATGATGGTCACCTTCGGCAACGCCAGCGGCCCCGTACCCGAAATGAAGCCGCTGATCCTGAGCCAGAAAGGCTCCCTGTACCTCACGCGCCCGACGCTGTTCCACTACTGCACCAACCGCGACGAGATCCTCGCCCGCGCCAACGACATTTTCGGCTGGATCACCGCCGGCAAGCTGGACGTGACCATTCACAAGACCTACGCCCTCGGCGACGCGGAGCAGGCGCACCGCGACCTGGAAGGTCGGAGAACATCGGGGAAGTTGCTGCTGAAGCCTTAGCCACCGCCCCCTCAGAGCGGTTTCGCAAAGACCACCTTGTCGTCGCCCGGCGCATAGAAATCCTTCACCCGCGCCGCCTCCTCATACCCCAGCCGGCTGTAGAACGCCCGCGTGGGGATGTAGCCGTCGTTGCCCGCGGTGTCGAGCACCACCAACCGGCCGCCCATGCGGGCGATCGCGGTTTCAGCCGTCTCCATGAGTTTTCCGCCGTGCCCGCCTCGCCGCGCCGCGCCGTCCACGACGATCCAGTAGATGTCGTAGGCGCCCATCGTGCAGGGAGCCGGACCAAAGCAGACCCATCCCACCACCGCACCATCGCAGACCGCGCTGAAGGAGTAATAGCCGGCGGCCACGCCACGGTACACGCTGTCGCGCAGAACCTCCGCCGCCACGTCCATCTCCGCCGGCCGGAAATTCTCCGCCGCGCGCACGATTTCGAGAATCCGGCCGCAGTCGGCCGCCTGGGTTGGGCGCACGCCGTTTTCGAGTTCCGCGTCCGCTACACCCGCTTCTCCGGCGGCGGCCGCGCCGCCCCGCCGCTCGAGGGCCAGCCTCACCCGCTCTCCCACGAACGCCTCGTAGCCGCGCCCGTCCGCCGCCAGCGCGGCCGCGAACCCCGCTTCGGGCGAAACGTCCGGGTTCGGATTCACCTCGAGAACGTATAGCCGGCCCTCGCCGCCGGTCCGGATGTCCACCCGGGCGTAATCGCGGCAGCCGGTCGCCTTCCAGGCCGCCAGCGCCGTCTCGCGGATGCGCTCGGCCAGTCCCGCCGCCACCACCGCGGGAATCACCCGCGGGGTGTTGTGGTAGGCGAACGAGTCCGGCTCCCATTTCGCGGCATAGTCCACAATCCGCGGACACCCCGCCGGAAACGCCGAGAAGTCGATCTCCGCCAACGGCAGCACCGTGGCCGCGCCCCGCTCCTCGACGATCGATACGTTGAACTCCCGGGAACCAACCAGTTGCTCAATCAGCGCCGGCTGCCCGAATCTCCGGTGTACCGATTCCACCGCCGCGTCGAGCTTGTCGCCCGGCGCATCCACCACTGAACTTTCCGCGAAGATCCCCTCGCTTGCATCGGCCGCCACCGGCTTCACCAGGTACGGGCCGGCAGGCAAAGCGTCCACGGGGACCGGTTCGCCAGGCCGAACGGTCAAGCCATCCGGAACCGCCACACCGCCCCCCCGGAGCGCCGCGCCGCACCATGCCTTGTTGAATGTGAGCGCCAGGCAGGTCGACTCGCTGCCCGTGTACGCCCGGCCCAGCGACTGGCACACTGCCGGCACGAAAGCGAAGTCGCTCGCGTTCGCCGGAAACCCTTCCACCAGGTTGAAGACCACCGGCTCGGGACCCGACGACACCGCCCGGGCCACGTCCTCGAGGCTCGCCACCGCCGCGACGCGGCAAGCGATACCCAGCGAATCCAGGCTGCGCGAAACCGCCGCCACTTCTTCCAATACGCCGGCGTCGCTCTCGAGCGGCTGGTCGCCCACCTCCTGGTGCAGTATAAGAACGGACACCCCGCTAGACATCTTGGAAACTCTCCGCCCTCGCGAGCGCGCTCTGCAGGATGGCCCCGATCAGTTCGCGGTACTCCATCCCTTTTGCGGTCGCGATCATCGGCAGGTCCGAGTGGTCCGGATGCAGCCCCGGCAGCGGATTCACCTCGAGGAAGGCCGGACGGCCCTCCGCGTCCATCCGCACGTCCACGCGCGCGCAATCCCGGCATCCGAGCGCCAGATAGGCTCTCAGCGCCAGCGCCTCCACCGCCTCCACTTCCGGCCCGCCGGTCACGAGCACATACTCGACGAACTGCTCGCAGCGTTCCTTATTCTCGAAGCTGTAGTCGCGCGCCGGCGCGTTCTCCTTGATCTTGACTTCGAGCGTCCCCAGCACCCGCGCCGCCTCCCCGGTCCCCAGAATGCCTGTGGTGAACTCGCGGCCCGGCAGGTATTCCTCGACGAGCACCGGCTGACGGTGGCGAACCAGCAAACGCCCGATCGCCGCCCAAAGCTGCTCCGGAGAATCCGCCCTGCTCGTCCCATCAATGCCCTTCCCCGTGCCCTCGGCAAGCGGCTTGCAGAAGACCGGGAACGGCAGATCCACGCCGTCCGCCTCGCCCACTGCGTCGACCACCGCGGAATCCGGCGTCCGTAGGCCCGCGCCTCGCACGATCGACTTCGCGACCTCCTTGTCGAGCGTCACGCAGCACGTCAATGGATCCGAGAGGGTATAAGGGATTTCGTACATCTCCAGCAGTGCCGGAACCTGCGCCTCTCGGGACCGGCCGCCGCGGCCCTCGGCGATGTTGAACACCAGGTCCCAGCGCCCCCCGGCCACCAGCCGCTTCGCGAGCGCCTTGCCGTTGCCGATCCGCTCCACCCGGTTGCCGAGGGAAACGATCGCCGCCGCCAGCGCCGCAATCGTCGATTCCGAGTCGAACTCGGCTAATTCCTCTTCGCTGAGGCCGCTGCCTTCGTAATCCGAGCGCAGATCGTACACAAGCCCCACATTCAGTTTGTTCATGGTGTTTCTTTCCACTTTTCAGCCTTAGGCCAGGGATTTGACAAGGCCGCCGAACAGGGCTGGCAAACCCAGTCTCAAGTTCCGCAGGTTGTAGCCGCCCTCCTGCACCACCAGCAGCGGGTATCGAAGCGAACCGATCAATGCGCCGATCTTCTTCAATGACGATGGCCGCAACTGAAAGCTTCCGGTCGGATCGCCGGCGATCGTATCGAATCCCACGCTCAGCACCAGCACCGCCGGCTTGAAACGCCTGATTCGGTACAACGCCTTGTCCAGCGCCGTAAGGTAGCGCGTTTCGTCGGCCTGGTCTGGGAGCGGCAGGTTGAGGTTGCAGCCGCGCCCCTCTTCCTCGCCTTCTTCATCGGCGAACCCGCTGAAGTAGGGATAGGCGAAGTTCGGGTGCCCGTGGATGGAGACGGTCAGCACGTCCGGGCGGCGGTAGAAGATGTCCTGGGTCCCGTTGCCGTGATGAAAGTCAATATCCAGCACGGCGACCCGGCCGTCCCGGCTCAAAAACTGTGCCGCGATGGCAGCGTTGTTGAAATAGCAGAATCCGCCGTAGACGCGCCGTTCGGCATGGTGCCCCGGCGGTCGGCACAGAGCGTAGGCGATCGCCGCGCCGCGCCGGATCTCCTCCGCCGCGGTCAGGGCCACGTCAGCCGCGCGCCGGGCCGCCTCGTAGGCATGTGGATAGAGCGGCGTGAACGTGTCGATGCAGTAGTAACCCGCCCGCACCGCTAACTCCTTCGGACGGCGCTCCGGGCGGCGTATCGGAAAAACATAGGGATACACCGGACGCTCGGTCCCCAGCTTCATGCTGGCAGTTTCCAGGTAAGCCAGGAAGTCCGGGTCGTGCACCTGCCGCAGGTGGTCCCGCGAAAACCGTCTCGGCTTCACCACGGCGAAATAGCCCGTCTCCACCGCCGCTTTTCGCAGCGTCACCGCCCGGACCGGCCGCTCGACATACCCGGAGTCCTTTACGTAGTGCAAATCCGCCTCGCCGGTCACCACCATCGGCAGCAGTTGGTCGAGACGATGCGTCTCCGCCCGCGCCGGCGGTTCGGCCGGCTTCACATAGCGCAACGGACGCAACCGCACCGGGTCATCCCGGAACGAGGCCACCACCTTCTCCACGTAATCGGGCTTCACGATGTTGCTGTACTTGCGCTCGAGAATGACGCGCACTACCTCCCTCGCGTCCTTCCGCCGGAGCGGCCGCGAATCACCGAGCGAATCGTAGACCAAATGCGGCGCCGGGTCGTCATCGATCGGGGTCTCGTATGCGGTCCCGGTCACAGGGCGCGCGCCGTACCGCTCGTAGAATTTCAGGCGCTTCCGATTCTCCGCCAGCGTCTTCGGGTCCTTCACCAGCGCCGGGTCGTCCGGCAGCACTTCGTAGAAGAGGCCGCGGGCTCCGAGCGATCTGGCCAGTTCTCTGACCGCTTCGTAAAGGGCGCTCCCCAGCCCCCCGCCCTTAATGTCCGGGTCCACTGCCATGAAGTCCAGATAACAGCCCTTCGCCTCCGGGAAGAAGATGACAATCGCGAAGCCGGCCACCTGCCGCGGTCTGCGCTCGGCTACGAGCAGAATCGTCCGATAGCCGAATTCGAACGGAGCGTCCAGCAGCAACGGAATCTTGTCGGCGTATCGGGCCACCGCGCCGAAATTCTGGCGAAAAATCTTCTGGACCTGGCGTATCACGTCCTCCTGAAAGACGGACATGTGGACCCGGTAGATATGGAGTCTCACTGTGTACCTCCCGTTCCCAAATGACAGGGCCTCAGGAGACCGGCGCCTTGTCTGTGCGGACTTCGGCCGTGCGTCGCCGCGGGCCGCCGAACAGCGGCTGCCCGTTCTGTGCGGTGTGATCGAACGCCGTCAGCCGCCGGCTTAGCCGGTGGGCATGCGCGGGCTCAATCTTCGTGGCCCACCCCCGGGAAAGTTCGTACACCGTGGGTGCGTCAATCTCGCCGGGCGGGGTGGGGCCGTCCCCGGCATAGCCTGGTTCGGGGTAGCTCACCAGCATCCCCTCGAAGTTCCGGAGCACCGTGTGGCTCGGGCTTTGCGAAACGATGTAGTTCGGCAGAACGGGGATCTTCCCGCCACCGCCGGGAGCGTCCACCACGAATGTCGGGATCGCGAACCCCGTCAACCGGCCGCGCAGGTACTCCATGATCTCGATACCCTTGGATATCGGCGTCCGGAAGTGCTCCACGCCGCGCACCAGGTCGCACTGGTACAGATAGTAGGGCCGCACCCGCATACGCACCAAGCCCCGGAAGAGCGATTCCAGCAGCCGGGCGTCGTCGTTGATCCCGCGCAGCAGCACCGTCTGGTTCCCCATCGGGATGCCGTGGTCGACCAGCCGCGCGCAGGCCGTCTGCGCCTCCGGGGTCAACTCCACCGGGTGGTTGAAGTGAGTATTGACCCAGACCGGCTGGAAGCGCCGCAACATCCGCACCAACGCCGGCGTCACCCGCATCGGCAGCGTCACCGGCATGCGCGTCCCGATGCGGATAATCTCCACGCTCGGAACCGACCGGACCGCGGCGAGTACCCGCTCGAGACTCACGTCGGTCAGGGTCAGCGGATCGCCTCCGGAGACGATCACATCGCGAATCTCGGGATGCTCGCCCAGGTAGCGCACCACGCCCGCCAACTCCTTCGGCGAAAGCACGCTCTCGCTCTGTCCCGCAATTCGCTTTCGGGTGCAATGGCGGCAGTACATCGCGCACGTCGAAGTCGCCAGCACGAGCGCGCGGTCCTGATACCGGTGGACGAGTCCCGGGACGGGCATGTCGTGGTCCTCTTCCAAGGGATCGGCACGAAGGAACGAGGGATCGGAAGTCTCGCCCGCGGCGGGAACACACATCTGGAAAATGGGATCCGATGCATCCAGCCGCCGGATGAGCGATGCGTAGTAAGGTGGGATCGCCATCGGGAAACGGGCCGCCGCAATGGCGATATCGTCCGCGCCCGCGATGTTCGGGAACATCTTCTGCAATTCGCTGACGTTGTCGATTCGTGAGCGAAGCTGCCACTGCCAGGAATGCCAATCCCGCACCCTCGGCTTCCGCGATGTTCGCCGTTCCTCCTGCTCCTGCCGGACCGGCGTGATCTGGAGAAGTTCTCCATTCCCCCCGCTGGACCGGCACGTACCGGGCGGCTCGCCTTCGTCTTCATTAAGGTCCTCGCACACTGGGTGGGGGACCAACCCGTCGTCAGTGCGACGTTCAATTGTCCTCAAAGCTTCTTTCACCTGATTCTCCTGTCAATGAACCGCGCATCTCTCCATTGCCTCCCACGCCTACACTTACGGGAACTTGCCTCTCAAATCTTCTGGAGCTACCTAAGGAGGGAACCTTTCACCATCCCAGCGTCCGGTTCGTTGTGGGGGCCATCCACCGGCTTGCCGCCGGTACTGGTCTCTGAGTCGGTCTATTTTTCTTGGCGCACTTTAGTGTTCCGCCGGCCTGACCCGGATCCAAACCTTACCTCTGACCGCAAGACCCGGTTAGCGCTAAACGGCCTCTCTATCTCGGACTCTAGAGTTGGAAGTTCAAAACGTCAACAAGAAAATGAAGCCGCGGCGAAATTGCCAGCTTGGCTCGCGGCGTCTGAGTACGGAGGAGTCCCCTAAATCGCTCGATGAGGCCCGCCGGACGAACGTGGCGCGGGATCAGAATCCATCGGAACAGGAGCGGAGAATACGGACGCGCCGCGGCCACGGCCCGCCCAGCTACGGCCTGCGGGAGTCTTCAGCCGTCTTGAGGCCCGCCCCGCGTCTGCGTCGCGCTCTTTGGCTGAACGGGGTTGCCCGCAGGACGGTTCTTGCTCTCGTTCGACCAGACGAAGCGGCCAAACAGCACGCAACCCTTCATGCCGGGATCGCAGGGAATGTTGTTGACGCGCTCGCAGTTGCCGTCCCGTTCGTGTGGACATCCCCAGGTGCTCATGAGTCGTTTCCCGCGGATCGGAGTTTCAGGGCCGGACGCGGGAGGCCTGGGAGTTCCCGGGCCACCCCGCGCCTCCGTCTCTTAGCTTCGCGCTTTCTCCAACTTTACCGCGCGCGGGAACAAGATGTTGTTTTCCAGATGAATATGCAAATGAAGGTCAGTCTCCAGCTCCTCGAAACCCTCGTACAACGCGCGGTAGGTAGCACAGGCATATTCGGGAAGCTGGCGCCCATTGGTGAGCGCCCTGATCCGGGTCAACGCGTTTCCGGCGTTATCGTGCTCTCTCTCCATCACCATGACCGGGTTTTCGAATGTGCCGAATGGCAGTGGTGGAGCCGGCTGGCCCGAGGTCACCGCGGCTTCGAAACGCTCGATCGCCGGAAACAACATCATTTCCTCTTTGTGCATGTGGTGATCCAACTCCGACCACAGTCCGCGATAGACGTCGGACAACTCGCCCAGACGCTCGGGATCCTTGTCTCCGTGAGCCTTCAGGACCTTCTCGAGACGCTCGCCGAGCCGCGGGAGTTCCAGCTTCAAAAACTCGTGATGCGTTCCGACGATATGGCGGATGAGTTCCCGCAGGGACTCTGACGTCCAATCTTTCTCCGGCGTCGCCTTCTCCGCGGTAACGCTCCTGAGTTCCTCGATCAGCGAGGCGGAGTCCAGACCCTGCTCGCGGCACACCGCGCCGAGGCTCTGCTTGCCTCCGCAGCAATAGTCGATGCCGCTCTTTTCGAACACGCGAACCGCGCCGAGCGAAATGGCTGCGATCTCTCCAACGGTTTGGTTTTCAGTAATCATGATTGAGTCCCCTTTTGAATGTTGCAATACATTTGCAAGTCCCAGGCTGCACTCCGAGTATGCGCCATCGCGGCTGCAAACGCAGTGACGTTGGTCACATCTAGCGCCGCGCTTGATTGCGGGAGCGATTGCGGAGGATTCCCCCGCTGGTAACGGACGCGGGCAGGCGGCGATTCGAGCCGAGAAAGATGTCCGGGGCGCCGTCGCCGTCAAAGTCCGCCACCGCGGCGGATGAGACGTTGGAGATTCCGTCCCCGGCGGGAAGGCGCTGCCACAAGGAAAAGCGCTTGCCGGCTTCGTTTCGCAAAATGACACTCGGTTCCAACCGGCACGCATCGAGGCCTCCGTTCGCGAGTAGCAGATCCGCCCAGCCGTCACCGTCGAAGTCGGCGGCAATTGCCTGCATGACACCGTGCGCCGAGGCCAAGCCGACGAGTCCCGACGCGTCCTCGAAAGCTCCCCCGCCAGTGTTTCTGAGCAGCAAAGGCGCGGCTCTCCCCGGCTGGAAAGTGGGTTGAAGCCAAGACCGGAGGGAATCTTCCCAGGGAGCGTGGTTCGCGATAAGCAAGTCAGTTGCGCCATCGCGGTCATAGTCGAAGGGTACGAGGGAGACAGCCTCGCCGGCGGCCGGAGCTGGCTCGGTCTCCTCCCATCCGAGTTTGTCCCTCTGCAGGAAGATGCGCACCGGGCGCTTCCAGACGGCAAGGGCCAGGTCCATGCGGCCGTCGCCATCGAAGTCGGCGGCGGCGGCATCCGTCACGGTTGCCGCGTCATCCAGCGGCGGAATGGACACGGGCGAGAAGATGCCCGCATCGTTCCGGTATAGCCGGACCGGGCGCGAGCCGTCGCCGGTGGAACCCGCTTCAAGAAGGCCGGTGTCCCCGTCGCCGTCGATATCAACCGGCAGGGCTCGGAGCACATTGCGTTGCCCGGCGAGTTTCGCTTCAGCGGCGCCGTCCTCGAACCGGCCGTCATGCAAGTTCCGGAATAGCCGAACGCCCTGCCCGCCGCTCAAGTAGAGGTCGGGCCAGCCGTCAGAGTCGTAGTCCAGCCAGACCAACTCGCTGACATTTTCTACCCCGGCGAGTCCAGCTTCACGGGTTATGTCGCGGAAGGAACCGGCGGTATTGCCGTAAAGCGTAAGCCGCTTGCCGCCCACGGCGATGCCGGGCCTTCCGTCACGATTGAAATCTCCCCAGGCGCCTTTGCCGTCCGGAGAGACTCCGGCGGCCAGCGGTTCGAACGAGCCCGGCTCGCCTGCGCCGGCCTGCTGGATAGCTTGTAGAAGAAACTTGGCCATGAGCGCTGCCCGATCCAAGGCGCTGAGCGGTTTATCAGGAGCGGGCAGCACATCGCCTTCGGCCCGGATTCCGGAACCCGCCATTTCGCTCTCCCGCCGCTGCGTTTCGAGCGGCCGCTCTAGATAGTCCAGGGCCCCGCGCCGGTCGCCTCGAAGAATGGCCGTGTAGCCGGCCCAGGCGTAGCCTTCCTGGGCTCCGGAGCGCCCGGCCACGAGGAAGTTTTCGGAGGCCGCCACCCAGTCGCCGCGATTCAGGGCCAGGCGGCCGAGGAGGAGAAACGGGCCTGTCTGCTCCCGGTTGACCTCAAGCAAGCGGTGGAGGAGCGTCCCAGCCCTCTCGAAATCCGGCTGCCTTCCCGGCGCGGGCGTCAGCAGCAGCTCGGCCAGTTGAGAGAGAGCGCGGCCGCTGTTGGGATTCCCGCCCAGCAGCTCTTCATAAACGGTGGCGGCTTCTCCATACCGGCCGGTATGCTCCAGGCTCACTCCCAGATAGAACAGCGCCTCCTCGTGCGCAGGCTCGATCAGCAGCGCCTCGCGATAACCGGCGATCGCCGCGTCCATGTCCCCATCGACCCGCGCCTGGTTGGCGAGACGGAACGTGGTCCAGAAATTGCGGACCCGAGTCTTGGAATCCTCCGCCGGCGTATCGCGGAGGCGCTCCTCCGGCGTACAGTGCAGCAAGGTCAGAGCAAGCGTGATCAGCAAGCCGGGTCGCGCGATCATCGTCTCCTACTCCTCGATCCACACCATCTGATTCACCGCCACGCCGGTCTCCTCGCGAACCGATCCCGACGGGAAGCGCACGGTTACCCGCTCCACCCTGGTCTGCTGCCCCAACCCGAAGTGCAGTTCGGGAGCGTTCTGTGAGAGATACGAAGGTTGGCTGCCCGCAAACCGCGTCTGTACCTTGCCGGACGCGTGTACGGATACGATCGCGCCGACCGCGTCCCGCCCGCTCTTTGCACCGCGCAGCCTTACCTTCAGCCAGTTCTGCTGGTTACCGCCTTCATTGCGTAACAGGAACGGCGACTCGCCGAACTGCAGGATGGCGAGGTCGAGGTCGCCATCGTTGTCGTAGTCCGCGTACGCCGCGCCGCGGCCCACGCGGGGTTCGGTGAATACGCCGCCGCTCACCGGGCCGGTGTCATAGAATCCTTCTTCGGGGCTTTTCTGCCAAAACAGGGCATCGCTCATCGGAATCAGGCGCGGCGGCTGCTGCCGGTCCTGGAAAGTGCTCCCGTTTACGACGAACAGGTCCAGTTGACCGTCGTTGTCGAAATCAAAAAACGAAGTACCCCAGCCGATCTTGTCCAAGGCTTGCTGGCCAAGCCCCAGCATGTCGGCAATATCCATGAACTGCATCCGTCCCGGCGGACCGCCGCCGTCATACGAGTGGACCATGTTCCAGAAAAGACCGTTCTCCTGAGCCATCCAGTGGGTGATGAAGATATCGGGATCGGTATCGTTGTCGTAGTCGCCGACGGCCAACCCCATAGCGCCGCGGTAGTCCGAGACGAGAGCGTTGTGCGCCACGTCTTCAAACGTGCCGTCACCGCGGTTGCGGTACATCGCGTTGTCGGAAACGTCGTTGGCCACGTAAAGATCGAGCCACCCGTCGAGATCGAAATCGCACCAGGCCGCGGTCAGACTCTTCCCCTGCTCGTTGAGGACCCCGGCCGCCGCGGCCACGCCGGTGAATGTGCCGTCCCCATTGTTGCGAAACAGAGCGTTCGCCTCGGCAGGATACGAAGACGGATTCAGCGTGAACGGAACATCGGAGGCAAAGTGCCGCGATGTCCTGGCGGCATCCTCGGAACGGTAACGGTACTTTACATAGGCGCAAACGTAAAGGTCGAGGAATCCGTCCTTGTTGTAGTCGCCCCAGGAAGCGCCGGCCCAGAAGCGGCCGGAGCCGGCCAGCCCGGCGCTCGCCGATACGTTCTCGAAGACGCCCCCGCTCAGGTTGCGATAGAGCAGGATCGAGCCGTAAGTGGTGACCACCAGGTCCATGTCGCCGTCATTGTCGTAGTCCGCCCACGCCGCGCCCATGGTGATGCCCCGGTATTCGAGACCGGCGGCGCTGGTGACGTCGGAAAAAGTGCCGTCGCCGTTGTTCCGGTACAGGCGGTTCGTGCCGGGGGAGGCTGCGATTTCCACGGGCGACGCCGTCAGCGGCCCGGCGACGTTCCCCAGAAACAGGTCATAGTCGCCGTCGCCGTCATAGTCGCCCCAGGCCACCCCTGAGCCCATGTCCTCCGGCAACTGGGTGGACCTGTGGCCCGGGAAATGCACGAAGTCGATGCCGGCCTCCTTCGCCACGTTCACGAAGCGGACCTCCGGGTGTCCGCCGGGCAGTTGCCGGGCCAGTACGTTCGTAATCCCTTCAACTGTTTCGCCTGCCCGGTAGGCGTCTGGCCGCTCCCGGAGCAGCAGAAACAGCAGACTGAGCAGTACAACCGCGGCCACGCTGAGCACGGTGTATCGGACTACCAGTTTCTTGCGTGCGGAAAGGGGCCGGTTGCTTGCCATGCTCCCCTCCTCAGTGGCCCTTTGTCGTTCTCGACGTAGGGCTGACCTGGATGCGGACCGTCTGCTCCGTCATCACGGTGACCGGCGAGGTCACGCCCTTTTCTTCACCAAACAGGAAGTTGATCAGAAATTGATCCATTTTCCGGTAACAGAGACGGGCTTCCACCGTAAGGCTTTCAATCCCCTCCCGGGGCACGTTCACGTCATAAGAGACGTCTTGGGGCAAAGCCTTCTTGTTGACCGGCGTCAACTCCGGGCACATGAAGTCGAACTCGGCCGTGTCAGAGAAGCCAGGGAATAGTGACCGCCGGTAGCGGACCCCCACCATCTCCCAAAGGTTGTGCCGGTCGATGAGATTTCCGTGCCGGTCCACCGGTTCGGCCTTGAACATGAAAGAACCGGGTTCGATGAAGCCCTTCTCGTCGACGGAGCCCCGGGAAAAGATCACGTTGCCGTTGTTGTCGGTAACAGTTAACTGGATCCACGCCTGGATGATGTCGAGCGGTCCCGTCGGAAAATCGTGCCCCACCTTGTTTGACGTGAGAACGATGCGGAGATTGACGGGCTCCCCCGCGTTCACAGAATCCGGAGCATCCATATCCAGGGTCACCACGGGACCGGCCTTCCACTTGTCAGCAATCTCGGGGATCTCGAATTCGCCCTTCAACCAGGCTTCGGTAAGCTCGATCTGTCTCTCCCAGCCCGGCAATTGGAGCATCTCGGGCATCATCTGGTTAGCCGCGATGAACCGGTGGCTGCGATGTTTGCCGTCCGCGGCCGTGCGGTTGTAATCGACCGGGTCGCCGGCCGCCGGGTCGGTGGAGTCCACCAGGGGCATGTGACACTCCCGGCATTCGATGGTCTGTGTCGAATCCTCAGGGTGGTTCCACCGGCTCTGACGCCAGTTGTCATATTGGTTCTGCAACTGCACCCAACCGAGGTTGTTGATTTCTTGATCGATGAACTGCTTGTGACAGGCCGCGCAGTATTCGGGCGTTTTGAAAAGCCTTTTACTCAGGTCCTTGACGTGTTGGCGGGGATAGGCCCGGATAAGAAAGTCGCGGAGAAACTGAGTGGCAGGGGACGGGTTCTCTTGATAATCGATTTCAAAAAGGTAGCGGGCCGGCGGCGAAACGATGTAGTCCGCGTTTCCCTTGACGTCGACCTGCCGGACAGCGTGGCAGGAAAGACACGAGATCCCTTCCTGGTAACCGTTGTATTCCGTGAGTTCGTCGGATTCCGTGTAGAGGTTCTTCGTGCCGGAGAACAGTGAGATGGGGTCATGGCAGCCGGCGCAGTAGCGGGTTGATTCCGGACCGTTGAGCCGGGCCATGTTCATCTGGATCTTCTGGAATCCGAGATCCATGGCCGCGAAACGGTGAGCGCTGGGCTCCCACTCCTCCACGATCTGCTCGTGGCACTTGGCTGTCCCGCACGACAGCGAGCCGGCCAACACGCGAGGGTCGATGACGATGTTGTCCGGCGTGCGCGCCAGACTGGGAGCGAACGGGCGGTCCTCGCCATAAAGATAGCTGTAGTCTTCCGGCAACTCCGTCTGGAGTTCGGGCCGCGGATAAAGAACAACGGCGGCGGCGATCGTAACGCCGAGGATACCGGTCCCCGCCGCGACCCGCTTGCCATAGAAGCCGGCCAACTCGGGAACGTTGGCTCCGGCGGCCGCTCTGACGGCGCGGCGGTCGCGAAAGACGACCAGGAGAACGTGGACGAGACCAAACAGGATGGAACCGAGCGTCGAAAGGATATGGATTGTATCCCACGCGTAGCTGATCCTGGTATCCGCGGCCGCCTGCCAAGTCAAAACGGCGCCCGAAACGAGGCAAACCAGCAGCGCCGCGCCGGCCAGGTAGCCGACCACGAGGATATGACTTACGGGACTGCGCCGGTATTCCGCCAGATGTTTCACCAGGTACCAACCGCCCAACGGCAGCAATAGCAGCCCCACGGCTGTGTGCAGGAGCACGGTCATCTGAACCGGTACGCTAAACGGTAGCAGCCAGATAGCAAGTCCGGTTACGGAGAGAAAAGCGAAGTACGCGCCCGCGAAAACGCCGAGAGGCGCGCGCCATCTGGAGGCCCGGTCGAGCCACCGGCTGTTCGGTGGATGGGACATAACCCTCTGAGTTCTCCCCTGCAGTCTAGTCGCGCCGCTTCCCAGTTGCTGTGACTCGGGTCACAGCCGCCGCCGGCGCATGGCTGGCCGAACGCTTGCCCCACCGGGCGCCGGAAGTATTAGACTCCTTGTCGCGGGGCAGTCGCTTTCGCCGGCCGCCTGGGCACCTGCAAGGCCGATGGATCCGTGGGTCAAGACAGAAGTACCGGTGCACACGAACTGCGGTATGCGGGTGCGACTGGGCGGAAGAAACCTGTTGCGTCCAGGTTCCCGTTTTCGATTCGCCGTTCCGGCCGTGGCCGCGGAGGCAGCCCGGAGGTCGACCTGAAAGACCCCGGAGTCCGGGCGCGGCGGCAAAGGTTGCTGGCCGGCCAAGCGCAAGACGGCTGTTGCCATGGAGCTGTTACGGGGCGGGGATATCGAGACCTCGAGCCGCAAGTGCGCCGTCACCGCGGCCACTCTGTCGTCGTGGCGAGATTCCTTTCCGGCCGGCGGACAAGCTAGCCTGAAGATCCGCCACGAAGGCTTGGCCGATGAGCAGGGCCGGCGGATGAAGCCCGTGATCTTGGAGTTGGCGGTGTCGCGGCGGCCGACGGTCTTCGCCTTGCGCGAGCCGTTGGCTGGGAAGATACCCTGTCGCAGAACAGGAGCGAGGTCAACCCCCTTGGAGTGGCGGCGTCGCGGCTCCGGCGATCATTGGTAAGGCCGGGCTACTCCCTCTTTCGCGCCACCAGCACGTATAGGCCGGGCGCGTCTCGATAGGCGATGACCTCCAGTCCGAGCGGAGCGAGCATGGTCCCAAACTCAGCTTCGCTGGGCAGCGATTCGGTCACCAAATCGCTTGTGGCGCGCAGATGATCGACGAACTCCTTCCCTTCCGGGTGGCTGACCACCAGGCGCCCGCCGGAGCGCAAGATCCGCGCCAGGTTGCGGCACGCGCGCGGCTTATCCGCGATATTTCCGAACATCGCGTTCAGGAAGACCACGTCCACGCTGGCCTCCTTCAGCGGTGGCCAGACGATATCGCACTGGAAACATCTGACGTCGCGGTGTTTCTTCTGGAGGCGCTGCAGCATCTTCTCGGCCAGGTCGCATGCCAGCAGCAGTGAAGGGTGATAGGAGGCAATCAGTGGAAGGAGAACGCCAACACCTGTGCCAACGTCCAGGACGATCTCTCCGGGTTGTAACTCAGCTTCGGCGACAATCTGGCGCAGGCGGGCCATTACATGCTCCGGCTGGGAAGTGTCGAACACGTCGACCATTTCATTAAACCGGCGGCGCTGATAGTCCGCCACCTGCTTTGCCTTGTCCGGGCCCACTGGATTCAGTTTGTCATCTTCATCGCGCCGGTTCGCGCCCAATCAAATGGACCGGCGGAAGCAGCCGGCGCCGGCGCGGCTACTTCGGCGGATAGAGCAGGTCCCGCGCCTGCTGTTGCGAGAAGCCCGCGGGCCGCTCGCCCTCCTCGTTGGCGAGCAGGTCCTCCCAGGACGGCGTGGGCGATGGGACTCCGCCAGCCGGGATGTCGAGGCCGGCCGCCCAGGCGACGCCATTCAGCGCCAGCGTGCGGTAATTGTCGTCACCCCAGGCCCAGTGGTAGTGGCCGCCGGTAAAGCCGAATCCGCGAGGGCCGCCGGGAGGCGCGTAGGCCCAGGCGACGTGCTCGGGCATCCCCTTCCGTGACGCCACCACGGGGTTGCCCGAGTGCGGCCCGAACTTGCGCTCCCGCGTGGAGTCCGGGGGAACCGCGGTGAGGATCGGCGTGACGCCCTTCATGTCCGGCTGGAAGCGCATGTGATAGTACCACTCGTCACGGATGGCAAACGGCTTCACGCCGCGGGTGATCGGATGGGCGGGAATCTGCTTGAACTCGGCCATCCACATCGGATTCACCGACCAGTGGGTCTCGTAATATCCGCCGATCCAGTCCAGGAAGTGGTCCCCCTGCTCGCCCTTCTCCACGATCAGGGCGTAGTGCAGCACGGCGAGGCCCACGCCCTGCTTCACCAGCCGGTCAACCTCTTCAAAGTGGCCCAGCATGGGATGTTTCGCCCCGCCATCGGCGAAGACAACAATCGCGCTGGCGCCGTCGAAGAATGAGGGATCGGCTGGCCAGCCGTCCCGATGCACCACAGCCTTCACGCCGGGCAGGTTCTCATGCAGACACTTCGCCAGAAGCAAACAGCCGGAGTTGTGCGCGTGCTGTCCGTAACCGTGCGATTTCGGCCCAGCCACAAAGGCGATTTTCACCGGGGCGGCCGCGCTTGCACTGGCCATAAGTGCGCCGGCGCCGCACGACGTCCGCAGAAAACGGCGGCGGGAAAGATTCTGAGAGTTAACTTTCATCATGACACGGCTTCGGTGGACGGTAGCGATTGACCGACGGCATCGCCGTCCACGCAATCTCCCGGCCAGTATAACAGCCGAGCCGGCCAATACTGGAGACGACGCTACGCCGCCTGTAGTCGCCGTTATTGATGAATTCCCCCGGAACCGAGCGGCGCGACTTGCTCCAGGTCGCCGGCGGCGTCCTGCTTCCACGCGTCGTGCCTCTGCGAGTTCGTCCGCCGGCAGC
>CAYXVG010000075.1:0-26340 GCA_964468205.1 uncultured Solibacteraceae bacterium | reverse complement strand
CGGGACTGAGCTTGAACAGCGATCCGAGCACAACCAGCGAACAGCCCATGCCTCCGGCCGCCAGCATCAGAATAGCCCTCCTGCCAATCCGGTCGATGATGAACAGCGACACCACCGTGAATGCCAGGTTGGTTACGCCTACGATCACATTCGCCAGCAATGCAGCGGCCGCGGACTGGTTGCTCACCTGCTCGGTGAAGATCACAGAGCCATAAAACAGAATTGTGTTCACGCCGGTGATCTGCTGCAGAATCGCCAGCGCCACCGCAATGATCAGTGGGCGGCGAAGCCCCGGCTTCAGCAGATCCCACACGGATCCGCTCTCCTCTTCCACCGCCTTCTCGATCCGCGCCATCTCCGCCGCGGCGTCCTTGGCGCTGTTGATCCGCTTCAGCACTCCCACGGCCTCTTGATTGCGCCCCTCCTTCACCAGCCATCGGGGGCTCTCCGGTACCACCAGCAGGGCGAGCAGAAACAGAATCGACGGCACGGCCGCCGAGGCGAACATCCACCGCCAACTCGAAATGCCGATCCCGGCGAGCGTCCAGCTCACGTAGTAGGCCGAAAGGATTCCGATGACAATCGCCAGTTGATTGATCGAGACAAGCCGCCCGCGAATGTCTGCCGGCGACATCTCGGCGATATAGAGCGGGGACAGAACGGAAGCGACGCCGATGGCGAGACCGCCCATGAACCGCGCGACGGTGAACTCCACGAGATTCCGCGGCACGGCCGCCGCGATCGCCGACACGGCGAAGATTGCCGCCGCGGCCAGCAGCATCTTCCGCCGGCCGTACCTGTCGCTTAGCGTTCCCGCTCCGGCCGCCCCCGCGATACAGCCTACCAGCAAAGCGCTGGCCGCGATCTCCGTCTGCACGTCGGTGAGGCCGAACTCCTGCTTGAGAAAAACCAGCGCCCCATTGATGATGGCGATATCGAAGCCAAAGAGAAGGCCGCCCACCGCGGCGACCAGGGAAATCACATAGACGTAAGCTCTGCTGCGCGGCATGAAAATGGACCCGAATCCGGCGATTGCGGAAGCGTGTAGTTTATCATGACCCCGCCGTCTGATTTTCGCCGGTCAGCGGTTTCGCCCGGGCCCCCATCCCGCCGCGGGCCAGGCCTGTGCGGCCGCGCCGCTACTGGAGCGCCTCGGCCAGTTCTGTCTGGCCTCCCTCTTCGGCCCACTCCGCCGGGGTCGAATTGAACTGTTCGTCCAAAACAGTCTTGCTCGCTCCGTTTTCAAGTAGGAATGTCACCGTGTCCCGATGTCCATTGATGGCCGCCCAATGGAGCGCCGTTCCTCCGAAGAAGCCGCGGAACTCGATGTCAGCGCCCTGCTCGAGAAGGAAACGCGCCACCTCCGTATGGCCGTTCCGGCAGGCAACGTAGAAGCCGTCAGAAATAGCTTCCTTACAATCGTCCGGTGCTGGCAGCGTCTCCCACTCGCCGTCAAGCCTCTGCACGTGCCGCTTCTGCGCGGACCCCGGCTTCAGCTTCCCCGGTGCGGCGAAGAAACTGCGGACCCTATCTGCCATCCCGAGACCCGCGGCGGACCAGACGTTCAGCCGCGCGCCCCGAGAAAGCAGCAACTCGGCCACCTCCCCATTGCCCGTGTTCGCCGCCCAGGCGAGAGGCGTCATCCCCCAGGTCGTCTCCGCTTCGAGATTGGCGCCGGCGTCCAGCAGAGCCTCTGCCACCGCGGCGTGATTCTTTTCCGCCGCCGCGTGCAGGGGGGTGAACTTATGATCCCCGGTGGCGTTCACCAAAGACGGATCCTCGCTGAGCAGTTGGCGCACCCCCTGAAGGTCCCCTTCCTCCGCTGCGCGAATAATCTGTTTCGCAGGGCTCATGCAATTTTCTCCGATCTCTACCAATCTAGCAGGACGAAAAAATTTCGCCGGGTCTCGACACCCCCAGGGCGCTCGCCGGGTGGAAACCCGCGAGTGGTCGGTTATGATGAATGGAGCTTATGGAGCCTCTCAAACCCAGCACTCCGGAAGCTCTCGCCGAAGCCCTCGCGGAAGCCTCGCGGGAAGGCAGGTCCATCACGCTGGGAGGCGCATTCACCAAACGCCGTATGACGGCGCCACCTGCCGCGGAGAACGTGACCCTCTCCACTGTGGGGCTGGATCGCATCCTCGACTATGAGCCCGCCGACCTGACCATCAGTGTGGAGGCCGGCATGCCGTTCTCTTCTCTCATCCGGCGCATCACGGAGGACGGCCTGATGCTTCCACTGGACCCGCCATTCTTCGACGAAACCACGGTCGGAGGAGTGGTGGCGGCAAACGTCTCCGGACCCCGGCGGAGAGGCTTTGGAACCGCCCGGGACACGGTCATCGGAATGACCTTCTCCACCGTGGACGGCAAGCTTGTCAAAGCCGGCGGCATGGTGGTAAAGAACGCTGCTGGCCTCGAGATGGGCAAGCTCATGATCGGATCCATGGGCGCCCTTGCCGCCATCGCTTCCGTGAACTTCCGCCTCGCACCCCGCCCCCCGCACACGCGGACCTTCGCCATCTCGAGTCCCGGCCTGGCAGAAGCCGTCGAGGCGCGGGATTCCCTCGTGCGCGGGGTGCTGCAGCCGGCCGCGATCGATCTGCTGAATCCCGCGGCCGCCCGTAGGATTGGTTTCGAAGGCTACCTCGTGCTTACTCAGGCTGCAGGCAGCCAGTCGGTAGTAGAACGCTACTCCGCCGAACTAACCCGCGCCGAGGTGTTCGACGGTAACGAAGAAGAGGCGCTTTGGACTCGCGTCCGGGAGTTCACTCCAACATTCCTTGCCCGGCAACCCGAGAGTGCCGTGGCGCGCGTCTCCACCACGATCTCCGGAATCTCTGATGTGATGCGGATTTCTGACGAGCCGGCCGTTGCGCGCGCCGGTTCCGGAGTCGTGTACATCTACTTCGATGATTGTCGCCGCGCCGGTGGCTGGATAGAGGAAGCCGTGGCCGCCGGCCTCCGGCCCATAATGGAGTATATCCCTGAGTCCGGCTGTTCCGTGAACCGCTGGCCCGTCGCAGGCTCCGATTTCGCGATGATAGAGAAGATCAAGCAGATGTTTGACCCGAAAGGCTTGCTCAATCCCGGGAGGCTCTATGGCCGCCTCTGAACCGCTTCCCATCATCGACAAACCATCGCAGGTGGATCTCGATCACTGTGTCCACTGCGGTCTATGCCTGAACGCCTGCCCCACATACCGTGAGCTTGGCCTCGAAATGGATTCTCCCCGGGGGCGCGTCTACCAGATGGTGAAGGTAGCCGCCGGAGAGCTGGAAATTGGCGACTCCTATATCGAGCACATCAACCTCTGTCTCGCCTGCCGGGCCTGCGAATCGGCCTGCCCGTCCGGAGTCCAATACGGCCGGCTGGTGGAGGCGGCCCGGGCGGAGATCGAGACGGCCGTGGAACGGCCCCTCGCTGAGCGCCTAATGCGCTGGTTTGTCTTCCGCCGGCTGCTCAAATCCCGTTTTCTTCTGCGCTTCTTCGGCTTCGGGCTCTATCTCTATCAGAAATCCGGAATGCAGGCGCTGGTCCGGTCCACCGGACTGCTATCTTCGATGGGCAAGCTCGGCCAAGTCGAGCAACTCGCTCCCCAAGCCGAGTTCCCGTCCTTCTACCGGCACTACGGCAAGATCTACCCGCCCGAGGGGGAGAAGAAGTATCGTGTTGCGCTGCTCGGCGGCTGCATTGCAAATGTCACTTTCGCCCGCCTCAACGAGGCCACTATCCGGGTTCTGCAGAAGAACGGCTGCGAAGTTGTCATCCCGGACGATCAGACCTGCTGCGGCGCGCTCCACGTCCACTCCGGCATGACCGGCGAAGCGCGCAAGCTTGCCCGGACCAACATCGACGCTCTCCTCGCCGGCGGCTATGACGCCATCATCACCAACGCCGCCGGCTGCGGCTCCACTTTGAAGGAGTATGATCACCTTCTCGCCGGCGATTCCGCCTATGCCGGGCGGGCCAAGGAGTTCGTTTCTCTGGTCCAGGATGTCAGCGAATTCCTCGCGTCCGTCGAGCTCAACACTTCCTTCGGGCCCATGCCGGTTTCCGTGACCTATCAGGATTCCTGCCACCTCGCGCACGGCCAAAAGATCCGCGTCCAGCCCCGTCGGTTGCTCCAAGCCGTTCCCGGCCTGGAATTCCGCGAGATGTCCCTTTCTGACATGTGTTGTGGCAGTGCCGGCATCTACAATGTCGTCCAGAACGAGATGGCGATGGCCGTGCTCGAAAAGAAGATGGAGAGCGTCAACCGCACCAAGGCCGAAATCATCGTCACCGCCAACCCCGGCTGTCTCCTCCAACTCCGCGCCGGCGCTGCCCTCCACGGCAACGGCCAGCGCGTCCTCCACGTCGTCGAAATCCTCGACCACGCCTACCAAATTCGGTGACAGGCTACTCTTTCCCTTTTTTCCCTGTCCCCGATCCCCCCGCCGCAAGTGCTTCCAGGTAGAGGTTCATCGTATGATACCCGCTCAACCACTCGTTTCCCTTCCGCAATTCATTTCCCTCCGGTTCCTTGTCCGGATACCATGACCGGAACCAACCGCCAAACTCCCTGTCGATGAAAGAGTCGCGGACATGCGCCATCGTCTGCCGGTACCGCTCCCAGAGGTCTGACCGCCCATGCCGGCTGCCGTACCGGATCAGCGCCCGCAGAAACTCGCATTGCTCCCACCGCCCCTGCCTATACTGCGATACCTCCCCCGCGTAATTGAGCCGCGAGTAGATTCCTCCCCGCCCGCGGTCGTAACCGCGCATCCCGTAATCAATCAGCCGGTGACCCGTTTCCAGGTATTCCTCCGGAAACCCAAGCTCCACCGCCCGGCTCAGCAGCCAGGCCCACTCGAACTGGTGCCCCACCTCAATCCGTCCCCCCTTCTCCTCCGGCAGCGGCTCCCAATTCGCATCGAACAGTTCGGGAAGGTGAAGCTCCCGGCCCCGCATCAAACGTCCGGTAATGGCGTCCGCCAAGTTCCCGGCATCCCGGCGAACCTCCTCCGACCCCGTCGCCTCATACAACTCGAGCAGCGCCTCGAAAAGGTGCATCATCGGATTCTGAGAATTCGTCCCCAGCGTCTTCCCATAGTCGGCCGTGGCCCGCGGCCTGAGGAAAACTTCTCCATCCCGCAGCTTCCGCTTCATCACCCGCCACGTCCTCTCCGCCGCCTCCAGATAGCGAGGATCCTCCGCCGCCCGCCACGCGTTCACGCAGCCATAGATCACGAATGCGAAACTGTACGAGTCCTTGCTGTCGTCCAAAACCTCGCCCCCGGGTGAAACGCGGTAACACCAGCCCTCATGCTCCGGATCGGCGAATTTCTCGAGCAGGAAATCCGTTCCCGCGCGCACATTCCGCCGGAACTCCTCATTGCCCGTTATCCGCCATCCCACGCACTGCACGTAGATCTGGCGTGTCTGGCCCACGGCGGACGCGTACCGCGCCGGAAGCCGCCGCCATTCGCGGTCAAAGTCCGCGTGCAGAAACCCGCTTTCCGTGGGTACAAGCGTGCGGTGCCGCACCAACTCCTCGTGCATTTGCCGTTCGAACCACTCCCGGTCCACCACCTGCGCCGCCCCCGGCAGCGCCAGCAACAGTGCAATCAGCCATCTCATGCCGGCAACACCTCCTCCCGCTCCGTGTCAAAGCGAATCTTACGATCCTGCAAGTACGCCAGATTGCCGAGGTGGGCGGCCTGGGCCGACCGATGCCCTTCCAGCACGTCACACCGCGGCTGCCGGCGGGTCTTCATGCACTCCAGGAAATTCTCCACGTGCCGCCGGGAGAGATCATGGTCCCCCGGCGACTCCAGTACCACCGGTTTCGCCCCCTTCGCCGCCGGAACATACTCGCAGCGATCCCGGTTGATCCAGATCCGTCCCTCCGTACCGAACAGCTCCACCGCACCCCGCGTCAGCCCCGGCGCCAACACACCCTCGAACGTGACCGTGAATTCCTCCGGATACTCGAGGCAGACGTGGATCGTGTCCGGCGCCGTTCGGCCGTCCTTGAAATGGAACACTCCACCTGACGCCGTCGCCGAAAGCGGCAAATTCCGCCCGGTCAGCATATGCACCGCGTCCACCCAGTGCGTGAAGAGGTCCGTGATCTGTCCGCCGCCGAAATCCAGATAGCTGCGCCAGCTCCAGTACTGTTGCGGATCCCATTCCCGCCACCGCACTCGCCCCAGAAAACCATTCCAATCCAAGTCTGCGGGCTTCCTCCGCATCGACTCTGGCGCCCGTCGCAGGAAGTAGTCGTTCCCGTGCCACCAAGTCCGGCAATGAACCACTTTCCCGAGCTTGCCCCCTTGCACGAACTCGTCGCGGGCCCGCTCATAGTGCACCCCGGATCGCTGCTGCGTTCCCACCTGGCAGATCCGGCCGTTCGCCCGGGCCGCGCGCAGAATCTCGAAGCCTTCCTCGCGCCGCCAGGTCAACGGCTTCTCGATGTAGAGATCCAGCCCGGCCTCGAGCGCCGCCACCGCCGGCTCGGCGTGCCAGTGGTCCGGTGTGGCCACAATCAGGGCGTCAATCTGCCCGAATGCAAGCAATTCCCGGTAGTCGCCGAATCCGCGCGCTCCATCTGCCTCCGCCTGCGCTTTCCGCGCCTGCTCTCCCCAGATGTCGCAGACCGAGACCACCCGCGTCCCGGGCGCCGCCTCCAAAAACTTCCGCATGATATAGCGGCCACGCCAGCCCGAACCAACCAGTCCGATCTGTGGCTGATCGATCGCGCCCGCGATACGCCGGTAAGATGCCGCGGACCAAGCCGTCACCATCGCCGGCGCCGAAAGAAAACTGCGCCGTTTCATCACAGGCATCATACTCCAAGCGCCAACGGAAAACTGCCACCGGCGAATGCCCGTGCGGAATACTTTGGTCGTGCCAGTAAGGGAGGGGCGGCGGAGGTGCTCGTGGGGACCAGTTTCACCGGCCGTCCAGCCTTAGCCGATGTCTGCGTTATGTCCCCCTCGGAGGGTTATGCCAGAGCACGGAGGAGGAATGCCCTGACGGTATGAACACCCCCGCCGGTCGGAGTGCCCAAACCGGAACCGGTAGCATGTCCGGTCTGAGCTAGCTACGCATTCTCGATTGTAACTGATTTGTATACGGCAATCATATTGCCATCGCAAAAGCTGTTGCTTTTTAAGAATGAATCTTGACGTCTGTGTAACAAACAGGTGTTTTTCACCCGATTGTGGCGCCGTACCGATGGGTCATACCGCCCATTCGGGAGCAATCCCCCATCTCCCTAAATCCCTACAAAAAGAAGGGTTATATGGTCATGGCCATAAAACCGCCGTCCACCCTAACAATTGCTCCGGTTACGAAGGACGCGGCCTTTTCCGACGCCAGATAGATCGCTGCGCCTACCAGTTCGCTCGCCTCGCCAAACCGGTTCATCGGCGTGTGGTTCATGACCTGTTGGATCCGCTCTCCGGTAAGCACCTTGCGGTTCTGTTCGGCGGGAAAAAACCCCGGAAGAATCGCATTCACCCGAACCTTGTGCGGGGCGAGTTCCCGTGCCAGAAACATCGTGACCTGATTCACTCCGCCCTTCGCCACTCCGTAAGTGAACACCTTCGACAGCGGTGGCCCGGAGGAGACCGATGAGATGTTGATGATCGACCCGCCTTCGCCTGCGTCCACCATCTGCTTGCCGAAGATTTGGCAAGCCAGGAACACGCTTTTCAGATCCACGTCGATCAGTCTCTGCCACTCCTCCTCGGTGATCTCAAAGAAAGGCGTCGGCGAGTTGATTCCGGCGGCGTTAATCAGGATGTCCACCCGTCCCAATTCCTTGAGAATCGCCGCCAGGGCCCCCTCGAGGTCTGCCTTGCTCGTCGCGTCCACCTGCAACGCCTGCCCGCGCCGGCCAAGTTCACCCACTGCCGCGGCTCGCGCCTTCGCATTCTCGCCGTTGAAATCAAGGATGCTGACATCAGCTCCGGCCGCGGCCAGACCCATCGCCATTTCACCGGCCAGAACACCCCCGCCGCCAATTACCGCGGCCACTTTGCCTTCTAAGGAAAAAAGATCTTCGTACATGATTGCTACTCCACTCCTCCTCTGTTGTAGCACGGCGCGACAACCCCGACGGCGGGCGTGTCCACGCTCGGGCCACATGGATCGAGTCCTTTCAGACCTATGAGTACTATTCCTTTTCCGCTCCCAAGTACCTCCAACCGTTTCCGGCAAAGTACTCTTGCCCTGCCGCCTGCAAACGATGAAACTGAAAAGCAGACTGCCAATGAAAAGAGTGGATGTGGAGCAGTGGCGAGCCCGTGAGGTATCGCGACTCCTGGCTCTGGTCGAAGCCGAGCGGCGCTACTACCAGGAGATTATCGCCTCAATGCCGGTGGGTGTGGCTATCCTCTCGAAGGAGCCGGCCTTCCTGTCGGCGAACCGCGCCTTTCGCGACGTGTTTGGACTCTCTTCGCGGGCCCTCGCGCAAACCCGCCTGGCCCACCTCTTCCCGGCCGGCGAACTCGGCAACCGCATCCAGGAAGTCCTCGAATCCGGCGTCGCCCAACGAGACGTGATCGTAAACTATGTCGCCGCCGGCGGACCAAAACCGCTTCGTATCTCGATTCAGCCCTTCTATGGCTGGGATGAGGAAAACAACTCCGAAGCTCTCCTCATCGTGCAGGATCTCGAAGCCAAGCCGTCCGGCGAGGAGTCTCCCGTTGAGAGCCACGCTGGCCCGCTGCTCGAAACGCTCGAAGCCGTCGTCTGGGAACGCGACCCCGCTACCCTGGACTTCACCTACGTAGGTGGCCGCGCCACGGAACTCCTCGGCTTTCCTCCCGCCGATTGGACCGCCACGCCGGATTTCTACGAAGCGCGCATCCATCCCCATGACCGCGACTGGGTCGTCGCCTTCTACCGGGCTACCGTCTCCGCGTCCGCACCGCGCAGTTGCGAGTACCGCGCGCTCACCAGGGAAGGTCACACCGTCTGGCTCCGCGACGTCATCCGCGTCACCCGCCGGGAAGACGGCGCCGCCGAAAGACTCTCCGGCATCACCGTCAACATAAGCACCGAAAAGCTGCGCGATGAACAGATCATCCAGGCGGAGAAGATGGCCGCCCTCGGCCGGCTCGCCGGACGGGTGACCCATGACTGCAACAACCTGCTCATGATCCTCTCCGGATACAGCGAGGAACTCCTCGACTCCCTTCCCAACGGCCACCCGGCCCGGGACTCCGTCGAGGAAATATTGTCCGCCACGGACCGTCTCGCCGGCCTCACCACCGAGTTGCTGCAATTCACCCGGCGGCCGTCGCTCTCGCCCAGGGTCTTTAACCTCAACGCCTTACTCGAAAACGTGGAACCCGGACTGCGCCGCGAACTCGGAGAAAACATTGGCTTGACGCTCGATCTCGCCCCTGACCTGCGCCCCGTCAAAGCCGACTGGGACCAGACCGCCGACGTCATACTTACCCTTGGCCGCGACGCCCGCCAGGCGATGCCGGACGGCGGGCAACTCCATATCAGAACCGCGAACGTTGAAATCCTGGACGGTAGTCCGCAAGCCTGCGAGACGCTCAGTCCGGGCCACTATGCCGCCGTCTCACTCGCCGATACCGGACCAACCCTCGACGAGGACACCCAGCGGCGGCTCTTCGAGCCATTCTTCTCCAGCGGGCGCTCCGGCGAGAACCTCGCTTCCGTCTACACCATCGTCCGCAACTCCGGCGGCGACATCCGCGTCACCAGCGGCGCTGCCGGCGGCGCCTGCTTCACAATTTATCTTCCTGTCGCCGAACTTCGTAAGGCTCCAGCCGCCCCTCCGGTTGCACCGCCTGAGCCCCCTGCCAGACCCGCCGCTACCGTCCTCCTCGCCGAGGACGAGGAGGGAATCCGCGCCCTGGTCCGCAAGATCCTCCAGAAGCAGGGTTACCAGGTGCTCGAAGCCGCCAGCGGGGAAGAAGCGCTCAGCATCGCTGCCAACCACCCGGAGACGATCGACATCCTCCTCACCGATGTCGTCATGCCCGGCATCAACGGCGGTGAACTTGCTTCCCGCCTCCAATCGGCTCGACCGGAACTCAAAGTCCTCTTCATGTCCGGTTACACCGGCGACGACCTCGCCACCTTCGGTCCTCTCCCGGACGGGGCCGAATTCCTGCAGAAACCTTTCAGCCTCGCCGTTCTGCTCGAAAGAATCCGGGCCATGCTCGACTAATCCAGCCGTCCCGCTCCCGCCCGCATGGCCTGCCGCGGATGAACCGCGGAGCGCAACCCGTCCGCGTTCTGCCCCTCCGGCCGGACTCTTCAACCGCGCGGTATAGTGAATCCAAACGGGGCATTTTGAGCCTACACATCGCTCTGCTCATCGCCGGCCTGGCCCTGCTCCTCTTGGGAGCCGAAGTGCTCGTCCGCGGCGCTTCCCGGCTCGCCGTCGCCGCCGGTATCTCGCCTCTTGTCGTGGGGCTGACAGTCGTCGCTTATGGAACCAGCGCCCCCGAACTGGCCGTCAGCGCGGGCGCGGCCCTGAACAATCAAGGCAGTCTGGCGCTCGGCAACATCATCGGCAGCAACATCTTCAACGTGCTCTTGATACTCGGCGCCTCCGCTGCGATCCGATCCCTGGCGGTCTCTCAGCAACTCGTCCGTGTCGAATTATGGTTACTTGTCGCCGTTTCGCTGCTCACATTCGGCATGGGCCTGAATGGGTCCATCGGTCGCCTCGAAGGAGCAACCCTTTTCGCCGGCGCCCTCGTCTTCAGCATATGGTCCATCAAGCGCGGCCGGCGAAATGAAATCGGCTCTTCTGGAGCGAACCGTCCTGAAGCTCATGCAGAGAAGCCTCAACCCTGGTTGCGCAATGCCGCCTTTGTTCTGCTAGGCCTCGCCCTGCTGGTCGTCGGCGCCCGGTGGCTCGTCGGTGGCGCCGTCGCCCTGGCTCAGGCACTGGGAATTAGTGAGATTGTGATCGGTCTCACAATTGTGGCGGCCGGCACGTCGCTCCCTGAAGTGGCCACCTCGGTTGTGGCGAGTCTCCGCGGTGAGCAAGAGATTGCCGTCGGGAATGTGATTGGCAGCAACCTCTTCAACCTCCTCGCTGTGCTCGGGGTGTCCGCTATCCTTGCGCCGGCCGGAATCCCCGTCACGGCGTCCGCGCTTGCGTTCGATCTCCCTGTGATGATCCTCGTAGCGGTCGCCTGCTTGCCCATATTCTTCACCGGCTACCGCGTGGACCGCTGGGAAGGGTGGCTATTCCTCGCCTACTATGGCGCCTATGTCGTCTACCTCATCCTTGATGCCACCCGCGGCGCCGCCCTTGATCACTACCGGGCGGCGATGATCTGGGTCGCCCTTCCACTTACTGCAATCACCCTGCTTGTTGCCACGCTCCTCAACCTCGAGCGGACTCGCCGAATCCGGGATATCCCGTAAACCTCCGTCGGTAGTCGCGGGTCTTGCTCCCCCGTGTATCACACTCCGGCTGAGCAACTCAGCGGAAAAGTCTGGCAGTTGGGAGCCCCCTGATCTCGGCCGGGGGGCCCGCCGCAATGCCAGAACTACTTCTTCTTCGGGGCTTCAAACGTGCGCACGTAAGCGATCACGTCCTCAATCTGATCGCCGCTCAACTTCTTACGGTGCGGGGCCGTGGGCGCTCCCATCCGGACCGGCTCCATCTTTCCCTTGCCCCCCATGATGATGCCCGCCAGTTGCTGGTCCGAATATCCCTGGATAGCTTTGGAATTCAATCGCGGAATCCTCACCTTGTAGAAGTTGTCAGCGATTTGGTCCCCCGTACCCTCCGGTCCGTGGCAGTTTTTGCAGGATTGGTCGTATACCTTCTTGCCCGGCAGTTCCTCGGAGACTGCGGGCGTCAACAGCGTGAACGCACCAAGGGCCACGCTCAAACAAAAAGTCCTCGTCAATGGATTCTCCTCCTCTGAGACCAGGTTCTTCCCACCATCTCGGTGGTGCCCAGATTCACGTCCCAGATAAAGCCTATGGTTGCACGGAGATTCTCAAATGTCAATTAAGAACTAGAGTTTCTGCGCCAACTTACCGCTTGGCAATCTCGCTGCAATATCATAGAGATCCAGGTACCCCATGAAAGATCCAATCTCCCGACTCTTTCCGATCGGCATCGCGGCAATCGCCGCCATCGCGATTCTTGCTGCGCTCGCCCACCCTTCGTCCGCTGCTCCGCCGAACATCCTCATCATTGTGGCCGACGACATCGGCTGGAACGACGTCGGTTATCACGGTTCGGAAATCCTAACCCCAAACCTCGACCGCCTTGCCCGCGAAGGGATTGAACTCGACAGCTTCTACGTCTATCCCACCTGCTCACCCACCCGCGCCGCCTTCCTGACAGGCCGTCCGCCGTCGCGATTCGGAATCCGCGGTCCGCTCCAGTATCGCGGCGATAGAGGCGTTCCGACGAACGCGCCAACGCTCGCCGCGCACTTTCGCGCCGCCGGCTATGACACCGCGATCTCTGGCAAGTGGCATCTCGGCATGTCCCCCGAACTCCGCCCGCACCACTACGGCTTCCGTCACTCCTATGGGTATGTAGGGCCCTGGCTCGATTCCTATACCCACCTCACCACCGATTTCACGGATACCATGGACGGCATCCGCCAGTGGCACCGCAACGGCGAACTCATCGAGGAAACCGGCCACGTCACCGACCTCGTCACCCGGGAGGCCATCCGCTTCCTCACGGAAATCCGAGACAGGTCCCAACCATTCCTGCTCTATCTCCCTTACAGCGCCCCCCATGCCCCTTGTCAGGAGGAAGGACGCTGGCTTGAGCCCTACTCTGGTTCCATCGAGAACACCTCGCGCAAATATTTCGCCGCTGCCATCACGCACATGGACCACTCCATCGGCGAGGTCATGGAAGCTCTGCGTGCGGAAGGTCTCCACCGCGACACCATTATCGTGTTCTTCAGCGACAATGGCGGCCAGCAGGGTGGAGACCACAGCCGATGGCTCGTGCCGCCGCGCAAGTTCTACATGAGCTATGGCGCCACGGATGTCCTGGGCGATAATCTTCCCTTACGTGGCTGGAAAGGGCAGCTCTACGAAGGCGGCATTCGCGTTCCCGCTCTCATCCACTGGCCCGGCCGCTTGAAGCCAGGCAAATCCACGTTGCCCCTGCTTGTCTGTGATCTTCTGCCCACCCTCGCGTCAGCCTCTGGCGCCGGCGCCAAGGTCGACGCCTCTATCGAGGGAATCGACATGTGGAACGCATTGGCGGGCGGTGCGCCCCCGCCCGAGCGTACTCTGTACTGGGCGGACGCCCGAAGTCAGGCCGTCCGCCGCAACGGCTGGAAGCTCATCCACTTCGGTCCCAAACCCGCTACCGGAAAGTTGGAACTCTACAACCTCGCCGCCGACCCCTACGAGACGAATGACCTCGCCGCCCAGCAACCGGAACTCGTGGACCGCCTCCGGGCGGAGTTGATCCGCCAGCACTCGCTCGACCGCTGACTGTCTTCCGCTAGCCTGTAATCCTGACCGCCGCTTCAGGGCTGAGAACCCGGAACGCCAGGCTCTCCTCGAAGTAGAGCGTCACCGATTCCGCGTCGTGCCGCGAGTATCCAAGCGCGATATCGCGGCCGATCGTCAGCTCAAAATCCCCGCCCTGCCCGCTCATCAAAACTCCGCCGCCTTCGAGCGTGGGCGCGCGGACGACCGGTTCCGAAACCAGCCGCTTCACCCGCTGCATGACCGGATATCCGCGCTCCGCCCCACGCTCCAAAGTGGTATAGGCCGTGGGGCAAAGCGCCAGCCGGTAAGGTTCGGGTACACCCGCCGAACGAAGCGTGTCCAGAGCTTCGGCCACGACCTGTGGATAGCTGGATACATCGTCGCCGAGCGGAAGAGGCGGATGCGGGGATGCCGGCAGCATGCCCTGGATACCCGCCGCGTCGTATCCCTCAAAAACAATTTGGTCTTCATCGAAGGCGAGCGACCGCGCCGCCTCCACGAGCGCATCAAGTTCAAGGTCGTCTGCCCCGCGGCTGGCATTGTCCAACTCCTCGCGCGAAAGAGTGAAGTCACGGCGCAACTCCACGAGCGGCTGGACCACGCGCAACCGTGCCTCCACTCCGCCACCTGCGCCGGGCGCGGTGTCGAGCTTTCGCGCGCGCCCGGCGCTGACCGCTGAATGCTCCCACCCATGCGGCCCGCTGAAATCTACCAACCGGCGCGCGGCAAGAAAATTCCGCAGCGTCCGTTTCGCTTCGTCCTCGATCGCCTCCCAGGCTTCCTGTGTGATTGGAGCAAGTTCACGTCTAAGATCGTTCATCTGGTTCCTTATTCCTCCTGTTGCCGAAGACCGCCAATATCCAGGGATCCGCCCTGCGCGGCGAACCCTCCGCCCTCTGCCTCGCCCTCTTCCGCGGCGATCTCTCGCAGCGGTTTCTCGGTGAAGAGATACTCCCGCAGCTCTTTGTCAAATCCGGAATCGCGGCGGCGCAGCCATTCGAGCAGCATCGCCGCGTGCTCTTTCTCCTCGTCGCGGTTATGCGCCAGCACTGCCTTGAGATCCTCGTCGCTAGAGGCATCGATTCTCTGCTGGTACCAATCCACCGCCTCGAGTTCCTCCATCAGGGAAACGATGGCCCGGTGAAACTCCAGCGTCTGTTCAGTGAGCTTCTCTGCTGGTTCGTGAAGATTTGCGCTTGATTCAGCCATATTCTCTGTCCTGGATTGCGGCGTGCTCTCCACCCGCCGGGCAGGTCACCTCCGCATTTACAAGACCGTGGACAAAGAGGAACGTTTCATGGAATCAATGGCGAAACAGATCCTTCCGAGGGTCGTCAGTGGATAGTGTGAGGAGTGCCGGTGTGTTGCTTCAGCGCCCGCATGCGCGATTCAGGACATTCCAAAGACGATCGGCGGATGGTAGCGACGCCCGGACCTTCCCCGGGTCAATCAGCGCGAGGATTCGGAACGAGTGCCCTCCCTTTGAGTACGCACCTTTCTGACAATTCCTCGTCGCCCGCTCCAATCCAGCGAAAAGATCCCGTTTGGGAATCTCCTCGATGTTCTCCCGCTCGCTTAGCCTAGCCGGTCGAAAGCCGTCCCCATAGAAACTCTGGAGCGCCTCTTTGTCTGCGTGGAACCATGCTTCCATGGCCTCAATCATCAGGTGGAGTTGGTCTGGCAAAGCTCCTTGTGGACACTCCCACCGGTCTTCTTCGCGGCACTTCACGTGCCCCCAAGCGGAGCCTTCGCGAACCGGACCCTCGCTGTCCACCAGCAGAATGTTGAACTCGTTCGCGCCGCCGGTCTCGTGCGAGGTTCGAAACCGGTCATAGGCTTGCCCGCGTCCGCCGCACGCGACAACTCTCGGCATGCAACCGGCCATCCCGCTCCTCTCGAAGAACGACGAGAATCCCTTGCGGCACTCAATTGCGAGCGCGCGGTTGTGATCGCCTCCCCCCTCCACGTAGACCTTCACAGTCACCAGCGATTCCCCCCGATTTCGCCGCTACGCCAGAGTTGTCCGAGCCCATACCTCTTCAGCCACTTCGCGAGTTCGCTGCTCGTTCGGCGCGTCATTCGCGTTGTCCCCTGCTCTTTCTCGCACACAATCACCGACTCGGGTGTCCCTGTAAGCCCGTCAACGAGTACGTCGGAGTGCGTGGTGACAATCAGTTGCATGTGATGCGACGCTTCCACTAGAAGATCCGCAAGGCCAGGGAGGAGGTCCGGATGCAGTCCCAGTTCCGGTTCTTCAATGCAAACCAGCGCCGGCGGATCGGGATGGCACAAAACAGCAAGTAGACACAGGTAGCGCAGCGTACCGTCGGAGAGTCGGGTTGCCGGAACGGGAGACTCCAAGTTGGAGTAGTGCAGGAATAGTTGGATTGTTCCGCCGAGAACTTTCGTCGAGAAATCGACGATGGAAGCATCGGCATCCTTCAACTTCTCAACCAGTCTGCCGCGGAGGTTGGAACGGTGCTGCAAATCATTGAGGACGAGCCCAATGTTGCCGGCCTCCTCTTGCAGGAATTCGGCGGGGAGATCAGTCGGTTGGGGTCTCCGTGGCGCCGTATTGCGCCCGAGGTTCCATTCCCGGAACAGTCTGATCCGCTCATATTCCCGGCCGAGGAATGTCAATTCGGGATACTGGTCCGGGTCTTTTCGCTGCGAGAGAACAGACTGGTCGAGAGGGAGGTCTTCGCTGCGCAGTTCGCGTTGCGCTCTGTGGCCGGGATCTTGCCCATCCGCCTTCACCTTCAAGACAGGGCGCCCCCTCTGGTAGCGGTAGTAGAAATCGACATCGTCCTGGCCGGAATGGCTCGGGCGCGCATTCTCTATGGCTTCATCCACCAGTTGAGTGCGCTGCCCAACCATCTCGAACTCCAGCCGGTGGCGGAGCGGTATTGTACCCACTGGATGGGAGACTGTGACTTCGATTTTGCCGGTGCGAGGCTTATCGGATCCTTTCCACAGCCACTCGTCGATACCTCCGCCAGCTTGTATCGGCTCCAGCAGATTTCGGGGTGCGGCTTGCAGTAGAGATATCGTATCGATGAGGTTTGATTTCCCCGCGCCATTGGGACCGATTAAAACGTTTAGTGGCTGCAACTCCAGTTCATCGATCTCGGGACCGAATGACAAGATATTCCGCGCTCTGATTGTCCTGAGGAAACGCTTATCACCGGGCATTTGCCCTATTCTAACTGGCCCGGACCCAGTTGCTCGATCTAGAATCCACACTGTTTTCGTTGTGGCCCTGGAAGCCCGCCGAATGCGCCGCCAACCTGCCCGGAAAACCGCCCCAGCCGCTGCCTATGCGAGAGCTCGTGCTCGATAGTGCTGGACTTCCAGAGGATCATCGGGTGGAAATAGCCACGCGAGTGACCCGCACGATCATTCCGGGCCGGTCCCACGAAGGCGGTATCGTCTGGCGGCTCTGTTACGTTCGTGGATGGAACGCGGCCGCCAGACACTTGTGACAGAATCTTCTGTGTGCAATTAACCCTCTTGGATTGGGCCATCATCGCCGGCTATCTGTCCATCGCCCTGGTACTCGCCGGTTTCTTCGTCCGAAGGGCCAGCCGCGGCGCCGAGGAGTTCTTCGCCTCGGGCCGCTCGATGCCCTGGTGGCTGCTCGGTACCTCGATGGTGGCCACAACCTTCAGCACCGACACGCCGAACCTCGTCACCGACATCGTTCGCACCAGCGGAGTTGCCGGGAACTGGGTCTGGTGGGCATTCCTCGTCACCGGGATGATGACAGTCTTCTTCTACGCGAGGCTTTGGCGGCGTTCCGGCGTCCTGACCGATCTGGAGTTCTACGAGATTCGGTATTCGGGCAAGCCCGCTGCGATGGTCCGGGGGTTCCGCGCAATCTATCTCGGCCTTTTCTTCAACTGCGTCATCATGGCGACGGTCACGCTGGCCGCGGTCAAGATATCGAGCGTGCTCTTCGGCCTGGACCGGACGGCAACCATTCTCTTCTGCTCGGCCCTCGCCGTCACCTTCTCCGTTCTGTCCGGACTCTGGGGCGTTGTCGTCACGGACCTCCTCCTCTTCGTCTTCGCCATGGTGGGTTCCATCAGCGCGGCGTGGGCGGCTCTCTCTCATCCCGCCGTTGGAGGCCTTTCGGGCATGGTCAGCCAGCTCGGCGAGCGCCAGATCAGCCTGCTGCCGGATTTCAGTAACTGGGAGCTGACCCTCTCGGTGCTCATCATTCCGCTCGCGGTGCAGTGGTGGTCGGTATGGTATCCCGGCGCGGAACCCGGCGGCGGCAGCTACATCGCCCAGCGTATCCTGTCCGCAAAGGACGAAAAGCACGCCTTCGGATCGGTCCTCTGGTTCAATTTGGCTCACTACGCTCTGCGCCCGTGGCCCTGGCTTATCGTCGCCCTGTGCTCCATGATCGTCTACCCGCGGCTGAGCGATATTCAAGCCGCCTTCCCGAATGTCCAGCCGGAGCTGATCGGGAATGACATCGCCTATTCGGCCATGCTGCAATTCCTGCCGCCCGGACTCATGGGGATCATGGTCGGCTCGCTGATCGCCGCCTACATGTCGACAATGGATACCCACCTGAACTGGGGAGCGTCGTATCTGGTGCATGATTTCTACCGCCGCTTCATCAACAGCGCCGGCACTGACCGCCACTATGTCCTCGTCGGAAGACTCGTAACCGCCGGCCTGATGGTTCTGGCCGCCGCCACCGTCTACATTCTCGAAACGGCGAAGGATAGCTTTGACCTGCTGCTCTCGATCGGCGCCGGTACCGGCCTGCTCTATTTGCTGCGCTGGTTCTGGTGGCGGATCAACGCCTGGAGTGAGATCGCCGCCATGGCAAGCTCCTTCCTCGTTTCGGCGGGCCTCTTCATTGCCAATCGCTGGCTCCTCGACGAGAAGCTGGCAACCCACGTGACCCTCCTGGCCACGATCGCCCTTACCACCGTGGTCTGGCTTTCCGTGACGTATCTGACGGCGCCGGCCGAGGCGGCGACCCTGGATCGCTTCTATAAGCTCGTGCGGCCTTTCGGCGCTGGCTGGCGGCAGGTGCGGGAGCGCACAGGCCTGCCGCCTTCCCCGGATAGCCTGCCTCACGCTCTGCTTGGCTGGGGGCTCGGCTGCATGATGGTGTACTCCGGCCTCGCTTGCACCGGCCACTTCCTTTACGGCCGCACGGGCCTGGCTTTGGCCTGCCTTCTCCCCTTCTTGCTCAGCGCCATCGCAATGGTCTGGCTGCTGCCGCGCATCCTGCGGGCCGGCGCCGGCCGGCGGAGTGCGGGATGAGTCCTCTCTATCGCGGCTCACTGCGCGAGAGCGCGGCGCTCTCGCGCTACCTGAGGGACCTCGGCTTCGATACCGGCGCCGCTGGAGCCAAAGCCGAAATGTACGCCGCCGGCGCACTCGCTCTGGACGCTGCCGATTCCGTTGGGCGGAAACACGCCTACTACGTGCCGGGCCGCATTGAGGTCCTCGGCAAACACACCGACTACGCAGGCGGCAGCACCATGGTGGCCGCGATCGAAAGGGCCGCCTGTCTCGTCGCTTCTCCGCGCGACGACTCGCTGGTCACGATTCTCGACGTGGTGCGGAACGAGACCACCTGTTTTTCCATGAGTCCGGATCTGACCCCCTCTGCCGGCCACTGGTCCAACTACCCCATGACCGTAGCCCGCCGGATCGCCCGCAACTTTCCCGGCTCGCGCCGCGGCGCCGCGATCGCATTCTCGAGCGATCTTCCCGAGGCGGCCGGCATGAGTAGCTCGAGCGCCTTCATGATCGCGGTTTTCTACGCCCTCGCGGATGCCAACGAAATCTGGACTCACGCGAGCTTTCCGGCACAACTCAGTAACCCCGTGGATCTTGCCGGCTACCTCGCGTGTGTGGAAAACGGGGAGAGCTTTGGCGCACTCGGCGGAGACCGCGGCGTCGGAACCTTCGGCGGCAGCGAAGACCACACGGCGATTCTGTGCTCTCGTCCCGGTCACATCAGCCAGTATTCGTACTGCCCCGTTCGTTTCGAACAAGCAATCCCGATACCCGAAAGGCATACCTTCGTGATTGCTAGTTCGGCCGTCGTTGCCAGGAAGACCGGACAAGCCCTCGAAAAATACAACCGCGCGTCCCGCCTTGCCCGCCGCCTCGTCGAGCTCTGGCAAGCGGCGACCGGCCGCGCTGACCCGCATCTCGCGGCTGTCCTCGGCAGCTCACCGGACGCCCTCGATCGGATGAGAGGCCTCATCGCCGCAAAAGCCGCTGATCAATCGGAGCGCAACGGCCTGGCCGGCCGCCTGGATCATTTTGTCCGCGAGAACAACTTTGTGATTCCCTCCGCTGCCGCCGCACTCAACCGGAATAACCTCGAAGACTTCGGGGCCATCGTCGACTCCTCCCAGGAAGCTGCCGAAAAACTGCTCCGCAATCAGGTCCCGGAAACCAGCTTTCTGGCTGCCGCGGCCCGCCGCCGGGGAGCCGTCGCCGCCTCCGCGTTCGGAGCCGGATTCGGAGGCAGTGTCTGGGCGCTTGTGGATGCGGCCCGCGCGAGCCGTTTCCGTGACGAATGGCGGGATGACTACACCGTGACGTTCCCCACGCGCGCCGCTGGGTCGGAGTTCTTCATCACTGCCGCCGGCCGCCCGATGTTCCGCATCTGCTAGCCTGTTCCAAGCAGACCCGCTGACGGACAACATCATCCGGGCGCGGCACTGTCCGGATTGGTGAGAGGAAGAGTGATGGCTGTAACCTGTGATCGAAGACAATTCCTGAATCGGATCGCCGCGCTTGGCGCATGCGCTCCGGTCGCTGGCGCCGCGGCCCCGCGGGGCGCCGCCAAACCCTTGGACAAGGTCCGCATCGGATTCGTCGGTGTGGGAGGACGGGGGACCGGAGATCTCCGCAATCTCCTCAAGCTTGAAGGCGTCGAAATACGGGCCGTCTGCGATGTTGTCGAGGGTAAGGTCGTGCGCGCCCAGAAGATGGTGGCCGAAGCCGGTCAGCCACTGCCGCAGCCCTACTCCCGCGGCGAAAACGATTACAAGCGTCTCTGCGCCCGCGACGACCTCGATCTCGTCTTTACCGCCACGCCATGGGATTGGCACACGCCGGTGTGCGTGGAGGCGATGAAGAGCGGAAAGCACGCCGCCAGTGAAGTGCCCATCGCCGTCACGCTCGAGGAATGCTGGGAGCTGGTCGAGACCGCCGGGCAAACCGGCCGCTACTGCATACAAATGGAGAACTGCAACTACGACCGCGTCGAACTCATGGTCCTCAACATGGTTCGCCAAAACCTGCTGGGTGATCTCGTGCACGCCCGCTGCGGCTATCTGCACGATCTGCGGGCGGGAAAGTTCAACGACCGTGGCGGCGAGAAGAAGCTCTGGCGGCTCGAACACTCTCTCAGGCGCAACGGCGACCTCTACCCCACGCACGGTCTCGGTCCGGTGGCGCAGTGTCTGAACATCAACCGTGGGAATCAATTCGAACACATGGTTGCGATGAGCTCGAAGTCGCAAAGCCTCCATGAGTACGCCGTCGCGGAGTTTGGCCAAGACAGTCCTCAGGCGAAGCTCGATATCGCGCTTGGAGACGTGGTGACCTCTGTAATTCGCACCGCCGCCGGCCAGACCATCATCGTAACCCACGACACGAACACCCCCCGCCCATACAGCCGCGACTACTTGATCCAAGGCACGAAGGGAATTGTGCGCAAGTACCCCGAAGCCAAAATCTACCTCGACGGCAAGAGCCCCAAGCACCAATGGGAAGATCTCATCGACAACTACTCACGCCAGTATGAGCATCCGCTCTGGCGCGGCCTGGAGGAACGGGCGAAGGGCTCCGGCCACGGCGGCATGGACTTCATCCAGGCCTATCGCCTCATCTATTGCCTGCGGAACGGCCAGCCCATGGACACCGATGTCTATGATGGCGCGGCTCTGTGCGCGGTGTCGGAGTTGAGCGAGCGCTCCATCGCCAACAACAGCCGGACCCTGGACTTTCCGGACTTCACCCGCGGCGCCTGGATGAAGCGGAAGCCCTTGGGCATCGTCAGCGCATAGCCGCGGCGCGCCTTAGCGGTTATCCATCAGATAGTCCCTGAAGTCGATGGACCGCGGCTCGCGCTTCTGATACGGCAGCGGCTTCGGCTCAAGCCAATCGACGACCGTGTCCTTGATCGAATACGCGAAGAAGTGATTGCCCCGCGGGTTGTAGTGCCCGATGAAATACCGCTTCTTGTAGTCGTCAAACGTTACGCTGTACATCGCGAAGTCGCGAAGGTGAACCTCGTTCATGTCGAAGAATCGAAATCTCTCCCGCGCCAGGTAGTCGACGATTTCCTGGTCATACCGGGTTTGGTTTTGTCTCATCTCTTCCATGGCGCGAGAGGGATCGAAGAGGACAACCAGTAGCTTCTTCTCATTCTGCGAAGCGAATTCCCGGGCCTTTGCCAATATGAACTGTGTTGCCCGAAGCGAATACCGGTCCAGCAACTCGCCCGCCTGTTGCTGTAAGCCGGTTTCGTCGCCCCAATCCATGCGATAGCCCAGATGCGCCGCAAGTGTCGAGACCTCCTCCCGGTCAAGGTCCGCGGTCAGTCCCCGCTTGAAAGCGTAGAGTTGCAGCGCCAGATCGTCTCTCAGTTGCTCCACCATGAATTCCGGATCGGTCATGCGATAAAGCTCTGACCGGTTGGCAAGCCGGTTCTCCCTCTCGACGAGCCGTCCGGTGTCGAGATCCATCTCCACGTTCGCCCAGAAGTTCCCGTGGAACATCCTCCCGCCCTGGTGATCCCAGAACTGGGTGATGATGGCGTGGCGGCAGCGCAGCAGGCTCCGGATGTGATCGTCTCCCCAAATGTAGAAGATCAGATACTCCGCCCCGTGATCGGTCTTCTCCTCCCGGACCATCCTGCGATACGCCTGGTAGACGCCGTATCCTCCCATCCCAAAGTTTCTGACCGGTTCCCCCAGGTGACCGGCCAGGTACTCCTGCCACGTTTCGCCGTCGCTCACCTGATGACACTGCGTGAAGCTGTCGCCATACGTGTTAATGCGGCATCGCTTGCCGGCATACACGAACGAGGTCCGCGCGCCGTTCGGCTGCACCGTGGAGAGGGTGGCGCTTCCGTCCATCCCGTCCGTCGGCAGGTAGTTCCCCAGAACGTAACCCAACTCCGGGTCGAACCGCGCCCAACTCGGACCGCGAAGAAACCGGTCAATCACTTCGCGAGAGACAGCGGACTCTCTCAGATACTCCTCGAAGGTGGCCTTCTCCAGGGCTTGGCCATACAGTGCGTCCCAAAAGGGGAGCCAGAGCAGAAACCCGATTCCGATAACCCGAAGCTCTTTCATTGACGCGCCTCCGCTCCCCAGTATCTGTCAACTCGCCGCGCGGAATTCCCTGAGCGGAACAAACAGGCGGAACCGGAACCGTCACGTGATACGATACGATCTATGCGCACCCGGATAGCAATCGCCCTTTTGCTGTTCACTCTGCCCCTGACGCCTCAGTACTACGAGGATGATTACCAGTTCGAGGTCCCCTATGTTCCCACCCCTGAGGAAGTCGTCGATACCATGCTCGAACTGGCGGCGGTGGGCAAGAACGATGTCGTCTACGACCTTGGCTGTGGTGACGGCCGCATCGTAATCGCCGCTGCCAGGAAGCGCGGCGCCCGCGGCGTGGGAATCGACATCAACCCTGCCCGCATCCAGGAAGCGAACGACAATGCCAAAAAGGCCGGCGTAACAGATCGAGTCAAGTTCATCGAGCAGGACCTCTTCCAGGCAGACATCCGCGAGGCCACCGTTGTCACCATGTACCTGCTCTCCTCCGTCAACCTCAAGCTCCGTCCAAAACTCCTGGCCGAGCTCAAGCCCGGCACGCGGCTCGTCTCGCACGCCTTCGACATGGGAGATTGGAAACCGGATAAAGAGGTCAAGGTCGACAGCCGCACCGTCTACTTCTGGACCATTCCCCGGAAGACAGCGTCCAACCGCTGACCGGCAAGCCGCCGCGCACCGCGCGGCATTGCTCTCCCCTATCCCAGCGCCCGCTCCAAGTCCGCAATGATGTCGTCTACGTCCTCGATGCCTGCCGACAGCCGCACTAGGTTGTCCCGGATGCCCATGCGCAGCCGCTGCTTCGGCGCCAGATCGCGGTGGGAAGCGATAGCCGGGTAGAGCATCATCGTGTGAACGTCGCCCAGCGACGTCGCCCTCACAATCAACTCCAGCCGGTTCATGAAGGCGAAGACGTCCTGCTGCGTCTCCGCTCCCTTCAGCTCAAAGCTCACAATCGCCCCGCCCAGCCCCTCGGGCAGCAGGCGCCGGATCGTCTCCGCATCCGGGTGCTCCGGATCGTCGGTGTAGTACACCCGCTCTACCTTCGCCTGCCCGCGCAGCCAGGCTGCCAGCCGCTTCGCGTTGGCGCACTGCCGCTCCATCCGCAGCGGAAAGGTCTTCACGCCGCGCATCGCCAGATACGCTTCGAAGGGTCCCAGCACCGGACCAGTGGTGCGCGAGAGCGCCCGCAGCGTGTCGAAGTGCGCTTCGTCTGTCGTCACCAGCCCGCCGAGCACGTCCCCGTGCCCCGAGAGATATTTCGTTGCGCTGTGCATCACCACATTTGCGCCCAGCTCGATCGGCCGCACCAGCAGCGGCGTGGCGAACGTGTTATCCACCACCAGCGCCGTCCCGGAAGCGCGGCACAACTCCGCCACCTTGTCGATCTGGCCCACCCGAAGCAGCGGGTTCGATATCGTCTCCATCAGAAGACAGCCCGGCTTCTCCTCGGCCAGCTTCTGCTCCACTGCCGCCAGGTCGCAGACATCCACCAGGCGGGACTCGATCCCCAGCGGCTCCAGCACGTTCCACAGCAGCCGGTATGTCGCCCCATAAAGCGCAGTCGCTGCCAGCACCTTCCGTTTCCTGTCCGTCAGCGCCGTCAGAATCGCCACCTGCAGCGCCGCCATCCCCGAAGCGCACGCGAGCGTCCCGGCGCTGTTCTCGAGCGCCGTTACCAACTCTTCCAGCGCCAGGTTCGTCGGGTTCTCATAGCGCGAGTAGCTCAACCCCGCCTCTTCCCGGCCGAAGATGCGGTCCAGTTGCTCCTGCGATTCGGCGATGTAGCTCGCCGCCGTGTAAATCGGCGTCGTTACCGGAATCTGCGCGCCCGGCTTCTTTCGGTCTCCCGCGTGGACGGCTTTCGTATGAATCTTCACGTCGATTTCCTCTTCCAGCGGAAGCCCTCCCGAGTGTCCTCGAGAACAATCCCCTCTTCGTTGAGCTGGTCGCGGATCTCGTCCGCCCGCGCGAAGTCTTTCGCCTTCCGCGCCGACGCCCGCTCGGCGATTAGCTCCTCCACTTCTTCATCGGACAGCGCTCCCGCCTGCACAGTCGGCCGCAGCACGTCAAATACGCAGTCGAACCGGGCCAGCAGATGGACCGCCGGCGCCGCTTCGCCCGACCGGAACTCCCCTGCGTCCATCGCCGAATTGGCGTCGCGCACGAACTCGAATACCGCCGCCAGCGCCTCGGCCGTGTTCAAATCGTCATCCATTGACTCCTCGAACTTCTGTACCGCCTCTCTGGTCCGCTCTGCCCACTTCCCGGCCGGGCCTTCCGGAAACTTCTCCGTCTCCAGCCGCAGCTTGAAGTTGCGCAGCCGCTCAATCGCCGTCTCAGCCGCGCGCAACCCGTCAAAGGTGAAGTTGAACTTGTTCCGGTAATGCACCGAGGAAAGCAGGTACCGCACCACTTCCGGCTGGTACCCTTTCGCCAGAATGTCCCGCAGCGTGTAGAAATTGCCGAGGGACTTCGCCATCTTGTGCCCCTCCACCATCAGGTGCTCCGCATGCAGCCAGAACCGCACGAACTGCTTGCCCGTCGCTCCCTCGCTCTGCGCGATCTCGTTCTCATGATGCGGGAAGCGCAGGTCCACTCCGCCGGTGTGGATATCCAGTGTCTCCCCCAGATATTTCATCGACATCGCCGAACACTCGATGTGCCACCCCGGCCGCCCCTCGCCCAGCGGGGTCTCCCAGAACGGCTCGTTCCCTTTGCGCGCCTTCCACAGCACGAAGTCCCGCGCATCGTCCTTATCGTACTCGTCCACGTCCACCCGCGCCCCGGACTTCTGCCCCTTCACGTCGATATTCGAAAGCCGCCCGTAGCTGGGAAACCCGTCGATCCGGTAGTAGATGGATCCGTCGCTCCGGTAGGTCAGCCCCTTCTCGCCCAACGTCTCGATCGCCCGCACCATGTCGTCGATGTGCTCGGTCGCCCGTACAATTCGCTCCGGCCGTTCGATGCGCAATTGGCCGATATCCTCCAGGAACGCCTTTTCGTACTGCGGTGTATACTCCGCGATCGGTACGCCCTTCTCGATTGCGTTCCGGATGATCTTATCCTCCACATCCGTGATATTCATCACGTGGTTGAGTTCGTAGCCCCGGTACCGCAGCCAACGCCGCAAAACATCCTGGAAAAGGAACGTCTTCAGGTTCCCGATATGCGCGAAGTCATAAACCGTGGGCCCGCACGAGTACATCCGGACGGTCATCCCATCCATCGGCTCGAACTCCTCCACCTTCCGCGTCAACGAATTATAGAAACGCAACGACATAGCCGCTCCCCATTCTCCCAAACCCGAGGACCGCACGCCCTGTTCCTCCCCCACCCCTCTCTGTGCCCTCGCTGCCCCCTCCGTGCCCTTTGTGGTTTAGACTACCCCCCCACCTGCTCGCCACCCCATCGCCACCTCGACCCCCGCCAGCGCCCACCCCAACTCTCCAACCGCCTCTGCGCCCCTCTCTGTGGTTTAGTCGAGCGAACCTTTCTCAGTCACACGCCATTCCCCCAATAAACTCAA
>CAYXVG010000074.1:19907-26866 GCA_964468205.1 uncultured Solibacteraceae bacterium | reverse complement strand
GCCGGTCGGTTTCAGTTGGGCCGTCCTTCTGGCGTTTCTTCGCATCAGCACTAAGCCAGCGGTCTTTCCCCAACCACGCAACGAGTCTCAGGCCTTGGACCTGACAGGCGCTTGGCTGGCGCAGCCATGCTCGTCGATCATCCATCCCGGCGAACGCCATCACGCTATCTTGCACAGCCTGCTGGACCAGTTCGGGACAGGCGGCAACCTCACATCGGATGCGCATCTCGCCGCGCTGGCGATTGAGCACGGAGCCGAACTCTGCTCCTGCGATTCTGATTTCTCCCGTTTCCCCGGTCTGCGCTGGCGGAATCCTCTCCGGTAGCCACTATGATTTCCACTCCCCACAGGCGGTGCGAATGAGTTGACCGGACGCGTTGTACGATGGGAGCGGATGCCGAACCGTTACAACTGGATGGCGGATACCGACGAGAAGTCGTTCCAGGCGCTGGTCGAAATCCAACGGAGAATCCCGCCCGGCGAGAAGTTGGCATTCGCGCTCAGGCAATCCGCGATGCTAATGAAACTTTCCCGGCACGGCATTCGCAAAATGTATCCCGACGCCTCTGAACGGGAAATCTTCCTCCGTGAGGCCGCGCGGCGGTTCGATCGTGACACCATGATCCGAGTCTATGGATGGGACCCCGAGGGGACTCCTAATGGCTGACCCGGTAGATGGTTTTCAGGAACTACTGGCGGTCCTGGACCGGTTGGAACTCGGCTACATGGTTGGTGGCTCCGGAGCAAGTTCTATTCACGGACATTGGCGGGCTACGGGAGACATTGACCTTCTCGTTCGGCTGGGTCCCGGCGACCTCGACCTCCTCGTTGCCGAACTCGAGAACCGATTCTACATTGACGAAGAATCTGCGCGGGATGCTTTACAGCGCCATCGCTCCTTCAGTGTGATTCACATCGACTCCGCCTTCAAGTTCGACCTCTTCCCCCTCGCCGGCGACCCGTACCAGCAAAAAGCCTTCTCCCGCCGCCGCTTCGAATCATCGCGCCTCTTTGGCGATCAACTGGTCGAATTCGCCGTCGCTTCCCCCGAGGACGTCGTGCTCAACAAGCTCAAATGGTACCGGCTCGGCGGAGAGGTTTCCGAACAGCAATGGAACGACGTGCTAGGCGTTATTGCAGTCCAGGGTGACCGGCTCCACCTTGCCTATATGCGCGAGTGGGCAGACTACCTGAATGTGACGGACCTGCTCGAGCAGGCCCTCACCGAGAAACATTAAGAGCGGCGGGGCAGCGCGAGGCCACCCCACGTCAATTACTTTCGCTCTTCCGGTTCTGTGTCTTCCGGCTTATCCGGCTTCTGGTGCGGGCCAGTTGCCTCCTCTTCTCCCGTCTCTTTCCCTTCCTTCTGGGCTATCACCGCTTTGAACCAGTTCGGATGGTGGTGTTTCGCCCACTCCTTGGTCACCATGCCGTCCACCAGCACCCGCCAGGTTCCTGGGTTGGCGATCGTTCCTAAGTACGCGTGCGCCAGAACCCCCGCAATCATCACGAAACCGAGCAGGTTGTGCACCGTCGACAAAGTGCAAATCGCCGCCAGCGAGAAACTGTCCTTGAAAATCAAAAAGACGCCCGTAACCGAGATGATGACGCCGAATACAGCCGTGTACCAATAGAACATCTTCTGCCCCGCGTTGAATCGGCCCGCGGGGACCTTGCCCTTGTAGCCGAGGTAACCGCCAATCCGGCGCACCCACAACTTGTCGTAATCGGCGAAGATCGCATCCTTGAACCAGATGGCGATTCCCATAATGGTGGTCACGATGAAGACGATTCCGAAAAAGATGTGGTAGTTCAGAACCTCGTCCGGTGAGCTGAAGAACAGCTCCTGCCAGGCGATGAGATTAAATGCCATGATGATGCCGGTCCCGGCCAGCACCACAAACGCAATCAGGCGAAACAGGTGGATTCCACGCTCCATCAGGCTAAATCGCGCGATCTCCCCGCTCACGTGAAACTCCATTTTCTTCGGACCGTAGCTGTGGTAGTGGATTGTGGTCAGAAATACCACCAGGATGATGCCGAAACTGACCACCGGGCTGAGAATCCGCTGGTGGATCGAGTTCAAATGAAACGCCCAGGGTTCGCAGCCGAAGCTGAGGCCGTTGGCTTCCGTTACGGGAGCGCCGTCTGGCCCGTATAGGTCCGTCACGCGCTGTCCCATGAAAAAATGCGTGCCGGTCTCGTGACATTCGCCGCAGCCCTTCGCGCCGAGCGATAGCTGGGCCGGCGACACGTTGTGGTTTAATCCGAAGTCAATGCGGCCCAGGCCGCCGAGGTCGTACTCCAATTCAGCTAGCGCCCCCGATTCATCCAGATGCCACACCTTGTTCGCTTTCACCAGAACGGGGTGCACTTCAAAGAACCGCTGGTTGCCCTCGATCGTCTCCGCAATGGCCTTGAGGCCGGCGATAATCTCTTCCTCGCGGTTCACTTCGGGCTCGCCGTCGTCGTTATCATCGGTCACGGCGTCCGAGTACCGTTTCCACGCCTCCGCCTGTTCCTTCAAATACAGCGGGAAAACCACTCCTCCCTGGTAGTTGCCCCACCAGATTGTCTGCACGCTGTTGAACGGGAACAGCACCTTGTCTTCCATCCGCTCGTATGCCGGACCCCAGATCGCCGCGGCCCCAATCTCCTCCGCGTCCGCCGGCTTCACAATCTGTATAACCTTGCCGGTCGTCAAATCGACGCCTTCCACCGCCGCTCGGTTGACGTCGGGGATGTGGCATCCCTCGCAGGCAATCCGCTTAAGATGGGACGGGCGAACGGTCTCGTGGCGCGCCATCGTCGCTCCCATGAAGCCGGTCTCGTGACACTCCCTGCAGTCCATCATTGAGCCGTCAAGCTCAGCCGCGAGCCTCGTCACCGGTGAATCGCCCTTGGCGATCTGGTGGTCGAGTCCCGCATTGTGGCAACTCACACAGGCGATACCTTGCTGGTTGTGAATGTCCGGGTTTTGAACGTCGTCCCATGAAAAGCCGCGCTTGCCCAGATTCTCCTTGCTATGGCAGTAATTGCAGTTGGCCGCCGGGGGCGTTCCCGTAACCCTCGGCGTGATCGTTCCATCTGCGTTGAAGTGCTGCAGGTTATATGTGACTTTAGGTTCGGCGCCCCGGCTCACTGCCCCCTCGACAATGCCGAATCCTGTCCCCGCAATATGGGCCCACCGGTAGTTGCCCCTGCGCAACTGGTCCACCCGGGCGTCGAAATTGTAGCCTCCCAGATGGCAAAGGAAGCAGTCGGCTTCCACGACCCCGCTCTGGTCCCACTTGCTGTTGCGGTAATCTCCGTCAAGCGAATCCCGGAGTTCCGGGTTCTCCGCGAGATGCGTGTCGTAGCGGTTCCCCTCCCGGTCGGTCTGTAGTCCGCCCCCTCCGGGATGGCATGCCCCGCAGGGAAGCTGGTCGCCGGAGCCGGAGAAGCCGACGAAGTCGTAAACCGTCAAATCGATCTCGTCGACCGATTGGTTCCGCTTCTTCGCCAACTGCCGCGGGGAGTAAGCATACCAGCGCCCCATGAGCCCGTCGGAGAGTTCCCACGGCCGTTTCGTCTCGATGCCCCAGTCGTCCGCGATCTCATCCCAGCCCATTTGAAAATGGTAGCCGGACGTGATCGTTTCGTAGTCGTGGCAGGAACCGCAGCTCGTTTCCGCGCTGAACGGCTGGTCGGCGTTCTCCCCAGTGACGGGGTTGATCTCCTCGAAGTCTGGAGTGTAGAGCGTGACTGGAGGATGTTGAGCGAAAGCGCTGCCGAGCGAAAACAGGATGATTGGAAATAAGCCGGCGGTTGCCTTAACTGCGTGCGTGCCCAGATGAATCAGTCGCATTCTGTTACTGCTCCTGGCTCGGAAAAGAGCTTACTAGAGATCATAACCTATAGACCTTTTGGTACTGAATTGCCCCGGGAACTAAGAATACTCCATCGCGCTGGCGCGGCTTCCCCAAGCCGGACCCTTTGCCGCCGCGGTAACTCTTGCTATCGGTAAGCAAACACCATCGAGAAGATGATCAGAAAGATCAGGACGAGGCCGAAGCAGAGCGCCGCATAGCCGAAGATCTTCCAACGTCGCGAGACCATCTCCGTGGGGGGCGGCATCAGCCGGCTCTCCAGCTCCCCGCTCTCCACTAACTGCTGATACTCCCGTGGGCGGTCGCGCTTGAACTCTTCCAGCGGCATGCCGCGGGTGAAAACCACCGTGTCCATCGGAAACTTCTCCGGCCGGAAATGAGTGTTAAAAAAGTGTATCGTGAAGATGAAACCTGTCGCGAGCAATGCTTCGTCGCTGTGGACGATCGTGGCCACGTTAACCATCCAGCCAGGCAGGAAGCGCGTGAAAAACTCGGGGAACCAAAGTATGAGGCCGGTCGAGCCGATAACGAACACCCCCCAGAAAACCGCAAAGTAGTCGAATTTTTCCCAATAGGTCCACCGCCCATATTGCGGGCGAACTCCTTTGCCGAGGAACCATTTCAACGAGCCAACGAACTCCTTCAGGTCGCGGCCGTTGAACATCATGCTTTCAGGGCCAAACGTGAACCGCCACCAGCCCTTTCCGCTGGCCGCCTTTTTCCGGACGAGATCGTAAATATGGAGCCCAAAGTAGGCGAACGTCATGAGCGCGCACACGCGATGGATCCACCCGGTGGCTCCGAACCCTCCAATCACCTTGGAAACGGCCTGTGCCCATCCGGTATACGAGAACTTCAGTATCATCCCGGTGGCGGCGAGCCCCAGGAAGCTGACAACTACCATCAAATGAAGATTGCGCTCGTAGTTCGAAAACCGCTGCACGTAGGACTTCCCATGTCCGTCTCCCGTAACGGCCGCTATCTCTTTCCGGTACTGCAGCGAGCGTGGCAACCACATCAGCGTGTGAAGCCAGGAGATCGTAAAAGTGCCGAGCAGCAGTCCCGTCATCGCCCAGAACGTGATGAACAGGTAAGGGTACTTGTCCGGATCGTGATGAGTGGCGTGGGAGAGGTAGCCCGCGAACTGCCGGTGCGACCCCGGGTGGCAACTCGCGCAGGTTTCGACGATATTGTCGTGGCTGAGACGCGACCGCGGATCGCTCGTCGGCAGTATGTCATGGGAGCCATGGCAGTCATAGCATGTTGCCGCCCGCTCATAGCCCAGGCGCGAAACCTTGCCGTGGAACGTCTCGAAGTACTCCTCGGTAATCTGTTCGTGGCACTCTCCGCACTGATCCATGATGTGGCCGCGGAAATCACTGCGATCCACCCGCTGGATCTCGTGGGCGGAATGGCAATCGCTGCAGACCGGCAGTTCCTCCCCGGTGTCGGCGACCTGCGGAGAGTGAATACTCTGATCGAACAGCTCCATAATGCCGTGATGGCATCGCCCGCAAGTTGCACCCACGTTGGCGCGATGCACGGCCGATCGCGGGTCGGCGGCCGGCAGCTCGCTGTGCGCCGTGTGACAATCCGCGCAGTTCGCCGTCACGGTCAGCCCGCTCTCGAGCAGGCCTTTCGCGTGAATGCTGTCCATGTAGTTTTCCACCTGAGTGGCAGTCTCGCTCCGCCGCACCGCGGCCTGCTGGCCGGAACGGTGACAATCGGCGCAGAGGCCGGGAACATTACGCGCGAACGTCGGCGACCCGGGTTCGTTCTTTCCCATCACGCCATGGGTCCCGTGGCAGCCGTTGCAACCGGGCGCGTCCGGGTTGCCTTTGGCGAACAACATCCCGTGGGTGCTCTCTTGGTATTGGTTCACGACATCCGCGTGGCATATCGAGCAGTCCACTTTCTCGGCCACCGTGTCGCAGGGCCGGTCATGAGTAGGCGTCGCGCCGGTGTGGCACTGCACGCACGCCGTTCGGGAATGACGGGACCGCGCCAGCTCATCCTCGTTCACGAACAACGGCGCCGGGCTGCCGGCTCGGGTAACCGTTAGGCTCGGATCGCCGTGACAGCGCATGCAATCGCGATTCGCGATGCCCTCCTCGTAGAAGACCTTGCGGATCTTATGCGGCTCATGACAGTCCACGCAGGCGGGAACCAGATGCGGCTGCTTCTCCCATAACTCGCCCCGAATCACCTTCTGGTGAACTTCCTCGATGTTGGCGTGGCATTGCTCGCAGGTTTCGGCGATTCGCTCCTTGCTGATGGACGAGCGTGGATCGGTGTGCGGCAGGACGAAGTGCGCCGTGTGGCAGCTCGTGCAGACCGCCGTCACGGTTAGACCCTTCCGGAATAGTCCCTCTCCGTGGATCGAGTCCATGTAGTTGTTCACGATGTCGTGCTGATGGATCGCCCGTGTCTCCTGCACCGGCGTGCCTTCCCGGTGGCACTGGCCGCACATTCCAGGGATCTGCATCACCGCGATCGGCGACTCGGGGTCGCCGGCCCGCTTAACGTTGTGCGTGCCGTGGCAGGATGTGCAGGTTGGCGCCAGCTCGTCGCCTCCCTGGGCGGCCAGCCCGTGCAGGCTCTGGACAAATTGCTCGGCGATGCCGGAATGGCAAATGCCGCAGTCAACCTCATCAAGCTTCTCGGGGTGGGGTATCTCCGCCCCCATCAGATCCATGTGGCAGTTGTTGCACTCGATCTCCGCATGGGGGGACGCACGCAGAGCGGACTCTCCAAAGTTCGGCGGCGTTCCCGCTTCCCGGCTGCCCGTCATCGGCCCGACATCGTGACACATGGCGCACTCCTCGGCGCCGGGAAGTGGCTCCGGCTCTTGAGGTAGCGCGGGAGCCGAAAAATTCAGCCAGACAATCGGCCAGACGAGTAGTGCGGTGGCCTTGCTTCTGAAACGCCCCTTCGGCATCCGCATGATATCAGCAATTCAGAGGCCAAACTACTTGTATCAAAAATGATGTATTTACTAGCATTTGTTGCCCATCCCGTCACCCGTTGTGGGGCATATGCCCCGTGCCATGTGCCTCTGCAACAACCAGACTGTTGCACGGCCGTCTCACC